>CAZJHX010000081.1:0-34030 GCA_964545715.1 uncultured Myxococcales bacterium
TGGGGGTCGGGCCGGGAGACGGGGGCTGCTGCGAGGAGGGCTACTCCGGCAACGGCGGGGAGACCTGCTACGCGGCGTCGGGCGACGGCGACGTCGACGAGGGCAGCTGCGACGACGGCAACCCCTGCAACGGGCTGGAGACCTGCCTGGCCGCGACCGGCTGTGCGCCCGGCGAGCCGCTTGCGTGCGACGACGGCAACGTGTGCAACGGACTGGAGGCGTGCGAGCCGGCCACCGGATGCGTGACGGCCGCAGCGCTGGTGTGCGACGACGGCGACGCGTGCAACGGCGTCGAGACCTGCCACGCCACGACGGGCTGTCAGGATGGCGAGGCCCTGACCTGCGACGATGGGGACGCCTGCAACGGGGTGGAGGGCTGCGATCCGGCCTCGGGCTGCGTCGACGGCACCCTGCTGACCTGCGACGACGGCGACGCCTGCAACGGCGTGGAGACCTGCGACGGCGCGGACGGCTGCCAACCGGGAGAGGCGCTGAGCTGCGACGACGGCGACGCGTGCAACGGCGTGGAGACCTGCGAGCCGGACACGGGGTGCGCGGCGGGCGAGCCGCTGGTGTGCGACGACGGCGACGCCTGCAACGGCGTCGAGACCTGCGACGGCACAGACGGCTGCCAGCCGGGAGAGGCGCTGAGCTGCGACGACGCCGACGCGTGCAACGGGCTGGAGACATGCGCCGCGGACACGGGGTGCGTCCCCGGTGCGGCCCCACTGTGCGATGACGGCGACCTGTGCACCGCGGACACCTGCACTCCGGAGGGCGGGTGCGCGTCCACGGCGATCCCCGCGTGCCTGGCGTACTGCGAGCTGTCCGGCAGCGCGGGGGAGACCGTCAGCTGCGCGATTCGCGTCGCTCGCCAGACCGAGAGCGATCCGGCCCCGACCTCGGCGGACTTCAAGCTCTCGTGGGAGGTGGGCAAGGCGACGCTGGACGGCTTCGGCGACAAGCTGTGCCTGGATCCGGACACGTGCTTTGACTTTGAGCTGATCGAATGCGCGGACGGCGGTGTGGACTGCACCACCGCCAAGCTGGAGCCGACCGGCCACTCCCTGCTGGTGGCCCCCAAGGACAAGGCTGACTGGAGCGGCGGCGTGGTGGCGGTGGCCCTCTTCCATGCGGGCGCCGTGGGCCAGGCGCTGACCGACGCCTTCCTGAGCGATGCCGCGATCAGCGGGGACGCGGACCTGTTCGAGGCGCGCTTTGTGCTGACCCAGGACGTAGACGCGGCGGCGCCTCTGGAGATCGCGGTCACCGCGGCCAAGGTCAACGACGGCAGCGGATTGGCGCTGGACGTCACGGTGGCGTCGCCGGACGGCACGCCCACGCTCATGGTCAACAAGCCGCCGATCACGCCATGACCAGAGCCCTGATTCTGGCCGCGCTGCTGCTCCCTGCGGCGGTGGGCGCCGCGCCGATCACCACCGTGCCGACCGGCGATTTCAACGCTGACGGCGTTGTCACGTCGGCCGACTTGCAGTGCATCACGCTGGTGTGGGTGCACGTCAACAACCCCCAGGCGCCGCCGAGCGCGTGCACGGCCACCGCCGACTGCGACGACGGCCAGTCCTGCATCCCCGGCTTTGACGCCGCCAAGGTGTGCATGCCCGGCTGCGTCGACGAGGCGGCCAACCTGGTGGACCCGGTCGCTCTGGCCCAGCGCCTGGACGTCAACTGCAACGCGCAGATCGACGTGGGCGACTTCGACGTGCTGGTCTCGCTGCTGCTCGAGCTGCCGCAGCTGCGCGATCACGACGGGGACGGCACCCTGGACTTCTGCGACGCCGACTCGGACGGGGACGGCGTGGACGATGAGTCCGACTGCGCGGCGCTGAACCCCGCCCAGGCCGGCGGCTCGCCCGAGCTGTGCGACGGGATCGACAACGACTGCAACGGCGCGATCGACGAGAACACGCCGGACACGGACAGCGACGGCACCTGTGACGCGCTGGACACCGACGGAGCGCCCTGCACGGGTACAGCGGATTGTGTCGGCGGGATCTGCAGCAACGGCTTCTGCTGCAACGGCGGCGACTGCTGTGCCCAGGCCTCGGACTGCCCGGCGAGCTATACCGAGGCCGCGACGTGTCCGGGCCCGGCGACGTGCGGCGGCGAGCAGGTGGTAGCCGCGTGTGTGGGCGCGGTGTGCGGATCGACGACAGTATCCAGTGTGACCGGCTGCGACGGCCAGGCGTGTGTGCCTCACGGACACTGTGACGCGGCCGCGAGCTGCGTGCCCGACATCGTCGTGATCGGCCAGCCGGACTTCTCGAGTGTCGCCCCGAACGGCGCGCCGGTGTCGGGGACAGACGTGCTCTATCGGCCTTACCGCGTGGACCGGGTCGCGGGCCGACTTGTCACCAGCGACGGGCAAAACCACCGGCTCCTGGTCTTCTACGACGATCTGGACGCCACGCCGACGGTGCTGGGGCAGGCAGACGCGGTGAGCGGCTTGGAAAACCGCGGAGCAGCGACGCCGACCGGGACCTCCTTCTACCTACCGCGCGCCGCGCCGAGCAACTCAGGGCTGATCGTCACCGACATCCGCAACAATCGGGTGTTGTTGTGGGACGACTTTCCAACCTCGGCGGATACCCCCGCAGACGTCGTGGTGGGGCAGTCCGACCTCACGTCCGGCGCCCCGTTCGCAGGACTCGGCGGGCCGACCGCGGGCGGCCTGAAGCTGCCCGGCAACGCCATCATCGCGTATGACAAGCTGCTGGTCGCAGATTGGACGAACAACCGTGTCCTGGTCTTTGATCCGGTGCCCACATCAAACGGCGCCCAGGCCGCGACGGTTCTGGGCCAGCCGGGCTTCGGCACCGTCGCGATCAACCAGGGCGGCGCGCCGTCCGCCAGTACGATGCACTTTCCGATGGATCTGGTCATGGACGGCCCACGCCTGCTGATCGCGGACGATCGCAACCACCGGATTCTGGTCTGGAACACCATTCCGGCGGCAAGCAACGCGCCGGCCGATGTGGTGATCGGGCAGCCCGACTTCGAGACCGTCTCTCAGTCTCCGGCCGGGCTGCACGGCCCGTGGTCGCTGACGATGGGGGGCGAGCGGCTGCTTGTCGGCGACTCACGCAACCACCGCATCCTGTTTTGGAACAAGACGCCGACAGCCGGCGGCGTGCCGCCGGACGGGGTGATCGGACAGACCGACTTCGCCACGGTGCTGGAGAATCGTGGACAGGCCGCGCCGGGCGCGGACGGCTTGTCGTACCCGCGGCCGACGCTGTTCGAGAGCGGGTCACTCTTTGTCGCCGACGGCAGCAATAACCGCGTGCTGCGCTTCGATACCTCGCTGGGCGACGGCACGGACGTGGCGGCGCTGGTCTATGGCCAGGCGAACTTCACGGGCAGAGATCCCAACGGCGTCGCGCCGAACGGCACCGGCTTTCTGGCCCCGACCGGCATCGCCGCCACCGCCGAGAGGGTCGTGGTGGTGGAGCGCGGCCACAGCAGAGCGATGGTCTTTGACGCAAACGACGTCGGCTCCGGGGCGCTAGCCGTCATCGGCCAGCCGGACGTGACCTCCGTGCTGCCGAATCGGGGTGGCGATCCGGCAGCGGACACGTTCAACACCGCCTACGGGGCGGCGCCGGGGGTCGCGTTCGACGGTGACGGCCGCCTCTACCTGGCGGACACCTACAACAACCGGATTCTGGTCTTCAACGCGGCGCCCGAGGCTCACGGCGCGCCGGCCGACCACGTGCTGGGTCAGCCCGGCTTCGAGACCAACGAGGCCAACCACCCGGACCTGCCTCCCCAGGGCCGCATCACCACGCCATGGGGGCTGAGCGTTACGGGCGACCAGCTATTGGTCGCCGATCCGGGCAACAGCCGCGTGCTGTTCTTCACGATTCCGGACGCCCTCGACCCCGCCAGCGACAGCTTTCAGCAGGCCACCATGGTCGTGGGTCAGCCCGACTACGTGCAGTCGGGCACCGGCACGAGCGCCACGCAGATGAAGCACCCGATCGCCGCGCTGATCGATGACGGACGCCTCTATGTACTGGACAGCTACAACAACCGGGTCCTGGTCTACAACACCGTGCCGACCGCGCCCGGTGCGGCCGCCGACATCGTGTTGGGTCAGCCGGACTTCGAGTCTGCGGAGACCGGCAGCGGCCCGGCCCGATTCTTCGGCGCGACAACCACCGCGGTGTCCCTGGCCGTGGTCGACGGAACGCTGCTGGTCCCCGACGATCAGGGCTATCGCATCCTGGGCTTTGACACGACCCAGCTGGCCACCGGGATGGCGGCCTCCGTGGTCATCGGACAGCCCGACTTTGAGACGCGCCAGTGGTGGCACCCGGGCAACGCCACCAACAGCGCCTGGGGCGCGCTGGCGGCGCCACGCGCGGTGTCACCTGGCCCGGACGGACGCCTCTGGATCTGCGTCGCATACCAGCATCGCGCCTTTGGCCTGGCGCCCGGTGCGATCTGGGATCACGCCTTCCCGCCGACCTACGATATCGATGGTGACGGCCTGGAGGCGGACGCCGACAACTGCGCCTTTTACCCGGCCGCCGATCAGACGGACACCGATGACGACGGCAAGGGTGACCTGTGTGACCTGTGCCCGGGCGATGCCGCCGACGACGCCGACGCGGACGGGCTGTGCGCCGACTTCGACAACTGCGACGACACGGCCAACCCCATGCAGGAGGACCTGGACGGCGACGGTCAGGGCGACCCGTGCGACGACGACGCGGACGGGGACGGTGTGCCCAACCCGGACGACTGTGAGCCGCACAACTCGACCCTGCCGATCGACGGCTCGTGTGTCTGCCCACAGTGGAGCACGGCGCTGGCCAACGCCGACCCCGAGATCGGCCACGCGATGATCGGCATGAGCGCAGGCGACTCCCCGACCACGCTGGTGACGGGCTACACGCGCAAAGCACCGTACACGCAGCTGGACGGCTGGTTTGCCGCGCTGGACAGCGGCGGCGCGGTCGTCTGGGAGAAGACGATCTCGGGTGGCAGCGGGCGCACGCTCGCGTATGGGGCGGTGCCGACGCCGGCCGGCGGACACATCGCCGTTGGCCGCACGGACCCGGACAACAATCAGCTCATGCGCGGCGCCGTTTGGGTCTTCGACGAGGCCGGGGAGCTGACAGCGCAATCGGAGTATACAGACGGGCTTCGGAACCTCAGGTCCGTGACCCTGAGACCGGGCGGCGGCTACCTTGCGGCAGGCTGGACAGCGCCGGACGCGGCATCCAACTACTCGGGCTGGCTGCTGCGCCTGGATGCGGACGGGCAGACGGTTTGGAGCACCGCCTACCCAAGCACGACGTGGCGCAGACAGCTCTATGCAGTAGCGCCGATCGCGGGCGGTGGCGCCATCGCCGTGGGGCACAACGCGTATGAGAGCTATGAGAACCGGGCGGGCGCGGCGATTCGCGTGGACGACAGCGGCGAGGTGGTGTGGGAGATCGAGGTCGGCCCGCAGACGGGACGCAACCTTCTGCTGGACGTAGTCGACATCCCGGGCGGCCAGGTCATCGCGACCGGCTTCGAAAGCGCGTCCAAGGTGCAACACGCGTGGGTCGTAGCCCTGAACTACGACGGCACGGTGGCGTGGAACAACTCGTACGCGACGGACAAGGGCGGCAACGGGCTTGTGGGCTACGGATGGGGCCTGACCCCGACGGATGATGGCGGCGTGATGGTCGTGGGTCGCACGCCCCGAGCCGATATGGGCCCGGCTCCGTGGCTGCTCAAGCTCTCCGCGGCGGGCGACCTGCAGTGGGAGCGCATGTACGCGACGCCAACCGGCAGGCAGGGACTGAGCGTCAAACAGCTGGCGGACGGCGACTATCTGATCGGCATGCGCGAGACCAACTGGCAGGTCTCCCATGTGCTGCGCACCGATCCGCAGGGCAACGTCGGCTGCCTGTGCGGGGACGGGGCCTGCGACGCGCCCGAAGACTGCAACAGCTGCCCCGGCGACTGTGGGTGCGGTGACGGCGGCACGTGCGACACGGCGGGTGTCTGCTGCACAGCGGGCGCCGAGATCTGCGACGGCATCGACAACAACTGCGACGGCGCGGTGGACGACGGCGAAGACACCTGCCCCGCGGTGGACTATCACTGCGACTACGACGGGGACGGCGTGCGCTCAACAAGCGTGACAGGGACGTGCCACACGTTCGCATGCGCGCCGATCGGCTGCGGTCAGACCCCGGGCACGGACACCGACGATACGGGCGCGGCAGGTGTCTCTTGCCAGGCGCTCAAGACCAGTAGCCCGGCAAGGCCCGACGGGGTCTATCGACTGGACCCGGACGACGACGGGCCTCTGCCCGCCGCCCTGGCCTATTGCGATATGACGTCCGACGGCGGCGGCTGGACCCTGATCCTGAAGACCGCCCACGACACCGAGCTCAGCTACGACGCGGTCTACTGGGACACCGAGGCGACGCTCAACCCGGAAGAGCGCAATACGGGCGTGGTGTCGGCCAAGCTGGACGCCTTCAACACCGTCGCCTTCACCACTATCCGCGGATGCGTGGAGCTGCCCACCTCGAACTGCGTCACACACACCTTCGCCCAACCCAAGGCCTCTGCCCTGGCGCTGTTTCAAGGCCCCTACCTGCCCGAGGGCGTGGACAAAGAGGAGTTCGAGGCGGTCTTCACCCCGACCGGCCACAAGGACTGCCCACCCCAGCTGCCGGGCTTCAACGCCGCCGACGACAACAACAACGAAAACCGCGCACGGTGGGGCTTTTTAAACAACCTGCCCGAGCAGGACTGCCTACCAAACCCTGAAGACGACTCGGACGCCGCGATAGGCTGGGGCGTCAACGCCACCGGCTGCTGCTCGGCCGGGGCCGGCTACACAGAGATGTTCACGGGCGACCACCACGGCTTCAAAAACAGCTGGCTCTGGGTGCGCTAACGGGTGCGGGTCACGGGGTCCGCGGCAGGCAGCCGAAGCGACCCGTTCGTTCGTCAAAGCCGCACGACGTGCCGGTAAGCGTGCAATCCGTAACCTGGAGGCTGCCTCCCGGATCGGGACACGCGAGCAGCACGTCTCCCGTGCATGTGCCGGTGTGGGCGATCTCGCTGCAGGTCACCTCGGGGGTCTCGCACGCTCCAGCGGCGCTACACAGCTTTCCGGGACCACAATGTCCGCACACGTCGCCGCATCCGTCGGGGCCGCACTGCTTATCGGCGCACTGCGGTTGGCACAAGGGACCGTTCAGGCACACCTTGGACTCGAGCCCACACTCGCCGAGCAGCGCATTGCCCACGCATGCGCCGTCTCCCGTCCCCGTCGCGGCGCAGACGTCGCTTATGCATTGAGTCAGCGCCATGAAGGGAACGAGCGACTCCGACTCGGGCAACCCCTGGGTGGCGCAGTCGCCCGCGCATGCTAGAAACTGAGCTTCCGCACATCCGGCCGTGCAGTCCAGGAGCTCGGAGCAAACCCAAGGTGTGGGTGGGCCGATCGGCTCGAACGGGATGCCCGCGCACTGGGCGAAGGACTCCCGACACCCGCTCGATGCCAGGCAGATCTGGCACTTTGCCTCGGCAAAGGCCGAGCTGCCGCCGCAACTGCAGTGCATCTGAATGCACGCGACCTGGTCGACGACACACTCGGAGCAAGACAGGCTGATTCCGGTATGGGTTTGAACGCACTCGAGCGTGCACGCCCTCGTATCGCAATGACCGCACGGAAGATCGACCGGCCCGCGGATAACGGCACGGTCGTCCGGCCCGCATGCCTCAGAAGGGGTCGGATCGACGTCGGGCATGCTGGGTGCGACCTCCTCGGCGACGGTGGTCCCCGCATCCGCCTCGGAGCCGCACGCCGAAAGCGCAGATAACAGAAGCGTGGCAGAGAAGGCGAAGCGCGAGCGCATTCCCTGATCATCGCGGAGGGAGTCGTCGATGTCCACGCCCTGCTCTGCTACCGCGGCACCTCGTTGCGGCACCAGTCCGCCGGCCCCTTGGCGCGGCGAAGCATACCAACCTGAAACAACAGCCAGATGACCGCGGCCGCATCGTCGCGTAGTCGTCCAGACGCATAGCTGCGAAGGCAATGGGGAACGGTGATGGCGGGGCAGCTCAGCTGCGCCGCGATCTGCTCCTCGTGCGGGGCGAGGGGCAGCTCGCCGATGGTTCGCACCCAGCATCGGGCGCGCGTCAGCCTCGGGTTGCCGATGCCGCGGAACCGGGCCACGACGTCGGCGGCGCTGTTTGTACGGGCGGCGCGCACAAGCAACGTCAGGGGATCCAGCCTCAAGGCGCCGCGCTCAGCGCCGCGGCGGTCGTCCGGGAACCATTGATAGCGTCCGCCCGGCCAGGTCAGGAACGTGCCGATGCGACCGCAGGCCTGCTCGGTCAGCGCCTGCGCGAGCGCAGCGACATCGAGCAGCCCCAGCTGCACCAGCGTCTGGCCCAGCGCAACATCTGAGATCGGCTGCTCTTTACGCCGAGCCATCGCCACACGCAGCTGCCTCGGCGTGGCCAGCTGCGAGCGCACCAGCAGCGGGCCAAGGCGTTCGCTTGGATCGTTGCCGGTGACATGGACAATCGTGCCCTGTTGGAAGTGGATGGTCTTCCGAGCGTCGCCATGAGTCACGACGAGACGGCCCGTGGCTCCAGCCAGCCCATGCCGCCCGAGCAGACATCCAGCGGTGGCGGTCGTGAAGCTGTCGTCTTCAGCCGCAACGGGCTCCCGGACGGGCTCCTGGCGCACTGGCTCGGATTGAATATTCGACGGTGTCGGTGTCGGTGACGGACTCGACGTCGGCGCGGACCAGCTCGCGCTCGTCGTGGCCGACTCCGCGCGTACCACGGGTGCCCGGGCGGGCCCGTTCGCGTACAGGCGACCCAGAAAAGCCTGCAAGTCACGATCGGTTACGCGACCGTCCAGGTCGTATTGAAGCTGCTCGAGATCGTCCCGCAGCGCCCCCGCGCTTTGATATCGGGCTTCGCGATCGCGGTCGAGCAGTCGTTCGATTATCGCACGCGCGCCCTCCGGGATCTGATCGTGTGCGGCCAACTTGGCGGGGACGTCCATGCGCCGAAGATTCTTCAGCGTGTCGTCGATGGTTCGAGCGCGAAACAGGCGCCGCAAAGTCAGCGTCTCGAACATGACGATCCCCAGCGCAAAGAGATCCGCGCGGGCATCCGGACATATGCCCAGAACCAGCTCGGGCGCCATGTACGCCAACTTTCCGCGGACCTGAGCAGGGCGCTTGTCATCCACCAGGGTGGCGGCGGCGCGCGCGAGACCGAAGTCGGACAGCTTCACGTTGCCCATGCGGGACAGCAGGATGTTAGAGGGGGACACGTCCTGATGCACGAGGCGCAGCGGCTCGCCATCCGGTGCGACGGCATTGTGCGCGTACTCCAGGGCGCGGCACGTGTGCAAGGCGATATGGATGGCGAGTGGCGCCGGGATTGGGACCCTGAGCCGGGATGCTTGGACCAGCACGCCCAACAGATCCGGTCCGTCGACGTACTCCATGGAGATATAGCGCTGCCCCTCGCACTGCCCCAACTCGTAGATCTGGGTGATGTTGGGATGGTGCAGTGCGCTTGCAACGCGTGCCTCGGAGATGAACAGCCCCGTCATGCGCGCGTTGTCGCCGTACGGCTGCAGCATGCGCTTGATGGCGACCGTCTTCTCGAAGCCGTCGACCGTCGTGAGTGTGGCGCGCCACACCTCGGCCATGCCGCCGACGCCGACGCGCTCACGCAACGTGTACTTGCCCAAGGTCCGCGCTCCGGCGTTGGGCTGCATGTGGACCTCGTCTGGTGTCATATGGAACAGCGTCTCCTGGCGGCCTACCCGGTGAATCGGGGCCCGGCGCGGCAGTGGTGAGGAAACCGCGCAGATCGTCAGAGTAAAACGTGGTTGCCCGAAACCGTTTCAAAGAGCGACGCCGGCAGGCACTTCTCATTGCTGGAGGGCGCGCGCCCGATCCGGCAGATAGGAGGTGGCTACGCCATGCGTGGACCCAAAGACAGGCCCACCGCGTTTTACCCTGTGCGCGGTCTCGTAAGCGACGACGGCACGACCAGCACCAGGATGACGCTGGTCGGCGGCGTACCCGGCGTGGTCTACGCGGACCTGCCCGGCACTTACGAAGCAGGTGCCGAGGTGTTCGCCATGCTTGTCGCTCGCGGGCGCTACCCAGGCCGGGTCAAGTGTCTGCTTCAGGCGCTCTGTGGGTCGCGCGCTGTCGGAGCGGGCCCGTTGCCCCTGCGCCTCGTCAAGGCGGTCTGTCGGGAGGGACCGCGCCCGCTGGTCGCCGTCCTACAATCCGCCCTGCCACCGGGCTGGCAACGCCGCTGCATTCTGTCGGACGCCGCCGCCGTGTACACCGCGGCTGAGGTCTCGGCACCGGAGCCGGGAACACCGACTCCCCGGCAGCCACGATACCCGGAGCCGGCCGTCCGAGCGGACATAGCCGTCCTCATCCGCCTGCCGGGCATGCTGATCGCCGGCGTCGGCGTCACGATCGGCCTGGATCAGATTATCCTGGAGTGCTCCGCCGTCGTTCCGCACCTCCCGCGCAAGCTGGAGATTCTGGTACCGATTCCCACAGATAACCTGCAGCGGCGCGTGACGCTGATCTGCGATGTCGCGTGGCGCGATCCGCACCCGGATCGTCCCTGGTACGGCCTGAAGTTGGTGCGGGCCTCAGACCCGGCCGGCGCAGAGTCGTGGCGACGCTTTGCGCACGCATGGTTGGCGCCGGAACAGTCGAATCCGTCGGTGCAGCAGCCTGGTCGCCCCGTTCGCGTCTTGCAGATCAATGCCTTCGCCGGGGGCGCCTGACCCCTCTTCGAACTGGTCCGTTCAGAAATGGGGAGTCGTGTCACCGGCCATCTTCTCTGGCTGAAAGACCGCCCACACGGAGGCGACATAGCGCATTGGAGTATACTCCACCGCCATGAGTGCACGGTTACTGAGCCCAACGCTGGCGTTTCTCTTCTCCCTGGCGGCGCTCGCGGCCGGCTCAGACGACTCCGGACCTGAAGCAGCGGCGCCGGCGCCCCTCGCTGCCGAGACCCCGGATACCGCGACCTCGGACGCCGACGGCCCGGATCCGGCCGATCAGGCGAAGGAGATCGCTTGCGCAGCGGAGCCCGCGCTCGGCTTCGACGCCGGCCCCTGCTTCGAATGGCAACACCCGAAGGACGTGGCCGAAGCCCAGTCCAACGGGCCGCCCGTGCACGGCGCGCGTGGAGCGGTCGGCCCCGAGGGAGGCGTCGCACCTCTCGAGGGCCGGTTCACGCACGGTGAATTTCCCGATCATGTGCTGGGCGTCAATGTGACCCGTCTCGCCGGCGAGCGGGGCACTGTCTGGATCGAGGCGTGCGACGGCTGGCGGTCGGTCGCCAAATTCGAGACGGACGACAAGGGGGCCTTTCTGGTCGACATCCCCACCGACGGCCTGGACCCCGGACTCTACGCCGGCTGGGTGCTGACGGATGGAGACCACGCGGGCACGCAGTTTCGGCTGCTCGTGGTGCCCGCCGACGGGCTGGACGCGATTGTGACCGACATCGACGAAACGCTGACCACTCGCGACTTCGACGTGGCGGTCGAGGGCGGCCCGACAGAGATCCCGTTCGCTTCAGAGGTGTTCACCGAGCTGGCCGCCAACGGGTATCCGATTCTGTACCTCACGGCGCGGGCAGTAGACGCCCAGGGCATCACGGTCAGCTGGCTCGACGCCAACAGCTTCCCGCGCGGCGTCATCCAGACATCGATAAACGTCGCGCTGGGTCCGGATGCGGCGAAGGGCAAGACCGCAGCGCTCGAAGCCTGGAAAGCGGCCGGGCTGCGATTCCAATACGCCTTCGGCAACGCCGAGACCGACCTCGAGGCGTTCTTGGCGGCCGGGATCCCTCCGGAGCGGGTCTACTCGATCAACGACGCGGCCGGTACCGAAGGCACGACCGCCGTCGACACCTCAGATGAGCCGTCCTACGAGGCGTTTCTGAACGACGTGCTCCCCGGTCTCGCCGCCCCGGAGAAGCCGCTGACACCGGCATGCACCGCAGATAACGGGTAGCTCGGCTTCCCGCCTTCTCTCCCCACGAGGCTATTTCGTCTCCATGACGTGCACGCCGCTCCAGCCGGCCGGCGGTGGATCGACGCTGAAGCTGAGGCAGCGAGCCCGCAGCAGCTTCGCCGGACCGTCGTCTGACGCCAACTTCAGACAGGCTTCGAAGCCGGCGATGGCCTTGCTCCAGCTGCGGTCGAAGTAGTGCTGCAGCGCCTTGCCGTACTCGTCGGCCAGGCGCTGGGTCACATCGCCGTCGGGGAGTAGCTCGTAGACCATCATGCCCTCCGTGCGGCCCTTCACCGACACCTTGTCCACCGGGCGCGCCACCACGTGATCCTTCACACGCTCCCAGGTGGGGCGCGTGAGCAGCACCATGGTCTGGTAGTACTTGTTGAGGCCCTCGACACGGCTGGCCAGGTTCACGCCGTCGCCGATGGCCCCGTAATACAAGCGGTCTTCGGTGCCGTAGTGCCCCACGGCCACGGTCGCCGTGTGCAGCCCGAAGCGCGTCGGAAAGGACAGGCCCTGACAGGCCAGCGCCGCCCGGCACGCTTTCAGCGCGTGGTCGTCCACATCCAGCGGCGCGTTGAACAGCGCCATGACCTCGTCGCCGACGTACTGCGCCACCGTACCGCCGTGCTCCCGGATGGTGTTGCTGGCGCCGGCCAGATAGTCCCCCAGGCGCACCGCCATCTCCAGCGGCGTGGCCACCTCGCTGATCGACGTGAAGCCCGCGATGTCGGAAAACCAGATGGTCACCTCTCGAGGGGCTCCGCCCAGGCGCGGCTCCTGGCCTTGCTCGTGAAGGAGACGCACCAGCGTCACCGGGAGATAGCGCTGAAAGCCCCGCAGCGACGTCTTCATGCGCTCGAAGGCGCCGGCCAGCTGGTTGACCTCCGCCACGCCCGACGGCTCGCTCGACGCGGGCTCCAGCTGCAGGTCGGCCACCGCCGTGGCGCGATCCGCCAGGCGCCGCAGCTCACGCGCCAGCCGTCCAGCCAGCCAAACGGCCAGCAGCACCGCTATAACGAGCCCCGCCAGCCCCAGCCAGATCGCGGTCCGGTTCATGTCCCGAACTCGGTGCATCACGTCGTCTTCGGGCAGCGCGATCCCGATCATCCAGCGCGGGCGGCCCTCGCCCGAAAGCTGCCGGTACACCCCAAGCCAGCCCTGGCGGTCGTGTTCGAATCGCACCAGGCCGCCCTGCGTCTCAGCCGCCGCGGCGACCAATCCGCGCACGCGATGGTCGGCAAAGCCCTCAGCAGTCGCCAGCTGCCCGGCGCTGGTGGCCAGCAGGGACTGGTCGGGATGCGCGATCACCCGGTCGCCGTCCTCGCGGCGCTCCACCACAAAAGCAAAGCCCCCGGCGCTGACGGTCAGGTTCTCCAGAAACCGGCTCAATGCGGTCAGTTGAAAGTCCGCGGTGACCACACCCGCCACTGCACCGGCCGCATCCAGCACCGGCGCGGCGCGCGTCACGCCCAGCGTCCCGGTCGACACTCCGGGGTCTACGAACAGATATGTGGGTGTCCACACGCCGGCCCTGGCGCTGACCGCCGCCGCATAGAACGGACGTACTCGCGCGTCGTAGCCGTCCTCCAGCTGGCGTTGGGACACCCGCCGAGTCGTACCGGATTCCAGCACAAACTCTGACCGCACGACCCCCTCGTCGCCCGGCAGGATGTGCCGAATCTTCAAGTCGTCGCCCTTCGCCCGCGTGGTGTCGCAATACCCGCCGTCCAGCTGCCGCGAATACGACAGGTAGCTCAACTGGGTGCGGACCTGCATGACTCCCGCGAAGTATCCCGTGACGGCCGCGCACTCATCGCGGTCGACGGCGCCGCGCTCGAGCGCGCTGCGATCGATCCGATTCTGGTCGGCAGCGCCGTCCAACAGGGCTCCCAGGCGCTGCTCAACCCGCCGCGACGTCTGTTCCAGGACCTGCCCAACGAGGTCCTCGACCGCAAACCGCGCGTGGATCGCCGCGCTGATGCCGACTGCCCCAACCGTCGCGACGATGACGGCCAGCATGAGCCCGGCCAGCGCGGTGCGAAAGCGAACGGTCACGGTTCAAACGCCATGGACACCCCGGCTACTTTAGCGTCAGCCTGACTTCGAGCTTTGCATCCGACGCTACGCCGTAGACCGCCAGCGTGCGCAACGCCAGATCGGCGAGGTCGTGGTGGTCGCTGGACAGCTGATCCTGCCAGTGGTCGGCCTTCTCCACCGTGGCCCGATACGTATCGAAGCCCAGCGATTCGAGCTTATCGACCTGTTGCGCCGTCAGCTTTGGACCGCCCAACGCCTCGCTCGCCGCCTCGATGCGGACCTTGTCGGTGCCTTTGTCGCGCACGAACAGCACATAGACGTTTGGGGTGCCTGTCACGCTTACTTTCACGGAGTTGCGTTGGCCTCCACGCGCCTCGATGGCCTCGAGCGCCTTGGCGATCTCCTTCAGATGGGGACGTTCTGCATCCTTCGACTTGGTGCATGCGCCGGTCACGCCAGCACAGAGCGCAACGATTATCCCGAGCCAGAGCCGCTGTTGCATGTACGGATCATGGACCGGCGGCATGCGATGCACAAGGTCAACGGCCGATGGCGGTCGCCAGGCGTTGAGGCGTGGCCAGCTCGCGCGTTTTGCCCGAACCGGCCACCGCCTCGCACCCTCTCTCTCCCCACCCTCTCACTTTTGCCACACCCCCACACCAGCACCTCTTGTGCCGTTGTGCTCTTTGCTTGGTTTTGAACTCCGCGTGCCTGCCCGCACCGGGTTCAGTGCACGGTGCCGAAGCGCTCACCGCCGACGCGCAGGGCGATCCGGAACGGCAGGTCGATGAGGCCCGCGTTCGCGCCGCCCCGCAGAAGCTGCTCGATCACGGCCACCTCGAGATCGCTGGCGGACGGCATCAGGATACCGAACTCGTCGCCCCCCAGCCGACACACGACGTCGCCTGCACGCACGCTGCATTCAAGAAATGCGGCCACGGACACCAACACCTCGTCGCCGCTCGACAGGCCGAACGTCTCGTTGATCTGCTGCAACGCGGCCACGTCGACCACGACAATGGCAAACGCGTAATCGGCGCACGTCGCCAGCTTTGCGCGTTCCTCGGCCAACCGCTCTTTGAAATACTGCAGGTCAAGCAACCCGGTCAGACGGTCGCGACATGAAGTGTAGACATGGAAATCGAAGGGGTCCCTACGGTCAAGGACCGACCCGGCGTAACTACTCATTTCCCACCCTGTAGTCCGTTAGTGCCCCGACCTGGGAGCAATGTGCATGCCATATTTACGACGTCTATATTATCCAGACCTTACACTGTAAACCGCAGCACAGCCCGTCAACGCGATGACGCGATCTGCCGGTGGTCGTCAACGGGTTGACGTGGCGCAAGCAAGCGGCGACCTCCGTCTCAGCTAAAGCGCGCGCAGCGTCACCGGCACGCCGTTCAAAACGGCATTGCCCGACAGAGGATCCAGGGCGCTCGGGTCGATCACGTCGTTTGAGCATACGCCCGGGTGGGCCGCCGCGACCTGCAGGCGGGCGCCGCTCGTGCCATCCGACCAGCCGTGGGGCAGGCAGACCACGGCCGGCATCACGTCCTCCGTCACGCTGACCCTCACCGTCAGCTCGCGCCCTGCCCCGCTCAGCACGGCCCGGGCGCCATCCCTCAAATGGTGTTCTGCCGCAGTCTCGGGATGGACCAGCAGATCGCAGCGGCCCTGCCCCGCGACGAGCCTCGGCAGGTTGCGCATCCAGCTGTTGTTGCTGCGCAGGTGACGCCGGCCGATGAGCACCAGACCCTCGCATGGGGCGTCCTCCCCGGCGCTCAGCTTAGCCAAATCGGCCAGGATCGGCTCGGCAGCCAGCTCGATCGTGCCCGACCGGGTCTCGAGCGCTTGCGGCAGCATCGGGGTCAGCGCGCCCAGATCGATCCCGTGCGGGCTGGCTTCCAGATCGGCCAGACAGAGATCGTACGGGCCGGCGCGCAGCAGAAAGTCCAGCAGCCGCTCCGGGCCCTGTCGGTCGGCCGTGTCCGCGATGAGGGACCGTGGGGCACCCCAACCGACCAGCGCGTTCAAGATCATGGCGTCCACCATGCCCGGATCGGCGGTGTGCTTAGCGCCGGCCGCGATCATTGCCAGCCGGGCGATGACCTCCGACTCGGACGGTCCCTCCTCGGCCTCTCGCGGCAGCGCCGGCGGCGAGTAGTTGGCGACGTTGCGCACGGCCAGCCCGTAGAACGCCAGGTCGTAGTGCGCGCGCTGCAGCGGCGACGGTGACGGCAGCACGACATCCGCGTGGCAGGTGGTCTCGTTGACGTACGGGTCCACGCTGACCATGAAGTCCAGCGCGGTCAGCGCGTTGGCCAGCCTGGGTCCACCGGGTACGGACACCACCGGGTTGCCTGCGATGGTGATCAGGGCGCGGATGCGCTCGTCGCCGCCGTCCAGAATCTCGTCGACCAGCGTCGTGCAGGGCAGCTCGCCGCGGACCTCAGGGTAG
Organism: uncultured Myxococcales bacterium; assembly: GCA_964545715.1. GTDB lineage: Bacteria > Myxococcota_A > UBA9042 > CAZJHX01. The sequence goes on from CAZJHX010000081.1 coordinate 16,576, forward strand.
CCTTTCACGTGGCTCTTCCACCGGCCGATGGCAAAGCCCTTACGGGCGCGGACCTCGGGCTCGGGCAGGTGCGCTGGGCGCGCGAACATGGCGCCGCCGGGACGGTCCAGATTGCCCGTGACGAGGTTCAGCACGTCCACGGCCCACGCAGCGACCGTGCCGTAACGCACGGTTTGGGTGCCCAGGCGTCCGTAAACGGCGGCGCTGTCGGCGTTGGCCAAATCCGTGGCCAGGCGCCGAATCACGTGCGCGTCGATGCCGCAGCGGGCCGCGGCGACCTCCGGCGTCAGATCAGCCACAGCGGTCCGGATGGTCCCCAGCCCCGTAACGTGCGAGGCCAGGCGGCCCAAGCCGACCTGCCCGCTGTCAAAGAGGGCGCTGATAAGGCCGCACAACAGCCACGAGTCGGTCCCGGGGCGAATGAAGAGGTGCGTGTCCGCGACGCGGGCCGTGCGAGTGCGACGCGGATCGACCACAACCAGACGACCACCGCGCTCGCGCAGCGCCCGCAGCCGGCCGGGGAAGTCGGGCGCGGTGCACAAGCTGCCGTTGGAGGCCAGCGGGTTGGCGCCCAGCATGAGCAGCAGGTCGGTGCGGTCGATATCCGGCACGGCGATGCGGTTCGGGTCGCCGTACATGTAGCCGGACGCCACGTGCTTGGGGATCTGGTCGACGGTGCTCGCCGTGAAGATTTTGCGCGTTCGCAGCGCCTTTAGCAGCGGCCGGACGTAGAGCCCACCGGCAAGCGTGTGCACGTTGGGGTTGCCCAGGTAGACGCCCACCGCGTCCCGGCCGTGCACCTTCATCACGGTCTGCAGTCTGTCTGCGACCTCGGCGAGGGCCTCGTCCCATTCCGAGGGCCGCAGCGCGCCGTCCCGTCGGACCAGCGGCGTGCGCAGCCGGTCGGGGTCCTCGTGCAGCGCCTTGAGCGCAGGCGCCTTGGGACACAGAAACCCTGCGCTGAAGACGTCGTCCGCGTCGCCGCGAATAGTCGTAATCGCGCCGCCGTCGATAGTGATCTCCAGGCCACAAGTGGCCTCACACAGCGGGCACGTCTGAAAATGAGTCCTTGTCATAGGTCATCGAGGATACACGTTGCGACAATCCGGGTAGGAATTGGCGCGACGGCCCGTTAGTCTGTTGGCAGAGCCTAAGACCGGGGGGGCCAGTTGCTGACGGGTACAAGTGAGATGGTGTTGCGCGCCTTGCTTCTGCTGGGAGCCGACGGCGCCGAGACCCAGATGACACCGGCGCACATCGCTGAGCAGCTCGGATGCTCTCCGTCTTACATGAGCAAGGCGTTGGGCCAGCTGGTAAAGGCAGGGATCCTGCGCTCTTACCGGGGCGCGCGCGGCGGGGTGGCGCTGGCTCGTCCAGCCAACCAGGTCACGCTGCTGTCCATCGTCGAGGCCAGTCAGGGCACCGTACTGGGCAACTACTGCAGTGAGCACACCGGGCCGGTCGGCGACGTCTGCGCTTTTCACGTGGCCATGCGCGAGCTTCACGCCGCCATGACGGGCGTGCTCGTCCGCTGGACTCTGGCGGACTTCCTGGCTGCCCCAGCGCGCCTCGACGTACCGAACTCCGGGTCGATCTGCCGCATGGCGATCGGCGCCGCCGACGACTGAGGCAGGCGAGGACACCTGTTGACATTGCCCGCCAACCCACGGGGACTAAAGGCGGTTTTCTGGACAGCGACGGTGCGGTGCTTACGATCCGATCATCATGAGCGGATCCACCCCCGGCCGACTACGCGTCTTGGAGCGCCTGTTTAGCACCCTGCAGCAGCACAAGGCGCAAGGCGCCGGCATGGGCGAGCCGCTGTGGAGCATCGAGGGCGACCCCGACGCAGGCCGCTCCTTCCACCGGTTGGAGCTCGGCTACCTCGTGTACGTGGGCCGGCTCGGCCCCGAGGACAGCGTGGTGTCACCGGCGGGCGAGCGCTACCGCGTCGGTGAACAAGACTGGCTGGCCCAGTGGCTGGACCGCACGTCCGGACAGCAGGAGCGTCTACTGCGTGGGCTGCTGCGCTGCATGCCGAGACCTACTGTGCAGCCGGGCCAGCGACCGCAGCAGCAACCCGCCCAATCCGACACGACCCGCGCCTTCAGCCTGCTCGGTGTGACCGCCACCTGTGATCTCGTGAAAGCAAAAGCACGGCACCGGCAGCTGGCCATGCGGCACCACCCCGACCGCGGCGGCGCCGTGGAGCGCATGCAGGAGCTCAACTGGGCGCTTGGCGTGGTCAAGCAGAGGCTCTTGAGCTACTCCGAGCGCCCCTGAACACGGATCTCCGACAAGCAGACGTCCCGACGCCATTGGGAGCCCCAATGGAATGTGCGGACCTCTAGACGCACCCGCTGAGTCCGCGTCGGGGCGGTCTCAAACCGGTTGAAGCCCCGCTTATCGGGCGCAAAGGACACCAGCATGGGCGCGCCGTCGTCCAGGATCAGGCGGGCCGTGGCGGCGCGCGCGTTCATCACAAACCCGTCGCCGGCATCCGTGGCGGGCGCCTGACAGCCGTTGGCCACCTCGACCGCTGTGACCGTCTGCGGTTTCCCCAGGTCCAGCTCGACCCAGATTCGACGACGTTTTCGGCGGGACTGCCACACGGTCGTCAGCTTGCCGTCGACCAGCTTCTCGGGGCGGTGTCGCTTGACGTGTCGCGAGGCCTTGACCGCCGTGACGGTCAACTGAACCGAGGTGGGCTTGGCCACAATCGCCGGAGCGGGTGCAGGCGCGGGCGGCTCCGGGGCCGAAGCAGCCTCGGGCTCGGGCTCGGGCTCGGGCTCAGGCTCGGGCGTGGGCTCGGGCGCGAGTTCGGGCTCGGGCGCGGGCTCGGGTTCGGGCACCACAACGGGCTCGGGGGTCGCAACCGGCTCGGGAGCCACGACCGGTTTCGGGGCAGGGTTCACCACCGCCACCACAGGCGCCGCCACGACCTCGGGCGCGGATACCTCCGCGGCAGGCGGGGCAGACGCTCCGTGTGCTGTCGATTGCGGCGAGAATGACCAGAACCCGGCCAACCCCAGAAACGCGCCCAACACCAGGGCGGTGCGCGCGTACTGCAGGTGCGGCAGCGACGACCTTACCAGCAGCCGAGATCGCTGCCGCGCCGCCTGCTCCGGCGTCATCCGCGCGCGGTCGATCTCGTAGGCGTAGCTCAAGATCTGGTGCACCACCGGGCCCGTCAGACCCCGCGTGTCGCGAATACGCTCGCACTCGGTCGCGTATGCCACCGCAGCTTCGCCGTTGAAAGGATAAGATTTTCCGTCGTATGTGACCTTTGACATCGGTGGGACCAACGTGACGTCCGGCCCACGCCTTAAGGCGATTAATCGAGGGGCATGCTGCTCAGCGGCGTCTTCTTTTTAACCGCCCTTCCATAGTCCCGCACACGCTGCTCTTCCTCCGCGCTCAGCGGTCCCGCAGCCAGGGCGGCCAGGTTGTCATCCAGTTGGGCGCGATTGGCCGGTCCGGTCAAGCAGACGTGCACGTGTGGGCTGCTCAGGCAGAAGCGATAACATTGAGCCGCGGTCAGCGGGGGCGCGTCCAGTCCGCGCACAGGCTTCAGCAGCTGGCGCCAGGACGTCGCCGTATACGCGATGACGGTCGGATTTCGGGCCGCCAGGTGCGGAAACACATCCTGCTCCGCCCCCGGGTGTTTGGCGTTGTACCGCAGCATGAACGTGCCCAGGATGGACGCGCGGGCCAGCTCACCGGCGCGCTTGCGATCGTGGATGCTGCACCCCACCGAGGTCACAAGCCCCTCGTCCAGCAGCGCGGTGAGGCTGCCCTGGATGCCCGCGCTGAATCGCGACGTGCGGCCCAGCCAGCCCAGCTTGTAGCAGTCCAGCCGGTCGATCCCGAGCAGCTTCCGCGCCTTCTCCACGTCCTTGCGCGGTCCGCCGGCAAACCACGCGTTGCCCAGCATGCTGACCACGTGCGCCTCCCGGTCGGCGGCCAACAGCCGCTTCAGGACCGGCGTCACCTTTGTGAAGCGCGGCGACCACAGCCAGTAGTTAACGCCGCGCTCGGCCGCATACTCCACGTCCGCAGCCGCGATCCCGTAGTTGCCGGCCAGGCCGAGCCGCAGCACGCGCCGCCCCTCGGACGGCAGCTCCACGGTCGAAAAGTCGTTTGCGTCCATCCCTGCACTGTATCAGCGCAGCGCGCCTGTCGCAGCGGCCTCTCGATACACCTCCAGATGGGCGCGTGCGCTGCGATCCCAGCTAAAATCACGCACTCGAGCCAGCCCGGCGTCGCGAAGCTCGGTCCTCAGTGACGCGCTCCGCGCGACCCGCCCCATGGCGTCTGCCAACGCAGCGGGATCGAGCGGCACGTGTACGGCCGCGCCGCCACACACCTCCAGCAGCGGCGCGATATCGCTGGCGATCACCGGCGTTCCGCAGGCGAGAGCCTCCAGCGCCGGCATCCCAAAGCCCTCGAAGCGGCTGAACTGCACCAGCGCCAGCGCTCCCTGAAGCAGACGCACCACGTCGTCGTCATCCAGGTGCGAGCGCCAATCGATGCGCCCTTCGATACCCAGGCGCTGCGCCCGCCGATAAAGCTCAGGGCGCACCGAGAGCCCGAAGCGCCCGCGCTGATACAGCCGCTGCAGCAGCACCAACCGCGTGTTGGCCGCCACGTCCGCCGCCGCAAAGGCGTCCAGCACCGCCCCGTGGTTCTTGCTGGGCGAGTTCTGTCCCAGCACCAGGAAATACGGTGCGTCCTCGGTCGCCTCCCCCGGTACAAAGCGGGGCTCGACGCCGTGGTGAATCACGCGCACACGCGCGCGGCAGGCCGGCGCCACCAGGTGAATCGACCACGCCGTCGCCTCCGAGATCGCCACGATCCGCGTCGCCCGGTTGAGCGCGCGCAGGATCCCGTCGCGGTAAAAGCGCGCCTGCAACGGCGCCAGCCAGCGGGCGCCCTCACACAGGTCGGGTCGCAACAGCCACATCACGTCGTGCACCGTCACCACGCTGGCGCAGCCGACGCCGCGACCCAGCAGGTTGAACGGCGCATGCAGCACGTCCACGTCCGCCAAGTCGACCAGGCGCCCGGCGCGCGCCAGGGTCCGCAAGCTGTTGGCCGGCGCCCGCACGCATGTCTCGTCCACGCTCGGGTGACTGGACAGCGGCTGCGGTGCGGTCGGCGCTCGCCACAGGTGCATCCGATCGTTGGGAGCCAGCGCCGGCAGGCGGTCGATCAGCGCCTGAACATAGGCGCCGATACCGCTCGGGCGGTCCCGGACATAACGCGCGTCTATTGAGTATCGCATCGCTTACCTCGGGCGCAGCGGGCCGCCGAAGTACCCGCCCCACATGTAGTTCTCTTCGACCACGCGCGCACACCAGCATTGGCTGCACCCGCCCCGCTCGAGCCCCTCAAACGCTGCCTTGACGCCCAGCGTCGCCACGTTGTGTGAGCGGTCCTGACGATTGATCTGACCGCAGTGATAGAGGCACCCGGCCGGGTCCATCGTGACGTTGATCCAGCCCGCGTCGCACGGCAGCGTCACCTCCTCGCCAAAGCGCTGAAAGTGCTCCAGGCTGCTCCAGCGATTGGCCACGGCCGCCGTCTCGCCGGCCCGCTCCGCGATGCGCGCAAAGATTCGCCGCGTGTCGTCCACGTCCAGCTGAAAGCCCGCGCCGTCTCGCTCGGTGTCCAAAAACAGGCTGTTGCGCGCCGGCTGAAACACGATGCGCATGTCGCGCGCCTCGACGTCATCGATCAGCGCGTCGATCCCGTGGGCGTTGTGGCGCCCGACAACGCACGTGAACTCCATGTCTACGCCCGCCTCTCGTACAGCCTCCGCTCCCTTGATAGCGCGCCGCCACGCGTTCCTGCCACGAATCGCGTCATGAGCCGCCTCATCGCCGTCCAGGCTGATCTTCACCTTCTTGAGCTTGGCGATGGTCTCCAGCTTGCGCGGCACCAGAATGCCGTTCGTGTTCATGTTGATGCTGACGCCGTGGCTGACCAGCGCGTCGACGATCGCGTCGATGTCCGGATGCGCGAGCGGCTCCCCACCGTCCAGCGAGATATGCGCCATGCCCAGCGCCACGAGCTCGTCCAGCGCGGTCAAGATCTGCGTCAAAGTCAACTCGTCAGGTAGCCGCGTGTGCCGATCGCAGTAGTCACACGCCAGATTGCACAGGTGCGTCACCTCAAACACCACGGCAAAAGGAACGGGGCGGATCCCGGCGCGAGCCAGAGCGATCTGGACAACGGACTTTGCGGTAATCATGGAAGTTTCAAGGAGCAAGGCGCGTTCCAAAACCGCTGTGTCCCGATCACGCCGTCCACCGGAGTAGCTTCACTCCGAGCCGGACGAGCTTCTCTGGGGTACGCGTGCCCTTTTTCGGTCATACTCGGCTCGTGATTCTTCGACTCAGCCTCATCGTTTTGCTCCTGTCCGCCTGCAGCCAGGAGCTCCCCGACCCCGACGCCAACTGCGACGGCGCGCGCCCGTTGCCGACCGGACTGGTGGTCAAAGACAGCGTCGACGATCGCCGGGATCTCGCCGACTGCAAGCAGTTCGAGCCCATCAGCGACGGCACCGCGCACGTCTCGGTCCAGGTCGGCACGGCGTTCACCCGCCACCAGATGGTCGGCATGCTGACGGTCTACGATCGGCGCGCGGTGGTCCTCGATCGCCGCCAGGTCACCCCGGCCGACTTCGAGTATGAGATCGAGCTGCCTGTGCAAAAACGGCAGCGCTACTTTGTCGAGCTGCGCACGAAATCCGGCAGCGCCTCGTACACCGTGCAGGCCATCGTCACGGCGCCGGTCCCGATCATCGAGGAGCCGAAGGTCGACCCGCCGCAACCCGACAACGACCCGCCCGAGGAGACGACCAGGCCGCCGACGAACCGCTGCAAGCCGAAGTGCCGCGCCGGCCGGATCTGCGTGCGCGGGCGCTGCAAGATCCCACCCGGTCCAGTCGCCTGCCGAAAGGGCTGCAAGCCCGGGCTGGTCTGCGTCAAGGGAGCCTGCGTGCCCCCACCCGTGCCTGAAAAGCCGCCGATCAAGGGCAACGTCACTCAGATCGTCAGAGACGGCGACCGCACACAGCTCACCATCAACCGCGGCAAGAGCCACAAGGTCACGCTTGGGATGGACGGCACCGCATGCGGAAAGCACCGCCTGCGCGTCGTCAAGGTCTTCGAGTACCGCTCCAAGGCGCACACGCGCGCGACCGTGCGCGAGCTGGGCAAGTGCAGAAAGGTCGCCCTGAAACGGAAGTAGCCGCTACCAGAAGCTCAGACCAAACAGAATCTGGTGTGTGTTGCCCAGGTTGATGCCGGTCGCCTCCGGCATGAAGCGATAGCCCAGCGACATGCCGCCCATCCGGAGATCCGCGCCGATAGACATGCCCACGCTGTGCTCGACCCGCCGGTCGTCCAGCTCGCCGACCATCACCGAGCAGTGGCTCGTCGCCGGGTTGCAGCCGGGCTGTCCCCACAGGACCGGACCGTCGTTGCGAAACGTGGTCAGGCCGTACTGACCGCCAACGACCAGGTCGAGATAGATCGGAATGGTGGAGCTGCCCGAGAGGAGCTGGCGATAACGCGCCTCCAGCCCGGCCCGAAACGTGCCGCTGCGCTCTCGGACCACGCCGTTCCCCGTGGTGGCGCCCGCCGGCAGAACGCGGTTTTTGGACTCATCGTTGAAGGCGCCGCCGATCGTGGTCACAAGCGACAGCCGATCCCACAGCGTCAGCCCAACGTCCATCTGCAGGAGCGCTGCCTCCTCCAAGCCACTGAGCTCCGCACCAAAACGAAAGCCCACCAGCGGCAGCAGCGAGGCACTGCGGCCCGGCGCTCCCGGCGCTCGCTCCAGCGCGTGGGTCAGGGTGTGCACCGACGTCCCGCCCGCGGTCATGCCCAGCGCCTTTCCATCCGGCGCCACGACCAGGCGCCCGACACCGGCCGGCCTGGGCAGCTTTGCCACGGCAAAGCGGCCGTCCATCACGGACACGATCGTCGTACTCGCCCAGCTCCACTCCTGGCCGCTGCGCATCAGCACATGCACCTTCATCCCGATCTCCGGCGCCACGGCCGACAGCGCCAGCGGGCGAGCCGTCGTCTCATGCTCCAGATGCAGCACGTACACGCCATCGCGCTGACCACCGACGAGGCGCACGTCGTCCGCGTCGATCGTGGTCCCCTCGCCATGCCGTGGCGACACCGACAGGGTTCGGCCCGTCTCCAGACCCGGCGATGCCATCACCACGGTGCGCCGGTCACCGATCACCAAAGCGTTGATGTGCAGGTACGGCGCCGTCACCACGACCTCCGCCCCGGTCACCCGACTCGGCTCGGGCGGCTCCGCCCAGGCAGCGCACACCCCAACCGTCAGAAATACACCTATCCATACCGCTCGTGTCTTCATGTCGCCTCCACGCGTCATCAACTGGAACCACGAACGGATGGGGCCCCGATCCGCTTACAGGCGCTTTCGACGGCACGGGCCCGCGATTATTCGCGAACTGCTCAAATTCGGTACACTGCACGGCATGTCATCCCACCACCGCATCGCGCGCCTGCTCTGTGTGCCGCTGGCGTTCTGCCTGCTCGGCTCAGAATGCGAGGGCAACCAGCGCTGTCCCAAGGTGACGTCGACTCTGTTGGACGCCTCCGTGGCCGAGTTCGCCTGGACCATCGACGGCGCATCCCACGAGTCAAGCCTGGCGGCCGGCGCGCCGATCGCGTGCACCGCCCAGGGTCAGTTCGACTTCAAAGGCAGCACCGGCACCTCCGCCGATCAGGAGCTCACGACCACCTTTGTGTTGCACTGCGGCGACGCGGCGGGCGCGGACTGGGTCCACTGGAGCCTGCGCGTACAGGACCTGCGAGACGCACCGCTGGGGGAGATCGCCGCGGAGGACATCACGGTCGACCGACTCACCGCGGACTATCCGGACACGTGCCCGGCCGGCGAGAGCTGCCCGATCTGTCGCGGACGCCCCGAGCTGACGCCGGTGCTGACCGTCGTGCAGGCCGCCGGCGAATCGGCGCCCTACCCCGAGCTGCTGAGCAACCACTTCAAGCACACGTTCGAGGTCCGACTGGTCGCCGCGGAGCCGACCGCCGGGCGCCGAGGCTACGAGCCTGACTCCCCCCTGTGCGAGCGCGTGCTGGACAGCTTCTCCGTACAGACGACCGTCACGCTGACAAGACAAACCTTGAGCTTCGACCCAGACGGGTCCTGCCAGTAGGGCGTATACTCAACCGATGCCGACTGGAATTCTGGTCATTCGTGAGGGCTTTCGCCGCGGGCTGTCCTATCGTGTGGGCGAGCGCAGCCTGACGCTCGGACGCTCCGACGAAAACGAAGTGCAGCTGATCGACGACTCGATCTCACGGCGCCACGCGCTGGTGTGCTGGGAGGGCTTCGGCTACCGCATCGCCGATCTGCAGAGCAAAAACGGCGTGTTCGTCAACAACGTGCGCATCCGCGAGGTCATGCTGCGTGAGGGCGACCTGATCCGGCTGGGCACGACCACCATCGAGATGCTCAAGGACCCGGGCCCGGTGTACGACGGCACCCAGGACCAGAAGATCACGGACCGCCTGATCGTGGAGCCCCCGACCAACACCTTTGAGCTCAACGTGGCCGAGTTTCTGGCCAACGCCGGTCCCGAGGCCGAGCCGTCGCAGGCCCCAGCGCCCGAGCCTGAGCCCAAAGCTGCGCCCGCGCCTGCGCCTGCCGTCATCGCCCCGGATGAGGCGCTGCCGGCGCCGTCACCGACCATGCAATGCATTCACGACCTGAACCTGGCCGCCGCCCGCGGCGCCTCCCCGCAGCAGCTGCTCGAGCTGACCTCCAAGGCGGTTCGCGACGTCTTGCAGGCCGACCGCTTCGTCCTGTTTCGGCTGGAGAGCGACGGCCGCGCAAGCCGGCGGATCGTGGTGGTCAAAGAAGACCTGACCGAGGCCGTAAAAGCCGTGAAGCCGCACAAGAAAGCCGTGGCGCTGGCGCTCAAGCGGCGCCGCCCGGTCCATCTCACCGACCTGCCGGACGGCGGAATCCGCTCGTTGTCCGTCGTGCCGATCGCACAAAGCGACAAGCGCACGGTGGGCGCCCTCTACGCCGACAGCGTTCGCGAGGGCGGCGCCAACATCAGCGACGACGACCACGACGTGCTGTTGATGATCGCCTTTGTTCTGAGAAACGCGATCAAGTAGGACATCTAGCTACTCACACGCGGGGCCCGTGAGGAGACACTGCGTCAACCCGTCTGCGCACCCATCGATGTCCTGCGCAGTCAGCAGACAGCCCTTGAACGTCTGCACGCACATGCCGCCGTCATCGGCCAGGCAGCTGCTCAGCTTCACGGCGCAGATCGCCTCGTAGGTGCCGTCGATCAGGCATTGATCGTAGTCGTCCACACACTGTACGGAGGCGGAGTCACACGGGTCATCGGTCCGCGGCTCGGGCTCGGGCTCGGGCTCATGCGGCGACTCAGGCGGCTCTGGTGGCGCGGAAGGCTCGGGCGCCGTCCGCGACTCTTCGGGGGCTGTCGGCGTCGGGGGCGGCGCGCAGTCGTCCAACTCAGCCAGGCACGGCTCGGCTTCGTTGCGCGTCAGGCAGTCCAGATATTGGTCCTCGCACTCAGGCGGCACCTCCTGCGGCACATTACCCACGTTGATCGGCGGGGCCGGCGGCTCATACGCGGGCGACGCATCCGCCGACAGGTCCTCAGCCGAGCCCTGGTCGGCGGCGCCGCAGCCCAGGTGAAGAGTAGACAACAGGGCAAAAACCGACAGCAGCGAGATCGCTGAGCGCATGAGCGGGTACCTCCAGGGTTGGTCGAGCTACCCTTGGGACACGCGGCGCGCCGAGATCGCGCAAGCCTGCCTTGCTTTATTGCCCCTCACCGCGGCGCAGCGTCACGAAGCGGTCCGCTGTCTGCGCGCCAAACTGCTCCGCGGTGCCATCGGGCCAGGTCACCGTCACCGTGTCCACGGACGGGAAGTCGCCCAGGCCAAAGTGCACCCAATGCGTGGACGAGCCACCGTACCCGGGCGTGCCCATCACCCAGCGCTTCAACCGCACCGGGCCGATCCCCACCTCCACAATCGCCCCCACCGCCGGCGATAGGGCCGGGTCGATCGGGCGCAGCTGCAGCCAGTGTCCATCGGCAAAGTCGTTGCGCAGCAGGCTGGGCACCCCGTACTCGTTGAGTACGAGCACGTCGATGTCCCCGTCGTGGTCGATGTCGGCGAAGGCGGCCGCGTTGCTGCCCTCCTCCACCGTCAGCGCGGTTCCGGCAGGCGGCGTCACGGGCGAGAAGTTGCCCGCCCCATCGTTCAAAAACAGCTGGTTGGGCTCCGCCGCGGTGCCCGTCTCGATGCGCTCGCCGTTGGCGATGAACAGGTCCTCGTCGCCGTCATTGTCAAAGTCGTAGAAGGCGTTGCCCCAGCCGACATAGTCGCCGGTGCTGCCCAAGCCACGATCCTGCGTCGCGTAACGGTACTGCCCGGGCGCCGTCTGCTCGTACAGCTTGCTGCCGTAGTCGGGGCTGTGGTCGGTCACAAAGAGGTCCAGGTCCCCGTCCTGGTCGATATCGGACACGGAGTAGCCCATAGCCGACGTGGACGACTTCTCGATGTCGGCCTCCAGGATGCCTGTGGAGTCGCTCACGTCGGTGAACGAGCCGTCTGCGCCGGTCTGGTAGTAGACGTCCGGGACCTGATGCTGCGTCCCAATGAGCAGATCCACACGCCCGTCCGCGTTCAGATCCACCGCCCCAGCGCACAGCACGTTGACGGTGCGGTCCAGGCCGACGTCTACAGCGACATCCACGTATTTTCCGTCGACCCAGCGCATGAAGACGTCGGGTGCCGGCACCTCCTCGGTGGGTCCGGGCCCCGGCGCCGGACCCGCGTTGTGATCGTGCTCGCCCTCATGCGCCTCGACCTCGATCGACCGCCCAAGAAACAGGTCGAACCGTCCCGAGCCATCGAAGTCCGCAAACGTGACGGCCGCCGACAGCGTGCCCGTGTTCACGTGGCGCAGGATGTCGGGCCGCGGCGTCACAGTGCCGTCGCCGACGCTCTCGTGCAGCTGAACCAGGCCGACCTCGACCAGGAGCAGGTCGTCGCGGCCGTCACCCGTCAGATCCAGCGCATACGCATACAGCGCGCTGCCGGCCTCGGTGGGCACCAGCTGGCCGGTCTCAAACGAGCCGTCCCCGCGGTTGAGATACACCTGGAAACCAGGCTCGATCGGCAGCACCAGATCGTCGAAGCCATCCTCGTTCAGATCGACAAAGCCGCCTCCGTGCACCAGCGCTTCGGTCTCCAGCCCGGCCCAGTCGGCCACGTCGGTGAAGTACTCGGCGGGCGCCTGTGCGGGCGGCGGCACCAGCGTGATGTCGTCGTCGTCGGGCGCGTCCGAGCAGGCGCAGACACACACCACAAACACGGGCAGCAGTCGCATGGTCGCTGAGTCTATCCGAATCACGGGGCGCAGGCGTGGATCGGATCGGCGCTGCACTCCGCCGCCATGAGGCACTGCGTCCTCGCCACAGAAAAGGGCCGGTCCACACACAGCGTCCCACACGGCTCGCTGTCGGGGATGCCGCCATAGTCGGTCCAGCCGCACGCAGCCAGCTTCTCGCACAGCGCCGAGCAGGCCGCGATGTCGGCCAGCAGCACGTCTGAGAGGCATCCCTGGACCGCGGGCACATCGTCACACGCGCCCGGCGGCACACACGGCGCATCGGAGCGCTGAACCGTAAACGCGCCGGCCTCAACGCCCAGAAAGACCTGAGTCGCGCCCCCCGGCCAGACCACGCGCACCCAGTCCGGCGCCGTCGCGCCTCCAAGCCCGAAATGCAATGTGTAGCTGTGCGCCGACAGAAAGCTCGTACCCGCCGTCACCATGCCGATCGCCTGACGGCCGCCGACCGAGACGGTCACGACCGCCCCGACCGCCCGAGCGTTGGGCGCCGGCTGAGCCAGGGTCAGCGCCAGCCAGTGATTGTCGCCGCCCGAGTCGTTGCGCAGCAGCATGGGCCCCGCCGGCAATCCCTCACCCAGCGCGGTATCGTACTGCGATGGCAGCGTCTCGGTCAGGCCCAGCAGCACGTCCTGATCGCCGTCCCCATCGATATCGGCCACGGCCAGCCCGTAGCCGTGCATGGGCTCGGTAAACAGGTCGTTGACCTCGTCGCCCACGTCGATGATCGAGTCGGCGATCCGCCCGCTGCGATTCTCGTAGAAGCTGGCGCCACCGATGGACACCGCATCCGACGAGTGCCCGATCGGCGCGTCAAACGCCGACACGGTCATGACGTCCTGGTCGCCGTCCAGGTCCACGTCAAACGCCGCCACGCCCCAGCCGCTGCGCGCGACGGACGTGTCCCTCACGCCGTCGAAGGCCGTGGTGTAGCTGTTGACCAGCGGCCCACCGAACGTGGCGGAGTACACCAGGTCGCGGCCGAAGTTCGTCGAGTACAGCTCCGGGCACCCGTCGCCGTCCAGGTCCCCGATCGCGGTGCCCATCGCCCCCGTCTCGCCCTGCAGGTCCAGCCGCTTGTGACTGACGTCGCTAAACACCCCGCTGCCCTCGTTGCGACACAGTGTGTCTCCTCTAAAGTCGTTGGTCAGAAACATATCCAGGCGGCCATCCCGATCAAAGTCGAGCAGCTGCGCACCCCAGCCCTCGCCGTCGTCCGCCCCGGTGCACCCGATGGTGGACGTCATGTCCTCAAAGGTGCCGTCGCCCTTATTGCGCCAGAAGCGATTGGCGCTGCCGTTGAATCCCAGCTGCGTCTGGTGGTCCGGTACGGGTCGGGGTCCCCCCATCACGATCAGGTCAAGGTCGCCGTCCTCGTCCAGATCGCCGAACGTGGCGCCCTGCCAGTAGCCCTCGGCGGTCAGCCCCGCGGCGGAGGTCACGTTCGTCAACGCGCCATCCTCGGCGCGGTACAGCGCGACTGACAACGGCTCCGGAATGGCCGCCTCGTCCTCGAGGCTGGACCGGGTGACAAGCAGGTCCAGGTCCCCGTCGTCGTCCACGTCCGCCCACACCACGGCGTTGGCGTTTGTCGGCCCTGCGCTCAGCCGTTGGTCCGGCGTGAACACGCCACCCTCGTTTTGCAGCAGCAACACCCCGTCGCGATGGGCGGCGGTGATGTCCACATCGCCGTCGTCGTCGTAGTCGACCAGCGCCACACCGCGACACCGCAGCGAGGCGGTCACAAGCGGAACTTCTGTAAGCCGAACGGCGCTCGGCGCCCCCAGGATCTCGGCCCATGGGGTAGCCAGGACCGGATCGTTGCCGCAGCCGCCCGCGCCACACGCGAGCAGCAGAACGCACAGCGCTGACCGGGCGAGCCTCATCGAGGCGAATCATACCCTTTTCTGGTGGTGCCCCGCTTGGGGTTGCGGCCGCTTACTGTACCGACCCACCTGGCACTGGTAGCGTCTAATCATGACTCCCTGCGCTGTGCTCATGTTCCTGGCGACCACAGCGGTCGCCGCCCCACCCGAGGAGCCGCCCGTGGCCTTTGACAAGTCCGCCGCCCCATCTGTCGACCGAAGCCGTGTCCCCGCCAAAGTGCGCCCGCTACTGCCCAAGCGCGGGGTGTACGCCGCCGGCGGCGGGCTGATGTCCTCCTCCTGGCGCGCCGTGCTGGACTTGGAGACCGGGGTCCTGAAGCTGTCGGAGAACGCATCGCAGAACAGCAAATCGTTCGGCCTGATGTCCGTGACGACCACCGTGATGCTGTCAGCCGAGACCAGCAAAGAGGTGGTCGGCCTCGCCAACAAAGTCTGGAAGGGCAAGCACGGCCTGCCGAACCACCCGATCGCCGACTACGGCGAGCTGATCGTGCTCGCCGACGACAAGGACTGCTTTGTGCTGGACGGCTACGGCCCGTTTGGCGCAGGAGCGGCCAAGGCGCTCATCGATCGGCTGCGCGCGCTGGCGACCATCTCGGGGCCGTTCGACAAGGTATCGCTGCTGGACGTCCAGGGCCTCTTCGGCGGCCGCAACGTCTACGTGTCGGCAGACGGCGTCGTCATCGTCCAATCCGTCGACCGGGGCATGTATGAGCGCCGGTTCAAGGGCAGGTTGAAGCCCGAGCAGCTGCTCGAGCTGTCCACGGCGCTCACAAGGAGCGGGTTCTTTACGCTGCAGATCCCCGACCGCCTCGGCGTGCCGGACGAGGCCCGCCCGACCATCACCGTCACGCTGAAGAGCGGCGCATCGCGGTCAGTGGCGCGCTGGGCCAACGACAAGAACGCCGCCTTTGACGTCGTCTACGGGCTGCTGAAGCGCTTTGAAAAGCAGCACTCCTCAGGCTCGCCAGCGCGCACCGGCCGCTACAACCACGACTGGCGACCGTGAGCGCGCTCCTCCTCACAGCGGCGCTGCTCCTCGGCGCCGAGCCGCCGGCCGACCACGACATGGAGGTCGACACGTCACCGGACCGCCATCTGGGCCCCGCGCGGGACATCAGCGTTCTGGCGTTTCCCATGGAGGCCCTGATGCACGCGACCTCCGGCTCTCCGCAGCTTGCGGTTGAGGTTCGCGTAGACGTGGGGCACGGCGTGGCGTTGGGTGTCCGCCCGATCGGCGTCTGGTATCTGCCGTCTCGCGACCACAAGGTCCACGGCGGCGGGATCGGCGGCGCCTTGACCCTTCATTGGTACACCCGACGCGCCCTCAGCGGCCCGTACCTGGGGCTGGTGGCGGGCGACGTAGAGGCCTTTCTGGACGGTGAGCGTGGCCGCATTGTCGGGGCCAGCACGATCTTCGGATATGCGCTGTCCTACGACTCCGGCGCGCTAATTCACGTCGGCGTCGGGCTCGGCTACTGGCACAAAATGGGCGTGGTCGACAACGGCATTCAGTGGCCTGAGCTGCTGTCATTTCGTGTCGCCACCGGCTGGGGCTTCGGCACGCCCGAGTACGAATGAGCCGCAGTATGTGCACCAACAGACAGAGTCACTGAGGACACCCCCTCCGAAAAAGATCGCACTTTCTACCGCGAAACCAGGCCGAAGGCTGCCTCCTTCAGCACGGCGTTGCTGAGAAACTGACCCCCCGTTTGGTGGGTCGATGCCGACCCAGGGGGTCAAACAAAACCCATTCCGGGCAATTTCCACTCTGTGGTCTAGTTCTGTTTGTGCACGACGCCCAAACACACACATATTTGACCCAGGTAGGACACGGATGAAGCCACGCCGCGCAATACTCTTTGGACTTACCTTCTCCTTTGGCCTCCTGAGCGGCGTGGGCACCGCCCATGGGCAAGAATCCGACTACTCACGGGTCATCGAACCCAACTGGGAGCGCACCACCAATTACCGGGTCGCACCGTCGTACACACATCGCTTTCTCACCCACGGACTCGTGCCCAGATACTACGAAGACGACTCGTTCGGCTGGGACTTCACCGCTGACCAGAGCGAGGTGTGGAATCGCCACGCCGCGTCTGTCGGGATCGACTGGTTCTACACGCCGGATCACTCGGGCAACCGCGGTGGATCCTGCGGGATGTGGGGCACGCAATACTGGTTTCGCACCGCGGTGGCCCCGGTCCCCGGCGCCATTCTCGTCGGCGTGCGCCTGACCGATGCCAAGCGGCCGGGACGCTTTGGCGTCAACGAGGGCGCCTGGCTGTTCATCAACGGTGAGTATGTGCAGGAGGCGGTGGCCGTCGGCCTGCCCGGGTCGGCCCAGGCGCTTGACCCATCCTATGCGCGGCGGTGGAGCGTTCGTGACCTCGAGGTCGGCGCCATCGACGCGATCAGCCCCGCCGGCGACAACGAGATCGCGCTGGCGTTTGAAGAGGTCTGTGGTTGGGGCGGCATCACGCGGCTGGCGCTGGACTTGCGCTACTGCTACGACGCCGATGGAGACGGGGTTTGCGACATGACGACCAGCGCCGCCAAGCGCACCACGGTCTCGCTGTCCGCTCGCGTCAAAGCGCTGAAGCAGGCCAACGAGCCGCGGTAGACACTCAAAGTCCTTACTTGATGCAGCGCGCCGAGCACTTGGCGTAGTTGCCGCCATTGGGGTCGATGAGCTGCACGACCCATTTCCCGCCCGTGTAGTACGTGCGGCAGCTGCCGCCGTCGTTGTTGAACTCACTGTGAACCAGGAAACACATCGACGAGCTGGTCGTGCCGGAGATGGTCTTCTTGCAGGACGAGGTGTTGGAGTAGCAGGTCAGCCCGTACTTCTCAGAGACCGTCGTGGTGCTGCTCAGCGCCAACCTGGACGCGTTCACGCCACCGGACTTCACGCTGAAGTAGCCGCCGCTCAGGGTCAGGCCCGTGCTGGCGCCGTACGTCGAGTTGGTGTCCTTGTCGGCCACGCACACCGGGCTGCCGTTGCTGTCCACGCCCTTCATGACGTAGCCGTAGGAGCAGCTCTTGTTGCTGAGCGCGAAGTTCTTGCCCGAGTACGTGCTGTTGGTGTCCTTGTC
>CAZJHX010000081.1:34130-48594 GCA_964545715.1 uncultured Myxococcales bacterium
TCTTGTTGCTGAGCGCGAAGTTCTTGCCCGAGTACGTGCTGTTGGTGTCCTTGTCCGTGGCGCACAGCGGGGTGCCGGACGTGCTCACGCCGGTCATCAGCTGGCCCTTGGCGCACTGCTTGCCGCTCAGCGCGAAGTTCTTGCCCGAGTACGTGGTGTTGGTGTCCTTCACCGCGCCGCAGACCGGCAGACCCTCGGCGTTGACGCCCGACATCAGCTGACCCTTGGGGCACGCCTTGCCGCTGACGGCGAAGTCCTTGCCCGAGTACGTGGTGTTGGTGTCCTTCACGCCGCTGCAGACCGGCAGGCCCTCGGCGCTCACGCCGGTCATCAGCAGGCCCTTGTCGCACTGCTGACCGCTGATCGCGAAGTGCTCACCCGAGTAGGTTGTGTCGGTGTCGTCGTCGGCGGCGCAGATCGGGTGGCCGTCCGCGTCGATGCCCGTCATCTTGGCGCCGTCCGTGCACTGCTTGTCGCTCAGGGCAAAGTCAGCACCCGTGTAGGGCGTTGCGGCGTCGGGCAGCGTGAGGCACAAGGCCGTGCCGTTGGTGTCGATCCCCGTCATCACGTCCCCGTCGTTGCAGCTCTGACCGCTGAGCCCGAAGTCCTGGCCGGAGTACGTCACCGACGGCGGCGCCTCGGTCACTGGCGGCGACAGGATGTCCTCGGGCACGCCCTGGATGTCGGTCCACTGGGGCGCATAGTCGGACGACATGAAGCTGTCGGGACCAAAGCCGCCCAGCGTATCCGCCTGGCCGCAGCGCTCTGCAAACGCGGCATACGGCGCCGAGCCGATCGGCAGACGGTCCATCTCGGTGTCGTCGTCGACGCGGATCCCCAGGAAGAGGCCCTCGTGCTCGGCAAAGATCGCCAGGTCCAGCGCCTCGGTGTCGCCCAGCCCGGCGGCAAACGCGCCGCTGTCGACCGAGATGATCTGAGTCTCCGTCCAGACGGCGTCATCGCCGAGCTGGCTGCTGTAAAGAGTGAATTGCAGCGCGTGCGGTCCGTCGATTGGCCGACCGTCAGAGTCGCTGAGCACGCCGTGGATCGGGATGAAGCCCGGCGCGGTGGCTGCCAATGCGGCGCAGGTGAAGAGCGTTGCCAAAACAAAGGTGATCGACTTGGTGAAACATTTCATTGTGCTGCCTCCTTACTGAGAAATGGCCGCGGTGCGGCTCAAACGGACCTGGAACCCATCGCTGGTGAGTGTGTGCGCCGGGACCGGAGCCCCGAGCACCACGGTGGCGCTGTAGCGTGAGGACGTCACAGCGCCGGCGCTTGATGCGGTCGCCACCACACTGGGCACCGACACCTCGGGCACCACCCGCTTCGGCGCCACCTTGATGTCCTCACCACAGCCGGCGACGTTGATCGCGACCGCTGCCAGGACGGCAAGCATGATTCGTTTTTTCATTGTTCCTTTCTCCCTGTGTGACGGCGCGGATGTGCGCCTCTCGCCGCTTCTGCATAGCCAGCGGCGTGCCAGGGCCAACAATCGAGCGCAGCACCACGTCTAGCCCGATTTACCGGGGCGCCGGATCGTCGCTTTTGCTACGGGTCGGTCAGGGAGGTTGTCTCAAATGAGACGATCTCAGCGGACGGCCTGCCACGCGGCGTTCAGCTGGTCGAACATGGCGCGCGTTTTGGCGGCGTCCGCCACGTTGAAGAAGAGATAGTCGTCGCCCCGCAGCACCTTGATGAAGGGCGGCTTGTCGGCCTCGATGAACAAATAACCATCGCCGAGGCCCTCCAGCCGAAAGTGTCCGCGCAGCGTCGCGCCCAGGCCGGTCCCGTTGGTACGCAGCTGCACCCGCGGCAGCGTCCGCTCCAGGGTCACGGCGGTGATGTCCTCGAGCGCATACGTCTCGCCGTAGATGAAGGACTCCACTGTGAGCGACGTGCTGGTCAGCGTCATCGTGGCCGGGCGCGCCTCCAGGTAGAACAGGCCGCCGACAGCGCTGCAGATCGCCACCACGACGACGGCCAGGATGACCATGAGCTTGCGACCGGACCGCTTGGCCACGGCCAGCTCGGCGGACGTAAGCGGCGCCTTGTCACCGGTCGCCACGCGCAGCGCCTCGACGAGCAGCTCGGGCTCGTCGGTGCCGATCCGAAAGCGCTTTCCGTCGTTCAGCGTGAACTCCACGGCGTCCAGACCGCCCACGTTGTAAAGCCACCCGCCCGGATACATCTTAATGCCCAGGCCGTACCACCACTTGTTCTTGACCGCCGCGTAGTGCCGGACCTGACTGAGCTCGGCGCGCTTGCCGAACAAGCCCAGTCCAAAGCGAGCCTTCATCGTCGTCGCGTCCACCGTCACCGTCAGCGAGCCGAAAATGACCGTCAGCGCGACCATCAACAAAGCCACGAGCGCCATGGGCACGCGCACCAGCTCGATGTAGAACGCCAGCAGCGCAAAAAGGACCGCCATGAGGCTGGTGATCGCGATAACGACAGGCCCGGTCTGCCGGTGCTGATAATACGGCTGCTGCATTGCGTTCATGGCGAGCTTAACACGGCCTACGCCCCGATCCTTTCCACAAGATTTTGCGCGCCCAGCAGCGGCCCATTTGTGTATAGTGCGCCCGTCCAAACGCGTGAGGACGGACTGATGACGGCGCTCAAACACCTGGTAATTCCCTGTGCAATCGTCCTGTTGGCGGCTGCGTGCACACCTCAAGGCGGCGGGCGCGGAGGCTCAAAGTCCAAATCCGATGCCACGAGCACAACGACCGGCGGGGACGACGTCGGGACCAACCTGCCCGACAGCGGCGTGGACCCGGGCGTGGATGCCGGACCGTGCGTCCCCGACTGCGGGGCCAAGACCTGCGGCGACGACGGCTGCGGCGGCTCCTGCGGCCAGTGCAGCGGCGCCACCCCGTTCTGCATGGCCGGCGCGTGCGTCTCCCAATGTGATCCCGACTGCACCGGCAAAGAGTGCGGCGACGACGGCTGCGGCGGCTCCTGCGGTGAGTGCCCGGCGGTCGCGCCGATCTGTGAAGCGGGCGCCTGTCAGCTGGCCTGCGAGCCTGACTGCGCCGGCAAAGAGTGTGGCGAGGACGGCTGCGGCGGCCAGTGCGGCGTGTGTCCGATGGCGGCGCCCAACTGCGTAGGCGGCCTGTGCGAGGCGACCTGCACCCCCGACTGCGACGGCAAACAATGCGGCGATGACGGCTGCGGCGGATCGTGTGGAGGCTGTGAGGACCTCTGCGAGGACGGCCAGTGCATCGAGGTGTGCACCCCAGACTGCGACGGCAAAGAGTGCGGCGACGACGGCTGCGGCAGCACCTGCGGCAGCTGTGAAGGGCAGTGCCTGGGGGGCACCTGCTCGGACGTGGCCTGCGAGGGCGACCCCTGCTTCTGCGCCGCCGAATTGTGCCCGGTCGACGAGCAGGTCTTCCCGGCAGACCTGCTCTGCCAGTTTCTGGAGCCCTTCCCCGAGTGCACCGAAGCGATCCACCAGGACATGGTGCTCAACGGCTGCACGCCGCCGTGCAGCGAGGTGTTCCCGATCAGCGGCATCCACATGATCTGCGGCGACCCGATCTGCGCCGACGCGCTGGCCCAGCTTGAGATGCTGGGCGGCGGCATCGGCGAGCTGTGCGCCGGCTGCGAGCTCTAGAAGGTCCCGCCCCACGACAGGCCGTATTGCCCGGTGACCGCAGGCGACCTTGATGGTTGCCGGCTGGCGTTCGGGACGCCCGTACCCAGGTCGAAATGGCGCGCAAAAACCAGCGTCGAGATGCCCGCGCCCAACAGGCCGCCAACGATCACATCGCTGACGTGGTGGCGCCCGTCGGCTACGCGGCTGTATGCGACGTATCCAGCGACGCCCTGAAGCAGCACCAGCAGCGGAATGCCCACGGCCTGGCCGGTGGTCGAGCGATCCTCGCCCCACACCAACGCCGTGCCGACCAGCAGCGACGCCCAGGTCGCGTTGGCAAACGCCATCGACGCGTGCCCGGACGGAAAGCTGGTGTGCCCGCCGGACATCGTCCGCTTGCTCAAGGCGGCGCCGACGCCCTTGCAGTCGATGCCCTCGGGAACCTTGGGCTCATGGCAGTAGTGACGGCGGACGCGGTCCTGAAAGTCGGGCCGCAGGCGCCCCACGGCGTACTTCATGGCGATGGTCGTGATCAGCGTGCCCAGGTTCATCTGCACATATCCGAGCGACGCGTCGTGCCAGAAGTGCCCACGATCGAAGGACGACAGCGGCGACACGGCCGGCAGCAGCGTCGCCGAGGCCGCGGTGGCCAACAGACCGGGCAGCATCACGCCTTTGAAGAACGGCACGCTCTGTTGGTCCGAGTAGCTGCGGCCAAGGTCATCACGGTACTTCGGGGCCAGGATGGTCGCCGGATCGTCCGCGTCAAACGCCGGCCCCAGCGTGGCGAGCGCCCGCGGACGGGACTGCGTGAACATCAAAAACATGGTGGGGACCCCGACCGCGCCGGTCAGCATATAGTCCCAGGCGTATTCATCGGCCTGAAACCACGGCGAATCGGCGGCGGCGGGCCGCGCAACAGCAAGGCTGAGCGCCAGCGTAAGCAGGGGGGTGGCGACGCTATTCGAGCGGGGCGGTCTCTGCCGCAACGGCTTCGGCGCGCTTCTCGTACAGCTGCCCGATCGTGTCGTTTCGATGTTTCTCCTCCGCGGCGATCACGGCCAACCCGTCGGCCATCGCGGCGACCAGGTCCCGGGCCGACGCGGCCTGAGTGTACATGCCCCCGACGATGGAGACAGTGTCCCCGTCGAAACGCGCCGACCACGCCAGCTCGCCCGCAAGCCCCAGCAGCCCCAACGCCGCGTCGCGCTCGCGTGCCTTGGACTCGGCGCGGACGCGATCCACCTCGGCCTGGATGCGCTCCAGCTCGGTCTGGTCCGTGCCGGCCACCTCCACGCTGGGCGCGGCCACCGCGTAGGAGCGGAAGCCAAACGCGGGGCGCAGGATGTCGAAGTCCAGCACCATCTGACCGATGTCGCGCACCGACCGCAGCAGGTTGGACAGGTCGGTGCGCTCAAACGCCTGCGCCAGCGCGCCGCGGCCTGTCGACATCCGATCCATGAACGAGCGATCGGTCGTCACGACCAGCGTCTCGCCCACCAGCGCCACGTGCAGCGTGCGCCAGTGCGGCGTCTTGATCGTCAGCCCCCCGGTCTGTTCGTCCACGGAGGCCAGGCCCGTCAGCGGCGTCAGCTTGCTCAGACTGTCGATGATCTGCTGTGCGGCGCCGGGATCCGCGATGCCGATCGTGGCGGTGACACCCCAGACCGTTTCGCGATGGTCGCCCTCGGCCGGATCTTCCATAGTGACAGCGACGCCCAGCGCCCCGTTCAAAATGTCCAACGGGTCGGTCTCCAAGCCGGCGAAGGCCTGGACGGCTGCCATCGCGCGATCCAGGTTGCCCCCGGTCGCCCCGGCGAACAGCTCCGCCAGCTGCCGGATCGCTTTGGGCTCCAGCGCCCCGTCGATCAGGTAGACCGGCGCCACGTCCATCGCGCGCTGCAGCGCAGACTCGCGAGTGCGGTTGCGAAACAGGCCGCGCAACATCGAGTCAGGTGCCAACGCGACCCGTCCGCGAACGCCGATCCGGCCGTTGTCCAGCTCCACGCCGAACGCGGCGCCGCCGATGCTGCCGAAGAAGGCCTCCACAAAAGCCAGCTGGCCCTCCAGCCGTGCCGTCCACGAGTTCTCCAGGGTGTCCAACGCCGTCTCGAGCGTGCGGTTGCGGTGCTCGTCGATGTTGCGGCGCAAATCGGCCGTCATCGCGGCGTAAATGGCCGGGCCGTTCACAAAGATGCGGCCAAGCTGCGCCGGTGCACGCGGCACCACCTCGTTCCACGCGTCGGTGGTGGGCAGCCCGTCCTCGGGCTCCTCCCAGGCGATCTGCGCCACAACGGTCGACACATCCGAGAAGTAGCTCTCGCCCACCACCACAAACAGGTGGCCGCCGCGGCGCACAAACGCCATGCGCGGCTGGTCGCCCTCCTCGATGGTCACCAGCGCATCGTTCATCGTCTCTTTGCGGTAGGTGGTAGCCGTGCTCTCGGTCAGCGTCTCGATCGCGCGCTCCACGGACTCCTCGGACGCGATGGCGGCAGCCAGAATGATCACAGGCTGCTTTGCCGACACCACAGCGATGGCGCCGGGGCCCGCCGGATCCAGCCCGAGCCCCGAGGGATCGACCAGATCCATCAGGTCCAGCCCCACCTCAGCCAGCTCTTCGTCGACCTCTTGCAGCGCGGCGCGATGGCGTGTCAGCACATCGACCAGGCCCAGCTCAGCAACCACGGTGTCCAGGTTGTCGGTCCACGCGACAAAGACGGTGTCGCGGGGCAGCAGGCGGATGGGATGCTCGACCTCGAGCGCATCGCCCGGCAGCACCGTCTCGGGCGCGGCATGAAAGCGGCTCTCGTCGATTGCGGGCGCCACGGGCCTCACGGTACGCAGCGCGCGATGCTCAGCGGGGGCCACATCGGCGGTCGGCGCCTGAAGCTCCTCACCGTCGGCGCCCTTCCCTGCCGCGCCCTCTGCAAACAAGCCGGCCCAGGCGGCCCCGGCCACAACAACCGCCGCGACAACAAGTCCGCGGCCCACGATGCGCTTTCTACTCATGGCAGACTCAACATCTGGTCCGCCCCGGTGGATTCCGCTTATTTTGCGGCGGCCCGCGTGTAGTGGAACTCGATGGGCTTCTCGGCCCCTCCCACGCGCGGGACCACGCGCACGGTCATGCCCTTAGCCGTCTTCAGGTAGCTGATGCGGGTGAGCTGGGCTGTGCCGCTCTCGAAGACCGCCTTGTCAGCGGTGATCTGAGTGGCCCGAAAGCTGGTGACGCTGCGCTTGCCCTCCAGCGGCTCCAGCGTTCGGCCGAGCCGCCGAATGGTCAGCGTGAGGCCGTCCTTGCCCGGGCCGATGGTCAGCAGCTCTGCAAACTCGAGCTTGCCGCGACGCGTCAGCCGAAACACGCCCAGCATGCTGCCACCGCCGGGCGCAAGCCACACCTGCTGCCCAAGCCCACCGTCGGTCTGCTGGGACTGCCAGCTCTGAGCCAGCCATCCGAGCTGCGCCACGCTGGGCGTCTCGGCGGCGGCGGTGGCAAGAAAGGCCAGGCTTGCGCTCAGCACGACAGCCATCTGGGTAATTCGCATGGTCTCTCCAACTGGTTTGCAGCAAGTCTACAACGATCAGTGGGTTGGATGATCTCGCCACGGGCACGCAACTTCGATATGATTTGAAAGGCGTATAGCTATACAGAACGACATAAAGCAAGAAGCTAACTATACTACCATGTTGGACCCCGCTCTCGTGATCCACTCCGATTCGGCGACGCGTCGACTACTGCAAGACGAGCTAGGCGCGCTTGGCGTGCCCAGCACCGCGGTGGAACGCCCGGACGACGCACTGCAGCTGTTGCCGCCGACCCGATTCTCGCTGATCGTCTTCGGTCTGGACGGCGATCCGGCGAACGACCTTGGCCGGCTGACGCGACTCAGAAAGACCCCTCAAGCACATGAAGCGCCCGTGATCGTAGTCCGCCCGGAGTGTTCTCCGCTGGCGCCCGAGGTCGCCGCGCTGACAGTGCACGCAGAGCTGACCACGCCTCTGGATCGGCGCCGGTTTCGGGAGATCGTGAGCGCGCTTTCGAACCGCTAGTCGGGGTCACATGCCCCGTCGCAGGTGTGCTCGACAACACCATCGGCGCGCAGAAAGGCGTCGATCTGCGCGATCCCCTCCGGCTGCCGACGCACCGCCTCATGCACCTCATTCTGCTCTTCGGGGATCTTGGCCAGGTGGCCGGGCAGCGGGTCGATACCGTAGTCGAACTCAACCAGCGCGGACCCGTCGAACGGCCCCTCGACGGTCGGCAGGCCCTCGATGACGCGCGGCGCCGGCTGAAGGTGGCTCAGACCCAGGGCTCGGGCGTGTACGTGCGCGGCCATGTTGGGCACCTGGGTGTCGCCGATGCCCAGCTGCATAAGGATCGGGCGGGTGATCAGCGTGGCGTAGGTGATGGGGTCGATGCGGTCCAGCACGGTCTGCGCCATCGCGGCAAACTTCTGCTTGTCCAGCGCGTCGGGAAGCTGCTGCTGCATCAGCTGCAGGTAGTAGCGAAACGAGTTGGACCGAAACATGATGAACGTGAAGCCGGCCGCGCCCACGCCCAGCACACCGCGCTTGACGTGCTCGGTCAGCGCCATGAACGTGCCGCCCAGAATGTGCCCCTGGCTGATGCCGTAGAAGTAGATCTCGTCGGGATCGTACGCGGGGGCTCCGGCCAACTGAAACGCGCTCTCCCCCAGAAGCGCGCCACGCGCGGCGGCGGTCACGGCGTTCATGTTGACCATGCCCTGGTGGATGCGGTCGGTGAACCGAAACATCTCGGACGGCTCGTCCAGCACGGCAGGGAGCACGGCGGCCAGGTCCAGGTTGGACATGCCCCACCAGTCGATAGCGATGACCACCATGCCGACCTGGTTGGCGAAGTCGGCGATGTAATCGTCGATCTCAAAGCGGTCGCCGAAGAAGCCGTGACCGAACTGCAGCAAGCGCGCCGGCCCGTCGCCCTCGGCCACGCTGCGTGGAATCAGAGCCAGAAACTTCACGTCACAGGTGCCGTTGGCGGCCACCTTACCGTCAGCGCCTCGGTTCAGCGCCGCGCCCGGCTCGCAGGTTGCCATCACCGACGGGACGGTCAGCGTCCCCTCGATGCGACGAAAGGTGTGCTCGTCAACGTCGTCCTCGGCCGACGTGATCGCCACGGTCGGGGCCGGGTCCAGCGAAATCGCCGCGCTCATGTCGCCCAGCGCCGACGTACCCGACTGAGTCGTAAAGTCCCAGGCCAGTGCAAGCCCGTCCCGGTCGACGCCGTGCTCAGCCAGCGCCGGAAAGATCTCGTCTTCATAGCGCGCAGCGAGCGGCTCCAGGATGGGATGGCCCTCGGTCAGACCGTCCCGGATCCGCGCAAACGCCTGGGGCGCGGCGGCCACATCACCGATGGCCACGATGTAGCGCGTGGCGTGCTCCAGACGCTCCAGCGGCCGGATGAACAGCGCGCGCTTTCTGGGGTCCTCGGGGTTGGGATCCAGCTCGGCAAAGTGCATCACGGCGGCCCCGGTCTCCGCCTCGATGAGCACAGTCGGGCTGGCAGCGGTGCGGCTGACGGTCACGTCCTCGTCGTGAAAGATCAGCCGCGCCTCGTCCACGCCGTCGGGGAAGAGCGCCATGATCGGCGGCAGGATCGAGGCCCCGTCCGGCGTGTGGATCATGGGGTCGATCGGATCGCCGTCGGGGTTGAGCACCAGCGCCGCCTCGGGCACGACCACGCCGGCGTCGGTGAGAAAGACGTCGCTGGGGAACGGCAGCAGGCAGTCCCACTCGGACGCGATCGGGTTGCAATCGGCCGGGATCTCCAGCGGCGCGATTGGGTCGACGGCGGCGTCCTGTACGGGCGCCGGCGTCGGCTCATCGCTGTCGCCACACCCGAGCGCGGCCGCCAGCACAGTGAAGACCAGAAAGTTGCGCATTATTGCCCCGCGATCCCGAGCTCGACCCGCTGCAGTCCACGGGACTGTGGGCCGGTAATGATGTCGATGTTCAGCAGCGCCAGGTACAGCGTGGTGTCGCCGAAGGCGCCCGTTCCAAAAGCCAGGTTGGCGTAGAGCACGCCGTCCGCCACCACAACCGTCTGGGGCTCGCCGACGCCGGCCGGCAGCACGACGACGCGGCTCTCGCCCAGGCCCAGCCCTTCCAACGTGTCGATGATGGCGTACAAGTTTCCGTCAGCGTCAAACGTCAAGCCGTCGCCAAACGAGCCCAGCTCGGTGGCCACGGCGGTCGGGGCGTCGAACTCGTCCAGGCGCACGCGATAGATGCCGGCCAGCAGCGCGTCGAACTCGGCGATGTCGGGCTGGTCGCAGAGCAGCATCGTGTTCTCCGTGCTGATGTAGAGGAAGCTGTGGTCGAACGCCATGCCGTTGGGCCCGCCTTGTGTGGCGCGATCGAACACAAGCGCCCCGGTGACCTCGCCCGCGACCGGATCGTAGCGCGTCACCTCGCCCTGGCAGGGATCGCTGACGTAGACCACACCGTCGGGTGCCACCTCGACATCGTTGATGCCCTCGAACGCGACATCGGCGGTCGTCAGCTTTGTCGAGACCACGCCTGCCTTGTCGACAAACAGCAGCTTTTGGGCGTCGGCGTCGACCACCCAAAGGTTCTCGTCTTTGTCGGCAGCGACGCCCCATCCGCGCTCGATCGCGTCTCCCGTCAGCGCGACCTGGGACACGGTGGCGTCGGCTTTGACGCTGAGCAATCCGCCCGGCGAGCCCATGATCACCTCGTCGCCTCGAAAGACGAGATCCTCGGTGGAACCGGCGATGTTCGCGTCGGCCAAAAACCCGGCGACATCGCCGAATGGCTCGCTGGTGAGACCCGCGGCGGGTGTGGCGCGGACCTTGAGCACCTCCGACTGGCCCTCAACAAAGAACACGCTCAGCTCTTGAAGCACCGGTACGACGCCGAGGGTCCACGTGACCGTGACCATGCCATCGCTGGTGGGCGGACCCGCCTGCGCGCTCCCGCCGCCTGCCCGAACATTGACCTCCAACGCCTGCGCTCCAGTCACTTTGAAATCCAGCGTCAGGACCTCCCCGGCGGGCGCCGTCTCGGGCAAATCGGAGACGCGAGCGAACCTGGGCGATTCATCCGGAGTGGTCTCGGCGCTGCAGCCGAACACCCACACCAGCAAAGACAGGGCGATGATTCGCAACATGGGGCAACGCTACTTTTTGTCTCCACCGGTTGCCACCATGTATATGGTGCGTTGACGCTGGCTGAGCGCCCACTGCCCCTCAGCGCATCGTTTACTCGGACGGCGAATTCGAAGCAGGCACCGCCTGACAGCCGACCGATCCGAACTTAAATCTCGCCCGTATGTAACCGTTGACTGGCGTCAGGCCTATCCATACGGTGACACTTCTACGCACGGGTGATGATGAGAACTCTTTCAATAGCGTTTCTGGCCCTTCTGATCACGGGCTGCAGCAACAAAGCCAGCGACAGCGTGGACGCGCACGGTGGACACGCCGGCCACGACACGGGCTCGACAACCGGCTCGGATACCGGAGACGACGGCGACACGACGGGCGACGCCCCAGAGGTCGGCGACACATACGTGGTCGGTCTGGAGAAGACGGACGACACCTGCGCCGTGAAGCTGATGCTGAGCGACCCGATCCCGGCCTTCATCGGCAAGTACACATGGACCGTTCAGGTCGCCGACGCCGACGGAAACGCGCTGCCCGACCACAAAGTGGAGGCGGAGCCGACCATGCCGCAGCACGGACACGGCACATGGCCGCAGTTCACCGAAGGTGCGCCCGCCGAAGACGCCGCCAACGGCGAGTACACGCTGACCGAGATGGACCTGTTCATGCCGGGCCTGTGGCGGGTCGACATCCGCGTGACGGGCGGCGATGACCTCGCATGCAAGGTGACTTACTGGTTTGCGTTGGAAGGCTGAAACCCTGTGCCTGGCGGCGGTCGCGATGCTCGGCTGCTCGACCGACGACCCGATCAGTGAGCTGCCGTGCGTCACGGTAGACACCGAGTGCGACCCGCAGTACGTCCCCACCTTCGACAACTTTGTCGTCAACACGCTGACCACCAAATGCGCGGTGCCGGGCGGCGCCTGCCACTCCACAGCCGGCGCGCAGGGCGACCTCCCGCTGGAGGTTGCAGACGAGACTGACTACGACGCGCTGCACGCGACGCTGCTGGAAGACGCGGGCCGCGGCGCGCGAATCATCCCGAGCGACCCGGGCTGCAGCCTGCTGGTCAAGCGGCTGGAGGCGGAAGACCACAACGCTGCGATGCCGCCGGGCGCACCGTTGAAGCAAGAAGAGCGTTGCGCCATCATCCAGTGGATCAGCGCTGGAGCAAAACGGTGAAAGTCAGCAGTGTCCTCGTCCTCGCCCTCGTCCTGCCCGCCCTCTCCGCCGGCTGCTCGGACGACGACGTCGAGCCCGACGCCGTAACCGCCGCGTTTACCAAAGAGCAGATGATGGACCCCGAGAGCTGCAAAGAGTGCCATCAGCAGCACTACGACGAGTGGGCCGGCAGCATGCACGCCTACGCAAGCGAGGACCCGATCTTCCTGGCCATGAACAAGCGCGGCCAGGAGGAGACCGGCGGCGACCTGGGCAAGTTCTGTGTGCAATGCCACGCCCCGATGGCGGTGGCGCTCGGCTTGACGGAGGACGGCCTGAACCTGCCCGACCTGCCCAAATACGTGCAGGGCGTCACCTGCTACTTCTGCCACAGCGCGGCGTCTGTCGACGGCGCCCACAACGCCCAGATCACCCTCGCCGACGACCTGGTCATGCGCGGGGGCATGAAGAACCCCAAGCCCACGCCCAACACCGCGCACGCCTCCACCTACTCGGCGCTGCTGGACAGGCGCGAGCTGGCCTCGGCCTCGCTGTGCGGCGGCTGTCACGACATCGTCACGCCCAAAGGTGTCGCCCTGGAGCGCACGTTCATGGAGTGGCAGGCGTCTCTCTTTGCCCACGACGACCCGGCCGAACAGCAAACCTGCGGCGACTGCCACATGAAGGGCCGCACGGGCACGGCCGCCGACTTTCCGGGCGTCCCGCTGCGGCCGATCGTGCACGGTCACAAGATGGTGGGCCTGGACACCGCCATCACCGACTGGCCCGGCATCGAAGAGCAGAAGGCGGCCATCCAGACCGAGCTGAACTTTGCCCTGCTCCCGCAGCTGTGCGTCTACATGCACGACGGCGAGCCCAAGGTCACCGTGCTGCTGGAGAACCTGGCAGCCGGCCACGCCTGGCCCAGCGGCGCGGCCCAGGACCGCCGCATCTGGGTCGAGGTCGTCGCCTACGACGGTGACGGCAAGATCATCTTCTCAACGGGCGTGGTCGGCGACGACGAGCGCCTCATCGACGTGGACGACCCGACACTGTGGCGCTTCGGCGACATCGCCTACAACGACGCGGGCGAGGTCGAGCACCGCTTCTGGGAGATAGCCAGCGTCGAGAGCACCCTGCTGCTGCCCCCGGCCGCCTCTACCCCGCTGGACCCGGACTACTTCGACAACCACCTCGAGCGCACCTGGACCCTGCCGGCGCTGCCGGACCACGCCACGATGAAGGTGCACGTCCGCGCGGTAGGCCGCGACGTCATCGACGATCTGGTGGAGACCGGCTACATCACCGAGTCGAACGGCGAGACGTACAAGTCCAAGATCCCGACCCTGACCCCGCAGTTCAAGCCCCCGATCGACTGGCGCGCGGAAGACGGCGTCACCTGCTTCCCGGACATTTAGTGCCCCCTCCCCGCCGGGCGCTCGCGCTGCTGGCCCCCGCGAGCTGCAAAGGAGTGCCACCAGCAACATCACGACTAGTGGGCGGCCGGCAAGCACGCCTCCGCCAGCGATGGCCCCATCTTCTTGGCGATGAACGCACGCGGCCCGAAGGAGACCAACGGCGAGCTGGGCACCTTCTGCGTGCAATGCCACGCCCCGATGGCGCTGGCGCTGGGCCTCACAACCGACGGACTCAATCTGCCGGATCTCCCAAAACACGTGCGGGGCGCCCACCCCCAATCCCAACGCCGGCGCACGCGTCGACCTACTCTGCAATCCTCGATCGGCGCGAGGTCGCATCGGCCACGCTCTGCGGCAGCTGCCACGACCTTGTCACGCCAAGAGGCGTGCCCATGGGGCGCACATACGAGCAGTGGAAGGCCGGCGCCTTCGCCGATGGCGACCCTGCGCAGCAAGCGACCTGCGGCGACTGCCACACGAAAGTGCGGACCGGCACGGCCGCGGACGTCCCGGGCGCTCCACTGCGCCCGCAGATCCACGATCACGCAATGTTCGGCCTGCGGTCCGTCCAAACGACGCCGGACACCGCCCTGCTCCCGCAGCTCTGCGTCCAGGTGGAGGGCGGCTCCCCGGCGATCACCGCCCACCTGAAGACCCTGTCCAGCGGCCACGATTGGCCCGGCGGCGCGACCCAGAACCGCCGCATCTGGGTCGAGGTCATCGCCTACGACGGTGACGGCAAAGTCATCTACTCGACCGGCGTCGTCGGCGATGACGAACGCCTGGTCGACATCGACGACCCGGACCTCTGGCGCCTCGGAGACCAGACCTTCAACGCCGATGACGAACCGGAGCACCGCATCTGGGAGATCACCCGCGTCGAGCCCAACCCGCCCGGCACCCGCACCTGGCTCTTGGACGAGCTCCCGGACCGGGTCACGCTCAATCTCCACATCCGAACGGTAGGCCGCGACGTCATCGATGACCTGATCCAGACCGGCTACATCACCGAGAAGGACGGCGAGACCCACAAATCCAAAATCGCCACGCTGACCGTGAACTTCCCCCCCGCGCTCGACTGGCGCGCCGCAGACCGCGTCGCCTGCTTCCCGGCC
>CAZJHX010000082.1:0-20004 GCA_964545715.1 uncultured Myxococcales bacterium
GTCCTCGCCGACGTCCTCCTCCTCCTACTCGTCATAGTGGTCGTACTCCTCCGTCACGTCCGCCTCGGCCTACACTACCGACACCGGCGACACGACCGACACCGGCGACACCGGGGACACCGGGGACACCGGGGACACCGGAGACACCGGCGGAACGGACGACACCGGGACAGCCGACACCGGCGACACCGGCGAACCTGAGCCGGGCGACCAGTGCGAGACCGCCATCGGCGTCGACGTCTCGTCGCTGCCGTGGGAGACGTCCGGCGACACCGCCAAATACGCCGCGGACTACTTCTATAGCGCGGGCGCGTGCCCGGGCGAGGAGACCAGCTGGGGCGAGGCCTCCAACGACGTGGCCTACGCGCTGACACCCACCGATGCCGGCGTCTACACCATCACGCTGCAGCCCGACTTCGACTCCAATCTGTACGTGGTGACCAACTGCGCGGACGTCGACGGCACCTGTCTGGGCGCCAACGAGGAGGTCGGCGGCACGGCCACGGAGACGCTGAACCTGGCCCTGGAAGCCAACACCACCTACTACATCATCGTGGACGGGTACGGCACGGCCAGCAACGTGTCCGGCACCTACACGCTGACCGTCAGCGATGTCTGTCAGCCCGCATGCGAGGGGGCCGTGTGCGGATCCGACGGCTGCGGCGGATCGTGTGGTGCGTGTGGTCCCAACGAGATCTGCGCCGCGGGCGCGTGCGACGCCGTGAGCACCGAGTGCGCGGCCATCGAGACGGTCACGTGCGACACCACGCTCACCGGGCTCAGCAACCTGGGCGCCGGCGCCACCAACGCCTTTGACAGCTATCCGTGCGACACCTTTGACGACGACTATTCGGGCGCGTTTGAGGTCGTGCACGAGTTTGTCAACGACACCGGCAGCGAGGCGATCGTCACGGTGACGGGTATCGACGAGGGCGGCCTGGACGTGTTTGTGCTGAAAAACGCGGACGGCACCTGCACCAACAACGAGGAGACGTGCGTCGAGACCGACTTCTCGTCCGTGACCTTTGTAGCCGGCGCGGACGAGTCGTATTTCGTGGTCTGGGACTCCTCGTTGTTGACGTGGGAGAACACGGACTTCGGGTTTGAGGTGTCGTGCTGCGTGCCGTCTTGCCAGGACAAAGAGTGCGGCGACAACGGCTGTGGCGGCAACTGCGGCGAGTGCGAGTCGGGCTATTGCCAGGAGGGCAGCTGCATCGAGCTGGACGCCACCTGCTCGGCGGCAGCGGCGGTAGGCTGCGACGAGACGGTCTCGGGGATCTCCAACGGGATGGAGGGCGCCGTCGCGGCCTTTGAGAGCTACAGCTGCCAGACGTTTGGCTCGGACGACTACAGCAACGGCCCGGAGATCGTCTATGAGTTCACCTCGGAGATCGACCAGGTGGTCTTCATCACCGGCGCCGATGACGACGCGCTCGACGTGACGGTGCTCAAAGACGAGGGCGAGGGCTGCGCGGACTCCAACACGGCGTGCCTGGAGCAGGGCCTCAACAACGTGGCCATCAGCGCCGAGGCCGGCGAGACCTATTACATCGTGTGGGACTCGTCGTCGTCGTCGACGCCCATCGTGGCCGACTTCGGCTTCACCGTGACGTGCTGCGAGCCCACCGGGTGCGACGGCAGCTACTGTGGAGACGACGGCTGCGGCAACAACTGCGGCTGCGATGCGGGCGACGTCTGCAACCCGGACACCGAGACGTGCGGCGCGGCCGCGGCGGGCGATGTGTGCGGCGCGGCGTTTGAGCTGGACAGCGTCAGCCTACCTACCACGGTAGAGGGGACAACCGTCGGCGCCACCGATCAGTACGGCTACTCCGCCGGCAAGTGCCCGCCCGAGACCGGCGGCTGGGGCAGCAACGCGCCCGACGTGGCCTACGCCTTTACGCCGGAGGAGACGGCGGAGTACCACCTGTCACTGACCAGCGAGCACGACGCCAACCTCTACATCGTGTCCGACTGCGACAACATCGACGGGTCGTGCCTGGGCGGGGACGAGGACATCGGCTCGGGCCTGACCGAGGACTTTGCGGTCACGCTGGAGGGCGGCGTTGTGTACTACATCATCGTGGACGGCTACGGCGCCGGGCAGGCGGGGACATACAGCCTGACCGTGGGTGAGCCGTGCTCGATCTCCTGCGACGGCAAGACCTGCGGCACCAACGGCTGCAGCGGCACATGCGGCACCTGCGAGCTGGGTGAGAGCTGCGATGCCGGCACGTGCGTCGAGGTGGCAACCGAGTGCGCGGCGACAGCGGAGCTCACCTGCGGCGAGACGTTTGAGGGGGCGACCAACGTGGGCGAGGGCGCGTCGTTCGCGTTCAGCGGCTACACCTGCGAGCAGGCCTTCGGCACGGCGGACTATGAGGCCGGGACAGAGGCGATCTTTACGCTGACCCCCAGCGAGGACGCGGTGATCACCATCAGCGGCGTGGAGTCCGGCGGGCTGGACGTCACCGTGCTGGAGGCCGACGAGACCGACGCGTGCGTAGACACCGAGGAGCTGTGCCTGGCCAACGACAACGGCGAGGTCACCTTTAGCGGGCAGGCCGGCCAGCCGTACTACGTGATCTGGGACGGGCCGGACACCGAGAGCTTCGGCATCCAGGTGGACTGCTGCATCACGCAGGTCTGCGACAACGACGTCTGCGGCACCAACTGCGGGGAGCCGTGCGGGTGCGGCGACGGCACCTTCTGCGACTTTGCGGGCGGCGTGTGCGGCGACGAGGGCGACAGCTGCGACGCGGCGCTCACCATCGTGCCGGGCGAAGAGGCCAATGGCAGCAACGAAGAGCTGTACGGCTTTACCGACAAGCTGACCGCGGCAGGCTGCCCGGGACCGGGTCCCGCAACCGGCGACGGTGACGGCCAGGCCGACGTGGTCTACAGCCTGATCCCCGAGCAGGACGGCATCCACACCATCTCCATGCCCAACTACGTGTCATTTGCCGGGCCCAGCCTGGTGTACATCACGGGCGACTGCGCCGGCGGGTGCCTGGCGTACGCGGACTTCTTCAGCGACAGCCCAATCGAGGTCGCGCTGGTCGGGGGCACCGAGTACTTCATTGTGGTGGACAGCTATGGGCCGACTGAGCTTGGTGAGTTCACCTTGCTGGTGGAAGGGCCGGACGAGGAGTAGGACGGCTCAGGTACGGCGGCGCGTCGGGGCGTACTGCACCCACGCGTTGTCGTTTTCGGCAAAGCCGGTGGTCGGGCGCCGATGAACCTCGCGCGCCGCGTCCGCGATGCGCTCCACGCTGAGGATCGTGTGGTCTTCCAGCTCTTTGGCCTGGCCTACCGCTGGGACATTGCGCATGCCGACGCAGAGCGAGGCCACGCCGTCCAGCTGCTCGTGCACCGTGGCCTGGATCTCGCGGCCAAAGCCGCCGAAGGGGCGGTCCTGGTGGGCGACCAACAGGCGGCCGGTCTTGCGAACAGACGCCAGCACCATGTCGCGATCCCAGGGGCTCAGCGTGCGCAAATCGATGACCTCGGCGTCGATTCCGTCGTCGGCCAGCTTCTTGGCCGCGTCCTCTGCCAGCAAAGCTGCGCTCGCCCAGGCGACGATCGTGAGGTCACCGCCCGTGCGGCGGACCGCGGCCTTGCCAAACGGGATGCGGTAATCCTCGATGGCGGTCAGATCGTCGCGGTTCAGCAGCGACTCACCGCTGGCGCGCCTGGTCTTCCGTAGACCGGCCGCGTCGGGCTCTCCCGGCAGCTGCGGACCGACGGCGCGACGGTACAAGCTCTTGGGCTCCAAAAAGAGCACTGGGCCGGGGTACTCGGCGGCCGTGCGCAGCAGCCCGTACGCGTCATAGCCCGTGCAGATCGCGATGATCACCCAGCCCGGCACCGGCGTGAAGAAGCCGTCCACGCTCATGGAGTGGTAGATGGCGCCGCCCGCCACCGGACCGACCGGCGTGCGCAGCGTGACGTTGAGCGGCATGCGACCGCCGCTGCCCCAGTAGATGTTGCCGCCGTGCACGAGCCAGTGCAGGCAGTTGAGGGCGTAGTCGCCGAACTGGATCTCCGGCATGACGCACAGCTGCTGATGATGCGCCGCGCCGATGGCCGTGCCCAGAATCATGGGCTCGTTGATCGGCGCGTTGACCACGTGCTTGGGGTGGCGCTGGGCCAGACCGCGCGTGACCTTGAAGACCCCGCCCTTGTCGCCGCCGATGTCCTGGCCCCACGCCAGCATGTTGCCCTGGTCGGCGATGCGGTGCAGGCATAGGTTCAGCGCCTCGTTGATCTGAACGGCCGTCGTGCCCTCGGCGGGCGGATCGTCGATCGCCGGCAGGGGAGGCAGGGTGAACTCGAACTCGTCCCCCGGCACAGGCGCCGGCTCTGCGCGCACCGTCTCCAAGGTCGCGCGCATCTGCTCGACCTCGGCCTTCATCAGCGCGCCCAGGTGGTGGTCGTCGAAGTAGTCCAGCTGCTTAGGCCTGGACTTGCGCCGAAACGCGGCCCCCGCCTTGATGAGCTTCTTGCCGACCAGCTTCTCGCCCAACGAGAGAATCGGATCGGTGACGTCGTAGCGAAAGATGGCGCCATCGCTGGACGAGTGGCCACGCAGCCGCGGAACGTGCGCGTGAAGCAGGCACGTGCGGCCGTTCTCGCGCACCCATCGCAGCGCCTCTAACGTGCGCTCAAAGGTGTCGTCCAGGTCGCCGCCGTCGCACTCCAGATGGTGCGCGTTGAAGGCGGCGGCATACGAGCGGTAGTCCTTGACCCCACGGCCCTCGTCGGGCGTCACGCTGATCGCGATCTCGTTGTCGGTGACGATCACCAGCATCGGCAGCTGCCAGACCCCGGCGGCGGTAAAGCACTCGTGAAAGTCGCTGGTCGAGGTCGTACCGTCGCCGCAAACCGCCACGGTCACGCCCGGCTGCCCCATCACCTGCTGACCGCGCGCGTAGCCGGCGGCCTTGCCCAGGTTCATGCCCAGCGGACTCTGCGCCGGCATCAGGCCGCGCTCGGGATCGGCCACGTGCATCACCATCTGGCGCCCGGCCGTCATCGGATCGGTGGCGCGACTCAGCGCCTGGCGAAAATAGTCCCCGGTGAAGTCGTCGTTGCCACGCAGCTGCGACAACATGGCCGCCAGCGCGTCACTGCGATAATGCGGAAAGAGCGCGCACGTCCAACCGTCGGTGTCGTCGCCCAGCACCTCGCGGTCGAAGTGGTGCATGGCCAGCGCGGTCGCAGTGCCGTGAACCTCTTCGCCGGGCCCCCCAATCCAGAAGCGCACGGTGCCCTTGCGCATCTCGGTGAGGCATTGCGTGATCGTCGCACGAACGCGCAGCCCGACCTTATATGCATGAATCCGCTCGGCATCGGACAGGGTATCCGGCGCCGGTTTCGCCGCCTTTCGGGCCACTAATGGTCTCCTCGTAGCATCCTCAGAGTTCGCGCTTTATATATAGATGATGACCCGTTCGAGCAACCTGCGATCACGGCCGGATTTGCCGATCGATGCCGTCCTGGACGACGTCAAAGCAGCCGTGCGCGCCACTGGATCGGTTGTCATCGTGGCGCCGCCGGGCGCGGGAAAAACCACGCGTGTTCCTCAGGCGCTGCTGGAGGTCTTCGACACGGGCCGGATCCTGGTGTTGGAGCCTCGCCGGCTGGCTGCCCGGCTGGCGGCAGAGTACACGGCGTCGGAGTGCGGCGGCGCGGTCGGCGATCAGGTCGGCTACTCCGTGCGCTTCGACGAGCGCTGCGGACCTCAAACCCGCGTCGTGTTCATGACGACCGGCGTGCTGCTGCGCATGCTGCCGTCCGATCCACAGCTGCGCGGCGTGGCGTGCGTGGTCTTTGACGAGTTTCACGAGCGGCATCTGGCGGACGACGCGGTACTGGCCCACGTGGCGGCCCTGCCCGTGGCCAAGGTCGTGATGTCCGCCACGCTGAACCCCAAGCCGGTCGCCGGGCTGCTGGACGACGCCCCGGTCGTGCACTCCGAGGGGCGCCGCTTTCCGGTCGACATCTCGTATCTCAAGCGCCCCGACAGCCGGCAGCTGCCCGTCATGGTGGCCGCCGCCCTGCGCAATGCGCCACCGGACGGGGACGTGCTCGTGTTTCTGCCGTCGGTGCGCGCCATCGAGCGCTGCACGAGCGCCTGCGCCGACATCGCCGCCGCCACAGGCTTGGAGCTCATCGCGCTGCACGCCTCGCTGGGACCCGACGCGATCCGCCAGGCGCTGAAGCCCCGCGACGCGCGCAAGGTGCTGCTGGCGACCAACATCGCTGAGTCCAGCGTCACGTTTGACGGCGTGCGCGGCGTGATCGACTCCGGCCTGCACAAGCTTGCCCAAAGCTCGCCCTGGACCGGGCTGTCGACCCTGGCCGAGGTCCCGATCCCGCGGGACTCCGCCGATCAGCGCGCCGGTCGCGCGGGACGAACCGCCCCGGGGTGGTGCGCCCGCCTGTACACCGAGGCCGACTACCGAGGTCGCGACGCCAGCACGCTGCCGGAGGTCCGCCGCGTCGACTTTGCGCCCATCGTGCTCATGCTGCTGGCGATGGGGCTGCAGCCCGACAAAATGCGCTGGCTGGACGCCCCCGAGGACGCGCGGCTTCGGTCGGCGCTGGACCTGCTAAGGGGGCTGGGCGCCATCACGCCCGACGACGCCTTGACCCCGCTTGGGCGCCGCATGCTTCGACTGCCGCTGCACCCCCGCCTGGCCCGCCTGGTCCTCAGCTGCGACGAGCAGGGCGCGCCCCGGATGGGCCGGCTGGCCGCCGCGCTGATCTCAGAGGGCGTCCGCCTGCCCGACGGCGCAGCCGATACCGACAACGACGTGCTGACCCTGATCGACGCCTTCGACCGCCGCCGCCTGGGCGGGATCGGACGGCGGGTGGCGGCGGTGGCCAAGCAGCTGAAGACCCCGCGCGGCAGCGGCTGGACTGCGGATGAGGCCGACGCGCTGGCAAGCGGCCTGCTGGCGGCGTTCTCCGACCGTGTGGCGCGCGGCTCGGGACCACAGCAGCGCTTTGTGGACCTGATCGGCGGCGCGCGCGCACGGCTCGGCCCCGCGTGCGGCGTACGCGACCACAAGTGGCTGGTCGTGGTCAACGCGGGCGGCGGAGCCCAGCCGGTCGTGCGCCTGGCGTGCGCCATCGACCCCGAGCAGCTGTTGGAGCTGCCGGACGCGGACGAGGCGCTCACCGAGGCCATCGAAGTCCGCTGGGACTCCGACCGCGAGCGGGTTACGGCCGAGCGCATCCTGCGCTTCAGGGGGCTGCCGCTGGAGTCGTCCGCCATCGACGCGCGTGGGGTGCCCGAGGCGACCGAGCTGCTGCGCAAGCAGGTCCGCACAGCCGGGCTGGCGCGCTTCACCGACGCAAAAGCCCTGGCGCTGCACCGCGACCGGCGGCACGTCGCGCACGCCGAGGACGCCAGTCTGCCGGACCTGGATGACGACGCCATTCGGGCCACGCTGGACCGGCTGTGCGAGGGGTGCGTCAGCTTCAAAGAGCTGAAGGCGGCCGATCTCCTGGCCACCGTGCAGGCCCAGCTGACCTGGCCACAGCGCCAGCGTATGGAGAAGCTGGCGCCGCTGCGCATCACGCTGCCGTCCGGCCAGTGGGTCAAAGTGAAGTACGTGCACAACGGCCCGCCGCGCGTCTCGGCCCGGGTCCAGTTCTTTCTGGGCCTGGCCGACGGCCCTCGCCTGGGCGGCAAGCCCGTGCTGCTGGAGCTGCTTGCCCCCAACCAGCGCCCCGTGCAGCTCACGGACGACCTGGCCGGCTTCTGGAAACGCACGTGGCCACAGGTCCGCAAAGAGCTGCGGGGCCGCTATCCCAAGCACGACTGGCCCGAAGATCCGACGCGTTGACAGGGGTTTAGCCACCTGATACCCCGGTTTCCTCTGTCATGAGAGGGGGTTGTCGTTGCGTTCCAAACTAGTGTCCGCGGTACTCGTACTTGGCATCGCTTTCGCGCCGTGCACCGCGTGGGCTGAAGAGGAAAAGAAAGAGGCTGAGGCCAAAGAGCTGACGACCGAGCAGCAGGTCGACAAGTTCTTTGGCGAGATGGTCGGCCACGTCGCCACCGTCTTCTTCTGGGACGCGATCTTCTGGGACGACGAGAAGACCGGCAAAAACCTGCCGTTTGTCGTGCTGTGGCTGGTCTTCGGCGCCGTCTTCTTCACGATCCGCATGTCGTTTGTGAACTTCAGGCTGTTCAGACACGCGATAGATGTGGTGCGCGGCAGATACGACAACCCCGACGACGAGGGTGAGGTCACGCACTTCCAGGCCCTGTCGGCGGCGCTGTCGGCGACCGTCGGGCTTGGAAACATCGCCGGTGTGGCCATCGCGGTCTCGGTCGGCGGCCCGGGCGCCACCTTCTGGATGATCATCGCCGGCCTGCTGGGCATGGCCTCCAAGTTCACCGAGTGCACGCTGGGTCAGAAATACCGCGAGGTGCGCCCCAACGGGCAGATCATGGGCGGCGCCATGTACTACCTGTCCAAGGGCCTGGCCGAGAAGGGCGCCGCCATGGGCGGGCTGGGCAAGGTGCTGGCCGTCAGCTTCGCGCTGCTGTGCGTCGGCGGGTCGCTGGGCGGCGGCAACGCGTTCCAGGTCAACCAATCGCTGGGTGTGGTCGCCGGGCAGTGGAGCTTCTTTGCGGACCACCGCTGGGTCTACGGGCTCATCATGGCCGTGCTCGTCGGCATCGTCATCATCGGCGGCATCCAGTCCATCGCCACCGCCGCCAGCCGCATCGTGCCGACCATGTGCACCATCTACGTGCTGGCGTGCCTCTACATCATCCTTGGCAACGCCACCGAGGTGCCGGCCGCGTTCGGCGCCATCATCTCGGGCGCGTTCACCCCGGCGGCCGGGCTGGGCGGCTTCATCGGAGTCCTTGTTCAAGGCTTCAAGCGCGCCGCCTTCTCCAACGAGGCGGGCATCGGCTCCGCCGCCATCGCGCACTCCGCCGCCAAGACCGAGTACCCCGTCCGTGAGGGCGTCGTCTCGCTGCTGGAGCCCTTCATCGACACCGTCGTCGTGTGCACCATGACCGCGCTCGTCATCGTGATCAGCGGCGCCTACAACAACCCCGAATACGCCTCGATGATCGCCGGCAACGAGGGCGCAGCGCTCACATCGGCGGCCATGTCGGAGTCCATCTCCTGGTTCCCGTACATCCTGGCCATCGCGGCCTTCCTGTTCGCCTACTCCACGATGATCTCCTGGTCCTACTATGGCGAGCGCTGCTGGTCGTGGATGTTCGGCGACAAGGCCGGCATGACCTACAAGGTGCTGTTTCTGGTCTTCGTGTTCCTCGGCTCCATCGTGACGTCCACCAACGTGCTGGACCTCAGCGACCTGATGGTCCTCGGCATGGCGTTTCCCAACATCCTGGGCCTGCTGATTCTCAGCGGCGGCGTCCGCAAGGACCTGGACGCCTACGAGCAGAAACTGAATGCCGGTGAGTTCAAAGTCTACAAGTAAGACATCACTGGCCGTGGGCCTGGTCGCCATCGCGGCGATAGGCCTCTTTCTGAAGCCCGCCGCCGACCGCGAGACGACCTACCATGCGCGGGCCATCGCCGATCAGATCGTGGGTCCGGACGGGCTCGCCTACTCCACCGTCACCACAACCGGCCCCGCGCAGTGCACGGGCGCTGCCGTCGGCGCGCTGACCCACAAGAAGGACGCGCCCCCCATCGCGGTGTCCTGCGAGGTCGTCGCCGGTGACCACATCACCGTGTCGGTCGGCGCCGCCCCCGCCGTCACGC
The DNA here is from genome assembly GCA_964545715.1 of uncultured Myxococcales bacterium. Taxonomy (GTDB): domain Bacteria; phylum Myxococcota_A; class UBA9042; genus CAZJHX01. The sequence goes on from CAZJHX010000082.1 coordinate 9,768, forward strand.
GCGACCTGCCCAACGGATGGGCCCTGCTGCCGCCGCTGCTGGCGATTCTGCTGGCGTTTGTCTTCCGCAAAGTCATTGGCGCCCTGGCCATCGCCGTGGTCGCGGCCGCGCTGCTGGCGGCGGACTTCGCACCGGGCGCCTCGATCAGCAACGTGTGGACCATCATGGCGCCCGCGCTCACCAGCCCGTTCAACCTATCGATCTACGCTTTCACCATCTTTCTGATCGGCATGATCGGCATCCAGCTGCGCAACGGCGGCCTGGACGGCTTTATCGACCTGCTGGCGCGGCGCGCCACGGGACGGCGCTCGGCTCAGGCGGTCACCGCGGCGATGGGCGGCGCGGTCTTCTTTGACGACTACGCCAACTCCATCGTGGTCGGCGCGTCGGCCCGGCCGCTGACCGACCGCTTCAAGATAAGCCGCGAGAAGCTGGCCTACCTGGTGGACAGCATGGCGGCGCCCGTGGCCGGCATCGCGATCGTCTCCACGTGGATCGGCTTCGAGGTCGGGCTCTTCAACGATCAGGCCGACCTGCTCCAAGAGGTGGGCACCGGCGGGTACGGCATCTTCTTCGCCGTGCTGCCCTACCGCTTTTACTGCATCCTCTCCATCGTCATGGTGGCGCTGATCGCCGTCACCGGCCGCGACTTCGGCCCCATGCGCAAAGCCGAGCAGCGTGCGGCGCGCGGAGACGGCCTGATCGCCCCGGGCGCGACCCCGATGGCGTCCGACGCGCTGACCTCGCTGGGCCCGGCCGAGGGCGTACAGCGACGCTGGATCAACGGTGTGCTGCCCGTGGTGCTGGTCCTCACCGGCGTCGTCGTGGGCTACGCCGTCGCCGGGGCGCGGCTGACGACCGTGGAGGTGTCGCTGACCTCACTGGATTGGTGGCAGGTCGCCTTCTCCGCAGCCGGCGACTCGATGGGCGGCAATCTGGGCGCGTACATTTTGCTGCTGGCGTCCATCGCGGGCAGCCTGACCGCCGCCACCATGACCGTCAGCCAGAAGCTGTTGTCGCCGCGCGAGACGTTCGGCGCCTGGTGGCAGGCCGTCAGCGCTGTGGCGCCCACCCTGGTGATCCTGGCGTTGGCGATCGCGATTAGAAAGGCGACCGAGATCGTCCACGCCGACTGGTTTCTGGTCACGTTGCTCGGCGACATCAACCTCATCGCGCTGCCCATGGCGATTTTCTTGCTGGCGGCGGTCACCGCCTTCTCGACCGGGACGTCGTGGGGGACCATGGGTATTTTGATGCCGGTCGTCGTCCCGTTGGTGTACGCGCAGGTCAAAGCGCACGGTGGAGATCCCCTCGTTCTGGCGCTGTGCCTCAGCGCTGTGCTCGATGGTGCGATCTTCGGTGACCATTGCAGCCCGATCTCCGATACAACCGTGATGAGCAGTATGGCGAGCGCTTGTGACCATATCGACCATGTCCGCACCCAGATGCCGTACGCAACGGCCGTGATGCTGGCTGCGGGCATCGGCGGATACACGCTGACCGCGTGGGCGGGGACGTCCCCGTGGACCGCGTACGCCGTGGGCGGCTTTGCGCTGGCGCTGGTGGTGCTGGTCTTCGGCAAGCCGATGCCCGCTGAGCTGAGGGGGGCCACGTGACGCCGCTGGACAGCCGACTGCGCCTGACGCTGTTTATCGCCGGCCTGCTGCTGGGCAGCCGCGTGTACATGGACACCCCGGCCACGGTCACCGCAGCGGACGAGGGCGAGACCCTGGAGACAGCCGTGCGCCGCAACGTGGCCGCGCTGCTGGAGCACGAGCACGGCGCCGTCGTCGCCAACCCCGAGACCGACGTGGTCTGGATCGACCCGCCGCCCGGCAATGTCGGCGTCTTTGACACCATGGACCGGCAGACGTTTGCGCTGCTGGCCACGCCCGCGGGCGGCAAAGCGCGCGACCTGTACCGCATGGAGGCGCGCATATCGCCCTACGGCCGCGTCTTCGATCCTCGCTGGATCGTCAACCTGACACACACCACGGGCGCGGACGACTCCTCGATCGCCACGTCCGGAACCCGCGTCGCCACCGCCGTCCGATGGGGCGGCGTGGTCATCGGCATCGACGTGCGCGATCTCGCCGGTGAGGACCCCGAGCGCGCCGGCATCGCCGACTGGAGCCGCACGCGCCTGCTCGGCAACGCCGTCACAAATCTAGAGCAGACCGGGTCGACGGTCGGCATCGACCTGGACCACTACATCATCGAAGGCGGCGGACCCACGGACGTCACGTTGAGCTTCGACGGCGACGCGCTCCAGCTGATCGACGCGGACGCCGGGGCAGCGATGGCCCGCATCGATCTGGCCGCCCACACCGGTGACGGCGACCTGAAGTTCACGTACCTGCCGCCCGAGACCAAGATGAAATACGACTTCTTGAACTGGCTGGCAGACCGCGGCCGCGGCCTGGCGGATCGAGGTCTGGCGCCCGCGTGGGCCGGCCACAGCATCGAGCTGATGAAGGAGGTCTACTTCAAGGCCAAAGTGGTGCAGGCGGAGATCGAAGAGGTCGCCGCCCCCGAGCCGATCGTGGTCGAGGCGGCCGAGGTCGTGGAAGAGGCGGCCGAGCTCGCGCGCTTTCAGGCGGAGGAGTCCAAGCTGCCGTGGCCACCCGCGCCGCTGAAGCCGCTGCTGGAGAACCGCGCAAAAGGCGAGGGGCTGTGGGAGCCGATCGGGCCCGAGTTGGTGCAGCACAACCCCAACGCGCCGACGCCGATGTACAAGACATGGCTGCGCCCCGAGCCCGAGTACACCCGCAAGCGCATCTATGTCGCCGTCTGGGATCCCGCGCAGGTGAGCCTGCTGATGCGCGCCGGCACCAGCAACCCGGAGCCGCAGACGGGGCACCGCGGCGACGGCCGCATCTCGCGCGATCCGGCGCACCTGGGCCGCGTCATCGGCGGCTTCAACGGCGGCTTTCAGACCGCGCACATCTGGTACGGGATGATGGTGGACAAGAAGGTGCTGCTGCGTCCGCGCGAGTACGGCGCCACGGCGGGCAGCTGGGCGGACGGGCGCACGGCGTTCGGCACCTGGCGACCGTTCGCGCGCATCCCCAAGGACCTCACGCACTACCGGCAGAATCTGCCGCCGCTGGTCGAAGACGGGCAGTTCAACCCATATCGGCGGCGGACCTGGGGCTGGCACCGCAAGGTGGCGGGCGCTATCGAAGGGCGCACGATCCGCAGCGCCGTCTGCTACACCAAAGACCAGTACGTCATGTACTTCTACTCGGAGTTCAGCAACGCACGCACGCTGGCGGACACGCTGATCCACATCGGCTGCGTGTACGCCATCCATCTGGACATGAACCGGGGACACACCGGCTTTGAGCACTACAAGCGCCTGGCTGAGGGCGAAGCGGCGGCGTCCGAGGAGGCGCTGAAAGAGGTGGTGGGGCTGCGCTTTCAGGGCTCCACGCTGCACCCGACCAACATGCATATGAAGGCGCCCGTGCGCTATCTGGGCGTAGACTACCGGGACTTCTTTTATCTGCGCTTGCGCCACGTGGTGCCGGGCGCGGATCTCCCCGCGCTGCGCGCAGGCGATCCGGCGCCGGAAGAAGGGGAGTGGGAGATCAAGTCGCTGCCGCACAACGGCGAGTTTCCACCGCGCCTGGCGACCACGCGCATCCGTCCGCGCGTCGGACCGGGACAGCTGACCGTGATGCAGCTGGATCCGCGCGCGCTCAGCGCCGCCATGCTTCCGGCATCGCAAGGCGATCAGGCGCCGGAGGTGGATCGCAAGACGCTGGTGGCGACGATCCCGATTCTGACCACGCCTCAAGGAGAGCTGCGTACCGTCACGCTCGGAGACGTCAGCATCATGGGCGCACCGCTCGAGGCAGCCCCGGCCGGCGCCATGCCGCGCGCCATCGTCTGGGGCATCGATCCCAACGGTTTTGTGATGGTCGTGGATGTGGAAAATGCCGAGCTGAAAGATGCGGCCGACGTGCTCGCAGGGCGTGGGGTCAAAAACGGCATCTGGACGGTGCCGCTGGACGATGGACCAACCGACATCCGCATCTATCAGGCGACCCAGAACGAGGCCGGCGAGGACGCGCTGATCGAGCTGCCGCTGGGGGCCATTGAAGGAAAAGTTGTTACCCAGGTGACATCGGACTCGATGCGCGTCATGATCCACGCCGAAGCTCGCGAACCGCGGATTGTTCGACTGTTTCCGGATATGAAGCCCAGGGAACCCCGACGCAAACCAGGTAGAAAATGAAGCGCTCTTGGACCATTTCTCGGCTCTTGAAAGCAGCCCCGGCGTGCCGAGTCGTACTCAAAGCCTACGACCTCGATCCCCGGGACATCGCCCGCATGACGCTCACCCAGGTCGCTGAAGAGATCGAAGAGGATCTCGACGACTTCATGGACGAGCTGGATCACGCGGCCAACGCCTATAACGAGTTCGATGTGGCGATCGTCGGTGACGATGATCTGGACGACGACGGCGACGGCGACGACGACGACCTCGATGACGACGAAGAAGACGAAGACGAGCCGATGGACGACGAGTCCCCGGTCGGCGACGCGGACGAGAACATTCATGCCGACGAGTCGGACGACGACGACGACGACGACGACTACTAAGAGTTAATCGTTAGAACCAGGTGCGGATGGCCACGCGAGAGGTGTGGACCTGCGTTTCGTTGGTGCGGACAACCGTGTCAAAGCCGCCGCGCAGGGTCACGCGCTCGTTCAGCTTGTATTTGAAGTCCACGCCCATGTTGTGCGTGCTCAGCTCCACCGGATCGGTGTGGCTCGCGTAGGGCCTGTCCTTGATGAGGCACCCCTCTTCCGTGAAGAGCGACTTGACGGGTACGGGCGGGCGGTCGAGCTCAAGGCCATAGCCGTAGTGCAGCGACATGGTCAGCGGACCGTGCTCCCAATGTCCCGCAAAGCCCGTCCCATGCAGGTCGTCGGCGTTTCCGCATCGCGCCAGCAGCCCCAGCGTGTAGGTCACGTCAGCCGAGAAGCCCTTAGGAAAGGCCACCCCCAGGTCCAGGCGCGTGCGGTGCAGATGTCCCCCCCACGGCGGCATGTCGAACGTATAGCCGGCGCCGGCGTCAAAGATCCCCGCGAACGGCAGCGTGATGCGCGCCCCCGCGGTGAACTTGGAGACGACCTCGGCGGGCGCGCCGACGCCCAGCGAGGCGCCCACCGTGATGTCCTTGGTCGCGCGCCAGTCTCCGCTCAGCGTCACCCGGTTGTTGTGCGTGCCGTAACGATAGCGATACTCGTCCGTCAGCGTGGCGCTCCAGCGTGCGCGCGGCAGCCAGGTGGCGGAGACGACCGTACCGTGGCCGATGGTCTGTCCCGACTCCAGATCGGGCGACACCTCCACCTCGTACAGCAGGTCCGTGCTGATCAGCCGCGTGCTGTCCCGCAAACGCAGCGCCGCGCCATGGCCCGGCTCCACCTTCAACGCACGACGCGCCGCCCGCCACGCCGAAAAGTGGTTCAGCTCCTGCTGCTCGATCACGGCCAGCCGATAGTGGATGCCCGCGGACTTATCGTAGGTCAGCAGCTCTTGCAGATACGGTCGCGCCTTCAGCGGCTCGCCGCCCCAGATCGCCATGTCCGCCAGCATCCGCAGCCGCCCGGGCTCACCTGGCGCGTCCTCCGGGATCCGCCCCAGGCGCGCCCGCGCCGACGCATAAGCGCCATCCCACGCGTCCAGCCTGGCCAGCAGCATGTGGGCCTCCCAATACTCGGGCGTCTGCGTCACAACGCGCGTTGCGTGTACGCGTGCGCCCGCGCGATCCCCGCGCCACGACAGCATCAGGGCCAGCCGCAGCCGGGCGTCGACGTCGTCCGGATGCGCGTAGAGCCGCGCCCCCAGCTGATCGAGCCGGGCGTCGTCAGCCGACACCGCGGGCGCCGCCAAAAGGCACGCTGCAAGCCATAACGCTGGAGCCAGGCGCCTCACTCGAAGACGATCTCGTCCAGCAGAATGATCTCGCGACCCACATGGCCGCCCTCCCAAGCAAAAACCAGCTGCGTGGCCGGATGCCCCAGCAGATGGGTGCCGAACTCGCCGCGATCGATGCACATCCGCTGCCAGCTCTGCGTGACCTTGCCGTATTCGCTCAGCCGGACCGGAATGGGCCGCTTGTCGCCGGCGCGCAGGTGCAGCACGACGTCCTCGCCGCCCCGGTTGCCCTTGATCCAAAAGCAGAGGCGGGAGTGGTTGGTCAGATCCAGCGATCCCAACCCCACGGCCAACAGCGCATAGGCCCGTGGGCCGCGCGCCGAGACCTGCAGCTGCAGCCCCTCGCCCACCTTGCCCGCCGCGGTTCGGGAGCCCTTGATGAAGCCGCCCTTGGCCGCCTCCAGGCGCATACCGCCACCCAACGCGCTGAGCCCGGGCGGCTCGCCGTCAAAGGCCGCGACCACGATCGGCACGTGCTCGTACGTCAGGCGCACGTCGCTGATCTCCAGGTCGTGCTCTTTACCCACACGCCCGGCACCCATGTTCAGTGCGATCCGACCGGGCGCCCCGAAGCGCGTGTTCTCCCCAAAGCCCGCAACGATGGCGCGAAAGGCCACCAGGGGCACCCGCACCTTGCGCCACTTGTCGCCCAGCTTGCGAATGTAGCTGCTCAAGCGCACGCGCGGCTCCAGCCCGTTGGTGTCCCGCACAGCCAACGTCACCGCGCTGGCGGGCGCCGAGCCGCGCACCGTCACCTCCACCGTGGTCAAGCCCGGGTCGATCGGCGTCGGCAGCGGCGTCAGGTAGCCGATGTAGTCGGCCATCAGCGCGGGCCGGTACAGCAGGCGAAGCGAGCCTCGGGTGCGCTGCACGGTCATGTGGCGCTCCAGCGCGGACGTGGCACCGTAGGTCAGCGTGGGGATCCGATGCGCGTTGACCGCCGCCCGCGTCTGGAAGTTGTCGACCACCACCGGCGTGCCCTTTCGCCAGGGCAGCGCGTAGGTCGTGGCCGGGGCATCCGGGGGGTCGCATACGTCTTTGCCTTTGGGCCCCTGGTAACACATCCACATGCGCGTGGCGCCTTGCGGCTCTACCAGCACCATGCGCTTGCCGCCCATCGGGGTGAGGCTGACGTCGTCGATGCCGCCGTCGGGGTTGTCCATGTACAGCGAGGCGTCGGCCGGCCCGCGCTTGTTCAGCTCGACCAGCAGCCCGCGGGCGGTCCGCTCAACCCGGGTAATGCGCGCCGGCGCCGAGGCCAGACCGACGAAGTCGACTTCGATAAAGTCCCCCACATGCGGGGCCTCCTGGGCCAACATGGTCACCGAGTGCAGCGCCGTCAGCGGCTTGGCCGGACGCGTGCGCGGCACAAACGCGCTGAGCGGGATCACGTAGCGCCGATGACGCTCATCCAGCGACAGCGCATAGTCGTAGTACTGCATCTGCTTGTGGGCCACACGCCGGCTGGCAGTCAACCGCAGGGCTCCGACGTTGCCGCGCGCGACCACGACCAGCGCGTGATCCGACTTCACGGCCACACCGCTGCCCTCTTCAAAGCCGAAGAGTCGCCCGGTCACAAAGCGCTGGTGAGCGATGGTCCGGCGCACCGTGGCGCGAAAGCCCCGCGCAAGCTGGATGTCGGTCGCAAGCTCCAGCCCGGCCCCGTATCCCTGGGCGCGCGGCTGCACCTCGACCCGGATTGAGCGGTTGGTCGACACAAACCAGTTGCCGCGGTTGGCCCACATCGTGTGCGGCTCATGGCCCTCACGCAGCAGCTTGATGCGATAGCCGCTGACGTCTCGCACCTCCACCGGCACCCGGTTTTTGCCGGCACGCAGCCCCACTGTGCGGTGCTCGACCGGGGACGCTGCTTTGCCGTCCAGACCGATCTCGCGCAGCTGCAGCTTCAGCGTCGACGGTTTCTCCGAAGGCACTGAGATCGCAAGCAAATCACCGTAGTAAACGTAGCTGGGACCGGGCAGATCCGCGTGAGCGCACCACGGCGCCGGACCAAAGGCAGCAATGGCCAAAAGCACCACGATCGCGGGGTTGGATATCCGCATACGCACCTTGGGAGATCGTGCCTGCGTCCCGATACCTTAAATCAATGCACATACTCATCCCGCTGCTGGCCGTCCTGGACACCCTGGTGTTGGTGTATTTCCTGGTCTACATCGTGGTGAACCTGGGGCTGCTGGTCATCAGCGCCGCCCGCGTCAAGAAGAGCATCCAGATCGCCCAGCTCTTCCGGCGTCGCGACGTGCAGGCAGAGGAAAAAACCTTTGCCCCGCTCATCAGCTTGCTGGTGCCCGCGTACAACGAAGAGGTCACCATCGTCGAGAGTGTGCGGTCGCTCATGAAGCTGAACTACCCGCGCTACGAGATCGTGATGATCAACGACGGCTCCAAAGACACGACCGTCGACGTGCTCAAGAAAGCGTTCAAGATGGTCCGCAGCGACATCCACTACGACCCGCACCTGGGGACGATGCCCGTCCGCGGCTTCTACCGCACCACGATGGAGCTGCCCGGGCAGGTCGTGCGCATGGTGCTGATCGACAAAGAGAACGGCGGCAAGGCGGACGCGATCAACGTCGGGATCAACGCGTCTCAGGGCACCTACCTGGCCTCCATGGACGCCGACTCGCTCATGGTGGAGGAGGCGCTGCATCTGGCGGTGCAGCCAATTCTGGACAACCCCAACGGCATCGTCGCCTGCGGCGGGCAGATCGCGCTGACCAACGGCTGCACGGTCAAGGACGGCAAGATCGTCGACGTGCGCATGCCCAAGCCCTGGATCTCCCGCTTTCAGGTGGTCGAGTACATGCGCTCCTTCACGCAGAGCCGCACCGCGCTCAGTGAGCTGGATGCGGTGTTGATTCTGTCCGGCGTGTTCGCCCTCTTTCAGCGCGACCTGCTCATCGCGGTCGGCGGGTTCTTGAGCAGCCACTCCCGCTCCAAGATCGTGCACGAGTACTGCGGCGCGGGGCAGGACACCGTCTGCGAGGACATGGAGGTCGTCGTACGCATGCGACGCTACCTCATCGAGCACAACCTGCCGGGACGCATCGAGTTTTTGCCGTATGCGACGTCCTGGACCGAGGCGCCCGAGATCTACGAGCACCTCGGCAAGCAGCGCAGCCGGTGGTATCGCGGCCTGCTCGAGGTGCTGTGAATGCATCGCAAGATGATGTTCCGGTCCAAGTACGGCCGTATCGGGCTGTTCGCCCTGCCCTATCAGCTGCTGTTCGAGGCCATGGCGCCGATCTTTGAGTGCCTGGGCTACATCGTGGTGCCCCTGTCCTGGGCCGCCGGCATCCTCAGCACGCACGCGTTTTTGGCGTTCATGGCCTTTGCCATGGCGTTCAACCTGCTGCTGTCGGCCGCCTCGCTGCTGGTCTCCGTGACCGCTCACCGCGCGGACAACACGACGCGCGCCGAGGCGCTGCTGGAGTATCGAGACCCGAAATCGCTGGTGATCTTGTTTGTCGCAGGCCTGCTGTCCAACCTGGGCTACCGCCAGTACATCCTGGCCTGGCAGCTGAAGGGGCTGAAGGACTATTTCGCCGGACACAAGGGCTGGGACAAGTTCGCCCGACAGGGTTTTGCCCAAGAGTCACAATCCTCTTAAGACCCGGCGCCTCTGACCCGATGACGCTGTATAGCGTTCCTTCCAGCTCGAGGCTTAGCCGCATAACATGACTGCACACACAGACTGTCTTGAACCGGGTGCATCCATCGTTGTGCTCGCGCGCGAGCCCGACTTCATCGGCAAGTTGGGCCAGCTGTTGGGCGGCGCCGACATTCTTCTCTGCAACGAGCTCAGCCAGGTGCTGCAGCGCCTCACGGCCGACGACGTCGAGCTGCTGGTGGTCCATCTGTCGGGTCACAGCCTCGACCCGACGAGTCTCGTACGCGCTCTGGTCGCCGCAAGCGGTCATGCGCCTGTTCTGACCCTCTGTGACGGGCCCGCGCTGACGGCGGAGGTCATCGCGGCCGGCGCCACGTGCAACCTGCCGGCAAGCGCCCCCGCCCACTCTCTGGCCGCCGCCATCGAGCGACTGCGCGCCACCTGGGCAGAGCAACGGGACACCGCGCGAACCGGCGCCCAGGCGATGAGCCGCCTCAGCAAGCGCCATCAGTGGGGCAAAGACATCGACACATGGCTGCAGGAGCTGGTGCACGAGGTGCGCACACCGATCGCGATCGTCGCGGGGTTTGCGTCCAACGTGCTCAGCGACATCTACGGGCCATTGAACTCAGCCCAGCGTCCCGCGGTGGAGAGGA
>CAZJHX010000082.1:20014-47888 GCA_964545715.1 uncultured Myxococcales bacterium
GGGCCGCGAACGACCCGGCCCTCGAGCGCGCCCAGGTGGCGGCCGACCTGCTGACGGACATCGTGCAGCGCGCTCATGACGACGTCCCGCGCAACCCGGACAAAGAACAGGCGCCGGAGCCGCGGGCCGTCGTGCGGCGGCAGCTCGACCTGGCCGGAGCGGTTCGCCAGGTCATCGCGCTGTATCAGCCGCGCCTGGCCGAAGCACAGGTGACCTTGCACGCCGATCTGGACGACTGCCCGCAGCTTTGGGGCGAGCGCAGTCGCCTGTCGCAGCTGCTGATCAACCTCATCGGCAACGCCTGCCGCCACACGCCCGCCGGTGGCGCGATCACGGTCAGCGCCCGCCCCAAAGCCGGCGAAGGCGAGCGAGCGTACGACGTCGAGCTGTCCGTCCAGGACACCGGCCCCGGCATCGAGTGGGACGACCTGAATCAGATCTTTGAGGCCGGCTGGACCAAAGCGCGCGCGGAGGGTCACGCCGGCATGGGCCTGGCGATCTGCAAGCAGATCGTCGGCGAGCACGGCGGCACGCTGAAAGCGACCAACGCGTATCCCGGCGCCCGGTTCACGGCCACGCTGCCCATCGATCCTCGCCACCGCCAGCCCAAGCTGACCGTCACACTGGTCGACGACGTCACGCTGGCGGGCCAGCTGATGATGGAGCTGGACCAGCGCGACGCCGCGGTCGAGATCGAGCGCCCGACCGACATGGAGCAGCTGGCCGACGAGCTGCGCGCTGCAGGCGGCAGAATCATGCTCTTGAACGCTCAAAGTATGGACGCGCCGTTGCGGGCGGCTCTGTCCAAGCTAACTGAGTCGACCTGGATAGGAGGGGAGAACACTCATGCCACGAATCCTGATCGCTGACGATCAGCCTGACCTGCTCGCGATCCTGTCGAGCCGCTTTCGCGCCCTGGGCTTTGATGTCCTGGAGGCGCGCAACGGCGCGGAGGCGATGGAGCTGGCCAGGGACGAGACACCCGATGTCATCAGCCTCGACGTCATGATGCCCGAGCTCAACGGCTTCCAGATTTGCCGGGACTTGAAGGGGGATCCTGAGCTTGGCGTCATTCCCATTGTGTTGCTGACCGCCAAGAGCTCGGAGGCAGACCGCTTCTGGGGCTCGGAGGTCGGCGCGGACCTTTACCTGACCAAGCCGATCGATCCCGGCACGGTCGTCCTGCACGTGCAGGAGCTTTTGGAGGCGCCAGTCCAGTGATGAAGTGATGCTTGAGTAACGTACTCGCCGAATTTGCCCTCTGGTTCGCCGCAGGCATGTCCCTGCTGGCGGTGGCGCTGCTGTTGTATGCGCTGGGGCGTCGGGGTGTATCGTTTCTCTTCGGGCGCTGGCTGCACCGCAAGGTCGACCGCGTCGAGCGCCTGCTGAAGGCCCACGAGGCGACCAACTTCTCCGCTCCCGACCGCCTGCTGTTCCAGCTGGGCGAAGTTCACGACAACCACGCCGTCGAGACCGCGCTGAAGGTGCGGCTGGACGAAGATCGGCCGGACATGCGGCCCGAGCTGCGCAAGCTCTATGACTCGCTGGGGCTCACCGAGCGCTACATGAAGCAGCTGGAGAAGTCGTCCAAATGGGCGGAGCGCACGGCTGCAGCGCGCGCGTTGGGACAGCTCGGCGCCGTGGAGGCCATCCCGATGTTGGTCGCGGCGATGCGCGATCCGCACGAGGACGCACAGACGGTCAAGCTGGCGGCGGCCCAGGCGCTGGGCTTCATGCAGGCAGAGCGCGCGATCCCTATGCTGATCGAGCAGCTTAGAGAGCTGGATGAGCTGGCGTCCCCGCGCCTGGCGGAGCTGCTGGTCAGCTTTGGCGACGAGGCCCTGCCGCAGCTGCACACCGCGCTGGAGGACGAGAGCCACCTGAACGCGCAGGTGTGGGCAGCCCAGATCCTGGGGCGGATCGGGTCTTCGGCCAGCGTACCGCGCCTGGTCCCGCGCCTGACGGACCGCTCCGAGCGCGTACGCGTGTCCGCCACCGAAGCGCTGGGCCGAATCGGTGACAAGCAGGCGGTTCACGACCTGATCCAGGTGGCGATGCGCGACCCCGTGCCGCCCGTGCGTGCGGAGGCCGCGCGCGCGTTGGGGGCCATCGGCGACGACGCGGTGATGCACAACCTGGTGATGATGCGCAGCGACCGCGACTACTGGACGCGGCTGCGCGCCATCGAAGCGATCGAGATGCTGCGCCCGGGCGACATGAGCACGCTGGAGCGAGCGCTGAGCGACCCGACCGAGGCCGTGCGCCGTCGAGCCGCCATGGCGCTGGAGCGCATCGGACTTGTGCAGGCCCGGGTCGACGACCTGGAGAGCCCAACACGCGCGACCTCGGACGCCGCGGTCGAGACCCTGGTGAAGCTGGGTCGGGCCGGACTGATCCAGTCGCTGTTGGCGCCGCTGGAGCACAAGGATCTCCGCGTACGCGCGCGCGCATGTGTCGTGCTCGCGCGCGTGGGCGACAAGCGCGCGACAGACCCGATCACCAAGCTGTTGAAGGACCCGATGTGGCCCGTTCGAGTGCGGGCTGTGGAGGCGATCGCCGCCCTGCACCCCGCGGACGGCATCATGCGACTGATCGACACCCTGCACGACCCCGAGGAGAGCGTGCGACTGGCGGCGGTGACCGCAATTGTGACGATGGGCGTGCCCAACGACGCCAAAAACATCGCCACCGTGGTGATGCTGTTCAACGAGGGCAACGCCGAGATCCGGTGCCGGGTCATCGAGGCCATCGGCGCCCTGCAGTCCGAGGAGATCGACGCGCTGCTGGCCCGCGGTCTGTTCGACCCCAACGGCGCCGTGCGTATCCAGGCCGTGGAGGCCGTGGCGGAGCGGGCGACCGAGGGCTGGACCGAGCCGCTGATCGAGTGCCTGAGCGACCCCGACACCCGTGTGCGATCCATCGCCGGCGCCGGGTTGGGCAAGATCGGCAGCCGCGACGCGCTGCGGGCGGTGATGGACCACCTGTCGACCCAGGACCGGGCCTTTCGCGAGTCGCTGACCGACGTGCTGGCCCGCCAGGGCGCCTCCGAGGTGCTGGAGCTGATTCCACAGGGCGACGGTGGCCAGGACGCGGCGCTGGAGACCCGGCTGGCGGTGGTCTGGGCGCTGGGCAAGACCGGCGATCCGCAGGCCTTCGACGCGCTGGCGGACTGGGCCACGGACCGCGACGCTCAGGTGCGCGCGTCGGTTGCGGGCGCGGTCGCCAAGCTGCCGGGTCAGCGGGCCGAGGAGATTTTGACCGGCATGCTCCGAGACCCCAACGAGCGCGTGCGCGCCGCGGCCGTCAACGCGCTGGGCGCCGCCGGGTCGGTCATGTGCGTGGACGCGCTGCTCAAGGGGCTCAACGATCCCGACATGTTCGTGCAGCGGCGCATCGGCGTGGCGCTGGGCATGGTTGGCGGCGCCAAGGCGACGGTGGCCCTGGACGGACTTTCGGAGGGCGATGACCTGCGCCTGCGAGCCTACGCCTACATCGGCTTGGGCTTGCTGGGCACGGACCACGGCTTCCAGGCCGCGCTGGCGGGGCTGGCTGACGGCGCTGTGCGGGCTGCGATCGGCGACGTGCTGGGACGCGAGCTTCCCAGCATCCAGCAGCGCTTCCGGACCAACCTCAACCTGTCGCAGAGCCTGGACCAGTCCAGCGGGGACCTGATGTCGGCTGATGAGCTGCAGGCGCGGTACGTGGACGAGCTGGCCAGCAACCAGCGTCCCGAGCGTCGCGTGGCGGCTGTCCAGGCGCTGACGTCGCTGGCGGGTGACGCGCACATCACCGCGCTGCTGCGGGCGTCGCGCTCGGACCCGGAGCCGGAGGTCCGCCGCCTGGCGCTGACCGGCCTGACCCAACACCTGGACCACGATGGCGTCGGCGACACGTTTGCCAAGGCGTTGAAGGACCCGGAGGTCGCCGTACAGGTGGTCGCCGTCGGGGGCGTCAAGGCGCTGGCCGAGCCGGATCACAACCACGCCCTGATGCGATGCTTCATGGCGGGCGACGACGGGCTGGACACCGCCGTCATCGACGCACTGCACACGGCCAACGAGGGCCGCGTCCAGTCGTTTGTCGATGAGCTGATGAGCCACACGGACGCGCGGGTGCTGACGGGCGGCGTGCGGGCGCTGGGCCAGATCGGGGATGCCCGGGCCACGGGCCTGCTAACGACCTGGCTGCGCAGCGGCGCGACCCCCATGCGGCACACGTGCATCGACGCGCTCGGCCGCATCGGCACGGTCAAGGCCAAGGACGCGCTGACCGGCTGCCTGGGCGATCCCGACGTCGGAATTCGGCTCTCGGCCCTGGACCGCCTGGTGCCGCTGCCACGCACGCGCGACGCCGTCATGCGGCTGTGTCGCGACCCGAGCGCCGAGGTCCGCACGCGACTGGTTCAGAGGGTCGCCGAGCATGGCCACAAGGCGGCGCTGGTGGTGGGCGAGACCCTGGCGACCGACGGCGAGGACAGCGTGCGCGTCGAGGCGATGCTGGGCCTGCTCACACTGAACACGGACGTGGCGACCCGACGCTTTGTCGACCTCTTCGACACCCAGCCGCCCTCGGTCTGCAACCAGCTGCGCAACGCTGACGGAGGCGAGCCCCCGGTCAGCACCTTGCTGGAGCGCGCCGAGACCGCCCAATCCCCCGACACGCGCGCGGTGGCCCTGGACGCGCTGGGCTGCCTGGCTCAGCAGCCGGTGGAGCTGCTGCTGAGAGCGATGCAGGATCCCGAGCCGCGTGTCCGCATCGCCGCCATCAACGCCTCGCACGGCACCGATGATCCCGAGCTGTTCGCGGGGCAGGACACGCTGCTGCGCGACCCGGATCCGACGGTGCGCGCAGCCGTCCGGAAGGGCCGCATGAAGGTCGTTATCGGCGGAAGCCGACAGGACGACGAGGCCGGCTGAGGTCTCTGTCAGATCCAATTCAAGGCAGCGTCGTTAGCACTCGGGTCGAACGGATCGGGACACCCGAGGAGATCCAAATCTATGAAGACGCTCTTGCTAGCAGCCGTCGCCGTGCTCACAACAGCATCTGCGACCGCTAAGACCCCTGTGACGATCGATGCCAAGACACTGCACGCCGCCGATATCGTGGCCCATGTGGTCGTCGCGGGTGAGCCGACCAGGGACGTGCTCGAGATCTTTCCCGAAGTCTACGTCTACCACTTCAGCGTGCTGGTCAAGCGGTCGCTCAAGGGCACTCTGCAAAACGGCCACGTCATGCACTATTCCACCGGCGACAAGGACGATGTCATCCGGTCGGGCGACTCGCTGCTGCTTGCGCTGCGAAAGCTGGACCAGAATCTGGACGGCGCGCAGACCAACATCCAGGTCCTGAAGCTGGCCCGCGCATCGTCGCGGGGGGTCGCCAGCGCGATGACCACGCTGCGCCGCCGCCCCAGCGCCGGCAAGGACGTCAGCATGTCGATCACGCAGGTCCCGCCCGCCAGGGCGATCAAGTGGCGCAACCCGTACGGCGACGGCAAGTTCCGAGTCACGCTGACCAACTTCGGCCGGCGCGCCGCCGCGATCCCTCCCGTGGAGGTCACCAACAACGCCGGCACGACGCAGCTGTCCCCGGGCTTCACCCTGGCCGCCGGAGCGACCCGAGTGGTCGAGGTGGATACGCTGGAGCTGGACTGGAAGGGCCTGCCGGGGGGCGCCAGACTCGAGATCACCGTGCAGGCAGGCGATAAGAGCGTCTCGAGCTTCTTCTACTACAGCGAGGACGTGCACGGCCCGATGTTGCGCGGACGGCGTATCCCCCTGCAGTAACGGTCTTAGTCCTCGTCGAGGTCGGACTTGCTGGGGCGCTTGCTGCGGCGCTTGCTGCGACCACCCATGCCCATCAGCGGACCGAGGCCCTCCATCAGGTCGCCGTCCATCAGCGCCTCTGCGGTCTTCTCGTAGGTGCCGCCGTGCTTCTCGACGTACTCCTGGACATCTTTGTCAGCCATGGCGGCCATCGCGAACTTGGTGCCGGTCTCCTTCTGGGCCTCGGCGGCCTCCTTCAGCGTGGTGACCATCTCCTTGGCGCGATCGGCACGCTCGGAGCCGTCCTCGATCTGGTCGAGCTCGGTCATCATCTCGCCGACCAGGCTCATCATCTCGGGGAGGTTGTCGCGCATGTACTCGTGAAGCTCCTCGACACCGTCCTTGGGTGACTCGAGGTTGTCCTCCATGATCGCGCCCATCTTCTCGGTGTGCTTGGCCAGCTTCTCTTCCGGCTTGGAGCAGCCGGTGGACAGGATCAGGGCAAATGCCATCAAGGCGAGTGTCAGTCGGGTCTTCATTTCAGGGTCTCCTTGCTCTTTTCACTTTCACTTGGGTTGCTATCGCTATCACTCGAGCGCGTCGGGGCTCCGCGGCTGCGGGGCTTCCGGCACGTAATCACAATCGTTGCGGCTGTTGCACATGTCGGTGGCCAGCTCCTTGCCGCCACTTCGCAGGTACCGGCCCGCCATGTTGAAGAAGTAGTAGCCGATGTCGAACGTCTGCAGCTCCGCGCACTTGCACGGGTCCTTGTCGTCCTCGTCGGCCGGCTCCGTCGTACAGTCTTCTGCACAGCGCTTACGGGCCCAGTCGGTCATCGTGCCGGGCAATGCAAAGCCATGCTGACCCGTCGGCTGCGGGAACGGGAAGATGGCGCCAGAGTACCCACAACCACTGTCGTCGCAGAGATCATCCTCGCCCCAGGAGCGAAGTGGCGGGTCTAGGCGCGGGATGCCGTCATCCTTCCACAAATCGCCGTTCTCGCTGAAGTTTTCAACGTCCGTATTCACCGGATTTCCGGCCCCGTCCGTGAAGCGCGCGACGGTGTGGGCGGCCTCGGCCACGCCTTGATCGATGAGCACCTGGTTGACCGGGACGCCATAGCGCTCGTCCACCTCATCCCAGCTGATCAGGTCCGCCGCACGCGCGATGGACATGCCACCGCTCACCGGCACGTTCATGTCGCCCGCCGTGGTCAGCAGAAGCATGTGCGAGCCCGTCTTTTGGCCCGTGCCGGGGTAGTGAATCGGGTCCAAACGCATGTGCGGCGCCAGCGTCGCCGGGTCCGCCGGGTCGGCGATGAGCTGGCCCAGGCCGAAGAGGCGCCGCAGATCCGGCGATGAGCGACGCATCCCAAAGCCCTCAGCGTTGGCGATCAGCGCGCTGTCGGCGGCGTACGTCGTCGCCTGGAAGTCATAGGCCTCTTTGACCGTGTCGATCGTCAGCTTCTCGGGGAAGCCGTCGCGAATACCGCAGTGCTTGTCGCCGTTGAGCGCCGGACCGTCGTAGAAGACGATCTTGATCTTGTCGCCCAGGTCGCTCTCGACCGTCGCGCGCCAGGTGCCGTCCGCCTGCACGTTGGCGCAGCCGATCTCGCCGTTGTTCAGGTTGAACACGCGCACGGCGTCGCCCTCTTCGATGCCGTCCACCGTCGCGAACCGCAGCTCTGCGGTGTCGTTGAGGTCGGGCACGATCTGCTCCAGAATCATGCCGTCGCCCTCCGGATCGGGCGACCCGGTGAACAGCGGGCACATCGTGCGCAAGATGAACGCCTCACGCACCCCGGACTGCTGCGAGCGCACGCCCAGATCGGTCAAGCCACCACCGGCCGCGATGGGAAAGACCGCCTTGATCTCCGGCTCCACCGAGCCCATATACGTGGACATCATCCCGCCCAGCGACCCGCCGATCATGCCCATGGTGGACTCATGGCCGATGTCGACAATGCCGTCGCCGTCAAAGTCGCCCGCCAGGTCCGGCTTGCCGTCCTTGTTGACGTCCAGGTCCCACGTGCGCTTGCCGTCGAAGCTGCGGATCACCCGGACCAGCTGCATGTAGTCCAGCGCCGTCTGTCGAACGACATCGCGTGTGTGGAACAGGTAGGTCGACCAGAAGTCCGCGCCCGAGTCTTTGATGCCGTCCCCGTTCTGGTCCCAGGACCGATCGGTCAAGATGGCTTCGGTCAGCGGGCCCAGTCCAAACGCCGACATCAGCCCTTGCGCCTGAGCTGCGGTCTCCTCGTCCAGACCGATGCCGTGAGACACGTTGTCGATGGCGATGGTCGCGATGCCGTGAGACGCCATGAAGCCGCCAAACGTCGCGGCATCGAAGCGGTTGCCTGTGTACCCGTGACCCAGAATGGCGACCGGTACCTGCCCGCCCTCACCGCGGGCGGAGACCTCGCGACGCGGGATAAACAGCCAGAAGTGGACGGTCTCGGCGCGCCCCGAAACCTTCTTGCGATCGAGGTCCGGCGGCCAGCTCTGGTCGTTCCAGCGCAGCATCTCGCCGGCGGGGCCGTGACGCTCGAACAGCTGCGGCGACGTGTACTGGCCGATCACCATGTAGTCGACGTAGCTGTGCGAGTTGGTCAGCGCCTTGGTCCCCTCTTTGCTGGGGTCGGCGCCCTGCAGGTCCGAGTTGATCAGCGCAAACGCGTCGATCCAGTTCTCGGTGTGCATGATGTAGGGGTTCTTCACGTCGCTGAAGAGGTCGCCGACGCGAATCTCCGACAGGGAGTCGATCTTGGCCGGGAAGTGCTCAGCCAGGTGGGCCTGCGGGCCGTGACCGTACAAGCCGTCGCGCACCGCGATCCAATCCGACTTCAGCGTCTGGGTCGTAAACGTAAAAGCAAACGCCACGTCGTCCATCGCCAGGCCGTCCGGCAGCACCTCGGGCAGCGGCTGCAGCGCCTCGGTCTGCGTCTCGTGGTTGATGTATGGGAACGGGGAGCCGACCGGGTTGCCGGCCTCGTCGAGCAGGCGCCGGGTCACGATCACCGCGTACGTGGTGCGCTCCTTCAGCGGAATCATCGGGCGCGCCAACAGCGTGTTGGTCTCGCGCTCGTAGAAGGTCATCAGCTGATCGACGCGCTCGACGACCGTAAGCGCGGCCGGATCCTTTGCGGGATCGATATAGTTCGGCTTGTCCAGCACGCCGTCTGCGTCGGTGTCCTCGCTGGGGTTGTCGGCGTCACCCAGGTCCAGCTTGCCGTTGTTGTTGGTGTCCTCGTTGGTTTCCTCAAGCAGGATCGACAGCGTCCCGTTGCGCGTGTCGTTCTTCCAATACTCCAACCGCTCCAGCGTGTGCGGGTAGTTGCCTTGCCCCATGTCCAGCGGGATCACCTTGCCGAAGTTCTCGGAGTCGCGATCGATGTTCACCAGATAGACGACATCGTCTTTCGTGTCGTAATCCGCATCGCGGTGCGCCTTGAGAATCGACTGCACGTCCAGCGGCCCCGTGAACGGAATGCTGATCTGCTGGAACAGGCCCCAGCCGTCCAGCTGGTCGACATGGCGTCGCACGTTGCTGTTGAACTCGCTGGGCGTGAGCATGGACGCGTTGATCCGCCGCCCCGTCGCCGACTCCGCGTCGTAACGCGTGGCGATGTCGTTGGGCAGCGGGATGTCGGGCAGCTTGTCCGCGAAGAAGTCGAACTTCACGGTGGTCTCAGCGGCCGGCGCCGACTTCAGGCCCTCCGGCTCAGGGGACAGGCAGCCCACGATCAGCATCGATGCCGTCGTCACATAAAACGCTCTCTGAAGCATATCTTGCCTCCCAGTGAGGTGTTCTCGGGAAACTCGCACGGAACCGACGCGACGAGACCGCGGCCAGATTGGCCGAAGGCCCCGAAGGGCGGGCCGGTGGCCCGTTCGAGGGGTCTGAGGCCAAGCTGGCCCGGTATCGTCGTGTCGGTTCATGCGAGTTTCCTGAGAACTCCTACAGACGGTAATCGACGATGAGTCGACCGCCGAAGACCGTATCCATTGGCTGCCCTGCCGCGTCCTCGAACGCAGACCCCGGCAGCAACATTCCGCCCTCGAGTCCGATATTGAACTCAGTGCCGTTCAGCAGCCCGGTATAGCGGATGCCCAGATCGAGCTCCGTGCCCAGGTATCCGCCGGGATCGCCACCCAGCGCGTTGCGCGGATCGCCACCGTTCACTTTGGTGCGCAGCGGGTCCGCCAGCGCGACCTCGGCAAACGCCAGCAGCGGTCCGCCGTAGATCTCCAGCCCGTCCACCGGCCGCCACCACCCGCGCGGGAAGATCGCGATGGTGTTGCTCATGGCGCCGCGCGTGGGGAAGCGGTCCAGGTCTTCGCTCGGGATGCCTGTCAGCGCCGGATCGCTCGCCGTAAACACAGCGCGCCCCGTCTGCCCCGCCAGCGTGTGGCGAAAGAGCAGGAAGCCCAGCTGGTAGTTCTGGTCTGCCTTGAACGCGTTTTGCGTCTTGTCGTCCAGGTTCTGGTCGCCCGACGCGTAGAAGATATCGAGGACCGCGCCCGCCACACCGGCATCCAGTGTGGCCCGCAGCGCCGCGCCCAGCGACAGCAGATCGTGCGTCGGAAAGTCCGGCGTAGGCGCCAGCGTCGTCTCACCCTGAATGAGCGCGCCTTCGGCCTCCAGCTTCAGGCTGATGGAGTCCGTCAGCTTGATCTTGGCCGCCACGGTCGCGTCGATCGCCAGCGCGTCCAACGTCGCGCCGTCCTCCGCCTCCTGCATGCGATAGGCCACGTAGACGCCGCCGGAGATGTCTTTGCCCACGCCAAAACGGATGGCGCCCACGATCTGGTTGGCCTCGTCGCCGTGCAACGTGATGTCGTCCTCCTGGACCTGGTCGTAGCCCACCCCGATCACCATCCTGGCCGCCGTCAGCGGGCCGCTGGCGATCATGCCGCGCAAAACCCGGTCGCCGCCGTGCGGGTCGTTGAACAGCGCGTTGCCCGGCTCCCAGTGGTGCGTGCCGTCGTTGGCGATCAGCCCCATGCCGAAGTCGCTCATCATGAAGCCGGCAAAGATGTGGAAATAGGTCCCGACCGAGAACCGCAGGTTGGCGCGCCGGATGACGTTCTCGTAGCCGTGCGATCCGGGCAGCCCTTCGCCCTCCAAAGTCGGCGCGGACGAAACGGTGCCAGTGATCGCGTCTACCTCCAGCCGCACGCCGAGGCCAACCGGAGCCATCGAGCGCTTGGAGTCGAAGCGAAGTCCGACGCGCGCCACCAGATCAGTCGCCAGATCGGTCCCAAGCTCCGTGCCGTCGATATCCACCGGATATGGCGAGACATGCTCGAAGCGCGAGCCGAGCAGGACGGTGCCCTGAAACAACGCACCGCTCGGGTTTGCGGTCAGCAGCGGCGCATATTCATCGTCGGTGCCGGTCAGCGTCATGGCGCCCTTGTTGGCCGAAGCGGCCAGCGGCACCGCCAGCGCCAGGCACAGCGCCCACGTGACAATCCTGTCCTTCAAAACGTCTTCTCCCACTTAAAGCCCGCACACCCTATCCGCGCAGCGAAAATGTGCAACACGAAACGCGGGCGGTGGGAGGCTAACACGCCGTGTGCGCCCGTGTTATTGTCCCCGGGCTCAACAACGGAGAACCCGATGAATCGCAGACTTACGACCGCCCTTCTCGCGCTCGCCCTGGCCGCGCCCGCGACCGCCACCGCCCAGGAGGCCAACCCGCACCTGGAGGCGATCGGCGCTTTGATGGCCGGACAGCTGTACACGTCGTACACGTACATCGGCGTCACGGCCGACGCGTACGCCAAGGGTGTGTACAAGGCCAAGCAGGTCCGCGGCATGATGAACGAGGCCGAGGCGCTGCTGAACAACGTGGCCGGCTTCTTGAACAAGGTGAAGGCCACCAAGATCGTCGAGAGCGACCGCAAGGTGCTGGACGAGGGCATCGCCATCATCGGGCTGCTGCGCAACGAGGCCAAAGCGCTGACCCGGTATGCGGGCACGGCGGCCGAGACGGATCGCAGCGCGTACAACCGCGCGCGTGAAGAGGCGTGGGGCCGCATCAAGAAGCTGCTCGGCAAGTAAGGTGCCCAAGCCGCTGTTTGTCTTTGCTCACGGCGCGGGCGCCGGCACCGCGCACCCGTGGATGATGGGGTGGGCCGAGCGCCTGGTCCGCCTGGGTCCGGTCCGGCCGTTTGATTATCCCTATATGGCCAAAGGCCGCCGCGCGCCTGACCGGCTGCCCAAGCTCCTCGAAGCGCACCGCGACGCGCTGAACCAGGCGCGCGCCGCCCACGACGGCCCCGTCTATCTCATCGGCAAATCGATGGGGTCCCGCGTCGGCTGTCACCTGGCGCTGGAAGAGAAGGTGGCGGGCGTCATCTGCATGGGCTACCCGCTGGTCGGCATCGGCAAAAAGGCCGCCATGCGCGATCAGGTGCTGCTGGACCTGCGCACCCGCATCCTGTTCGTGCAGGGCACGCGCGACAGACTGTGCCCGCTGGACCGGCTGGCCGAGGTCCGCCCCCGCATGACCGCCGCTAACGACCTGCACATCGTCGACACCGGCGACCACTCGCTGCGCATCACAAAAGGACACACCAAGGCGACCGGCACCACGCAGGATGACGCCGACGCGACCGCGCTGGAGGCGATCCGGCGCTTCGTCACCGCTTGACCACGCTGGATTTCGCGGTTGTCGCCGTCTACCTGGCGGCGATCGTGGCCGTGGGATGGTGGGCCGGCCGCCGCGACGCCAGGGACGGGGTCGAGGGCTTCTTTCTGGCCGGCCGAAAGCTGCCGTGGTGGTTGCTGGGCACCTCCATGGTGGCCACGACGCTCGCCGCAGACACGCCGCTCACGGTCGTCGGTCTCACCCTCAGCAAAGGCGTCGCCGCAAACTGGTTCTGGTGGTCGTTTGCCGTCAGCCACGTGCTGGTCAGCGTGGGGCTGGCCCGGTTATGGCGCCGCGCCGATGTGCTGACCGACGCTGAGCTGTGCGAGCTGCGCTATCGCGGCCGGGCGGCGCCGGTCTTGCGCGGTCTGAAGGCCTTCTACTTCGCCGTCCCGATCAACTGCTTTGTGATGGGCTGGGTGCTGCTGGCCATGGCCAAGGTGTCCGCCGCGGTCCTGCCGGAGCTGCATCCGTGGCTGGTCGTGGCGGTGCTGCTGGCCGTGACGGTGGCCTACTCCCTGCGCTCCGGATTCTCTGCCGTCGTGCTGACGGACCTGCTGCAGTTCCCGATCGCGCTCGGCGGCGCCGTCGTACTGGCCTGGATCGCGGTCGATCAGGCCGGTGGTCTCCCGGCGGTGCGCGCTGCGGCGGTCGCGTACAAAGGCGAAGGGATGCTGGCGCTCTTTCCGGCCGGTGGCGAGCTGCTGCCGTGGCACGCGCTGGCGGCCTTTCTAGGCGTGCAGTGGTGGGCCCAGAAGAACGCGGACGGCGGCGGCGTGCTCATCCAGCGGCTGCTGGCGGCGCGCGATGAGCGGGAGGCCGAGCGCGGCGGGCTGTGGTTTTGCGTGGCCCACTACATCCTGCGTCCGTGGCCCTGGATCCTGGCCGCGCTGGCCGCCCTGGTGCTGGTCCCGGACGCCGTGGCCACCGACCCCGAGGGCGCCTACGCCGAGCTGATCGTGCGCGTGCTGCCGTCCGGACTGCGCGGCCTGCTGGTCGCCGGCTTCTTGGCGGCCTTCATGTCCACCATGGATACCCAGCTGAACTGGGGCGCCAGCTACATCGTCAACGACCTGGCCGGCCGCTTCACCGCCCTGCCCCCCGACCGGCTGCCCCATGTGTCGCGCCTGGCTGTGGCCGGCATGGCGCTGCTGGCGCTGGTCGCGGGCAGCGCGATGGACTCGATCGTCGGCGCGTGGCAGCTCATCGTGGCGTTTGGCGCCGGATCGGGGGCGGTGGTCCTGCTGCGCTGGTATTGGTGGCGCATCACCGCAGAGGCCGAGATCGCGGCCATGCTGGCCTCAACCGTGCTGGCCGCCGCGGTTTATCGGTGGGCTCCGGATGTCGCCTACGTCTGGCAGCTGCTGATCATCGCCGGCGGCAGCGCGCTCGTGTGGCTGCCTGTCACGCTGTGGGCGTGTCCGGCGCCCGCCGAAGTGGGGCCGTTTTATCAGCGCGTGCGCCCACCCGGGCCGGGCTGGAGTGCGGTCGCCTACTCGGTGAGCGCGCCGCCGCCGTCGAGCTTGTTGCGCGACGTGGTGCGGTGGCTGGGCTGGTTGGCCGTGGTGCTGGGCGGGTTGCTGGGGCTGGGCTGGATCCTGTTGCGCCCCTGATACGACGTAAACCACAGCGTCGCGGGCGCGGCCGCAAACACCAGCCAGAACATGCCGATGTGACTATTGAACGTGGGGAACGTCGCGACGAACACACCCTGCACGCCGACGGAGAGATAAACCGCCAGGCTCCACGCGCCGATGGCCCGGGACTCGCCGCCCTCGGTGACCAGGTTAAAGGCACGCCCAACCGCCTCAGCGTAGGGCAGCAGGAACAGGACAGTGCCGATGACGCCGCCTTCCAGGATCAGCTCCAGGTAGAAGTTGTCGACGTGTAGCTTGGTGTAGACCTTCTCCCCGACCAACGGGTCGTAGGGCTGGATCTCGGTATAGCCACGGATCTCGCTTGGGCCGAACAGCATCTCCCGCATGGGCGCATCGCCGTCCGTGATGTTCTCCATCATGAAGCGCCAAAAGTTCAGGCGGCCGGTGGCGATGCTGTTGAGCTGCTCATAATCGAACCATAGGAGCACCACGGTGCCGACCAGCATCGCTGCCAGGGCCGCCAGAAAGAAGGCTGGCAGACCGCCCTTGCCGCGACGAAGCATCATCAAGCAGCCGATGAAGACCACCAGCGCCAGCGCCGCGTTGCGCGCCTCGGTGACCAGCGCGAGGAGCAGCGCGCCGAATAGACACAAGATGAGAAACCGCTTCTCGCGACGCGAGCCGTCCGGCGGGTGCAGCAACAGCAAGAGACTGCTGCAAAAGCACAGCACCTGCGGCGTCAGCGCATAGAAGTTGTTGTTGATGAACCCAAGCGGCACCTGCGGGCCGAACAGCAGCTTCAACCCGGAGTATTTGGCCCAGGGCATGACGTCGCGAACGTCGTAGATCACGCTCAGCAGCGTGGAGCCGGCCAATACCAGAAGCGCGGCGACCACCAGCGCCTTCATAGCAACACGCAGATCGTCCACGCTTTGGACGAAAACGGGGGCCAGGCCAAACGAGCCGATCATCCACAGCCAGTAGAGGCCCAGAATCGGCACGGAGTAGCGGTCCTTCACCACGCTGACGAGGGTGTAGTAGACCGGGAAAGCCAGCGACACCAGGGAGAGTGAGACGACCGACCTGTTGGCCGCCGCCCGCCGCAGCCGCTCGTGGTTGGAGGCCAGCAGCGCCACGATCAGCAGCCCGAAGACGGCCACTACGAAGAAGGGACGATTGTTGTAAACCGAGACGCGAAAGCGAGGCGACAACAGCACGTTGGCCGGGATCGGGACGCTGGCGGTGTACAGCACCAGCGCCACCAGCAGGCCGGTTGTAAGCGCTCCTGCTCTCTTCATCGGACGTCGTTGAGCACGGTCCCCACAATAGGTGAGCCCAGTGCGGTCAGAGCGCGTAGTGACTCGGCAAACTGCTCGCCGGTCGTGACGCCGGCGCGCGCGACCATCAGCACGCCGTCGACGCGGGTGGCCACAGCCAGGCCATCACTGACGGTCGCCAGCGGCGGACTGTCGACGATCACCGTATCGAACCGGCCTCGAAGCCTGGCCAGCAGCTGGTTCAGGCGCAGGCTGTTGAGCAGCTCGGCGGGATTCTCGGGGCGCGGGCCGCTGGCGATCAGGTGCATGTTCTCCACCGGCGTGGACTGCAGCAGCTCTTCCACGGCGGTGGTGTGACCGGCCAGCCACCCCGACAGTCCCTGGCCCTCCGGCAAACCCAGCGCGCCGTTCATCGCGGGACGGCGCATATCCGCCTCCACCAGCACCACTTTGCGATCCGCCAGGGCCAGCGAGGTCGCAAGCTGCAGCGCCACGGTTGTTCGTCCGCACCCCGCCGCGGCTCCGGTCACAAGCAGCGACGTGAGCTCCCTCTGCTCGGTGACAAAGAGCAGCTGGGCACGCAGCGCGCGCACCTCCTCGGAGACCTCGTGCCGGGCCCCGGTCAGATGCGGTGCCGTCCCCAAGCACGGGAAGCCGCTGACCTGCTCCAGCTGCTCGCCGGTCTTGATCGTGCGATCCCCGCGCTCGAACATGACGACAAGGACAAAGCCCAGGAACAGGCCGAAGATGGCGCTGGCAAGCATGATCGGCGCCCGCCGCGGATAGGTCGGGCGCTCCGGAATCGCCGCGGCCTGGAGCACGCGCACGTTGTTGGCCGCCTGGGCGACGCCACGCGCGATCAGCGTCTCCTGATGGCGTAAACGGACGCGGTCGTGCAGCTCCGTCTGGCGCTCGACCTCACCGATCAGCCGATCGTGCTCCGCCAGGATGCCGGCAAGCGAGGTGTCCTCATCGCGTGCCGCCTCAAACTGCTCTTTGAGCGCGTGATGGCGCGCCACCGCCACGTCATACCGGGCGCGAGCGGCCTCCACGATACCCCGCGTCTCTTTGCGAATGGCGCCGCGCACCTGCTTCAGCTGCTTGTTTACCGCCAGCCATTTGTCGTGTTTTGGCCCGTAAACCAGCTTGATCTCGGCCAGGTCTTTTTCGAGGGTCACGCCGAGCACGCGCAGCTCACTGAGTGCGCGGCTGGCCAGATCGTGCTCGACGGCGAGCCCGGTCATGCCGCGTTTGCGAGCTTGGAGGATGCGATCCCAGCGCGCCTGCGCGGCGATCATGTCGCGCGTCGCATCCAGCACGCGATGGTTGAAGTAGGTGCGCGCCGCGGTCGCCTCCTGCCGTCGGGCGTCCACGCCGCCGATGTCGTGCCGCTCGGCGTACCGGCGGGCTGCGCTCTCTGCCGCCTCGCGCAGATCACCGCGCTGCTCCACGATGGCAGCCAGCTCCACTGAGGCCTGCTCGATCAGCTGATCCTTCAGCCGCAGGTTGTGTCGAACATATGCGTGTGCGAGGGCGCTGGCGACGCGCGCCGCCATGATCGGGTCCTCGTGCTCAAACTGGATCGAGAGCGTCAGCGAGTCCGGCAGGCGAGCGACCCGCAGGCGCCGGATCAACATGTCCGCCATCCGAGCGCGCATGTCCTCCTCATTCTCGACCCGGGCGCTGACGGCGGCGCTCTCCTGATCGAACAGCGCGGGTTCGGTCCACAGGCGCTCGCTGTCCAGGGCGGCCAGCGTCACCGCCCGCGTCTTGATGACGGCAATCTGCGTCTCCATGTAGGGCTCGAAGACCCGCCAGCCGCCGTCCGGGATGTCCACGACCGGGCGCATGTCGTCCATGACCCGTGGAGAGCGCGGGGCGACGACGACGGTGGCGCCGGCGCGGTAGACCGGAGTGACCCAGTGCAGCGCAGCGTACGAGATAGCGGGCCCGATCAGCGTGAAGACGGTCAGCAGCAGCCACCAGCGCAGGACCAAGCGGCCCAATTGCCCGATGAGCAGACCCTGACTATCCGGTGCAGGCGAGTACAGCGCGCGTATCCTTACGATTGGGGGTCGTTCAGTTGCCGACGTCACGCTCGGAGCCGGCGGCGGTACCGTCTATCACAACGAGCACAATAGTGTTGTCCGGCGAGGAGTCTGCGATCAAAGAAAGCATGATATTGGTGAACTATGGACAAGCCGGAGGAACTGGGTCGTCGCGGGTTTTTAGGGACTGTCGCGGGGGCCGTGGGCGCCGCGATCACCACGCGTGCGGAGGCGAAACCCAAGCTACCGCGGGACCGCCCTGTCGTGATCTCGACCTGGCCGTTTGGAGTGCCCGCCAACAACGCGGCGTGGGCAGCGATGCCGAAGGGGTCGCTGCTGGACGCGTGCATCGCGGGCGTCACGGTGGTCGAGCGCGATCCGACGGTCAACTCAGTGGGCAAAGGCGGCCTGCCCAACGCGGCGGGCGTGGTGCAGCTGGACGCGTGCGTGATGGACGGCAGGTCGGGCGAGTGCGGCGCGGTCGCCTCGTTGGAGGACATCGCCACCGCGGCGATGGTGGCTAAGGCCGTCATGGAGAAGACCCGGCACGTGCTGCTGGTCGGGCCGGGCGCGCAGCAGTTCGCGCTGAAGCACGGCTTCAAGAAGGAGCAGCTGCTGACCCCCGAGGCACGCGCACGCTGGCAGCGCTGGCAGAGGGAGTCCAAGAACACGGCCCCGGCAGGCCATGACACCATCGGGCTGCTGGGCGTGAACAGGCGCGGAGACGTGGCCGGCGTCTGCACGACCAGCGGGCTGGCGTGGAAGATGCCCGGACGCGTCGGCGACTCCCCGCTCATCGGGCACGGGCTGTTCGTCGATCAGGATGTGGGCGCTGCGGCCGCGACCGGCGTCGGCGAAGAGGTGATTCGCATCTGTGGCAGTCACACGGTGGTGGAGCAGATGCGCGCCGGGAAGACGCCGCAGCAGGCGTGCGAGGAGGCGTGCCGCCGCATCATCCACATCAACCTGAAGCGGCGCGGACGCAAAGAGGTCCCGCCTGACGCGTTTATCGCGGTAAACAAGCGCGGCCAGGTGGGCGCGGCATCCGTGCACGCCGGTTACTTCAAATATGCGCTGACGCGACGCGGCCGAACGTGGCTGCTGGAGGCGAAGGGGCTGCTTCCCAAGCGGACGAAATGACCATGAGACTCGTCGGATTCAGCCTGTTTCTGTTGCTTGTAGCGTGCAAGTCACCCGCAACCGAGTCCAAACCCGCTGAGAAGCCGGAGCCGGCTGTCACGCCCGCCGGCATCGAGGTCGTGAAAGCCAAGCCGGGCGATGAGCCGCTGGAGACCCTGGTGACGCGCGAGCTTGCGCGAGCCAAAGCCGACTCCAGGCGTCTGCTGGTCTATGTCGGAGCCACCTGGTGCGAGCCGTGCCGGCGCTTCAAGGCGGCGGCCAAAGACGGATCGCTGAAGGACGCGTTTACGGACCTGCGCCTGCTGGAGTTCGACAAGGACACGGACAACGACCGGCTGGAGGCGGCGGGCTACACGTCCAAGTACATCCCGCTGTTTGCGCTGCCGGGGCCGGATGGACGGCACAGCGGGCGCCACATCGAAGGCTCGATCAAGGGCCCGGGCGCCATCGGCAACATCGTGCCGCGCCTGAAAAAGCTATTGGCGTACTAGTACGCCGACACAGGGATTTTGATTGGTTGGAGCGCGGTGATTATTGCGGCCAGTGCTCGGAAGCCGACGAAGGCGGGCCCTTAGGCCCGTCGAGGTGGGCGCAGCGAACTTCCGGGCGCTGGCCGCAATAAGCGCCCGCTCCAGCCGGTCAAAATACCTGTGGCGGCGTACTAGCGGAGCAGCTCTTTGGTGCCCACGCGCTTGATGAACTGGCCGCCGCCGGTGATCTGGAAGTCGCCATCCTCGACGACCACGCGGCCGCGCGAGAGCACGACCTCGGACCAGCCCTGCACCTCGAAGCCCTCGTAGGCGCTGTAGTCCACCTTCATGTGGTGGGTGAACTCGTTGTCCACCGAGATGACCTCTTTGCGATGGGGGTTGAAGACAACGATGTCCGCGTCGCTGCCGATCGCGATGGTGCCCTTCTTGGGGAAGAGGCCGAAGCGCTTGGCGGCGGAGGTGCTGGTCAGGTCCACGAACTGGTTGAGGCTGAGACGGCCTTCCACGACGCCGCCGTGATAGATGAGGCTCATCCGGTTCTCAACGCCGGGCGCGCCGTTGGGGATCTTGGTGAAGCTGTCGCGGCCCAGCTCCTTCTGGTCCTTCATGCAGAACGGGCAATGGTCGGTGGCGACGCTGGACAGATCGCCCATGCGCAGACCCTGCCACAGCTCCTCCTGATTCCATTGCTCGCGCAGCGCCGGGGTCATGACCCACTTGGCGCCCTCGAAGCCCTCTTTGTCGTAGGTGTCGATGTCCAGGAAGAGGTACTGCGGACACGTCTCGGCGGTCACGTCCACGCCACGCATGCGGGCCAGCTTGACCTGCTCCAGCGCGTCATAACAGCTGAGATGCACGATGTAGAGCGGCACCTCAGCGACCTCGGCTATGGCGATGGCGCGGTGCACGCCCTCGGCCTCCATGCGGGTCGGGCGCGTGTGCGCGTGCCAGCGCGGCGCGACCTTTCCGTCCTCGACCGCCTGCTTGATGATCTCGTCGATCACGATGCCGTTCTCAGCGTGCATACAGATGCGCGTATCGTTGAGGCCGGCCTGGCGGAAGGCGCGGTAGAGCGTCCCGTCGTCGACATACAGCACCCCGGGATACGCCATGAAGAGCTTGTAGCTGGTGATCCCCTCATCGCGCAGACGGCGCATCTCCGGCAGGCGCTCGTCGGGCATGTCGGTGACGATCATGTGGAAGCCGTAGTCGATCGTGGCTTTGCCCTCGGCCTTGGCATGCCACGTGTCCAAGCCCTTCAGGGTGGACTCGCCTTTGGTCTGGATGGCGAAGTCGATAATGGTGGTCGTGCCGCCGAAGGCCGCGGCCTTGGTGCCGCTCTCGAAGTCGTCGGCCGACGTGGTGCCGCCAAACGGCATGTCAAAGTGGGTGTGCGGGTCGATGCCGCCGGGGAAAACAAAACGTCCGCTGGCGTCGATAACCTTGTCGGCGTCGACCTCCAGGTCCTTGCCGATGCGCACGATCTTCTCACCTACGATGTGGATGTCGGCGAAATAGTCATCGACCGCGGTGATAATGCGGCCGCCTTTAATCAGTACGGACATGGGGACTCCTACGGCGTTCTCGGTTCAGGTGCGATGCGGATCGTACCTCAACCGAAGCGGCTGTCGTACCCCCGGAACTCCTTGATGCTGTTGAATCGGCGCGGGTTCCCGCCGTCGAGAAACTGCCCGAAGTCCGCCGCAAACGTCACGTTGCGATTACGGTCGAGGATCAGCCGGGACAGACGCCGGAAGTTGTCCATGGACGTGCGCCCTGCACCACCGGGCAGCGCCGCGTAATTGGCGCGCGTGGTGGCCATGAAGCGCAGCGGGACCCGAGCATCATCGCGCTGGGTGAGGACGTCGAGGAACAGCTTGCCCTCAAACGGCGGATCAGGTGGGAGCTTGCGGACCATCAACGTGGTCATTTCGTCCCACCCGACGGTGTCGACCCCGCCGTGACCAGCCCGGACATGCAGCCCGTCGGGGCCGATGGTGCACTCGCTGGCGACGAAACGCAGCATGGTGGCGGCGGTGTCCACGGCGGTTGAGCGCCGGTCGACGTCCACGGCGTTGCGCAGGGGGTCGCGCCGAGTCGGATCGCCGCCACCTGTTGGACCGGGCGGCGCCTGGAGCGGACGTGGGTGCGCTGAGACCGCGGCCTGGGCGAGCGCATACTCGACGGGCTGCGGGCGGCGCAGCAGAACGGCGGCCAGATCGTCAGGGGTATAGCTCTCCACGGGCATGATCAGGTAGGCGCAGCCCATCAAGCCCACGCCACCGCCCGCCAATGACAGGTAGAACGCCCAGCCCAGCGAGAGGTCGCCCTCGCCGGACCAGCTGCCGGCGGTCATGATGGCGCTCAGCAAAAGCACGCCGCAGCCCGTAGCGGCCAGCTTGGCCATGTTCGTCAGGCCGAAGCGCCAGCGCGACACCAGGCCCACGATAAGCAGCATCGGAACGATCCAGGAGGCGAAGTACGTGGCTGCGCTGCTGAGCAGAAACATGCGGTCCGCCCCGTCCACGGTGCTGCCGCTGGTCAGCTCGGAGAACGAGATGGACTGGCAGGCGCCGACGATTCCGCTGCACGCCTCCATCGAGGTGAGCCCCATGCGGACCTGGGCGGAGAGCGGGAACGTGCCGACCGTGCCGACGCGCCACTCGCGCACGTGCGCCGCCACGAGGATCAAGACCACCGCGATAACGCACTGCGCTGCACCGACTTTGCTCATCTGCACCGAGTATAGAGGTCGGGTTGGTGACCCGCAGACTTAACAGGCGTGTTAGGTTAATCGCCATGCGACTGGGGCTGATCGTTGTTGTTGCTGCTGGTGTGGTCGCGCTCGGTTCAGGATGTTCGAGCGATCATGTGTCGGACCGCTACGGCGTAATGCACGGCGGACTGGCGGCCTACTGCACCGCCACCGTGAAGGGCAAAGGCGTCAAGGACGTCGAGACAGACTACATCCCGCGCGTCGTGCGCTGCGAAAACGGCGCCGCACCGTTGGAGGCACTGAAGGCCCAGGCGGTGGCCGCGCGCAGCTACCTCTATTACAAGCTGAACACGTCGGGCTCAATCGCCGACGGAACCTCCGATCAGGTCTACACATGCAGCGCGCAGCCGCAGGCGATCCACTACCAGGCGGCCGAAGAGACCGTGGGCGAGGTGCTCCGCTACAAGGGCACGCAGGTCGCGGCCTTCTATGTAGCGGGGGCGGTGCCGTCGACGGCCAACTGCGTCGCCAAGGCCGGCGACAACGACTACTCCAACACCGAGAAGTGGGTGACGTACAACCAGGGCAAGAGCGGCGACAACCTCACGCAGACGAAGCTGGGCTGGGTGAACAAGGGCAACCACGCCAACCGGGGCTGCAAGTCTCAGAACGGCGCGTCGTGCCTGGCCAAGAAGGGCTGGGGCTACATCGACATTCTCGAGTTCTATTACGGCTCGGATATCGTGCACGTCACGGCGGAGGGCAGCTGCGTGCAGCCCAGCTGTGATTGCGATCCCGGGCAGACCCAGGAGAAAGCGTGCGGCAACTGCGGCACTAAAAAGCGGACCTGCTCATCTGACTGCGGCTGGGGTGCGTGGGGCCAGTGCAAAGGCAGCGGACCGTGCGCGCCCGGCGATTCGGAGTCCACCCCGTGCGGCAACTGCGGCACCCAGTCGCGCGTGTGTACCGGCCAGTGCAAATGGCCGTCGTGGGGCGGCTGCTCCGGGGAGGGCGTGTGCGTTCCCGGCCAGGTGGAGCAGCTGGCGTGCGGCAACTGCGGGCTGCAGGAGCGGCTGTGCTCGGGCGGCTGCAGCTGGGGATTCCAGAGCGACTGCAATGAGGACAGCGCCGCCGGCACCCCATGCAAGGCGCCGGGTGAAGGGACCTGCGCGATCGGCGTGTTCAAGTGCCTTAGCGGAACCATCGCGTGTGTGGCGCAGGGCGAGCCGTCGCAGGAGCTGTGCGATGGGCTGGACAACGACTGCAACGGGCTGGTGGATGACGGCGCGACCCAGGTGGCCAACCCGGCGCCTGCGATGGCGGCCGCGCTGGCGACTGCCGACGCGCCGGCAAACATCCCGCCGGGCGAGACGGCGGTCGTCACCATCGCGTTTACCAATCTGGGCACGCAGACCTGGCCGGCCGGCGCGCTGCGACTAGACGCCGATGGACCGGCTGCAGGCGCGACCTCGTTGCTGTGGCACGACGACTGGGACACCGACCAGACAGCGCGGACCGTCGACGCCGACGTGCCGCCGGGGACTATCGCGTCATTCCAGTTCGAGGTGCGCGTGCCGGCGGATGCGTCGGAGATCGCCGCCTTCTGTCCCGAGTGCGTACCGCAGGACGGCGCGCCAATAATTCACGAGGTCTTCCGGCTTGTCCACGTCGACTCCGGGCCGCTGACGTGTCCGGAGCCGACCGCCGCGATCAGTGTGTACGTGGCCGGCGATGCGGACGTACCTGACCCTGGCAGCAACACCGGCGGTGAGACCACGGGCGGCGGGTCCGGCGGCACACCGGACAACAGCGGCGCGACGGGCGGCGGCGGAGGCACCTCGGGCGCAAGCGGACTGGTCAGCCCGATCAGCCCGCGCGCATCCAGCGGCGGCTGCGCGACCGGACCGAGCCCAGGCCAGGGATCCCCGTTGTGGGCGCTGCTGGCGCTGCTCTTCCTTATTTTGACGTGGGGTCGAGCGCGGCGCGCACACCCTTGATGACCGCCGGCAACGCCGCGCGCTGACGCAGCAGATGCAAGACGCGCTTGTCGCTGAGCGCGCGGGCCAGCTCACCGAGCAGGGTCAGGTGCATCTCCCCGCTTGGACACAAGAGCACACAGACGGTGTCTACGCTGCGACCGTCGTACGCACCCCAGTCCACCGGCTTGGCCAGCAGCCCGATGATCACGCGCGGCGCGGTGATCCCGGCCAGCTCATCGGCGTGCGGGTGCGGCAGCGCGATGCCATTGCCGACGCCGGTGCTGCCAAGGGCCTCGCGCTCCAGCAGAAGGGTCAGCAGGAGCTTGCGATCACACTCGGTCGGGAGATCGGCGTGCGCGATCAGCAGCCCTATCGCCTCTGAGGGGTTGGAGCCGCCGACGCCGCGGACGATCCCGCCGCGCTCCACCGATGCGCAGAGGTCGCACAGCTCCAGGTCGACCGGCATGTTCCACTCGCCGGTCATGCCGGGCGCGCGCTGCAGCATGCGGCGGTGATAGGCGTTGACGATCTCGCGACGCGAGATAAGCCCGACCAGCGTGCTGAGGTCGTCCTCGGCCGTGATCACCAACTCGTCGTAGCCGGTGGCGGTCATGCGGCTGATCGCGTCGTACAGAGTGTCCGCGGGGGTAACCGTCTCGCTCTTGACCTGAAAGTCGTTGGCGATGAGGAAGGTGTCGACGCCTTTTTCGCCTACGGTGCGACGCAGCTGGCGACCGTCGACCACGCCGCGCAAGACGCCGGCGCTGACGATGGGAAAGACCGACTGCTTGGTCGAGGCGAAGTGCTCGACCAGCTCACGCAGCGGCAGCTGGGGCGAGACGGAGATGGGCTCCGGCTTGCGCTTATCGATGGCGTCGCCGACCGAGATGCGGTGAAGGACGGCGCCCATCATGTCGGACAGCTGCCCCGGCGCGTCGAAGCGGGTGGGCGCCTGCTCGCGGAAAAGGGTCCAGCGGCGCGTCATCAACCAACAGAGCGTGCACACCCACAGCGTGGGAACGATCAGCCGGTAGTTGCCGACGACCTCGGCCACCATGATCACCGTGCTCAGCGGGGCGTTGACGACCGCCGCTACGAAGCCGCCCATGCCGACGACGACGAAGGCCGCGGGCTGAATCTCCAGCTGCGGTGCAAACCAGGCCGCGGCCGCGCCGACCGCACCGCCGAGCAGCCCGCCGATAACCAGCGATGGCGCAAAGAGACCGCTGGCGCCACCCGACCCAGCGGTGAACGCGGAGACCAGCGCTTTGGCGACAGCGAGCGCCAGCAGGATGACGACCGCCTCGTGACCGTTGAGCGCCAGCTGGACGATCCCGTAGCCGGCGCCGAGCACGGACGGCAGAAAGACGCCGACGATACCGACCAGCAAGCCGCCGATAGCCGGGCGCGCCCACAGCGGGATGGCCGAGTTGTGGCCCAGGCGCCGATCGACGGTGCGGAAGAGCACGATGAAGGCGACCGCGCCGGCGGACAGAACGGCGGCCAGCGCCAGGTACGGCAGCAGCTGCAGGCCGCTGGAGAAGGTGACCTCGGGCATGGCGAACATCGGCTCCCAGCCGCGGACCGCGCCGAAGACACCGTAGGACACGGTGGACGCGATGATGGCGGGCACCAGCACCTCGTGCTCGATGTCCATCTCGCTGTAGAGCACCTCGGCGGCGAAAATGGCGGCGGCCATGGGGGCGTGGAAGACGGCGCCGATTCCGGCGGCAAAGCCGGCCATCATCAAGACGCGCCGCTCGCGTCCCTGCAGGCCAAAGCGGGTGGCGATCAGCGTTCCGATCGCGCCGGAGATCTGGGCGATCGGGCCCTCCAGCCCGCCCGAACCGCCCGTGCCCAGGGTGACCGCCGATGCGACGGCTTTGACGGGCGCGACGCGGGGCCGGATCTCGCCGTCGTGGTGGTGATAAGCGTCAACGGCCTGGCTGATGCCGGTGCCCATCGTCTCCGGCGCGAGCCAGGCGCAGAGCAAACCCGACACGATGCCGCCCGTGGCCGGGATGACGAGAAACAACCATCGCTTGCCGGACGGCAGCTCCCAGGCAAAGCGATAGCGATCGGGAGCGGCCACGTCGATCAGGTAGGCCTGCCCGAAGTCCACGAGCTCGGCGAAGACGACGGCAGCCAGGCCGGAGCACACGCCCAACAGGCCGTACAGAGCCAGCATGCGACCGACGTGCAGCGCGGTTGCGGGCCTATCGCGCGGCATCGGCCTGCCACTGCAGCGTCAGCTCATGCGCTCGGGCGGCAAGTCCGTCGATCTCGTCGTCTGAGAGGCCGTCGGTCTCGAGCGTGGGCCCAACGCGCACCTCGATGTGGCCGGGCGTGACAATCCAGGTGCCTTTGCGCAGCACCTCGTAGAAGCCGCGGGTGGAGATCACCACGACGGGGAGGCCCGCGCTACGGGCCATGAAGAAGGCGCCGCGCTTGTAGGGGCGCGGCTTGCCGTCAAGCGTCCGGTGCCCCTCCGGGAAGGTCAAAATGGAGATATTGCGGGAGGCGCGGTCGCGCGCGGCGGCCGTGATCTCGGCGGTGCGGCCCTCGCTGTGCGGATAGACGGGAACCGCGCTGGCCAGGCGCATGAGCCACCCGTAAAACGGCACCTGCAAGTGGGCCGCGTTCTCCAGACCGCAAAAGACTTGCGGGATGGCGGCGATGGCGACATGGGCATCGAGCATGCTGGTGTGGTTCATCACGTATACGCAGACCCGATCCTTGTCGAAGCTGTCGTCGTACGAGATGGTCATGCGGCTCAGCGTCAGGTGCGGGATGAGGCCCAACACCTGCGCGATGCCGCGACGCTGGATGCGGGCGAACGGGACGAAGATGGCGACCACGACTCCAACGATGAAGACGACAGCCATGATGGAGAAAGCCAGTATCCACGCGATGATGGACCAGGCCGCTTTGAGCAGGATCATCGCGGCTGATTATCTGCCAACAACTCCCGGTAAACCACCTCGACGCGTGCGAATACCGCCCTCCACGTGAACGGCGCTAAGGCGGCGGTCGGGGCATCGGTCAGCGCCGGGCGCGCCAGGGCGGCGCCTACCTCAGCCCCAAGCCCGTCGACAAACGTGGGCAGCGCGGCGGGCGCGGGAACGTCGATGGCGGCCATCTCGGGCGCCTCCACCAACTGCAGATAGTCGCCAAGCGCGTCCGCCAGCCCGCTGACCACACCCGGCAGGCGCGTGCAGACCAGGCGGCACCCACACGCCAGGGCCTCCACCAGCACCAGGGGCACGCCTTCGTAGAAAGAGGGCAGCACAAACACGTCACAGCTACGCATCAGCTCAGCGAGCTGCGCCTGGTCGAGCATGCCGTGGCGGACGACGTTGGGCATGCCGTCCATGCGGGTGGCCAGCGCGTCCGCCTCCGCCCCGGCGCCCGCACCGGCGACATGGAGCGTGATCTCCGGCCTGGACGCCATCACGTCGAGCAGCTGCGGCAGGCCTTTGGAGTGGCTGTATTTGCCCGCGTAGACCAGGTCGCCGGTTCCGGGCCTCCTACCGCTCACATGAAACACGGCGGCGCGGTACCCGGCACCGACTACGGCCACGCGCCCAGCTTCGACGCCAACCTCGGCCGTCAACGCCTCCGCGTGCTGCTGCTGCAGGACCACAAAGCGGTCGTTTCGACCGCAGCCGGCGCAGACCTCGTCGTGCAGGTGCGGGCACAAGGTCATCTGGCGCAGCCCGGTCGCGTGGCAGGACGTGACCACGGGGATGTTCGGGCAGATGTCCTTGAGCATGGAGCTCATCAGCCAGATGTGGTGGCTATGGATCAGGTCAGGTTGAAACTCATCGACGACGGCGGCGATGTGGCGACGAAAGACCGCGCGATACGTGCTCAACTGGGCCGGGGTCATCTTTGCCCAGACCGAGCTGCGGTAGGGCATCACGTCGCTCATCCCGGGGACGGGAAAGGGCAGCGTCTCGGTCTCGAACCGGAGCGGCTGGATCCGCTCGGGCGGCAGCCCACCGACCGCCGGCATGGGGTCCGACAAAGGAACGCCAACGATGGCGCGCTGGTCCCAACCCGCGGCCGCGGCGTGGCGCACAAACGCCTCCAAAGTGACACCGCTCCCGGTGAGAGACGGACGTTGAGACAGGATGTGGAGGAGGCGGTTTGTCAGACCAGGTGTCCTAGGTTCTCGCGCATGCCCCGGCCGCAGGAGCGGCCACTGG
>CAZJHX010000083.1:0-47257 GCA_964545715.1 uncultured Myxococcales bacterium
CCGGCCCGCCTTCGCTCGCCCGCCTTGGCGGCGAACGGCGTCGCCGCGCGGGTAGTAACGAATTTCCGACCTCGACAACTAGCCGACATTGGACCTCCACAGTTTCAGCTCAGAACGCTACCATGGCGCCAATGAAATTCATCATGATGTCGCTCTTCGCGCTGGCGCTTGCCGGATGCTCCTCCGACACGGTGTCCTCGAGCACCCGCTGTTACGACAACACCTGCAACGGGGTCGCAAGCGGCGAAAAGTGCTTCTCGTCCAACACGGCGTTTTGCGAGAGCTTGTGCGCGGAGTCTGACTGCCTCTCCGTGCAGCAGTGCGCTGACGAGTGCGACGGTGTTGCCCCCGAGCCGGAGAAAGAGAAGCCGCGGTGCTTCTACCAGTGCTTCAGCAACGAGGCGTATTGTCTTAACGCGGAGACCCAGGCCGAGTGCGACGAGTTGGTGGCCAAAGACTGCAAGGGGACCACGCCCACCGAGGCGGCCACCTGGAGCGAGGACTGCCGAAGCTGTGACGCCGGTGGCTGCGCGCCGCAGTGGTGGACCGACTGGGAAAACTCCAAGTAGCAGCGGCTTTCGGATAACGCCCGCGTGAGCCGCTACGTTCGCTTCGTCCTTCGTCACCGTGCGCTGGTGTTGGCGGTCTGCGCGCTGGTGACATTCGCGGCCGTCGCCATGCTCAGCCAGGCGGTGGTGGCGTCCTCGGTCGGCAAGCTCTTCTTCGGGGAGTCACCGGCGTTTCTGCGCTACCTCGAGCGGGTCCGGCAGTTCGGCACGGACGACGTCATCATCCTGGCTATCGAGGACCTCGATGTGCTCGATCCGGCGACGCTGGATCGGCTGGAGGCGGCCACCGACGCCATTCGTGACAACGCTGAGGTCGAGCGGATCACCAGTATTTTGAGCGCTCAGCGTGTGCGCGTGATCGACGGTACGCTGACGGCCAAGAGCTACGCGACCGAAGCGCGCGCCCATCCGGAGCGCAAAGACGCGCTGTTGGCGGACCTGATCGCGGACGAGCTTGCGGGCGGTCTCCTGATTTCCAAAGACGGCCGCTCCACGGTCATGATTGTGGAGCTGTACGTCGATGCGGGCCGCCCGGCGGAAGACGGTCCGGCCCTGGTCGCCCACTTTGTCGACGCGCTGATCGCCGCCGGCTTCCCCGCTGAGCGCATTCACCGCGCCGGCTTTACGGCGATCATGAGCGAGATGCTGGTCCAGACGGACTACACCTTCAAGACCATCTTTCCGGCGGTCGTGCTGGTGCTGCTGCTGGTCGTGTGGGTCATGTTCCGGCGCTTGTGGCCGGTCGCGATCGCCATGGGGATCTCGCTCATCGCCGTGCTGTGGACCATGGGCATCTCGGTGGCTATCGACCGCGAGATCAGCATCATGCACAGCATCACGCCGATCGTGATCCTGATCGTCGGCTTTTCAGACGTCATCCACCTGTGCAGCGCCTACCTGCTGGAGCTCAGCCACGGCAAGGGCAAGGACGACGCGATCCTGGCCAGCGCGGATGACGTCGGGCGCGCCTGCTTCTACACGTCGCTGACCACGTTTTTTGGGTTTGTCGGCATGTCGTTTGTGCCCACGCCTGTCTTTCGCGCGCTGGGGATCATCCTGGGCAGCGGGGTCGCGATCGCGCTGCTGCTGGCCGTTACGGTCGTGCCGATCATCTTCTCGTTCATGCGCCAGCCGAAGCCTTGGCGCGTTGGGGCGACGTCGCGCGTTCAGGCCGCCCTGGACCGCGTGCTCAACGCCATGTCTAACGCCGCGACGCGCCATCCGTGGACGGTCATCGGCGCGTTTGTCGTGGCGTTCGGCTTCTCGGTGTACGGGCTCGCCCACCTGGAGATCGACGCGGCGTTCACGGAGCGGCTCGCGGACGACAACCAGTTGGTGCGCGACACCGACTTCTTCGAGGAGCACTTCACGCCGAGCAATCTCATGCAGGTCTACGTGCAGGCGACCGGACCCGGCGTGGTCGAGGCGGTCGATGACGACGAGTTTGGGGATCTGTCAATGGATGACCCCGACTTCGAGGACTTCGAGGACTCCGGTGAGCCCGTCGCCCAGACAGGAAAGAACGCTCTCTTCGAGCCCAGCCTGTTTGCGCGCCTGGCCCAGCTCCAGCGGCAGATCGAGGCGCGCGACGACGTGATCAGCGTGACGTCGCTGATCGATCTCTACGAGCGCATGCACAAGGAGCTGACCGCCGGGCAGCCCGAGGCGGGCGCGCTACCGACCACGCGCCGCGGCCTGTCCGAATATGCGCTGCTCTTCGAACTGGGCGGCGGGCAGAACCTCGACCGCCTGGTGGACTTTGATCGCC
This sequence comes from uncultured Myxococcales bacterium, assembly GCA_964545715.1. Taxonomy (GTDB): domain Bacteria; phylum Myxococcota_A; class UBA9042; genus CAZJHX01. The sequence continues at coordinate 2,338 of CAZJHX010000083.1, forward strand.
GCACGGCCGTCTTGTCGCTACGGCTGAAAAACGAGGCGGCGCGCGAAGCCCGCGTGACCGGCGACGCCGTGCATGCGCTGGCCAAAGAGACCCTCGGAGCTGATGCGGAGGTCGAGCCCAGCGGCATCGTCTACCTGATGGGCGACTGGCTGGACGAGGTGATCTCTGGTCAGCGACGGGGGCTCATCTTCACGTTTACGGCCATCGCCATCTTCATGTGCATCGGTCTGCGCTCGGTGCGGGTCGGCCTGTGGTCCATGGTGCCCAACGCCCTGCCATTGCTGATGCTCGGCGGGATTCTGGGGCTGCTGTGGGACAAGGTGGACTCCGACAACCTGATCCTGGCGATGCTGGCCATCGGCATCGGCGTCGACGACACGGTCCACTTCATGATGCGCTACAAGATCGAGGCCGCGCGCACCGCCGACCGACGCCTGGCGCTGCAGCGCACGTTTGACTTCGCGGGCCGCGCGATCGTGATGACCACCGTGGTTCTGGGCGCCGGCTTCGCGCCGATGATGCTCAGCGATTACGTGACCACGGCGCGTCTGGGCTCGCTGCTGCCGCTGACGTTGACCCTGGCCCTGGTCGCGGATCTGCTGCTGGTCCCGGCGCTGGTGATGGTCGGGCCGCTCAGCTTCCCGAAAGGGCCGCAATCACCTCCGGCGGGGCCTGAACCAGCTCGATAAGGACGCCCTCGCCGCCGATGGGCGAGTCTTCGTTGCCTTTGGGATGGATGAACGTCACGTTGTGGCCGGCCGCCCCGGGTCGGATGCCGCCCGGGGTAAAGCGGACGCCCTGGGCTTGCAGCCAGTCCACAGCGGCGTGCAGGTCGTCGATCCACAGGCCAACGTGGTTGAGCGGGGGCTGGTGCACCTTGGGGCGCTTCTCCGGATCGATCGGCTGCATCAGGTCCACCTCGACGGTGTGTGGACCGCTGCCCAGCTCCAGGATGTCCTCGTCCACGTTCTCGCGCTCGCTCTTGAAGCTGGAGGCTTTTCGTAGGCCGAGGGTGTCGATCCACAGGCGCTGCAGGCGCGACTTGTCCAGGCCGCCGACGGCGATTTGCTGAATTCCTAAGACATGAAAGGGTCTGTTCATAGCGAACCGGGTATAACAGCGCCCATGCCGGATCAAGTCGCAACGAATGCACAGCCCAAAACACTGGAAGTCGTCCCGATCAGTCCGCCGCCCGATGCGCAGCGCGTTCGGCGGGATGCGGCGCCGGCCGCCGAGGGCAAAAAGAAGACTCGTTATTGCCTGCCGGACGCGCTCGAGTCGCCGACGGTGGTCGGGTATCGCACCCGCATCCCGCTGACGCACGACGAGGCCACGGCCGCCATGCCGCTGTTGTCGCTGGCCCGCCCCGCTTCGTTTGTCGCGGGTGACGCGGTGTTGGAGCGCGAGCTGTTCGAGGAGTGTTCGCTGGGCATCATGTCTGCGCGCCAGTCGACCAATTATCGGGGCTTTCGGCAGGTCACCCTGGGGCCCGCCGACTCCCAGCGCGCGGCGGAGCTGCTGCGGGAGCTCAACGGGGTGGAGGCCCCGGTTCTGGACGGCGCGGCGCATACGCATTTGGTGATCTCGAGGCCGTATCGCACGCCGTTTACGCTGCTGCTGACCCTGGCCGGGCACAAAGCGTTTACCAGCCTGTTCACGGTGCCGCTGCGGGCCCTGCGTAAGCGGTTCCAGCACATCGACGACATCCCCACCATCGGGTACCTGCAGGACCTGCATATCGGGATCCTGGCGGACGCCATGGAGCGCGCTGCGGTCATCGCCTCCGCGGGGCGGCGGGCGGCCAACGTCATCATGGCGCCGTTTGGCGGAGAGCCGCGCGCGGCCAACAAGGGGCGCGTCACGCAGCTGCAGAAGCTTGCGGGCCTGACGGCGTCGGAGCGCTCTCACGGCTGGCACATCGCACTTGCGGTGCAGGTCGGCGCTGTGTCCGAGGAGGCCCGAATCGCGCTGGACCCGCCTCTGGCCCGGAAGCTCGGCGCCAACTTGCTGGCCTTTCGGTCCGAGCGCATCCAGCCCGGGGTCAACCAGGAGGAGAAGGCGCCGCCGGCGTATCAGAGCCGCCAGGATATGCGCTTTCCCGACGAGCTGATCGTGCAGGCAGGGCGCGCGGCCTACAACGCCTTTGCGCACTGGACCGGGGTCGACCGGGAGCGTTCGAAAGAGCTGCTGCTGCTGGATCGGATCGACGTGCTCACGCCCGGCGGCAAAGAGCGGCTGCGCGCCATCCGTCGCGATCTGGGCGACATCACGGACAAGATGATCAAGGACATCCCGCTGTGGGCTGACATACCGACCGGCCGCGCCTTCAGCAAGAACGCGCGTCGCGGCAAGAAGGCTTTTGCGTTGGCCGGTCAGCGCATCTATGTGGCCGGCCTGTCGCGCTCCGAGATCAAGACCGCGGGCCTGGACTGGATTCACGCGATCCGGGCCACGGGCGCGGCCGCAGCACGCAGCGCGTTGTACTGCGAGCTGATGGGGGTTGTGGATCTGCCGCCGGACTGCGATCTGCTGGCCGGCATGTGCCTGATGGCGGGGCCGGTCAACCAGAATGATGTGGGCAAGCAGTTCTACGCTTACCCGGACCTGCTGGCCGGCGCCCACCCCGACCTCGATCCCACGTCCATGCTGGTGTGGACCTTCAAGGCCAAGACCGTGGCGGACCCGATCGGCAACGAAGAGCAGCTGATGAACAGCAAGCGAAAGGGCGCGCTGGTCGATCTGCGACCGGGTCCGCACGAGGTCGTGTCGGTGCGGCAGGCAAGCGGCGCCTCCAGCCCGATGCGCAGCGCCGGCGGGCAGGTCAATCGGGAGCGCGCGTTTGGCGATCAGGGCAACTTCGTCACCGCGCTGGACGGCGCCCACATCCCCGGCAACGGGGGCGCCGTGTGGCCCGACGACCAGCGCAACGCCGTCGTCTGGGGTCAGTAAGTCACATGCGCAAAGTTGCCGAAAACATTTGGGTTGAAGAGAAGATCATCAAGGTCGTAGGCGTCCACCTGCCGGCGCGGATGACCGCGATCAAGCTGAGTGACGGCGGGCTGCTGCTGTACTCGCCCTTTGCGCCGACGGACGAGCGCGACGCTTTTCTGGCCGATCTGGGCCCGGTCCGCTACGCGGTGGCCCCCAACAAGTTCCACCACTTATACATCGGCCACTACACCGAAAAGTACCCGGACGCACAGGTCCTGGGCGCACCCGGACTGGGTAAAAAGCGTGAGGACGTGGCCTTCGACGCGGCCTTGTCCGCCGACCCTGTCCCCGGCTGGGCGGCGGACCTGGACCAGCACCTGATCGGCGGCTACCCGGCCGTCGGCGAGACGGTTCTATTTCACCGGGCATCGCGCACGCTGATCGCGGCCGACACGCTCTTCAACCTGGCGCGCAGCACGCACACGATCACGCGCATCTATCAGATGGTGGCGCTGTCCGGCGACGGACCTGCCGTCTCCAAGCTGCTGAAGTGGGTCCTCAAGGACAAGGCCGCCGCCCGGGCCTCGATAGACCACATTCTGGGGTGGGACTTCGACCGGCTGATCATGTGTCATGGAGAGATCATCGAGACCGGCGGTCGCGAGATCCTTAGGAAGGCGTTCGACTGGCTTTAGAGCACGTTCGCGCCCCAGGCCACGCCGACGGACGTGACGAACGGGATGTCGAACTGGTCGCCGACCGACTTGGAGTAGTAGGGCGCCTTCAGCAGCACGTGGATCTCCCACGGCGGCGCCGGCGACCAGAAGACGCCGGCGGCCACGAGCAGCGCGGTGCGGCCTGAGTTGACGGCCGGCTCGTCGCCCCACTGGGACGCCGCCTCCCAGTCGACCTCATGCTGCAGCAGGAAGCGCCAGCTGGTCAGGCCGAACCCCGTTATCGCGCCCACACCGGACGCCACGCGGGATCCCGGCCGGAAGCCCTCCGAGTTTTCGTAGAAGCCCAGACGAGACTCCACCCAACCGGCCAGCGAGACCGAGCTGAACGCATACCCAAGCTGCAGGCCCACGGTCGGCATGACGGTGCCGGTGCCAAAGAACATGTGCTGGTGCTCGAGCCCGCTTCGCCCTCGCACGAACGGGTTCTCCACCGTACCGCCTGTGGGCAGCGTCGCGCCCACCGTGGTCTGCAGGCTGAACCCCGCAGCGTCGCCCGGATTGACGATCCCGACTCGCACGCCGACGCCGACGTCGCCGATGCCGACGATCGCCTCGTCGCGATGGTGAATGCTCTGAAAGCCCTCGATGTCGTGGCCGTGCGAGTCTCCAAAGGTCGCTGAGACCTGGTTGACCCGCATCGGCAGCGACACCTCCAGGCTGAGCCGGTCGTGCAGCCCGAAGGACGCCGCCAGGTTCCAGCTCATCAGCACCGCGCTGAGATGATGTGAATCCGCCTGATCCTCTGCGGCCAGGCCCGGCTCCGGCTGGTTCGGGTCAACCGGATGGCCGCCCTCGAGAAAGGACAGGCCGAAGTCCAATGAGACGTTGAGCTGTCCGAGTCCGAGCAGCTGTCTGTAGACACTTGAGCCTCCACCCGGGAGGCTTGGGTTGCTTCAAGCCGCTCACGAGGCGCCCTCCGCTTGAACCGGCCAGACAAACAGCGCGAGCACCAGCAAGACGGTGATCTGTCGGGTCTTTCTCATGGTGTGGCCGCCTTCTGGATGGCCGCGGACAGCCGGTCGAGGTGCAGGCCGGAGATGACGTCCACCTGCGCGCCGTCCGGGCCGACAACGATCACGTACGGCAGCTCTTTGGCGGTGCGCAGATGCTGCTTGGCCAGCGGGGTGTCCCAGCTCACCACGTTCAGCTTGCGCAGCGCCACATCCGGTCGCTGCGCCAGGGTGTCCGCCATGGCGGCGTCGACCTTTTTGCAGGGGCCGCACCACCGTGCGTAGAAGTCGAAGACCGTCACCTTGCCCGGTACGGCGTGCGCGGCCAGGTCGACCGCTGATCCGTCGCGCGTCAGCCAGGCGACGTCCAGCTTGTCGTCGAAGGGCGACTCGTCGATGTATTGACCTCTGCCGGCCCCGATGACGGCGCGGTAGCCGGCCTTCTCGGCGACCCGCACGAGCGCCGTGGGGGGCAAGGCCGCGTCATGTTGCACGCTGACTTCGGCCAGGTCTCGGTTGAACGTCGCGTCCGTGATCTGCGCGTGCTTCTCCAACGCGGCGACGGCGTTGACCCCGCACGAGGCGCAGTCGATGTCTTGAAGTGAGATCACGGTGCGCTGCGTATGGCCGCAGCCCGCCGCGATCAGGGTCACAAGGCCCACGAGCGCAGTGCGCCCCTGAGCAGAGAACGTCTTAATCATGTCTTTTCTACCTGTTCTTTTCGTTACTTGAGTTGAGTTCTTGTTGAGGCGCAGGTCCTCGACTCAAGTCGTGAATGAACAGATCAGGATGCGGCGGGTTGCCCCCGAAAGTGGGGGTGGGGTACGCGGCACAACGAGCGTGTTGGCCCACGTGATGCTCGGAGGCCAGCCGACGTCGACGACGTTCGGCGCGGCGGCAGGCGTGGCATGGCGTGAGAGCGAGGTGTCGGACCGGGACGCGGAGCCGGCCAGCGGCTGGCGATAGACGACATCGCAGCACGGTGGCGTTGAGATCTCCGGTCCGGGCACGTCGCGCTCGTGGTGGCAGCAGGCGCCCTCGGGTTGGGCGGGCGGTGCGTCCTGGTCGGGGCAGCGCGCGGAGACGTGACCGTCGCGACTGCACGTAAAGAGCGCGGTGTTGGCGAGCGCGGGCGGAACGCTGATCCCGATGCAGAGCAAAACAATGGTCAGACGTGCGGCAGTGCTGGCGAAGACTCGGCTCACGCGGGGAGTATACGGGTTGCGCCATCCAATGTGCACACCGAAGTCAACGGGGCCTGGCCCCCGCCATCACGATCCCGAAGATGACCATTGCGCCGACGGCCACCAGGTCGAGCCCGATGCCCGCGCGGAAGTCGTGGCGCGGGTCGCCGCCTATCCACAGCGTCTGGTGAGACAGCTCCAAGCTGAAAATGCCGTAGGCAAAGTCCAGCAGGGCGGTGGCGCGTACGCCGGCCGCAAAGTCGTCTGTGACCGATCCCAGAACCGCGCGCGGCACCAGGGACGCGGCGAACATCGGCCCGGCTGACCACCCCACGCCGAGTCCCAGTGAGCCGAAGTGGCTGCCGTCGCCCCGGTGGTCGTAGTGGTAGCCGAGCTCCGGCAGCCACATCAGGCCCTTGTGCGTCTCGGTGTCGCCCAGGTCCCGGTCAACGAACCGATGGCTGCCTACAAGGTCCAGGTAATACGCCGGATCCCCGTCGTCGGCCGGGATGACCTGCACGCCCTGCGTCAGTCGCAGGAACACGCGGTGCCAGACTTTCTTGGGGGTCGCGCTAGCGGGGATCAGCAGCGCCAGGAGCAGGCATACGGTCCGAAACCCGGTGGCTGGGCGGCGCATGAGTCCAGGCTAACACAGTCTCGATTTTGCTCCTGCCCGTCGGCCCAGCAGAAGCAGCAGCAGTAACCCGAACACCAGGGGTGCGCCGGACCGGCTGCCCTCGGGGGCGCGCTGGCAGCCGCTGTCGGCTTCTTCGCCCGGGGTTGGCTCGATCGGCGGGTCGCCGGTGTCGGTCGTCGGGTCGCAGTCGATCGCGGTGCCGCAGCTTCCCGTCGCCAGGTCGCAGGCCTCCAGGCGCCAACAGTCGCCTGCGCCGAACTCCAACGTGGCAGCCGAGAGGTTGCCCGCCGCGTCCGCCGCGCTGATGGTCAGCGTGTACTCGCCGTCCTCGATTCCAGCCAGGGTGGCGCGCCAGGTGGTGGCGTCCGCGACCGCTGATTCGGGGTCGCCGTCATCCACCGCGACCGTGACGTCGGCCACGCCGCAGCCGGCGTCTGTCGCTTCGATGGTGACCTCCTGGTCGTCGCTGATGGACACGGCGTCCAGCTGCGGTCCGGTGCGGTCGACCGTGAGCGACGCCGACGCCTCCGCGGTCAGGCCGGCGCCGTCTGTGCAGCGGACCGTCCAGGTGTGCTCGCCCTCGTCCAAAGCGACCGTCGTCGAGGTGGCGTCCGTCGCCAGGTCGCCGACGGACTCGCCGTCGACCAGCACGTCCAGGGTCGCGATGCCGGAGCCGTCATCCGCGCAGGCGCCCCAGCTCAAGGTGACGTCCGCCGTGTTCAAGCATGCGCCGTCCTTCGGCTCCAATAGTGGCGCCGGATTTGGTGCGGCGGCGTCCACAGTGATGCAGCGCGTGCCGGACTTCCGCTCGTGGCGCAGGCGGTCGCGGGCGATGATCTCCACGCAGTGCTCGCCCTCATCCAGGTCCATGGGCGCCGTGCAGGTGGTGTCGCCTGCGACCGCGCTGTGGAACTCGCCGTCGACGAAGACCAGGTAGTCGGCGATGCCCGAGTGCTCGTCCTGCGCGTCGGCCCAACAGAAGGCCTGCCCCTGGCCGTTTGTGACCTCGCCGTCGGCCGGCGCTGTCAGGTCAAACGGCTCGGGCGGCGTCGTATCGATGGTCACGGTCCACACCGGACCCGCGGCCTCATTGCCCGCGTTGTCCGTGGCCACCAACTGCCAGGTGTGCTCGCCGTCAGGCAGCGGCTGGGTCGCGTCGGGCGTCGCCTCGCCGTCGAGCAACAGCGCCACCGTGGCGATGCCGCTGCCGTCGTCCTCGGGCGCTGTCCACTCGAACTTCTGCTCCGGGTTGCTGCTCAGGTGTCCGTCGGCCGGGAACTTGGGTCCAAAGCCCGGTCCCACATGCACAGCCGCCTGGAACCACAGCGACCCGCACACGCCCGCGGCGGCGCTGTTTGTCGCCAACAGCACCTGGCCGTCCGATGCGGCCTCGAACGTCGCCGAGATACCGGCCTCCACCGGGGCGTCCTCCGCGCCTTCGATGATCGTGGTCAGCGCGCCAAACGTCAGGTCTGCGTAGTGCGGTTCGCCCTCGTCGGAGCCCACAGGACTTACACAAGCCGTATCGTCCGCGTACTCGGCGTCGCAGGCGGGGCTGGCCGAGAAGCACAGGCCGCCGCGCCCAAAGACGCTGACGGTGTCGCCCTCGCTGACGTCCAGCCCGGTCGCCAGCGGTTGATCCGGGACGTCGGCGCTGGTCACGCGCCCGCCGAAGACCTGCGCTACCACGGGCGCGGTGCAGTCGATTCCAAAGCCGCCCAGCGGCGCCGTGGCCGTCGCCTCCGTCCAGTTGCCCAGCACGTCGTAGGCCCGCACCGTCCACGTGTGCTGCCCGTCCGTCAGATCGGTCAGCGTCGCCGTGGTGGCGTCCGTTCTGGGCGCGGCGACGCCGTCCTGCCACACCTCGTAGGGCAGGGCGTCCAGGCCCGCGCCGGCGTCCTGTGCCGCAGCCCATGAGACCGTCACCGAGCCGCCGTTGCACGTCCACGCATCGTCGCCAAGCGGATCCTGCGCCAGCAGCGCAAACTCCGCGGGGCCCGTCTTGTCCACCGTCAGCGTCTGGGACGCCGTCTCGGACACGTTGCCGTAGGTGTCGGTGGCGTGCACCAGCCAGGTGTAGACCCCGGCGGGCAGGCACGCGTCGCCGGCCAGCGTCGCCTCGGTCGCCACGCCCGCATCCACCGTGGTCTCGGCGCCGTCCGCGTCTGTGATCACCACCGAGTACTTCATGATCCCCGCCGGATCGCTGCCCTGCCACTCGAAGCCGACACAGCCGTCCGAGTACGCGCCCTTGGCCGGGGCGAAGATCGAGACCACAGGGCCCGCGCAGTCGATGTTGAAGGACACGGCCGTCTCGGCGCTGGTGTTGCCCTCGCCGTCCGTCGTTCGCACCGCCAGCACGTGGTCGCCGTCCTCCGGGTCGTTCATCGTCCACGACCAGGTCCTGAGATCATCGGTGGGCGCTCCGCCGAGCAGCAGCGCTTTCCAGGCCCCGCCGTCGAGCCTCAGCTCCACGCTGGCGACCCCCGAACCGGTGTCCGTGGCCGTCCCGGTCGCACTGATCGCCGCACAGCCCTGGCTCGCGCCCTCCAGCGGCGTCTGCACCACCAACTCGGGCGCAGTCGTGTCCGGCGACAGCGTCAGGCTCCACGGGGTGCCGAGGCCGGCCGCTCGCGGCTTGTCGTTGTCGTCCACCGCTACGGTCAGCCACGACCAGTCGCCCACCGTCAGCGGCTTGGCCGGGCGTGCGCACAGCTCGGGCGCGTCCACGACCACGTCCACTTCGTTGTCGTTAGCATCCACAAAGGCCACCGCGTACGTGGCCAGGGGCGCGGCACCGGCCTCCGCAGCCGTCCAACACACGCGCGGCATCAGCGTGTCCACAGCCGCCCCGTTCTCAGGGCTGGCGTGCTCGAACCAGCCCGGTCCGTCGGCGTAGACCACATTCAGCGTCACGGTCGCCGTCGCCTTGCCGCCGTAGCCGTCGGCCACTGTGTAGGTGAAGACCTGGGGCCCTGCGTCCGCCCCCGTGATCGTCAGCGTGCCGTCATCGTTGACCGCGATGTCCGGTCCCGCGCCGTCCACGGACAACAGATAGATCGCGTCCCCGTCCGCGTCGGAGTCGTTGGCCAGCACCTCCAGAGTCGTCGGCTCGCCCACGTGCACCGTCGCGCTGTCCTGCACGGCCTCGGGCGCCGTGTTCTCGTCGCGATACAGCCGCAGGTCGGCGCCGCCGATCACCGTCGGCGAGTCCGGCGTCGGCGACCACGCGACCGCCAGGTTGTCCCCGCCGCCGCCCTCTTTCATGAGCGCCTCGATGTAGTAGACCTCGCCCTTTTGCAGCGCCACCGGCGCGGATTTCTGCTGGGCGTATTTGTTCCACTGCTCGGCGCTGCTCCAGCCGGGGACCGTCGCGATCTTCGCGGCGTTGGCCGCCGTGTGGTCCGTGCTCAGCCACAGCTCGCCGTTGTCGTCCGAGGCGATCCAGAACGTGTAGTCGCCGCTGTCGGGCGCCACCAGGAACGCCCGCATGCGTACGCCGTAGCTGTCGAAGACGTTGGTCGGCGCTTTGAAGCTGGGCACGATGGCGCTGTCGCCCGGGTTGTCGGGGTAGTCGGCGGAGCCGGTCAGCGACGAAATGGCCGTGCCGCCGATCCCGAACCAGCGCTCCATCAGCACGCCGTGATTGCTGACGTTGACCATGACCGTGGTGACGTCGTCGTGTCCCGTGCTGGAGGTGACCGTGTAGTCGAACGAGTCCACGCCGGTCCACTTGTCGGCGGGCGTGTAGGTCCACGTGCCGTCGCCCGTCGTGGTCACCGCGCCATGCGCCCCCTGCGTGACCGCCGTGATGTCCGCCACGCCGTCGTGCGACAGCGCGGTGCCGGCCAGGTCAAAGCTGATCGGGGTGCCCATCTGAGTCGCGAACTGCCCCTCCAGCCCGCCGATCGCCGGCATCCAGTCCGGCAACGTCGCCACCGAATCGGCGGCCGACTCGCTGATCACCAGGCCCCACGTGTCCCGCATGAAGGCCGTCATGTCGTGCCCGACCGCGTTGGAATAGCGGATAAGCAGCTCGTCCCGCTTCTCCTGGTCGCTGCCCGGCAGATCGTCCTTTGCCATCTCGTTGTATTGGGTGATGACCGATGTGAGGGGCGCCCACGTCCACGTGTTCTTCAGCTGCAGAAACATGGCCAGCTTCACGCCCACGCCGACCGACGCGTAGGTCTGCGCCGGCAGCCCGTTGAGCGCCTGCTTCATGACGCCGACCCGGGAGCCTGTCCACGCCCAGCCGCCCGTCGGCGCCGGCTCCATCGCGTCGTACGCATACGTCGTGAAGAGGTTCACCGTGCACTCCACGCTGCCGTCAAACGTGTACGGATTGGCGTAGCCCCAGCTCTTGTCGGGGCGTCGCTGACTCTCGTGCCCCAGCTCGTGGAACCAGCCCCACGAGCCGCTCTTCTTGAGCCCGTCCGGGTTGCCCAGCTGGGCTCCGGCGCTGTGCGGCCCCTGCGTCGGGTAGCCCGAGTGCAGGTAGCCCACGCTGATCTGCACGTCGATGTTGATGCGCTCCCCATTGGTCCGCAGATACCCGTGATTGGCCAGCGCGTCCTGGTTGTTGACCACCGCGTTCCAGAACGTCATCAGCTCGGTGGGCTTCTCCAGCTGCGCGATGAACTTGGACGGCAGCGAGATCTGCAGCCCCGGCGCCACCAACTCCGCATAGGGCGCCGGGTTGTCCCGGATGCCGCCCAGCCACTGCGCGTCGGTGGTCTCGCCCAGCACAAAAAACGGCGCGTCCACAGCGCCGTCGATCGTCACGTCAAACGGCGCAAGCTCGGTGTTCTTGGTGCCGACGTCCACGTACACCGCCCCACCGTACGGGCTGGCGATCAGCACCGTCTCGGCGTCAGCGCTGAAGCTGCGCGACACCTTGGGCATGCGCATCCAGGTGCCCTTGCCGCCGATGTTGTCCGTGCAGCCGTTGATGCGCAGCTTGATGCCCTTGCCGACCGCGTCCGCGGGCACCGTGACCGTCACCACCTCGCCCGGCGCCGCGTACACGCCGGTGCTGTGCCAGCGCGTGATCTTGGGGTCGACGCTCACCGTGCGCACCACGCGCGGGGCGTCGTCCGGCACGGCACCAAACACGGCATCCGCGGTGCGGTGCTTGGTCACCTCGGTCACGGGCGTGTTCTCCAAGAGCGTCTGCTCTCGCTTCAGCAGCGACTGGTCCCACGCGTCGCCGACCGGCGTCGAGGGCCCGGGGCTGATCGTCAAGATGCTCAGGTCGAACAGTGCATCCAGCGTCTTCACGAGCGGATCGTCCGGAGACAGCGGGTCGTAGATCGCGCCAAACAGGGTCGCTCCCCGCGCCAGGTCGCCGGCGCTGAAGCCCGATTTGTCTTTGAGCATCGCGATGAGGTCGCTGCTTGTGACCTGTCCGCTTGCAGCCGTCACGTCCAGCGTGCCGGTGTCCCAGCGGTGCTCGCCGGTAAACCCGATGCCCGCCTCACGCAGCAGCTTGTTGCCCGGCGCGTTGTAGACCGGCTTGCCCCACCACCATTTGTAGCCGACGCCGTAGTCCACCATCATCAGCGCGCCGCCGCCGCGTACGTAGTCGCCGATCGCCTCCAGGTTGGCCGCCGGCTCGCCGCTGCCCAGCCACGGCGGCACGTACAGGTCCGCTCCGCTCAGGTCAGCGGCCAGACCGGCCTCGTCGGTCACCGTCACGTCCACATATCCCTGCCCCGCCAGCCAGTCCGCGACCGATTGGGAGGAGGTCACGATGCTCACGGCGGTGTCGTCGGTCCCGGTCAGCCACGTCACGGCGTTTGTGTAGAAGGCGCCGGACTGCTTGCTGTACGTGCCCATGTTCATCATCTGGTGATCGCCCATCGCCACGACACGACCGGCGCCCCAGGACGCGGCGGCGATCATCGGCCCCTGGGCCTGGTTGTTTGTGTACCAGGCGATGTCGTAGGCCTCGACGCCGTACGCGACCATCTTTCCGGGCTGCACGCCGCTGTGGACGCTAGTGACCCCCGCCAGCAGCTGTGTGCGGGCCTCGGCGCTGTCCAGCAGCGCATTGACCGCGACCCGCCAGCTGTCGGAGACCGTATCGGCGCCCGCCACCGTAAGCGTGACCGTGATCGCCCCGGCAAACCCGGCCGGCGGCGTGATCGTCAGCCCATTGAGCGCTGCGTTGGCTGCGTCTGTATCGACCGCCGTAAAGGACAGGGATCCGCTGTTGTTGCCGCCGGGGCCGACAAGCGACAGCCCGTCCGTGCTCGCCAGCGTCAGGGTGCCGCCGTCCGCGGCCAGGGTGATCGTATCCGCCGCCTCCAGCGTGCCGTTGAGCGCCGGCGCGTCGAAGGTCTCGGCCGCCAGCACCAGGGCGTCGCCCGTGCGTGTGACTGCGACCGTCGGAACGGTAAGCGAGGTGATCTCGGCCGAGGCCGTGGATGCGCACAAAAGCGCGATGATGATCGAGGTGATGGCCGGGTTGCGTCCGTGCATGGTGGCGTCTCCTTTTTCGCGGCGCACAGCATAGCCTTAAAACCGAGGCGCGTTACCGATAGAGTGTGGTGGTGCCTGTTGTTGTTGTTATCGCTGTCCTCGTCTGTGGCTGTTCGGATCCCGAGCCGCGGACCCCCAAAGATGCCGCCGCCGACGCGCCCTCCGGTGCGGAGGACATCAGCGCTTCCGAGCCGGAGCTGCCCGCCGCCGCCCCCGATCTCGCGGAGCCCGACGTGCCGCCCGTGCCCGACGTGCCGCCGCCCGAGCCCGACCTCGGCCCACCGCCGCCGCCGCCGTGCGAAGCGGGTGGCTGTGCCGCCAAGGCGTGGTGCGATCTGGAGGCGGAACACTGCGTGTGCAAGCCCGGCTTCGACGGCGACGGCGAGACCTGTGAGGCGCCTTCAAACGAGGATCCGGAGCAGCGCACCCAGGCTCAGGTGTGCGCCCGGTACAACGCCGATATCGCGTCCACGGCCGAAAAGACCTCCACCGGAGGCGACGTCGCCCAGTGCCTGCCCGGAGCGGTGACCCGTGCCGCGCTCAACGACGGCCTGCGCCGGCTGAACCTGTACCGCTGGCTGGCAGGCCTGCAGCCCGCCTGGGACCGCCCCAACCTCAACCAGCCGGCCCAGGAGGCGGCGCTGATGATGCACGCCAACAACGCGCTGAGCCACGGCCCGCCCAAGACCTGGAAGTGCTACACCGACGCCGGGGCCAAGTCCGCGGGCTCCAGCAACCTGGCGCTGGGCACCAAGACGATCCCGGCCGCCATCGACCTGTTCATCGCCGATCCAGGCACGCCGTCCCTGGGCCACCGCCGTTGGTGCCTGAACCCGCCGCTGGGCAAGACCGGCTTCGGCGCCTTCGGCAAGGGCGGCGCCATGCACGCCTTTGGCAAAGGCAACAGCTACGCCCCGGCCTACGTCACTTATCCGGCGCCCGGGCCGTATCCCGCCGCGCTGGTCAAGGGCCCGTGGAGCTTCTCGTCCTCCGCGTATGCGCTGACAGCCGAGACCACCGGCCAGGTCACGCTGCCGTCGGGCGAGGTGGCACAGCTGAGTCTCAAGGGGCTGGGCGGCAGCGGCTTCGGCTACCCGCCGGCGATTGTGCTGACGCCCGTGGGCGCCAAGTTCGGCAAGAGCGGCGCCGTTCAGATCACGCTGTCCAAGCTCAAGCACAAGGGCGAGGACGCCGACGTGACCTGGACGACGACCCTGGTGGACTGCGCGCAGTAGAGATGTCCAAGCACCACGCGGCCAAGCATCTGTTGTGGGCGCTGCTGGTGCTGGCGCTCGCGGGTTCGGTAGGAGGCGCGTGGCTGGTGCTAGCGACTGGTCCGGATGACGCGGGTCTTTCCGCAGAGCATGACCTGGATCCCCAGGCCGCGAAACGGGGGCAGAAAATTAGCCGGCGGTGGGTCTTTGCGCCGCCCACGCACCAGCGTCAGCGTCACCATGCGCCGCTTGAACTCGTACTCGATCGCGTATTCGGCGTCGCCCATCGACAGCGAGCGCGGGTACTCGCGGTTCAGCTTGGCGACCAGCGCCTCGGGCAGGGCCGGCGGCAGCAGGTCGTTGTCCGACAGCAGCCCCAGCTCATCGCCGCTCTCAAGCCCCAGCTCCGCCAGCCGCGCCAGCACCCACTGCTCGGGCTCGGCTGCCTCGAACACCGTGTAGAGCGCCTCCTCCCGACCCGCCATGACCAGCTGGTGATATAGCGACGCCAGCGCCAGCCGCTCCAACGTCTCCGGGCGCGCCGCTTTGAAGATCGACCCCCGCAAAAACAGGTCGCGCACGGCCTCCCGCGCCAGCGCGCCGGTCGGGATCTCTTCCCGCGTCGCCAGCACCTTGCGCGCGTATACTCGCTCGATGACGGCTACCGCCGCGCCCTTCTCCAGCGCCACGCGGGCTAATCGATCGCGGCCCAGCCCCTCATCGGCCAGCGCGCGCAGAGACAGCGGGATGGCGCACGTGGCCACAATGTGCGTGTCGCGCTGACCCGACCCCAGCGCCCGCGTGTCCAGCACCGCGATCGCTGGATGGGTCTCGGGATCCACCGCGCTGTCGCGTCCCAGCTCGATCTCGGTCCCCCCGTTGGCCCACGCCGTGCGCCGCTTTCGCTCTCTGCGCACGTGCGCGCATCGTGGATCGGCCGCCAGCGCCAGCGCGGCCAGGGTGCGGCTGGACGGTGTGGCGGCGTCATCGCGATCGCCCAGCCCCATCGCCTTGCGCAGCCGTCGCCTTCCCGCGCGCGCCTCCGACAGCGCGTAGCGGCTCAGTCCGTGTCGCCGAGGGTCGCCGTCCCTGACAGCGCGTATCAGCGCCACCGCGTCGCACCCCTGCGCGCGCAGATCGTCCTCGGCGTCCTCCGGTCGCTCTCGGGCAAAGAGCGGCCGATCGACCCCCAGCGCCGCCACCAGATCGATGACGGCGCCCAGCAGCGGTCCGCCCTGCGCCTCCACCAGCAGCCGCCCCAGGTGCGACGGCAGCGGCAGGCCGAACAGACGCCTGCCGCGCTCCGTGATCACGGCCGCCTTATCCAGCGCGCCCAGCGCTGCCAGCTCTTCGGTGGCGGCCTGTACGGCATGATCGCGTGGTGCATCAAAGAAGGGCAGGGCGTTGACGTCCTCGCCGCACCCCGCCGCCGCCAGCACCAGCGGCACCAGCGACTCGCGCATCATCTGCGGCGGCGTCATCGGGTCCAACCGGGCGGCCTGGTCCCACAGCCGGTAGACCACGCCTTCGCTCGTTCGTCCGGCGCGACCCGCCCGCTGCTCCGCGCTGTCGTCGGCGATCGGTACCAACATCAAGAAGCCGCGCCCCCCGAAGTAGCGGGTCTGACGCACCAGCCCCGAGTCGATCACCACGCCGATCCCGTCGATGGTCAGCGACGTCTCGGCCACGTTGGTCGCCAGGATCACGCGCCGCCGCCGTCCACGCTCAAAGACGCGGCTCTGCTCCTTGAGGCTCAGCCCGCCGTGCAGCGGCAGCACGTCCAGATCCGTGCCGTGCAGGGCCGCAGCCGACTGCGCGATCTCCCCCTTGCCGGGCAGAAACACCAAGATGTCGCCCGGATCGCTCTGTGCCGCCCGCACCGCCGCCAGCACGCGCGACTCCAGGCCCTTGACCGCCGGCAGCAGCGTGCCCTTGGGTAGATGGCGCTTGTCCACGCCGAACGTGCGCCCCTCCGCATGGATGTGCCTGCCGCCCAGCGACGCGGCCAGGCGCTCGCCCTCGATCGTGGCGCTCATGACCAGCAGCCGCCCCGCAAACCGCTTGCGCAGCAGCGCCAGGATCAGGTCTGTGTCCAGCCCGCGCTCGTGAAACTCGTCCATGATGACGGTGTCGAAGCCGTCCAGCCCGTCGCCGCCCAACATCCGCAGCACGATGCCCGGCGTGGCAAACACCACCTGCGTGCCCGCTGCACAGCGATGATCGTCGCGCACGCTGTAGCCGACCCGGCCGCCCAGGCGCGCGCCCTCCAGCTGGGCCACACGCACAGCCAGGCTGCGGCAGGCCACCCGTCGCGGCTCCACCACCAGCACCCGGCCCAGCTTTGCGCACCAGCGCGGCACCTGGGTCGATTTCCCTGAGCCGGTGGGCGATGACACAACCACGGGCCCCGCCTCCAGGGCGGCCATCACCGGGTCACGAACGGCTTCGATCGGCAGCATCGCGATGTGGTGTTAGCATACGCCCCGCACTAACGCTCAGGAGGGCACCATGGAGACAACAAGCAGCGGACTGCAGTACGAAGATCTGGTCGTCGGGACAGGCGCCGCGCCCCAGCAAAATGAGATGGTCGAGGTCCACTACACCGGCTGGCTGACGGACGGCACCAAGTTCGACAGCTCGGTCGATCGCGGTACCCCTTTCAACTTTCCACTGGGCCAGGGACGCGTGATCAAAGGCTGGGACGAGGGCGTCGCCAGCATGAAGATCGGCGGCAAGCGCAAGCTGCGCATCCCCCCGGCGCTGGCGTACGGCCCGCGCGGTTATCCCGGCGCCATCCCGCCCAACGCGACCCTCGTTTTTGAGGTGGAGCTGCTCGGCGTACGCTGATCTGCGTCAATAGTTGCGGCAGGCGCAGATCCTTCCGGGACCCCGTGCGTTTTCAAACGCTCTGTGTGGATTCCTGGAGGATTCTCAATGCACGCCCGCCGTTTCCTTTCTTCTTTCGCTCTCACCCTTCTTCTCGTCTCGCCTCTTCTGCTGAACGCCCGCTCCCCCGTGCGTGCCGTCCAGCGCGTTCAGGCCGCGCCGCTGATGATGATGCCGATGGCCACCGTCGATGGCGTGCCGTTCAACACCAAGATCATCGAGCGGGGCGCCGGCTACGCCAACCTGGCGGTGACGGCGCACAACACTACCGCCGAGCCGGTCGTCGCCACGTTCCGGGTCGCCATCGCCGAGCAGCCGGGCATGGAGATGATCTCCCGAGTGCCCGTCATGCCCACGACCGTGGCTTTCCGAGACATCAAGGTGGAGCTCGGCCCCGGTGAGAAGTTTGAGCAGCGCGTTTCGTTGCTCAACAGCAAGATCAAGGCGCCCGCCAAGCCCAAGGCCGGAGCCAACGCCGACAAGGCCGCCCTCGCAGGACTGCTCAACGGCGCCCAGCCGGCACGCGTCTTCGCCACCATCGCCCACCTGAACGCCAAGCCCAACCAGCTGGCCAACTTCCGCGGCGTGAAATGAGAGATATTGTCCTCGGTGTCGTGGCGGCGCTTGCCCTCGCCGTGTCCATGGCTCCCGCCGATAGCGCGTCGCGGGACTCGGACACGGCTGTCGCCCCCGACAACGAGGGCGCCTTTCGCCAGATCGTGATCCACGTCGACCCGGCGGCGCTCGACGTCGTCGGGCCGACGTATCGCGACTTGCTTTTGGCGCTCGAGCCCGACGTGGGTGTCCGCGTCGTGGTCGCCGAGCGCGCCCACTTCGACCGCTTCTTACGGCTGCTGGAGACCTGGGAGGTCGCTGATCTCGCGCGCTTCGAGCCGGTGATCACAGACCGCCGGATCACGACGTGGTCGCGCGACCGATACGTCCTGGTCGAGCGCGACGGTCAGCGGATTCTTCTGGTGCCGCCGCGCCCGGGCGATGGCCATCAGGCCCGCCGCAACGAGTGGCTCGTGCCCTTCGATATCGCCGCGACCATGGACGACGTGACCGCAGAGTCCGTACCGCTGGTCTTTGACGGCGGCGACATCATCGCCACACCGACTCACATCTTTGCCACCGCGCTGCTGCTCAAGCGCAACGAGGGCGGCGCGCTGGGTGAGAAGGCCGAGCTGATCCGATGGCTGGCGCGCGCCACCGGCCGTATCCCCGTCATCATCGGCGACCACCCCGACCAGGTCCCCCCGCATCACATCGGCATGTTCGTGACCCCGCTGTCGGGGCGCACGATGCTGGTCGGGGACCCCGACAAGGGCCTGGCGCTGCTGACTGCGGCGCAGATCGAGGCGCTGGGCGTCGACACCAGCGACGAGGCCCTCGCGCGATTTCGGCGCGTCGCCACCGACCTGGAGACGGCCGGCTTTGACGTCATCCGGGTGCCGCTCATCCCGCTGGACGACCCGCTGACGTACGTGACCTACAACAACTCGATCCTGGAGCGCCGCGCGGACGGCCGGCTGCACGCCTATGTGCCCCAGTTCGGCGTGTTGGCCCTGGACGGGGTCGGCCGTGCGGCGTACGAAGCCGCCGGCGTCATCGTGCACCCGATCGACGTGAGCGCGGTTTTTCGCAACCGCGGCACCGTGCGCTGCCTGGTGAACGTGCTGCGCCGTACGCCGCCGCGCTGGTACGAGTCCTCAATCTAGCGCTGGGGCGCATCGCCCCGACAACCACATACTCTGTTGCTGATGGTCCCGCCATCGACGGCTTGTCGCAATGCCGCGCAGTGGCGCGCTTTGTGCGCCACTCCCTCCGCTCCGAACCGTTCGGGGTCGGTCAGAAGGGGGAGCTGGCGGACGCGTGGGCGGCGCAGGGTCACCCATCGTGGCCTACGCCTCGTGCATCTCGCACGGCATCGACGTCGGGCAGTCCATGGAGCGGCAGAAGGCGGCGGTGGGGTCGGGTTATTGGCCGCTGTATCGCGTCCAGCCGCAGACCGCCGCAGACGGGCATCCGCTGCACCTGGACAGCCGCGCGCCGACCACGCCGTATCGCGACTTTGCCATGCGGGAGGCGCGCTTTGCCACGCTGGCGCGGTCGCAGCCCGAGGTCTCGGAAGAGCTGATGGCCCTGGCACAGGGAGACATCGACGAGCGGCGCCGGCTGTGCGAGCAGCTGGCCGGAGTGGAGCGCTCTATCGCGGACCCGCCCGACTCCCCGGACCCGCCCGACGCGCCTGATGCCTGATATCGGTCGTACGACCCATGCCCGCGTAGGGGGCTGATCCGTACGCTGTGGTCTCATGATCATCGCGCTCACGATGGCGCCCTGTCGCAGGCTGCAATTCAATCTCAGTGATCTGTATCCGTTGCCGCGGCTGGGCATCGCGCAGCTGGCCGCCGTAGCGCGCCGGGACGGCCACGACGTGCGTCTGGTCGATGCCGTGGAGAGGCGCTGGAGCGCGGAGCGGCTTGGGGCATGGGTGGCCGATCAGGGTGCGGCGGTTCTGGGGGTGTCGGCTACGATCTTGAGCATGCGCGAGGCGTTCGAACTGTGCGCTGCCGCCAGGGCGCAGGTCCCGGGGCTGGTGACCGTCGTAGGTGGCCCTGGTGTCGGTCGTTTTGCCGGGGATGAGCTGTTTGGGTACAGCGCCGGCGCGGTGGATTTCTTTGTTCGCGGCGAGGGCGAGGACGCGTTCCGCAAGCTGCTGGACGTGCTCGGCAGCGGTGGCGGGCTGGACGGTGTCCCCAACCTGCTGTGGCGTCGCGACGGCGTGGTTCAGCAGAACCGGCGCAGTCTTCTCGACGATTTGGACGCGCTGCCCGGTCCGGCCTGGGACCTGCTGCCGATGGAGACGTACCGGCTGCATCCGCCGATGGGCGTGTACCCGTATGCGACGATTCTGGAGACCGCACGAGGGTGCACCTATCCCTGCAGCTTCTGCTGTCTGGGCGGGCCGTATCGCTGTCGAAGCACGCGTTGGATTGCCGACCAACTACGTATGCTGCGCGCCCGCCATGACCTGCGCGAGGTCCACTTTGTCGACCCGACGTTCACGCTGGATCGCTCCAGGACGTTGGCGGTCTGCGACGTCCTGAAGGCGCTGCCTTTCGAGTTGAAGTGGACCTGCAAGACGCGGGTGGACTGTCTGGATGAGGGCCTGGTCTCGGCCATGGCGTCGGCGGGCTGCTTCGGTATCTCGTTTGGCGTGGAGTCCGGCTCCGACGTAGTGCTGGGTCACGTCAAGA
The DNA here is from genome assembly GCA_964545715.1 of uncultured Myxococcales bacterium. Classification (GTDB taxonomy): domain Bacteria; phylum Myxococcota_A; class UBA9042; genus CAZJHX01. Next base: position 22,620 of record CAZJHX010000083.1, read on the forward strand.
AGCGGGTCGACCTGCACCAGACGCGCGAGGCGTTTCGGATGTGTCGCGCCAACCGCATCCGCACGACGGCGTACTGTGTGGTGGGATCGCCGGGCGAGACCGACGAGACGGTGGCCGCGACGATGCGCTTCGTGCGCGAGATCAAAGCCGATTACGTGCTCTACGGCATGATGGACGCGGACCCGACCAACGCGCTGACCCGCAAGGCGGTGTCGGCCGGCCTCATCACACGGCACGACCTGGCGGAGTTTTATCTGGGCGCCGGTGACTCGGCGCTGCAGCACACCACGGTTACGGGCGTGCCGGTCTCCCAGGCGCAGGCGTGGCTGACGCGCGCCACATCGGACTTCTATCTGCGCCCGTCGTACGTCTTTGGGCGTGTGCGGGACCTTCGATCGATGCAGGACGGGCGCAACCTGATGCAGGGCGGCACCGGCTTTTTGCGGGATCTGCTCAACATCAGCCGGCACTGGCGCCGGCGGACCAGCCTGGATTGAGCGGCCAGCCGCGCCGGATACCTTATCTATGTCGTCTTTGGCAGTCTGAGCTGCCACAGCTGCGCCGGATACCTTATCTATGTCGTCTTTGGCAGCCTGAGCTGCCAAAGCTGCGCCGGATACCTTATCTATGTCGTCTTTGGCAGCCTGAGCTGCCAAAGCTGCGCCGGATACCTTGTCGACGACCCTGGCGGCCCGATCGCTTCGCGTATGGGGGCGATGTCGCCGCGTGAAATGCCCGGACGCGTCCCTTCTTGTGGTCTTGAATGAGGGACTGCGTGGTTACTCGACGGTTGCGATTTGCGGCTCGAGGTTTCGGAAACTAGCGTCTCGGGATGCTTGTTGCTCATCATATCGTGTGTCGGCTCCGGGAGGCGCCGGTCGTTGCTCGCACCGTTGCCGCTAGACGGCGGCTTTCTCGAATCGTATTTGCGGCCGTGGAGCGCGGTTTGCTGGCGTTTCGGGCGGCGGATACTCACCTGCATCTGCTTGTTCTGTGTGACCGTCGAGCGGCCGGGCAGTTGGCGCGGCGGATCGAGATCGCCTTGACCATGGCCGGTGAGGTCGACGGCGCCGGGTTTGCGGCCGTCTTTCATCCGGTTCGGGACGGGCGGCATCTGACCAACGCGTTCTGGTACATCCTGCGTCAGCATGAGCGACACGAGCTGCAGGTGGACGTTTGGGGGGAGGCCAGCAATCTGCCGGACCTGATCGGGTTGCGGGTTACGGGATGGCGCAGTGCCGAGAACGTGGCGGCGGTCTTGCCCCGTGTGTCGACCCGCGGTTTGCTGGATTGTCTGGGGTTGAAGTCGCTAGGGCCCGCCGGTGAGCCGATACATCTCGTGGCGGATGCGACTGCGGCCGCCGTGTGTCTGCCTGATCTGACCGGTCGTGGCAGGCTGATGCGTGAAGTGCGCGTCGCGCGGTGTGCCGCTGCTCACGTAGTGGGGCCGAGCATCCGCGTGGCGCGACTGTCCGACCTGCTGCGCGTCAGCCAACGGACTGCGCACCGCCTTCGCCGCCAACGCCCAAACCGAGCCGTGACGCGGGCCATTCGGTTGCAGCTTGGACTCCGGGCTCAGGCGCTCGAACAAGTGCATGCCGTTTCCCCGCAGTTTGCTAGCTGACGGTGATCCAGACGGCTGCGTAGTGGCAGGCGGCCGCGGCCACGACCAGCACATGAAAGATCTCGTGATAGCCGAACGTCAGCGGCGCCGGATCCGGCCACTTGCGCGCGTACGTAACGGCGCCGATGGTGTACATGAGACCGCCTGCCGCGATCAGAGCCAGCACGGCCGGACCGATGACGGCGTGGAAGTCGCTCATGTACGGCACGATGGCCCAGCCCAGCAGCACATACGGCGCGGCGGTGATGATACGCGGGGCATTGACCCACACGACGGACTTGATGGCCCCCAGCAGCGCCGCAGCCCAGACGACGGGCAGCAGCAGATTGGACGCGGTGCCGCCCAGCTCCAGGCAGAACGGCGTGTAGCTGCCGGCGATGAGCACGTAGATCATCGAGTGGTCCATGCGCCGCAAGAAGGTGCGGATGCGCGGCGGCCAGTTGGGCGTGTGGTAGACGGCGCTGGTCGTCAGCAGCGCGACGAGGGCGGCCCCGTAGACCGCCGCGGCTGAGGCGGCACCGCTGCGGGCGTGTACGAACAGCGCCGCGACAGCGGGGACCGCGGCGATGGCCGCGATCAGGTGCACTACGCCACGAAGACGCGGCTTGGGTCGGGACGCTGATGTAGGCGTTTCCATGCCCTCAGAACTAGCATGAAGCTGTGGGCGGGCAAGCCCGATCTGGTTGGTTTTACAAAGGTTTGGCAGTTCAGGCCGACATCGCGGCGACGAACTGGTCAACGCTCTCGGCGCGCCCGATGAGTCGCCGGACGTCCGCGGCCGAGAGCCCGAGCGCGGCGCTGACGGGGTGGGAGATCACGGCATCCGCGTCCATCGCCTCGGGGTTGCAGTGGTGCGCGGTGAGGTTGCGTGCCGCGGCCGTGATCAGCACCTGCTTGCGGTGCTGTGTGGCATCGACCCAGCTGTTGGCGTAGCGCATGACCGCCTGCACGGTCTCCGGCAGCTCCCAGCGCTCGGCGACGGTGACGCCCACGGGCAGGAAGTACTCGCGAACGACGTCCAGCGTCTCACCGCGCTTCAGCGCAGCCCCCCGGATCTGCACCACATCGACGACCAGCTGAATCGCGACAGGCAGCCCGATGCGATGCACCAGCCCGCACAAGAAGGCGCTCTCGACGCCGGTCCGGATCTGCGTGGCGACCTCTTTGGCGTAAGCCGCGCAGGTGACGGCCTCCACCCACAGCTGCTTCACGATGTCCTGATACCCGGGCACATTGAAAGCGCGCGCCTCGATGGACGCCGCAAACGCGATCTGCGCTACCTGCCGGATTCCAAGCCGGGTCACGGCCTGTCGCAGGCTCACAATCGGCATCTCGGGCAAGAACAGCGGCGAGTTGGCGATGCGAATCACGTGACTGGCCAGCGCCGGATCGTGATGAATAATGTCGGTCAGCGCCGCCGCATCCACCTCGGCGTCCGCGGTCATCGCCATGACGCGCCCGGCTACCTCGGGCAGCATCGGCACGTCGATCTCTCCGCCCGCGATGAGCCCGGCGACGGCCCGTCGAACCACCTGCAGGTCGCTGGTCTGAACCGTGTCTTGTAGTGAAGCGCTCATACCGATCCCTCCTGAAAACCACCACTGATGCTCTCTAACGGCAGTCGAAGGGGCGGGCTTTAGGCCAGGCGCTCCATCAGGGCGATGATGCCGGCGTCGTCTGGTGACGGGGACCCGGGTTGGTGGGATTGCAGCACCGCGACGACGCCGCCCTCGTTTTCGGCCGGGACGACGTCTGAGCCATCGAAGCTGAGCAGCTCGGCTTCTTCCGCGGCGTAATACAGCGACAGGGCCAGGCCCCCGATCGGGATGTACGCCAGGCGAGCGCCATCCGGGCGGCGCCACTCGCTGACGCGTCCTGTGAGCTTGAGGCTGTCCAGGGCGGAGGCCTGACCGGCCGGTACCCAGGCCAGGCCTGTGAGCGTGCCCTCTTCGGAGCGGACGTCGTGGCGCTCGTGTGTTGCCGCGCTGACGCCGGCCTGCATCTCGGAGATCAGAGTCCAGATCTGGGCCGCGGCGCCGCGGTCGAAGCCGGGGACTGGTGGGCGGTTGGAGGTGGGCGGACCGCCCGGCACGCGGCTGTTCAGCTGGGCGAAGTAGGTGTCCGGGTCCTCGTGACCCTTCGCCTGACCCACCGCGAGGACGGCGGCCTGCCAGCCGGATGTGCGGCCGGCGGCCAGCGGGACCAGGCAGTCTTCGATGAGCTCGCCCAGCGGGGAGAGCTGGAAGCCGCTGCCGTCTTCCGCCAGCTGCAAGAGCCCCTTGGCGTGCGCGACCTGAAAGACCGCGCGGACCAGGGCATCAGGCGGAATGTCCGGAGGTGCTTCGACGCCGGGGGGCGCCTCCGTTTGCTCCAGGGTGTCCCAGATCTTCAAATCCTCTTCGCCGACTCGCGCTCGCCACGTCATTTGTCGGATGCTAGCATCCGGCCGTGCTCGACCGCATCAAAGACCGCGTCGCGATCGTTACCGGCGCCAGCCGTGGCATCGGCTGGCATATCGCGCGGCTCATGCATGCACGCGGCGCCAGCGTCGTGTTGGCGGCGCGCGACGAGGAGCGGCTGAACGCCCTGGCGGCCCAGCTCGGTGACCGCGTGCTGGTGGTGCCATGCGACGTGGCCGACCGGGCGCAGGTGACTGCCTTGATCGACAAGACCATCGAGCGCTTCGGCCGCATCGAGCTGCTGATCAACAACGCGGGCGTGGGGCTCAGCGGCACCATCGCCGACTTTGCGCTGGATGACCTCGAGCACGTCTTTGCCGTCAACGTCTTTGGGGCGGTGGCGTGCATTCAGGGCGTTGTGCCGCACATGCGCAAGCGGCGCTTCGGGCATATCGTCAACGTCTCGTCCATTCTTGGAAAAGTGTCTGTCCCCCAAACCGCCGGTTACGCCGCCTCCAAGCACGCCCTGCAGGCGATCAGCGACGGGCTGCGTGTCGAGGAGATGCCCCACGGCATCGCGGTGACGACGGTGTGCCCCGGGTCGACGGATACCGAGTTCCGCGACAACGAGCTGCACAGCGGATCGGTGCTGCTGAACGAGCGCCCGCGCATCAATCTGATGACGGCTGAGCGGGCCGCGGAGCTGACCCTGAGGGCCATCGATCGCAAGAGCCGCGAGGTCATCCTGACCCCGTTCGCCAAGTTCTTAAACGTGGTCGGCGGAGTCGCTCCGCGCGCGCTGGACGTCATCCTGGAGCGCAAATACCACCAGTCATGATCGGTCGCGCCCTGATCGCAGCGCTGCTTTTGACGGGCTGCAGCACGACTCCGAATTCGCCTGAGAATCTGTTCGATATCTATATGGAGGCCTACGCCGACGGCGACGGTGGTCGGCTCTGGGAGCTGAGCACGCCGGCTGCCCGCGCCGACGCCAAGCGCCTGCGCAAGGAGGTGGTCGCCGCGCTGACGGATCCAGACGCGGTCAAGCGGGTTCAGGTGGAGGGCATGTTCGGCGCCACGGCTCGTGACGTGCTGACCATGAACGACCGCCAGTTCTTTGTATGGGCGGTGCAGGCGATTCGACGGCGTCTCGGCAGCGCCTTCGTCCGCCGCAAGGTCAGCGCCTGGCGACGCGTGGCGGTTCAGCGCGTGAGCCTCGGTCTAGCCCAGGTCATCTATCGGGAGCCGGGCGGTGGCCTCAGTCAGCTGCCCGTGCGGTTGGCGGGGGACCTCTGGTACGTGGATCTCAGTCCGTTTCCTGCGGACAAGAAGGCGCCCGAAGAGAAGGCGCCCGAAGAGAAGGCGCCCGAAGAGCCGCCGGCGGATCAGCCGCTGCAGCCCGATGAGGAGCCCTGGGATCCTGCTCAGGACGAGTAGTACCTGACTACCCCGCGTACTTATCCACCAGAGTAGCCACGGCAGGCAGGGAGATCTCGATATTGCGCAGCGCCGTTGGGCGCAGCTTTGTGTAGACCTTCTTGAGCACCTTGTTGCGGGCGTGGACGGCTTTGGCGTCGGTGATGGCCAGCAGCGCGTTGCCCAGCGTGGTCTCTTTGCCGGCGGCGTAGCCCGCAAAGGAGGTGTCAGCGCCCTCCCGGTACTCGGCGTGGAAGGGCTCCCAGGCTTCGCAGAACTCGGGCAGCAGGTCGTTGATGGCCTTGGGCACCATGCGGCCGCCGTCGAGCCTGCGCACGACCTTGTAGCCGCCCTTGATCGCGAAACCGCTGACGCCGGACTTCTTAGCGACCTCCGAGTCGAGCAGGGTCACACAATCGGTCACGACGGAGCTTCGGCGCTCGTCGTCTAGCAGGACTTCGGGTAACGTCATGGCCGCTTGATACGCAATGTGAGCAGGAGTTGGCAAGAACCATGACTGATATCTCTTCGGCGCGAGTACTGATAACCGGCGGCGCGCGGGGTATGGGGCGGCTTTTCGCTGAGACTTGTCTGGACCGCGGTGCGACGGTTGCGGTGCTGGATATCGACAAGGACGGGCTGGACCAGACCGTGGCCGAGCTCGGGTCGCGCGGCGACATTCGCGGCTGGGTCTGTGACATGGCGGACCTGGACGCGATCTACAAATCCGCGGAAGAGGTCATCGCGGACCTCGGCGGCATCGACGTTCTGATCAACAACGCCGGCATCGTCAGCGCGGGGCCGATCACCGAGGTCAGCGAGGACAAGCACACGCTGACGTTTATGGTGAACGCGTTGGGCGTGGCCCGCATGTCCAGAGCGGTACTGCCGTCCATGATCGCCCGGGGCCGCGGGCACATCGTCAACATCGCGTCGGCGGCGGGGCTGACGGGCGTGGCGCTCGGGGCGACCTACTCCTCCTCGAAGTGGGCGGTGGTCGGCTTCAGCGAGTCCCTGCTGTACGAGATGGCCCACCTCGGGCACCCGATCAAGGTCACCTGCGTGTGCCCCGGCTATGTCGACACCGGGATGTTCGACGGCGTCAAGCCGCCGCTTCTGATGCCGCTGCTGCGGCCCACAACCGTTGTGCGGCACACCATGAAGGCGATCGAGGACGACGCGCGCATGGTCACGCTGCCCTACATGGTGAGCAAGGTGCCGCTGCTGCGCGCGGTGCTGCCGGACCGCATCCAGGACTTCCTTGCCAATAAGTTGGGTGTAAACCGCTCGATGGAAACCTGGAAAGGCCACGGCCGGTAGTGGTAAAAGCCTCTCGCCGTAGTGACTGCGGCGGGAAGAATCGAGGAGGCCTGTAGTGCAGATCGTCGTAATGGGAACCGGATATGTGGGGCTGGTCGCCGGCTCTTGCCTGGCCGAGCTTGGCAACGACGTGACCTGTATCGATATCGATCAGGACAAGGTCGACGCGCTGAATCGGGGCGAGGTCCCCATCTACGAGCCCGGTTTGGACGCGATCATTTTGCGCAACGCCCGCGCCGAGAGGCTGATCTTCAAGGTCGAGGCCAAATCAGCCCTGTCCGAGGCGGAGATCGTCTTCATCGCGGTCGGCACGCCGTCGACGCCCGATGGCACCGCGGACCTGCAATACGTCTACAAGGTGGCCGAGGAGGTCGGCGACACCGTGCGGCGCCCGGGTGTGCTGGTCGTTTGCAAAAGCACGGTGCCCATCGGCACGAACCACCGTGTGCGCGAGATCATGAAAGAGCGCGCCATCGTGCCGTTCCATGTCGTCTCAAACCCGGAGTTTCTGCGCGAGGGCGCCGCGGTCGAGGACTTCTTGAAGCCCAACCGCATCGTCATCGGCGCCGACAACAAGGACGCCGCGGAGCTGATGGAGGAGCTGTACTCGCCTCTGGTCCGCACCGGCGCCCCGATTTTGCACATGGACGTGACGTCCGCGGAGATGACAAAGTACGCCGCCAACTGCATGCTGGCGACGCGCATCTCCTTTATGAACGAGATCGCCAACCTGTGCGGGCGCGTCGGCGCCGACGTCGCGCAGGTGCGGCGCGGCCTGGGCTCGGACCCGCGCATCGGCAAGCACTACCTCTTTCCGGGCGTCGGCTACGGCGGCAGCTGCTTCCCCAAAGACGTGCGCGCCCTCGCAAGGACGGGCCGCGCCTTCGACTACCCCATGGCGATCGTCGAGGCGGTCCAGGAGGTCAACGAGGCGCAGAAGCGCGTGCTCGTGGGCCAGGTCAAGCAGCACTTCGGCGCCGGCCTCAAGGGCCTGAAGATGGCCGTCTGGGGGCTGGCGTTCAAGGCGCGAACGGACGACATGCGCGAGGCGCCGTCCATCGTGGTCATCGAAGAGCTGCTGGAGGCCGGGGCTGAGGTGGCCGCCTTCGATCCCGAGGCCATGGAGGTGGCCAAGGGCACGTTCGGCGACCGGATCACCTACGGCGCCAGCGCCTATGACGTGCTGTCGGGCGCCTCCGGCCTGCTGGTCGTCACCGACTGGAACTCGTTCCGTACGCCTAACTTCGAACGCGTGCTGGGCCTCATGAAGGACGATCCGGTCATCTTCGACGGCCGCAACCTGTACGAGCCCGAGCGCATCCGCAGCCGCGGCTTCACCTATTACGCGATCGGCCGGGCGACCACATCCAGTGGATCGCGCCGCACCGAATCGTCTTGACACCAAATTTGGGCGATGCTAGTGATTCGCCCCCGCGCATGCTAGCGCGTTGAGACAGACTCGATCGAGGTAGAAGAAACGTGGCCAATCATCGTCAGGCACTGAAGCGACACAAGCAGTCACTCGTAAGAAACGCGCGAAACCGGCACTACAAGACGCTGGTCAAAAACCAGGTCAAGAGCCTGTACGCCGCCATCAACGAGAGCAAGCCCGAAGCCGAGATCGCGGATCTGTACAAGTCCGCAGCCAGCGTTATCCACCGTGTCGCCGGCAAGGGGATCATTCCCCGCAACGCGGCCGACCGCAAAGTGGGACGGCTGGCCAAGGCGATCACTCGCGGGCCCATCGAAGCCGTCAAGCCCACCCGCAAGAAGAAGAAGAAATAAGCGCCCCGGCACGCATCACGCCAGGTGGCCTTCTCCTCTCTCAAAGATAAGCACATCGTCATCACCGGCGCCTCGCGAGGCATCGGTCGTGCGCTGGCGTACGAGTGCGCCCGGCGCGGCGCGCATTTGACCATCTGCGCCCGGTCCGAGGCCGAGATCACCCAGGTCGGCACAGAGACCTCCGCGGTCGCCGGTGTCGTCGACGTCTGCAATCCCGACGCCGTGGAGGCGTGGATCGGCATGGGCACCGGCCACTTCGGCCCAATCCACGCGCTGATCAACAACGCCGCGCTGCTGGGCCCCAAGTGTGAGCTCAAGGACTACCCGCTGGATCAGTGGCAGCAGGTCATGGCCGTCAACACGACCGGGATCTTCGTCGTGACGAAAGCGGCGCTGCCCTTCATGGTCCGCCCGGGTGGCGTGATGGCGCACATGACCAGCTTTCTGGGGCGCAACGCCATCCCGCGCTTTGGCGCCTACTGCGCCAGCAAGTTCGCCGTGGAGGGCTTCGCGCGCCTGGTCGCGGAGGAGCACGCTGCCGAGGGGCTTATCTCGTTTGCCTCCGATCCGGGCATGGTTCAGACCGACATGCTGGTCGCCGCCGCCGAGACCGACGAGGTGTCCGAGCACCCGACCACCGAGCAGGCCGGCGTGGCCTTTGCCGACCTCATCCAGAGCGCCGAGCCAGAGGCCTCGGGCACCACGCAATACCTGTTTGGCCGCCCGGAGTAACCCGTCAGCGCGTCCGCTTCATCTTGGGGTGGTTTTCTTTCCGAATGACGAATCGCAGGCCGGACCACGTGGCGTCGATGCCAGATGCCGCCGGCGGGCACGATACGCCCGATCAGCTCAGGAAACCCGGTGGCGATCTCGTTGGCGCTCTTGCTGAAAAACACGATGACGTCGAAGTCGTCGCCATCCGCCGGATCCCGAAACAGCTGAACACCCGCCGGCAGCGCGCCCAGCGTGGTCCGGAAGTCCGCCGGGGCGTTGAACAGCGCGACCAGGTGCGTCTCTTTGATGCCCAGCTTCCTGGGGAGCGGGGTACCCGAATAACCAGCCATGGCCAGGATGCTTGCACCTTGGCGCCGGGCGCTGCAAGGATGCGCGCACGATGAAGTTCCCGGTCCTGTTTACCGTCGGCGGCCTCTCGCTGCTCCTGCTCGCCAGCCAAAGCGGCGGGCCGGCCTGGGCGTTGGTGTGGCCGGCGATCGATCTCTTTATTCTGGCCTGGATCTACGGCGCCGATCGGCCGGATGTGCTCGGCAAGCGCAAAGACGGGTCCCAATCGGCCGCCGTGATCGCGCTGATGCTGCCGTACTTCGCGCTGACCTGGTTTGCGTGGCATCTCTGGCGTCGCGTGACTCCGGAGCCGGGCGCCAACGAGGTCGCCGATCGCATCTGGGTCGGCCGCCGCCCGTTTCCGGCGGAGCTGCCCCCCCACACCGCGCTGATCGTCGATCTAACAGCCGAGTTCAAGGTCGCAGCCGGCGTTGCCGACCGAGCGCCGGTGGTGTTGCTGCCGACTCTGGATGCGCGCGCGCCGGACGCCGATCGTATGCGAGAGGTCGTCGACCGCATCCTGACCATCGACGCCGGTCCGATCTACATCCACTGCGCCGCGGGTCACGGGCGCTCAGCGACGCTGGCGGCGGCGGTGTTGGTGTTGCGTGGTGATGCGCCGGACGTCCAGGCAGCCGAGAGCGCGATGAAGGCGCAGCGCCCCGGCATCCACCTGCACCGGGTTCAGCGCCGGGCAGCGGAAGCGGCGGTCAGCCTGCCTCGATAGCGGCGACCTGGGCCACTGCGAGCTCGGCGATGCCCTTCTGCGCCAGGTCGACCATGTCGTTGAGCTCGTCCCGACCGAAGAGCTTGCCCTCGGCGGTGCCCTGCACCTCGATCAGCATCCCGTCCGGCGTGCCGATGACGTTCATGTCGGTGTCCGCCCGGCTGTCCTCTCGGTAGTCCAGGTCCAAAAGCGCCCGGTCCTGCACCATGCCGACGCTGACTGCGGCGACCTGCCCGGTGATGGGCCACTTCTTGAGCTTGCCCTTGGCCACCAGGTGCTTGCACGCCAGGCTCAGCGCGACCCAGCCGCCGGTGATGCTGGCGGTGCGGGTGCCGCCGTCGGCCTCCAGCACGTCGCAGTCCACAGTGATGGTGAAGCCGTTGAGCGCGGGCAGGTCCACAACACCGCGAAGCGACCGCGCGATCAGCCGCTGGATCTCCGTGCCGCGCGCGTTGGGTCCGCGCCGGATCCGGCTGTCTCCGCTGCCTGGGAGCATCGCGTACTCAGCCGTCACCCACCCGCGGTTCTCGTATTTCATCCAGCCGGGGACGCGCTCTTCCACGGACGCCGAGCAGATGACGCGCGTGCCGCCGGTCGAGATGAGCACACTGCCCGCCGCGCTGCGCTGCACGCCGGTCTTGATGGTGAGCGGTCGGATCTGGTCCGCCTGTCGTCCCTCGGGGCGTCGCTGCATAATCTCTCGCGTCTCCTTGCTGCGGATGGGGCGTGACGCTACTGTGCGCGCATGAGTGCGGTCAAGGCTTCTAGACCTACAGTCGTGATGATCCACGGATTGGGGCGTACCGCGCGCTGCTTCAGGTCGCTGCGTCGACAGGTCGAGCGCGCCGGTTATCGCACCTGGGCGCGCACGTACCCGTCCATGCGGATGAACACCGAGAAGAGCGCCGAGTGGGTCCGCGACCGCATCCTGGCCGACTGTCCACCCGGCCCGCTTATCGGGATCACACACTCTATGGGCGCGATTATCGCGCGGCGTCTGTCCGCGTCGCTGCCGTGGGATGGTGTTGTGATGCTGGCCCCCCCGAACAAGGGCTGCCGGCTGGCGCGCGCCGTGAAGAATCGCGGAAACCTGGCGCTGAGCCTCTTCGCCGGTCCCGCCGGGCACGAGCTTGCGGAGCCCGGAGACTGGCCCGATCCGCCTGGTCCGTGCGGGGTCATCGCGGGCACCAAACCCGGTCTGCCGGAGCGCGCTCACGTGTGGGCAGGCCGCCGCCTGGGCGTCTTCTCCGATGACGTGCAGCACGACGGCACTGTCTGTGTCGACGAGACCCGCCACGAGTCGATGAGCGCCTTTGCCACCGTCCATGCGGGCCACACCTTCCTCATGGACGACGCCGCGACTCAATCGCTGGTCGTCCGCTTCCTGAACAGGCGCGAGTTTTAGCAGACCGCTAGCCAGGGGTTGCCGTCCCGTCTCGCGGGGCTAGCTTTATCCCCATGATGTTCTTCGACCCGCTCTATCTTGTTCTCATCGGGCCGACCATGCTGCTTGCCATGTGGGCCCAGTTCAAAGTGAAGGGCGCCTACACCCGATGGGCCGCTCAACCGAACAACGCCCGGCTCACCGGAGCCGAGTCGGCGCGCCGTATGCTGCACGCCGCCGGCCTGGACCTAGCCATCGAGGAGAGCCAGGGGTCGCTCAGCGATCATTACGACCCGCGGTCACGCACCCTGCGGCTGTCTCCGGACGTCTACCACGGCCGCTCCGTCGCTGCATTGGGCATCGCGTGTCACGAGGCCGGCCACGCGATCCAGCACGCGGAGAAGTACCCGCTGCTGCAGTTTCGCAGCGCCATCGTGCCGTTTGCCAGCGTCGGCTCCTGGCTGGCCTGGCCGCTGATCATCGGCGGCATGCTGCTCAGTTGGGCCAACCTGGCGTTTCTCGGCGTCGTCGTGTTCGGCGTTGTGGTGCTGTTTCAGCTGGTGACGCTGCCCGTCGAGTTCGACGCCTCAGCGCGCGCCAAGGACCAGCTGCGCCGGATGAACATGCTGCGCAGCGAGACCGAGGTGCAGGGCGTGGCCCAGGTGCTCAACGCGGCCGCCATGACCTACGTTGCGGCCACGGTCACCGCCGTGATGACGCTGCTGTATTTCCTGCTGAGGACGGGACTGCTCGGCAGCCGCGACTAACCCTGCCCATCCAGATTGGCCTTCAGCCGCTCTGAGCACTCGGTGCACGGGCACATGGCGCGCAGCATCGAGTAGCTGTAGATGCCCTCGTTGTGGCCGTCTCCCCACTTGAGGCCGATGGCGTAGCTGCCGATCGGATACGACTCCAGAACTTTGGCGTTGGCGTTGGCCAGTTTGGCCTGCGCGTCGCTGAGGATTTGGAACTTGGATTTGCCGTCGCTCTGGTGGATGGGCGGCTTTGCGTGCGCGCTTCTGCACACCGCGCAGGGGCAGATGCGGCGTAGATACGGCAGCGTGTACGTGCTAACGTGGCCGTCGTTCCAGGTCACGCCGACACGGGTGTCGTTGTCCTCCCATCGGAGGTCGACCGGCTCGGCGTTGGCAGCCCACTCGAAATTCATGGCGACCCTTATAAGGCAATGAGCATGGGAAAGGTACCACCGAGAACAGAGTTGACGATGCAGCATCGGGATATCGACCCCGATGAGACACGCGACTGGCTGGAGTCCTTTGACGCGCTCGAGGCCGAGCACGGCATGGAGCGCGCACACTTCATCCTAAGCGCGCTTCTGAAACGCTCTGAGGTCGAGAACATCGCGCTGCCGGCGCTGGTGCAGACGCCCTACATCAACACCATCGCCCCCGATCAAGAGCCGGCCTATCCCGGTGACGAGGCGCTGGAGAAGCGTATCCGGCGTTACATCCGCTGGAACGCGGCCGTGATGGTCGTCAAAGCCAACAAGCACTTCCCCGGCATCGGGGGTCACCTGTCGACATACGCGTCGGCCGCCACGTTGTACGAGGTGGGCTTCAACCACTTCTTTCGCGGCAAGGACCAGGACGCAGGCGACCAGATCTTCTTCCAGGGGCACGCGTCGCCGGGCATCTATGCGCGCGCGTTTCTCGAGGGGCGGATCAGCGAAGACCAGATGCTGCACTTCCGCCGCGAGGTGGTGCGTGGGCAGGGGCTGTCCAGTTACCCGCACCCGTGGCTGATGCCCGAGTTCTGGGAGTTTCCCACGGTCTCGATGGGGCTGGGTCCTCTGGCGGCGGTCTACCAGGCGCGCTTTAACCGCTATTTGCACGCGCGCGGCCTGGCCGACACCAGCAACTCCCGCGTCTGGGCGTTTCTAGGCGACGGCGAGTGCGATGAGCCCGAGGCGCTGGGCTGCTTGCAGATCGCGGCGCACGAGGGTCTCAACAACCTGGTCTTCGTGGTCAACTGCAACCTGCAGCGGCTGGACGGTCCGGTGCGCGGCAACGGCAAGATCATTCAAGAGCTGGAGGCCACGTTCAAAGGCGCCGGCTGGAACGTGATCAAGGTCGTCTGGGGTCGCGAGTGGGACTCCCTGCTGGCGGCTGACCGCGACGGCGTGCTGATCCGACGGATGGGCGCGGCGGTCGACGGCGACTACCAGAAATACTCCGTCGAGGCCGGCGGCTACACCCGCGAGCATTTCTTTGGCACCGACCCGCGGCTGCGAGCGCTCGTAGAGCACCTGACCGATCAGGACATCCGGCGCCTGCGACGCGGCGGCCACGACTTCCGCAAGGTCTACGCCGCCATGAAGCGCGCGACCACCGAGCCGACCCAGCCCACCGTCATCCTGGCCAAAACGGTCAAGGGGTGGACCCTGGGTGAGGGCGCCGAGGCGCGCAACGTGGCGCACCAGGCCAAGAAGATGAGCCTGGCCGAGCTGAAGGTCTTCCGCGACCGGCTGTACCTCGACATCTCGGACAAGGACCTGGAAGACCCGCCGTTCATGCGCTTCCCGGAGAGCAGCGAGCCCTACAAATACATGATGGAGCGGCGTCGCAAGCTGGGCGGATCTTTGCCGCATCGCAAGGTGGTGGCGGTGGACCTGCCGACGCCCAAGATCGACTGGTTCGGCCGCTTTCTGCAGGGCAGCGGCACCGGCGAGGCGTCGACTACCGGCGTGTTTGCCCGCCTGCTGGCGCAGCTGCTCAACCACAAGGAGCTGGGGCGGCGCATCGTGCCGATCATCCCCGACGAGGCGCGCACGTTCGGCCTGGACGCGCTCTTCCGCAGCTACGGCATCTACAGCTCGCACGGCCAGCTTTACGAGCCGGTCGACGCCGCCATGCTGCTGAGCTATCGCGAGGCCAAGGACGGGCAGGTGCTGCAGGAGGGGATCTGCGAGGCGGGCTCCATGGGCAGCTTTATCGCGGCCGGCACCAGCTACGCCACCCACGGCGAGCCGACGATTCCCTTCTATATCTTCTACAGCATGTTCGGCTTCCAGCGGACCGCCGACCAGATCTGGGCGGCGGGTGACCAGCGGGCGCGCGGCTTCATGATCGGCGCCACGTTCGGCCGCACCACGCTCAACGGCGAGGGGCTGCAGCACGAGGACGGTCACAGCCACTTGATGGCGTCGACCAACCCGGCGGTGGTCGCCTACGATCCGGCCTATGCATTTGAGATCGCGCTGGTGGTGCAAAAGGGCATCGAGCGCATGCACAAGGACCACGAGGACGTGATCTACTACGTCACCGTGCACAACGAGACCTACGTGCAGCCGCCCATGCCCGACGGCGTGGCCCAGGACGTGCTGGACGGCATCTATCTGCTCAAGCCGGCCGCCAAAAAGACCAAGCTGCGGGCTCAGCTCTTCGGTAGCGGCTCGATCCTCAACGAGGTTCTGCGCGCGCAGGAGATGTTGGCGGAGAAATGGAAGGTCTCAGCGGACGTCTGGAGCGCCACCAGCTACTCGCAGCTGCGTCGTGACGCGATGAGCTGCGAACGCTGGAATATCATGCACCCCGTCGACAAGCCGCGCATCCCCAACGTCACCCGGATCCTTGGCGATCTGCAGGGCCCGGTCGTCGCCGCGTCCGACAACATGTGCGCGGTGCCCGACCAGATAGCGCGCTGGGTGCCCGGCGGCATGCTCAGCTTCGGCACGGACGGCTTCGGCCGCTCGGACACGCGGGCAGCCCTTCGTGAGCACTTTGAGGTCAACGCCGAGCACATCGCGCTGGGTGTGCTGAAGCGGCTGGCGGACCTTGGCGAGATCAAGCCCACCGTGGTCGCTAAAGCGGTCAAGTCCATGGGGCTGGACGCCGACAAACCCGATCCTGCTACGGCTTAACTGGTACCCTAGCGGCCCATGACGAGAGCGATAACGGTTTCACTGGTTGCCGCGCTGATCTGGGCGGGCTGCAGCCCAACGCCCGGCCGCGGGGGATCCAGCAAAGATGCCGGTGACGCGACGTCCGATACGGGCGACGTCGACCAGCCCGACGTGAGCGATACCGGCGACACCGGAGATACCGGGGATACGACCGACACCACGGACACCGGCGACGTCACCGAAGAGACGACCGACACGGACACCGGCCCGGACACCACGGACGACACGGGGACGGATACGGGTGAGGTGCCGGCGCCGGTCGCGCAGCTGTCGACGGACCTGATCAACTTCGGCTCCGTCAGCAAGGGGGTCACGGCTGAGGAGGCGCTGGAGCTCAGCAACGCGGGCACCCTGAATCTCGTCGTCACCGGCGCCACGCTGACCGGCCATCCCGACTACGCGCTGGCGCATGGTGACAGCGCATGGGAGTCGGGTGAGCCCGTCGTCTTCGACCCGCCCGTGGTGATCGGACCGGACGCCGCCGACACCTTCTTGCTCAGCTACACCCCCAAGGACCACCAGCCCGCCCAGGGCAAGCTGGTGCTGACGACTAACGACGCGGAGGCCGGCGACCTGACCGTAGAGCTGCGCGCCAATGTGTCGGGTGGCTGTATCGAGCTGAACCCGTCAGAGCTCCACTTCGGCGCGCAGCAGGTTGGGGACCAGGCCCTCCTGCCCGTGGCCATTCACAACTGCGGCTCGGATCCGCTGACGGTGGCGTCGATCGGCCTGCCGGTGGAGGCCAACGCCGACTTTGCGCTGGATCTCACCCCGCTTCCCGTTGACCTGCCCGGCGGCGTGAAGCTCGTGCTGCAGCCGGACGAGCAGGCGGTCTTCAACGTGGCGTTCACCCCCGACGAGTCCAACGACCTGGATCCGGTGACCGGCGAGCCCGACCTGGACAAGACGGTAGTGATCGTCTCCAGCGACGCGTTTGACCCCAAGCTGGAGCTGCCGGTCGACGGCTTCGGCGTGACCAAGGCGTGCCCCACGGCCGTCGGCGTCATCCTCGAGGGCGGCGAAGTCCTGCCGCAGACAACGCTGCAGCTGTTCGGCGACCAGAGCTTCGCGCCCACGTCCGCGGTAGTGAAGTGGAAGTGGGAGGTGGACCAGCCCGGCGGCTCGGCCTCGGTGCTGCTGCCCGACAGCACGTTCCCTAACCCGATCTTCACCGCGGATGTCGCCGGCGAATACCATATCGCCTTGACCGTAACCGACGAAGAGGGCACCAAGTCCTGCATCCCGTGGAAACAGACGGTGCTGGTCGTCCCGGATGCGGCCATCCACATCGAGCTGCTCTGGCAGACCCCGGGGGACGCGGACGAGACCGACACCGGGCCTGAGCAGGGCAGCAATCTGGACCTGCACTTTGCCCACGACGCCAAGGCCAAGAACGGCCCGGACATCGACACCGACGGCCAGCCGGACCCGTGGTTCGATGTCCCGCACGACTGCTTCTGGTTCAACCCGACGCCCAACTGGGGCAGCTTTGACCCCAACGTTGAAGATGACCCGACCCTGGAGCGTCTGGACGACGACGGTGCGGGCCCGGAGATCATCGCGATGCCGCTGCCCGAGGACACCCTGTATAGGGTGGGCGTCCACTACTGGACGTCCAACGGCTTCGGTCCGGCTTTCGCAAACCTGCGCGTCTACATCAACGCCGATCTGGCGCTGCAGACGGCGACGGTGAAGCTGACCGACAAAGATCTGTGGAACGCGGTCACGATCGCGGGCGGTTCCGGCCAGGTCTCCGCCGTCACGGCGAAGGAGGGCGGCCCCAAAATCACACCCAACTACAAGAATCCGTTCTTCTTCGAGCCCTGAGCCACACCGACGCCCAGCTTGCTGGTTAACCAGTTTTACGGTCAACTGCTATGCGTGAAAGCCACCATCGAGATCGAGGACGACCTCTTTCGCCGCGCAAAGGCGACAGCTGCGCTGCAAGGCCGGTCCGTCAAGGCGTATGTGGCCGATGCGCTCCACGCCCAGCTACAGGCGGGCGACGAGGACGGGCGCCCGACAGAACCGGGCTGGCGGAGCGTCTTCGGGTGCGCTGACGCGGACGCGATCGCCGAGGTGTCAGCGGTGATCGACGCTGAGTTCTCGCGCATCGATCCCGCGACCTGGGAGTGATACTGGATACGAATGCAGTCTCCGCGCTCTCGGCGGGCGACAATGACGTCGCCGTCGCTCTGGGGAGCAACGCGCGGGACGAGCTGCCGGTCACGGGCGTCCGATAGTGAGTCGGGACCTGCATTTCGATCGCGTTGCGGGCGTCGAGCGCGTTGGTTGGTGTCAGCAAGGGTAGAGAATCGCCACACACCCCTACGTGTGTGCATATTTGCTACACTAATTCTGGACAGTCCGTGTGGTCGCGGCGGTGCAGTGCTTCGTTTGTGGGCGTGGCATCGAACTTGCGAAATAGGCCGGCATGGCTACACGACTTACGCTCAAACTCTCGATCCTGTTGTTTGCGACCGTTGCGCTGGCGTCCGAGGACATCGGCGCGGTGCCCGCCGAGCCGCCGCCGCCGATGGGATGGGAGGCGACACTGCCCGAGGCGATCGACGGCGTACCGACCAATGGTGTGATCGCGGTCGAGGCGGTCGAGACGTCGAACGGCGGTCAGAACTTCGAAAAGGACGTGTCCTTCGAGGTGACCGCGGCGAGCGGCGCGGTGCTGCCGGGGGCGTTGGAGTACATGACCAAAGCGCGGCTGCTCGTGTGGCGACCGACGGACGGCTTTGACCCCAACACCACGTACACGGCGTCCGTGCACATCGATAACACCTGGATGGAGTGGGGCAACTTCGAGGACATCGCGGGCGACATCACCGTGACCACCGGCGACGGTCCTGCCCTGCCGGTCGGGCAGCCCGTGGTCGTGACTGCGACGCCCAGCCAGTTCAACTCCTTCTCGCCATGCCGCAACCCGGCGCTGATGCTGACGATCGGCAACGATCCCGACGGCCAGCCCAACAACCAGGTGGTCATCGTGGCCGGCAAGAAGAACGACAGCGTGACCTGGCCGCAGAACGGCGGCTGGCACTTCGCCGCCCGGCCGCAGACGCCGCAGATCTTCGGCAGCTGGAACGACCGCGCCGACCAGTACTGCTTCACGCTGGAGACCCGCAGCCTGGCCGACGGCTCCAGCATGCTGATCCACCACTGCGAGGAGCACGACCGCCACTTCTTCGACAGCCCGACCCAGCCCTGGTGCGACGACGACGGCACGTTCAACTCCGGCGGCGACGCGTTTGTCGGCACCGGCAGCGGCGGGATGATCGGCGGCGGTGAGGTCATCGACAGCACGACCGGTCCAGCGCCGCTGGGCGAGGGTGGTCCCGGCTGCACCGTGGGCTCGATGGGCTTTGACCCCCCGACACCGGTGACCTTCTTTGTCCTGATCGTCGGGATGCTGGCGCTGCGTCGCCGTCGTCCCGTCCGCGCCCGCTCGACCGCTGCGTCGCTGGTCGCGCTGAGCCTGGTCGTCATTGCCGGGGCGCCGCTGCCCGCCAACGCCATCGCCCCCGCCGCAGAGGCGCCGCGCGACATCATGCCGACCAAAACCCTGGTCGTGCCCGACACCATGAGCGGCATCCCGGTGGACGGCCTGATCGTTGTGCAGGCCCAGGTGGTCGGCTTCGGCGGCTGGCAGACCGAGGTGCTGTTCACGGTCACGGACGCCGACGGCAACGAGCTGACCGGCCAGGTCGAGCATGAGTTCGACCCCCAGATCATCGCCTGGCGCCCGGACGCCCTCTTCGAGGCGGGCGCGGTCTACCACGTCGCGCTGACCCTGCAGGACGACATGTGGGACGTGGTCGGCGACGACCTGGAGTTCGACGTGCAGATCGCGGCCGAGCCGGTCGGCGACTTCGTCCAGCCCGCCCTGCTGGGCGCCACTCCCAGTCGCATGTGCTCGTCTCAGTGCTGCAACCCGCAGGTCACGCTGCGCCTGGCGCCCACGGACGAGGGGATGCCGGCCAGCCAGACCGTCTACAAGCTGTACGTGCTGGAGGACTTTGACATCGTCTCGCAGACCACGGTGTACGTGACGGACGGCGTCGTCACCGGCACCATGTTCTTTCCCGAGGCGCGCGACGAGTACTGCATTCAGGTCACCGCCAGCAGCCTGATCGACCCGGAGAACGTGCAGACCTGGGAGTACTGCGAGCAGCACGACCGCCTGTTCTTCGACACCCCGAACCAGCCGCTGTGCGGCATCGGCAGCTTTGGTTTCATCGACGGTCTGATCGAGCCGGCGCCGAGAGAGGCCGCGGGTTGCACCGCCAGTGGCCGCTCGGGAGCGGGTGCGGCGGCTGTCGTGATGATCTCGCTGCTGGGGCTGCTTCTGCTGACCGCCCGCCGTCGTCCGATCGTGCTTCTGGCGCTGCTGCTGGTCTCGCGGGCGGCCGTTGCGGACATGCCCATGGGCGAGGGGGCCGCTGCGCCGCCGGATCCGCCGTACTGGGCCGCCAACCTGCCCGAGCTGGTCGAGGACATCCCCACGGACGGGATCCTGCGCATCAAGGCCTACATGGGCGGCTGGGGCAGCGGCGAGACCGCGCCTGACGGGACCGCGCACGTGGACGTGACGGACACCGATGGCGAGCCGGTCGCCGGAGCGCTGACCGTCGACGAGACGCTGCAGATCATCATCTGGCGGCCCGACGCGCTGCTCGCGGCCAACGCCCAGTACACGGTGTCGGTCTTTTTGGACAACACCTGGACCGAGTATCAGCACCCCGACGTGCAGGGCGAGTTTGCGTTTACGACCGCCGATGGTGTCGCGCCGCCGCTTGCCGAGCCCGTGCTGTTCGGCGCCACGCCCAACAAGAGCTGCAACGCCAAGTGCTGCATGCCGGGCATCCGCCTGCGCTACGACTATCCCGACTCCGAGGACGCGCTGGACGCGCAGTGGGTGATGCTGTCCGCGCGGTCTTACGACACGGACGGCGCGATGCTCTCGGGCGCCAACCACATCGCGGACGTCATCGATCAGTTTGAGATGACCACCCTGTACGACCAGCAGCAGTCCGAGTATTGCTTTGAGCTGTTTGCGACCAGCCTGCTGGACGATGAGGTGCGCACCATCGAGTTCTGCGAAGAGCACTCACGCCTGTTCTTCGACAACCCCGAGCTGCCCTGGTGCACGCCCGAAGACTTCATGAACGAGGACTTCGAGGACGATCACATGACGCCGCCCGTCGTCCCCGGCAAGGGTCGTCGCGGTGACACGCCGGGCTGCACCCTGGGCTCGACCGGGGCCGCCGGCGGCAGCGCCGCGCCCGTATTTCTGCTATTGATCCTGGTCATGATCCGTCGCACTGCCCACGCTGCATGAACCTGCTGGTCGTCGCGCTGCTGACCGCCGGCCTGGCCGACCAGTCCCCGTGCGCGCCGGCGGCTGATCCCGCGTTTCTACCCCGCCCCCAGCCGGTGTGGTTTGTGAACTCGCCCGGCTACATGGACATCCCTCAGGCGGGCGTGATCCCGGTCAGCGGAGGCAACTTCGGGCTCTCACCTACCGAGGCCCGGGCCCGGCTGGACGAGGTCGTCTGGAAGGTCACCGCCCTGGACGGCACCGCGATCGAGGGCGATTTGGAGCTGGTCCCGGAGACCTCGTTGATGATCTGGCGCTCCCGGACGCTGCTCGAGTTGAACACCGACTACGACGTGTCGATCACCGCGCCCGGCATGCAGGCTGAGATCGAGGTGTTCGCCACCGACATCGAGACCCTGCCACTGGAGGGACCGACGGTCGCGCTGGCCCCGCTCACCAACTGTAACAGCGGGTGCTGCCTGCCGGCGCCGGCGCTGACGATCTCCGTCTCGTCGGGGCCCTCTTTGCGCTACGTGTTGTTCGAGGCGCATCCGCGCACGGTGCCGGTGTCGCCCGAGCAGTTCTTCTGGAGTGATCTCGACTTCAGGATCGCTCCGCCGTGGGCGCTGGACGACGAGTATTGCTACACGATCAGCGCCCGAAACCTGGTGGATGGCGCCGTCGAGGCCATCGCCTATTGCGTGAGCCACGATGCGCACGAGTGGCCCACTGAGGGCCTGCGCTGGTGCACTGGGCTGGACGAGCTCTTCAACACCGACGACCCGGGCGACCCCGGCGATCCGGGGACCTGCTCCGCGTCACAGAGCCCCGCGCGATCGACCCCGGCGGTGATGCTTCTGCTGCTTCTGGGCGCGCTTTCGACGCTTCGCCGTTTTCGGTTACACTCGACCCGTTCCTGACAACCAGAGGGGTGGGTGATGGCTCGAATGTGTGTGCTCGCGGTCTTTCTGATCGCCGGATGCGGCGGCGACGACGATGAGAAGGCGGCCGGCGATTTCGCACCTGCCGACTTCAAGGGCGGCAACTTTCAGATGACCACGACAGCGGTGGTCGACGGCTGCACCGACAAGGCCCTGGAGGCCGTGTTCATGCCCGAGGGCAAGCCCAACGCGTGGGCCGTTGTCACCGAGCTGCCGTCTCACTCGGCGCTGCCCAAGAGCTATGAGGTCACAGCCCCGGATCCGTACGGCAAGATGATGGTCAACGCGGTTGTGGACGAGTCCATCGCCGGCGCCATCAAGTTTGCCGACGCCAAGAGCGACGGTACCGAGGTGGACGCGGAGGCCTATCCCGGGTGCGTCGCGGACGTCACGGTCTCGGGCAGCCTCACCATCGTCGATGCGGACACCGTCTCGGGCAGCATCACGCTGAACTCCGCCAACTGGCGCGACGAGGACGGCGAGGACAGCTGCCCGGTGCTGACCGCGGACCCCTGCGACATCACGCTGGATCTGACGGCCACCCGAGCCCAATAGTGCTCACAGCGCTCCTGATCCTATCGGGGTGCATGGGCGGTGCAGAGCGCGACGGCGACGCCTGGCTTGCCGCGGTGGATGCTGCCGCGGACCGCATGCAGAACGCGCGCGTGGTCATGGACGTGACCGTGACCGACCGTCACGGCGCCCAGGCGAGACGTACTCTGGAGATTCTGCAGAAGGGGCCCAAGCAGCGCCTGGCGCGAATCACCAGTCCGGCGCGGCTGGCGGGCGTCGCGGTTCTGGCGTCGGCCGATGGGGGCGTGCATCTGTATCTGCCGGCCTACGGGCGGGTTCGGCGCGTGGTCGGACAGCGGCGCGGTGATGCGTTCGTCGGTACGGACTTCACGCTGGAAGACGTCACCCGGACGCGCTTTGCCACGGACTATCGGGCCGCGGTGGCGGGGCGCCCCCCGAGCGAGTCGCTGACGCGGCTGAAGTTGACGCCGCGGGACAGCGCCGCGCACAAGCACGCGGTCGTGATGATGTGGGTCGGTGCGGGCGATCTCGTCCAGCGGCTGGAGTATCTGGACGCGACGGGGAAGGTCATTCGGCGGGTCAGCCTGTCGGATTTTCGGGTGGTGGACGGCCGCAGGATCGCCCACGCCATCGACGTTGAGGACGTGGCGCGCGCTCGCCGCACCAGCGCGCGGGTGACGGCGCTGAACCTGAGCGCCGGCCTGACCGACGCGCAGTTCACGGTCTCCAGGCTGCAGCACCGCTGATGCGCATCGCTGTCCTCCTGTTGCTGGCGCCCCTTTGCGCCGCGGCCGTCGAGGGCGGCGGTCGTGTCGAGCTGAACCTGCGTCTGAATCCCGACGGCGGCGCGCTGCTGGACCTGGGCGACACCGGCGTCTTCGGTGGCTGGGTCGCGGCTCGCTTCGGCGACGCGGTCTCGGTGCGCGGGGCGGCCGATCTGCGGCTGCACGGTGCGGCGCCGGCCCTGGAGCTGGAAGACACGCAGTCGGACACTGCTCAGGCGCTGTCCTGGCGGCTGCACGACGCCTGGATGCAGCTGAGCTGGACGGGCGCTCTTAGCGGCGATGTGCGGCTGGGCGTTCAGAAGGTGCGGTGGGGTGTGGCGGACGGCATCCACGTCGCGGATGCGGTGAGCCCGCGCGACCTCGAGAACCCGCTGTCGCTGGACGGGCGGCTGGGCGCGCCGATGGCCAGCGTGGCGGTGCATCGCGGATCGGTGCAGCTGCAGCTGATCGCGGCGCCGTTCTTCTTTCCCGCCGCCCTGCCTCGCGCCGGCCTGGTCATCGCCCCTACGGCCGACGACGTGCTGGACCAGACCTTTGACGAGGCGCGCATCGACCAGATCACCTATCGCGTGGCCGTGCCGGACGCCGACATCGCCGAGATCGGGCTGGGTGCGCGGCTGTCCTGGACGCCCGGGTTCGGTGACCTGGCAGTCAGCTGGTTTCGCGGGCGCGACAGCCTGCCTCAGGGCGGTGGTCAGGCCGTGATCACCGGCTTTCAGACGGACCAGAAGCGCGTGGATGTGGCCGTGCCGCTGGAGTACCCGCTGCAGCACGTGATCGGGGTGGAGTATCGTGGTGAGCTGTTCTGGGAGATCGGCGGTTGGGTGGAGGGCGCGGTGATCTTTCCCGACCAGACGACCGTGACCACCTCTCGGGCGCAGATCGAGACGTTGGTGAAGCTTGGGACGCTGTCGGAGCTGCCCGACCCGCTACCGAGCGTCCAGGTGCAGGACGGCGAGCCGATCGTCAAGGTCATCGTCGGCCTGGACCGCACGTTTGGGCCGGTCAGCTTGAGCGCCCAGTGGCTGCACGGCTTCATGACCGAGCGGCAGATGTCAGACGTGCGCGACTACGGGTTCTTCGTCGCCCGCTGGAGCATCTTGGACAACCTGGCGCTGCAGGGCGGGTGCCTTACGGACTTTGACGGGTGGTTGGCGACCGGCGCGCTGACCTGGCTGTATGCGGATGCCCTGGAGCTGGGGCTGGGCGTGGTGTGGAACGGGGGTGGTGACGACAGCGCGCTTCGGCGCTTTGACGGCCTGCGCCACGTCTCGCTGAACGGTCGGGTGCGCTTCTGAACCGCGCGCTGCTGCCCGCCTGCGCCCTGCTGACGGTCGCCGCGGCGTCTCAGCTGCGCCATGTCGGCGTCGACAACGATCTGAAGAACCGGTGGGATGGTCGCCTCCTCGG
>CAZJHX010000084.1:0-45963 GCA_964545715.1 uncultured Myxococcales bacterium
CACCGTCTTTTTGGCCGCCTCGGGGTCCTTCTCGAGCAGCCGCCCGACGTCCTTGATCTTCTCCAACTTCATGCTGACGCGGCGCTGGACTTCGCTGATCTCCTGCTCCGCCTTCATGACGTTGCGAACCAGGCTCTTCAGCTCCTGCACGACCTTGTCGACCAGCTTGCGGTTCAGGTTGGCCTGCCCCAGCGTCTCGGTGATCTCCGTCGCGTTCTTCTCGACCTTGCGCTCGTTTCGGCGACGCGTCGCCTGCGTCAGCTTCTTGTCATCGATCTTGGCCGCAAACTTCTGGTTGTCCTCGTAGCACTTCTTGACGCGCTCCAGCCGCCGCAGCGCGCTGGCCTTCGTCATGGCTGCCGCGTCGACGCCGTCCTCGTGCACCTCGAAGCTCTTGACCACCTCTTTGATGTTGATGCGGCCCTCGACCAGCCGGTCGTAGACGTCGATCATCTCCGCGATGCACACGTCCGTCGAGATGATGGCCGCCAGCACCTTGCGCTCGCCTTCCTCGATGCGCTTGGCCAGCTCGATCTCGCCCTCGCGAGTCAGCAGTGACACCGAGCCCATCTTGCGCAGATACATGCGCACCGGGTCGTTCGTGCGGTAGTCGCTGAAGTCCTCGCGCTTGTCGCCGGGCTTCATCAACCCGCCGGCCTTCTTTTCTTCGGGCTTTGGCGCCTTGGACTTGTCGCCCTTGGCGAGGACCTTGATGTTATTGCGCCCCAGCGCCACGAGCAGATCATCGACCTGATCGGGACCAAACGTATCGGCAGGGATGAGCTTGTTGACGTCGTCATACGTCAAGTGCCCCTTCTTTCTACCCTGGGCGATCAGTGCTTCAAGGACTTCCTGTTGGCTTGCCACGTCTACTACCTACTTATAGCCATTACTCGCGAACCTTTTTCTTTGTCGCGGCCCTCGCGGCTACCAATTGCTCTTTCACGGAGCCAGTAGCTGCGATTTTTTCGTAAACAATGCTCCGGTTTCGCCGATCGGCAAGGGCCCGAAGCTGATTCGCTGTCTCGATAAACGCTCGCTCGTGTTCTGTCTCGAAGATGTCGTCTGTTTCGTTCAGTATCTGCGCCACGCCTCGGCTGTGCGCGTCCATGCCGTTGTCGGTCAACCGCGTCAGCAATGCCAGAACGTCGAGGCGATCGTGCTCTTTATAAATGGCCGTCGCATGTTCGAGGACATCGGCGATTCCGTCGCTGGTCAGCGTCTCCTGGCCCTTCAGCGCCTCCCAGTGCATCAGCAGCTGCGGGTACTTGAGCACCAACTTCAGGATCAGGCGCTCCGGCGCCGGGGCACGCCCACCACCTGACCGCTGGCCGTCGTTGATCGAGCGCACTTGCGCCGGCTCTCGGCCACGCAGCCACGCATCCATGTCCGCTTCCAGCACGTCCAGACGGCGATCCAGCTTGCGGCGATAGAGCTTGCGCTCCTCTTTTGACTCCAGCAGCGCGTAGACCGGGGCGATGTCCTGAACGACTCGCGCCTTGCTGGGATAGGACCCGTCGTATTTGGTCATCGCGTCTTCGATGTACGCGTCAAACAACGGCATACCGGCCTCGATCAGCGCCTCCAAAGCCTGCACACCCTGCTTCTGAACGAGGTCGTCCGGATCCGATCCCTCGGGAAGCAGAGCCACACGGCCCGTCAAACCCGCGCGAAGCAGCAATACGATGGCTTTAATCGCCGCCTCGCGCCCCGCGGAATCGCCGTCGTACACCAAGTGGACAGTCGACGTAAACCGTTTTAGTAACAAGCACTGATCTTCTGTGATCGATGTTCCCATCGATGCCACGGCGCCAACGCCTGCCTGCGCCAGCGTGACCACGTCGATCTGGCCCTCGACGACGACTGCATAGCCTCGATCGCGGATCGTCTTTTTCGCCTGGTACAGCCCGTACAGGCAGTGACCCTTGTGGAAAACTTCGGACTCGCTGGAGTTGACGTACTTTGCGTCTTCTTTGTCGGTGGACAGCGTCCGACCCGCAAAGCCGATGACCTCGCCACGCAGCGCGCCGAAGACCGGGAAGATCACCCGATTTCGGAACTTGTCGTAATGCCCCGAGGAGCTGCGCTGCCCCAGCAGACCCACCGCCACGGAGTCGCGGACCGTCGAGAAGCCCTCGCGAGCCAGCGCGCGCGCCAGGTTGTCCCAGCCGTCCGGCGCAAACCCCACGTCAAAGCGCTCGACCGTCTCCGGGGTCAGGCCACGCTTCTCCAAGTAGGCCTGCGCGGCCGGGTCTTGTACCTGCGCCTTGAAGAAGGCAAGCGCCTTGGCGTTCACCTCGGCGTATCGTTCGCGAGCCTCTCGACGCTCTCGCCGCCGCGCGCGGATGTGCGGCTCCTCTTCTTCCAGCTCGAGGTCGACGCCGCAGCGGTCCGCCAGGTTCTGAAGCGCCTCTATGAATGAGTAGCCGACGTGCTCCATCAAGAAGCTGATGGCGTCTCCCTTCACGTGGCACCCGAAACAATAGAAGTATCCCTCAGCCTCGTGCACGACGAAGCTCGGTGACTTCTCCCCGTGGAACGGACACAGCCCCTTATGGTCGCGCCCCTTCTTCGTGAGGGTGACGTATTCGCCGATAACCGAGACGATGCTCGTACGGCGCTTGATGTCTTCTTTTACTTGTTCAGATACCCGACCGGCCATGCCCCAGCCCTAATTCAGGGTGCAGGGATTGTAAGGATCGGATCCAGATTGTCAAGGCCTTACCGGGCGGAGAGGATCCCCACGAGCCCCAGCACCACACCCATGTCGCCGTCGATGCGCACCTGGCCGGCCATGAAAAGCTGTTGCGGGTTCTGACGACCCGACGCGATCTCGAGCAACGTCGGCACGTCGAGGCCCACCGAGCAGGACGGCGAGTCCAGGTTGGGGGCGCCACCACCGAGCGTGGCGGTCACCACCGTATCCTCGCCGGTGTCGGCGTCGTGGATCTTCACTTGGATGTCGCCGCTCAGGCCCTTGATCTGCTGCACTTTGGCCTCTGGCAGAAACGTCCGGCGCAGGTGGCGCGGAGTCAACTCAAAGCCGCCCGTGACCTCCCGGATGCGGTCGCGCAGCTCGCCCGCGATCATCGAGTAGAAGTGGTCCCAGGACGTGGTCACCGCGATGGGTGGCGCATCCGCCTGGCCCTCTTCGATGGTCAGGTCACCGTCCTCGTCGATACCGATGTGCAGCTCGATGCCCTCGTCGCCGGTCACGTTGAACTGCATGCGGTCGGCGCCCAGCCCGTCGGGCAGCTCGACCTCCGCCAGCTCCTCAGCGAGGTGCTCGTAGAAGAAGTCCTCGGCGGTGATGTCGGCCGGCAGGTTTGTCAGGTCACTCATGGGTCAGTCCTTCGAATGGTATGATCTGGCCGATGAACATCGCAGAGACGCTGGGTATGGGCAAGTCCTTCATGGACGCCCGCTTCTTCGGCGCCAGGATTCCTCTGGTTGTCTCGATGGTCGTCACCAACCGCTGCAACTACTCCTGCCCCTATTGCGACCGCTGGGACGGCCGAGGGAGGACGCTCAAGACCGACGAGCTGATCTCGATGCTGGACGAGATGGCTGCGATGGGCACGCGGCGAGTCATCTTCACCGGCGGCGAGCCCTTGATCCGCAAGGACATCTTCGACCTGATCAACCGGGCCAAGACCCACGGCTTCAAGGTCAACGTCAACACCAACGGCACCCTGGTGCCCAAGTTTATGGATCGCCTCAAGGCCATCGACGGGATGACGATCAGCATCGACGGCGACCACGTCACCCACGACCGGATCCGTGGCGACGGCGCCTTTGACGCGGCGATCGCTGCCGTTCGGGCTGCGCACGACCACCCGCACATCAAGATCCGGCTCAGCGCGGTCGTCTCCGGCGAGAGCATCGGCGCCGAGGACGCGCTGCTGGACATCGCCCGCCGAGAGCGCATCGAGGTCTTCTTCCAGCCGGCCGAGCATCGGCTTCTTGGCAGCGACGAGGTCAACCCGCTGGCGCCGCCGCTGGGCCGCTACCGGGAGACGATCGACCACCTGATCGCCGAAAAAGAGAAGGGCGCCCCGATAGCCAACTCCGTAAGCGCACTCAGGTACCTGCGGGCCTGGCCCAACGGCGCGGCGCTGCCGTGCGCGGGCAGCAAGCTGTTCGTGCGCGTGGACTCCGACGGGCGCGTGATGATCTGCGGCCGCATGGGCGAGTACGAAGAGGCGTTCTCAGCGCTGGACTACGGCTTCAGGGAGGCCTTCACGCGCCTCAGTCCGGCCCGCTGTCCGACCTGTTGGTGCGCGAGCCGTGTAGAGGTCAACCAGGCCTTTGCGCTGCGTCCAGACGCGCTCGTGGGGCTCGCCAGGGGCGGTAGTTAACGCCCGGGCTTTCGAGCCACGGCAGCCCAGGCGCGTGCGGCGTTGTGCCACCGGTCGCTGCCCTCCAGCAAGGTCTCCAGCTGCAGCAGCGCCTGCTCGTAGTTCGGGTCGCTGAGACGATCAAAGTCGACCAGCGCGTGCATGGGCCCATCGGGCAGGTAATGCGTGCCGAACACCAACTCGACCTCCAGCCCGGCGCTCTCCATGGCGGCGCGCAAGCCGTCGCTGGTGAAGTACTTGACCCACATGTCGCCGTCGACGCGCAGCTCGGTCGTGCCCATGACGGCCTCGATCTCTTCGCGCGAGTGCGACTGCGCCGGGTTCAGCGTGCCGACGGGGGACTCCACGGAGCACATCAGCACGCCACCGGGTCGCAGTACGCGAGCCGCCTCGGCGATACCCTCGGCCGCGTCGCTCAGATAGCAGAACACCTCCATCGCTGTCACCGCCCAAAACGACTCGTCCGCGAGCGGCGCCAGGTCCTCGGCGGCCAGGTGGCACAGGTCGAAGCGCCCGCCCGTGCGCGCCAGGTGTCCCAACGCGATCACAAGCGCGGACTCGTTGGGGTCTGCCAGGGTCACCGCATGCCCACGCTCCAGCCACAGCTGCGCAAAGCGCCCGATGCCGCCTCCAAGGTCCAGTACCGGCGCGCCGGCGGGCACCTCCTCAAACCACCGCCGCATTCGGTGCAGGTACAGGTGCTTGGAGAACTGCTTGAGGTCGTAGTTGGGCGAGCGCGGGTCCAGGTAGTTCCAGCTCAGCGGATACTCACGGCTGAAAGCGACGTCACCGACCAGGTTCCACGCGCCCGGCTCAGAGACCTGCGGCGTCTTGTGCGGCGGAAACCGCAGCGCGATCTCACCGCCGCGTGCCGCCTCTGACAGGTCGGACAGATACTGGGCAAATGCGCTGTTTCGAGTGTCGAGCTCGCCGGACCACAGGTCGGTCACCGGCTCGAATTCGGCGTCGCCTCGCCTGACGTGTATGTCTAGTGGTCGTACCACGCGGGTTTAACCAGATTCATGTAGTCACGCGTCTTGAACGGGTTGACCCGCTTCTTCGCCAGATCGATGGTCATCGCGGCCGCGACCTTGGCCCACCACAGGTACATGTGGCGGCGGTACGGCTCCTTTGCCGTGAGCCCCTTGAACAGCCACTTGGGCGTCACCAGCAGCTTGTTCATCTCGTAGATCTCCCACGCGATCTCATCGCGCGAGAGGTACTTGCTGGGCATCACGGGCGTCATCCAGTCAAAGCTCTTGAAGTCCTCACCGTCGACCCATTTCTCGGCCAGCGCCTGCTCGTAGACCGCCGTGCCCGGCACCGGCGTGACCGGGTGAAACGCCGGATAGTCCAGGTCCAGCTGCTTGGCCAGCTCGGCCTGTTGCCACATGCTGTCCTTGGTCTCGTCCCGCGTGCCCACGATGAACGTGCCCTGGCGAAAGACCGACGGGTGCTCGTCCTTGAGGATCTGGAAGATCCGCCGCGTATCCGAGTTGCTGTAGCGCGACTTGTTCCAGGCGGCGAGATCCGTGTCCTCGGCGCGCTCCACACCGATGCAGATGTGCGCCATGCCGGCCTCGACCAGCTTGCCCAGAATGCCGTTCTTGTGGTCCCGCAGCATCGCGTCGGCGCGCATGAAGGCGAACCACTTGATCGGCAGCTTGCGGCGCACGACCTCGTCGCTGAACTCCTCGTTCCACTTTGGGCTGATGTTGAACGAGGCGTCCACGTACATCATGCACTTCTTGTTGTAGCGGTTGACCAGCAGCTCCACCTCTTCCAGGTGGCGGTCGACGCTGAACGTGCGCCATCGTGGCGTCAGGGATGCGCTGCCGTCCGCGCGCTCTTTGCGGTTGCCGAACTGGGTCCACCACGCGCAGAAAGAGCAGCTCAATGTGCAGCCGCGGCTGTGCTGGATGGTGGCGCCGCCGGGGCTGAAGAGGTACTTGCTGGTGCCGTAAAGCTCCATCGGGATCAGGTCGTAGGCCGGCATCGGTAGCACATCGAGGTTGCGCAGCAGCGGCCGCGAGCCCGTCGACTTGACCTCACCGTCCTCTTCGTAGCCCACACCCGCGATATCGCTGACGTCCGGGTATCCGCCGTTCTTGTGCCCGACCAGACGCGTGCACAGCTCCTGAAACGTGATGTCGCCCTCGCCGAAGACGACGTAGTCCACGGCCGGGTCCTTCAGCGCCGTCTGGTACAGGTGGGCGAAGTGCGCGCCGCCGGCCACGGTGAAGGTGTCGGGCGACACCTCCTTGACCATACGAAACGCCTTGAACGCCTCGTGGCTGTACAGGGCGTGGTTTTCGCCGATGCCGACGATGCGCGGCTTGTGCGTCTTGATCGTGTCGGCCAGCGTGCGCCAGCCCATCTTGACCGGGTTGCAGTCGATGATCGCCACGTCCAGCCCGACTGTGCGCGCCGCCGCGCCCAGATAAACGAGCGCCTGCGGTACTACAAAGTTGTCGTCGGCCGACACGAACGGCCAGTATTTCTTGGGCGGCTGTATGAGCAGTACGTCCAAGGCTCTCCCCTCTTCCTGCGTCTGATGCTCAGGGTCCGCTGACACTACCACGACTTGCGCAGGGTTGTTCCCACGCTTCGGCGGCCGTCACCGTTCTGGCGGGGCCGGTTCGCGCCGGTGGCGGGGGCCCGCCGAGATGCAGTTTTGCGCGGTCATAGACGTGCACAGTCACCCACGGACCGAACTCACGCCGCCCCACCAGCGCCTTCTGCGCGCCCTTCCAGCACATGAAGCGCTCCTGCGGCTCGGTCGGCGGTACGGGCAACCCAAAGCGGTGGTCGCGGATCTCGATCACCCAGAACTGATCCAGCTGCGTGCGGCGCGCGCTGGCCCACACGCGGTCGGGATCGGGCGGGTACCCATAAACCGAGTTGGCGATGGGCTCCTCCGAGAAGTAGCAGTCCTTCAGCTGCCACCAGCCCTCGCGACTTCGCCCGTGCACCAGGTCCGGGCACGGTCCGGTCAGGTAGAACTCGACGATCGGCTGGTACCAGGGCGCCGGCAGAAAGGCGATGGCGTTGGTCGGCACGGCCGCGTACTTGTGGATGTACTCGACGGCGCGTCGCACGTCCGGCTTCTCCAGCGACGTGACCATGGGCCCGGACACCCACAGCTGCAGGATCAGGACGACCGCAAACACCACATGCCGACGCATGGCGGCGACCGGGATCAGCAGCAGGGGCGCCAGGTAGATGTAGTGCCGGATGTCGATGTACAGGATGCCTTTGCTGCGCTGCAGCTGCCACGCGATGTGCAGCTCGGCCAGCAGCCCGATGCCCGCCGCGATCGTGATCAGCCACGCCAGCCGACTCTTGCGCTGAAAGAGGTAAATCGTGCCGATCAAGATGGCGACCAGGCAGAGCGCCCAGGCCGGCGTCGGTCCCCCGACAAGCACCCGTAGCGCCTCGCTCGCGGCCTCGTCCAGGCGGTGGCTGTACTGCATGATCGGCCGATCTTCAGTCAGCCCTTGAACGCTGACCAGCAGCTTGTTGAACAGAGCCGGCACCCACGGCAGGCACAGCACGGCCGTGGCCGCCGTCGTCTCCCAGAAGCCGCGCCGGGGGGCGGGCAGGGTGATCAGCAGCCAGAGACCGACCGTGATGGCGACCCAGCCGCCGTGAAAGTGCGTGTAGAAGGCCAGCGCCAGGGCAACGCCCGTCCGCACGGCCAGATATCGCGAGGGCGACGCCAGCTGCTGCCGAGCGCTGACCACGGCTGTGAGCGACATGAGCGCCAGCAGGGCGTACGGTGTGCAGTCCCGGCCGTACCAGACCAGCAGTGGCGCGACAGCGGTGAGCGCGGCGGCCTCCAGCGCTTCCACGGCGCCCAGCTCGTCCCGCACCAGGCTCCACACCAGCGGCACGCACGCCGCGGTCATGATGACGGACGGTGTGCGCAGCCACGCCTCGGACAAGCTGATCCGCGCCCAGCCCCGCAAGATCAGCGGATACAGCGGCTGGTGCATCTGCTCGGCGGACTGCCGGCTCGTGAACATGTCCCACAGCCCGGCGGGCTTGATCGCCTCGAACAGGTAGCTGGCCTCCAGATGCTCCAGCGAGGACTGCGCCAGCCACAGCGCGCGCATCGCTACGGCCACTGCCGTGATCGCGGCCACAGCGGCCCACTCCCATCGTGCTGCCGTGACCGTACGCGTGCGCAGCGCATCGGCCGCCAGGGCCAGCACCGCGACCATAACGGCCACCGAGAGCGCGACCATCATGCGCGGCGGCTCAGAGGCGCCAGCATGTGATGACGTGCCGCCCCACGTCGAGGGTGCGCGGGTTGCCGGTAGGCACCTCGTCGTTGGCCCACACGCCCACGAAGCCGAGCGCCGGCGACTCGGCCGACATACGCAGCTCGTGCGCGCGCGCCATGACGCTGAAGCTGATGCCGTCGTGCTCCAGCATCACGTGATCGATGCCCCAGGTCAGGACGCTGGTGTCGACCAGGCACATGACCGGGACTCGCCGGGGTTCGGCTGTCGGCTTGGGCACCTGGCTTTGGGTACACGTGAAGGTCGCGGTCTTGCCGCCTGTCGGACGCCAGGTCAACGACGACAGGCGCGACCGCGCGGGCGCCCACGTGCGTACGCTCTTGCTGTTGCGGGTGAGCCGATAGCCGGTGACGCCCAGCGAGGTGCCGCCATATCCGGTGTGTTCGACGTGGTTTTGGCCAAGCTCGTTGTGACCCTCGACGACGAGACCGCAGCCGATGGGATCGGTCGTGCTCAACAAGAGGGTGGTCAGTGTTGTTGCGAGCATGTCTTGCGGAGAATGTAAGCCTAGCTGGGGGCGAACACCAACTGCAGGCCGTTGTACATGTCGTTGACGTTCAGAGCGCGGATCTCGACGATGTGCTTGTAGATCATCGACGGCCGCAGATAGAACTTGCGGAACGCCTTCTTCTGCAGCGCCATCAGCTGGTCCTGCGTCAGCCCCTTCGTCACGTAGATCGCCGGGTTGTCGTCCGTCGGATAGGACGTATATCGCGCAAAGTCGTGGATCTCGGGCTCTTTGAGGGTCCCATCCTTGATGAAGTCGTAGTAGATCGGCGTCCCGGGGTACGGCACAAAGCACGTGTACTTGGCGAACTCGATGCCCAGATCGCACGAGAAGTCGATGGTCATGTTGATCGACCGCTCAGTCTCGCCGGGCGAGCCGATGATGAAGAACCCGATCACCTCCATGCCGACCTGCTTGCACAGACGGACGGCCTCATAGGCCTGGGCCAGTTCGAAGTCCTTGTGAATCGCGTCCAGCGTCTCCTGGTCGCCCGTCTCGAAGCCGAACATGACGCGGCGGCAGCCCGACTCGTACATGGCGTCGACGGTCTCGAGGTCCATCAGGTCTACGCGGGTCTCGGTCGTCCAGACCTGGTGCTTTTGCAGGCCGCGCTTGAGGACCTCGTCGCGGAAGGCCAGCGCCTCCTTCTTGGAGATGGGAAAGATCGGGTCCACATAGGCCATCTGCTTCATGCCGTAGCGGTCCCACATGTACTCGCACTCGTCGACCAGGTTGCCGATTGAGCGCTTGCGGCGCGTGTGACCCATCACCGTCAGGCTGCAGAAGTTGCATTTGTACGGGCAGCCGCGACTGCCGAGCACCAGCGTGGACGGTGTGGCCACGCGGGCAAAGTTGAACAAGCGATAGCGCTCCCACGGCAGCAGGTGCCACGCGGGGAACGGGATCGTGTCCAGATCGGTGATCATCGGCTGGTCGGGGTTGCGCACGTACTCGCCGTCGGCCATCCAGCTGATGCCTTTGACGTCGGCCAGGTTGTCCCCGTTGGCCAGGGCGTTGATGAGGTTCACCGCGGTGACCTCGCCCTCGTTGTGCACGATGTAGTCGGCCTCGCCCTCTTCGAGCAGGCGCTGCGAGAACACGGTGGCGTGCACACCGCCCTGCATCAGCTTGATGTCCGGGAAGCGGGCCCGGCAGAAGCTGCTCAGGCGCGTGACGCCCGGCGCTGTCGGCGTGACGTTGGAGAACCCGATGATGTCGGGCTTCTCGCGGCGCACGCACGCCTCGAACTCAGTCAGGCTGCCGCCGTTGACGAAGTCGTCGTAACAGGCCACGGGGATCCCCGCAGCTTCGAGCGCTGCGGCGACATAGGCGATACTGATAGGTGGCATCGCCTCGAGGAAGTTCTTGAACTTCCCGGCGGTGCGATCCGTCTCAGTGTACGGATTTACAATCAATGCTTTCATAGCGGCCTCTCCAACCGGCTGCCCATTATATCAACGCTGGAAAGTTAGTGGCGCGTAATTCTGGGCGCCCAACCTTCGCAAAGAACTTCAGGCCCGCGGTTACCGGGATTCGGAAGTTTCGTTTCTCGTTCCAGCTCCCCTGCAGCGTCAGGATCTGCTGAACGGCTCTCGGCACCGGCACACCCAGCGCGCGCCGCACCAGCGGCAGCACCCCCGAGTTCGCCGCAAGCGCCCGAAACATCACAAAGAGATTGGTAAACTCCCGGTGCTCGTCCGTCGGAAACTGGGGTCCCGGTTTGTAGCGATAATCCGGCGACGCAAAGTGCTGGGGGAAGTCCGGCGGCATGAAGCCGTTGTCGATCGCGTAGTCGCACATGCCGGTCCCGGGCATGGGAAACGCAAAGCCCAGGCGCACAAAGCGCGTGCCCAGCTCCGTGTTCAGCAGCGCCGTCTCGATCGCCTCGTCCACCGTCTCGCCCGGCAGCCCGATCATGTTGAACGTGGCCAGCAGAATGCCCTGCTTGCGCAGGTGCCCGGCCGCCGCAAGCATGTGCTCGGTTTTGACACCCTTCTTCAGCACCTTGTTGCGCAGGCGCTCGCTGGCGGTCTCCACGGCAAACCCGATCGCGAAGCAGCCCGCGTCCGCCAGCGACTCGGCGACGCCCTCATCGATCAGCTCCGCGCTGGTGTTGCACGTGAACGGAATGCCCACACGATCGCGATACAGCGGCGCAAACTCGGCCAGCCAGCCGGCGTCGTTGGTGAAGAGGTCGTCCGAGAAATGCACGTGGCTCAGCGGGCCCTTCGCGGCCTCCAGCGCGACCTCTTCGACCGCTTGTTCGGGGGCCTTTCGTCGCGTCCAGCGCCGGCCCTTCTCGCGCGGCTGCACCTTGTTCAGCTTTGAGATGTAGCAGTACTGGCACCGATGATGGCACCCGCGGCTGGTCAGAAACCGCTTGAAGGGAAACTCCCGCATGAAGCGATAGCGCTGGTAGTAGATGTCCTTATCGGCGCATGGCACGTCGGTCATGCTGACCCCGGGCGCGGCGGCGTCACCGATCCACCCGTCCGCGCCGTGCCGGTACAGGCCGGCCACACCCAGGTCATCGCCCGTTTTGGCGCCGTCGCTCAGCGCGTTGATCAGCCCGAGCACCGGCCCCTCGGCCTCCCCTGCAATGATGTAGTCAACGTCCGCCGCTTCCAACAGCTTGGGGTACAGGGTCGGCGCGGTTCCGCCCATCACGATAGGCGCTGCCAGCGCCCGCAGCCGAACCGCCACGCTGCGTGCCCACCAGTGATTCAGCATGGACGCCGCGATCACGATCAGGTCCGGCTCTACCCGCCGGGCGGCGGCCACCAGATCCTGCTCTTCGCGGTCCAACAGCAGGCTGCACACGTGCCCGTGGCGCTTGAGATAAGCGCCCAGCTCGATCAGCGCCTGGGACTCGTCCAACGCGTTGTTCTGAATGAAGAGGATCCGCACGTACTCACGGATACCTCAACTTGGGGAAGAATGTTGCACGGCCCCGGGTTGCGCATCCCGAGGCGAGGCCTACCTTTTTCGCCAGGAGTTGACCCATGCCCGTGACCAGAAAGCTCATCATCGCCAACGTCAGCGTCTTTGCCGCCCTGGCGCTCTTCGGCGTCGACCTCAACGCCTTCTTCACCAATTGGGGCCTCGTGCCGGGCCGCTTCACGGCGGACTTCGGGCTGTCCGAGCTTGCGACGGTCTTCACCAGCATGTTCCTGCACGCAGGCATCTGGCACCTGCTCGCAAACATGATCTTCCTCTACTTCTTCGGCCGTCTCGTCGAGCGGCGCCTGGGGGGCCGGCGCTACCTGGCGCTCTATGCGGTCGCTGGTCTCGCCGCCGCCGCCGCACAGCTCGTGATCGATCCGTCCACGATGGTCCCGATGGTCGGCGCGTCCGGCGCCATCTCCGGCATGCTGGGCGCCGCCATGGTCCTGGCCCCGCGCGAGCGCCTCATGCTCTTCACGCCGTTCACGCTCTTCATCCCGATCACGATGAGCATCTTCACGTTTGGCCTGCTGTGGCTGGCCTTCCAGTTCTTTGGGATCCTGGGCGCCGGCAGCACCGGCATCGCATTCATGGCCCACCTGGGAGGCTTCGCGGCCGGCTACGCGCTCACTCGCCGCCCCAAGCGCCGTCCCGCGGCCCACACCCTCGGCCCGGCCCGCCGCGGCCCGGCCCCCAGCCAGCGATACCGGACCTTCTTTGTGACGGATCCGAGCGGCCGCACCTTCGCGTTCCATGAGCCTGTTTAGGTCTTGACCAGGTCTCGGTCAGGCCGCGCCGCCCCACCTGACCGTGCTGCCGGGCCACAGGCGGACCCGGCGCAGGAAGACGTCCAGCAGGAAGGCGGCCAGCACCAGATACAGAAACCAGTGCCAGGCTGGGGTGCGGTGCGTCTTGCCGTGGCCCTTGACCACGAACAGTGAGGCCGCCGCGGGGTTTGCCTGGCCGCCGGTCATCTCCGCCAGGGTGGCGATGCGCGTCAAGTCCTGCTCAAAGCGCAGGTGCTCTTCGGGGTACGGATAGGCGATGCGGCCGCGGCTTGTCGCCAGCTTCTGCTCGCCCTTGGTATGCGTGATGTCCACGATGTACGGGCCGTACTTGTCCACCGGCAGCTCCGCCTCGGACCGCCCGGCGGCGGACTGAGTCAGGGTGACTTCGTGTACCTTGCCGGTCGGGTCGGTGATGCGGGCTTTGCTGGTCACGCCCTTGATGAACTGGTCCTTGTCGTCCACCGCGTCGGTCGCGATGCGCAGGGTGTGGCGCGCCACGTCGACCTCGATCGGGAACTCTTTGTCGCGCTTCTCCTGGTGGATGCCGTCCTTGACCAGCTGGCGCCAGAAGGGAGCAAAGCCGCCCCAATGCAGCCAGCGCCGGCCCCACTTGTTCTTGATGTCACTGGTCCACACGTAGACCCAGCCCTTGCCCTGCTTCCAGCGCGCCAGCAGCGGGTCGCCCTCGGTGGTGCGGAAGACCACGTCCGCGCGCCGCTTCGCCTGCGTCGGGACGTACCCCATGATCGGCGGCGAGCCGCGCAGGTTCAGCCCGCGGAGGAACTTCAGGTTCTTGAACCGGCTGTTGACCACCGCGCGAACGGGCTCCTCCACGATCGACTCGCCGGCCACTTCTCGCGTCTCATCGACAAACAGCTTTGGAATCTGCTCAGGGCTGTTGGTGTAGTAGAAGCGGCCCTTGCCGACCTCCGCGATGTTGCGCAGCAGGGTGCGGTCGCTCCCGGCGCCGACCGCGATGGTCGAGACTGTGATGCGCTGTCGGGCCGCCTGTTCGACCAGGTTGAGGACGCCCTGGCGGTTGGACTGGCCGTCGGTCAGCAGAATCACGTGCTTCACCTTGGCCTCGACGCCGTTGAGCATCTCAAATGCGTCCTCGAGCGCCGCGCCGATCGCCGTGCCGCCGCCCGCGTTCAGCTTGCCCAGCGCGCGGTCAAACTTGCTCTTGGCGCTGGCCCGCGTCATCCGAATCAGCTTCTGCGGCGCGCTGTCAAAAGCGATGATGCCCACCCGATCGCGCTTGTCGAGCTCGCGCACGGTCGCGCGTCCCGCTTTCTTGGCCAGCTCCAGCTTCTGTCCGCTCATCGACCCCGAGCGGTCGATGACCATGGCCAGCGCCAGCCGCGGGGTCTCCAGCTCGTGCTCGACCTCCAGCTTGACCGGCAACACGCGGCGCTCCAGATAGGTGCTCCCGTAGCCGCCCGGACCCAGGCTGTCCTGGCCGCCCGTGAAGATCAGCAGCCCGCCGGCCTTGGCGTAGTCGTGCAGGCGATGCATCTGCCGGTTGGTCATGTTCTCCCGCGAGAAGGTCCCGATGCGCGGCACATCGCTGATCACGATCGACTTGAAGCGCTTCATCTCAGCCAGGGTGCGCGGGATGCCCGTCGAGCCGCGGACCTCCACGCGGAAGTCGTCCTTCAGCGCCGCCTTGAAGTTGCGGCTGTACATGCTCTCGCCCTCGACGTAGAGCAGGCGCGGCTTCTCTTTCACAAAGCGCGTCACCTCAAAGGTGTTGTTGGACGCAAAGCGATCCTTGGTCCGCACGGCCTCTTCGGTAGCGCCCTCGGCCATCTGCGGCGCGCAGTCCACGTGAAAAGCATGCTCGCCGCCCTCGCGGACGCGAACCTTCTCGAACTCGATCGTCTGCTCGCCCTGCTCGGCATCCAGCTTTTGAACGCCCGCCACCAGCTTGTCGACCTTCAGCGTGCACCGGGCCGGCGCGCCCGCCTGGTTGGAGATCAGCTGCGCGGATACCTCAAACGGCACGTTGGGCTCGATGTCCTCGGGCACGTCCAGGCCCACGACCATCATCTCGGGCTTGGGCTGCAGGTCGGGCAGCGTGCCGTAGTGCAGCTGAATGCCCAGCCGCGTGGCCGTCGCGACCTCGGAGATCGCGTTGCCTGTCGTCTCGTTGCCGTCGGTCACGATGACCATGCGCTTGTGGCGCCCCGGTGGATACAGGCCGTACGCCAGCCGCATGGCCTGCTGCAGGTCCGTGCCCAGTACACCCTGCTTGTGACGCGCGATCGGCCCCAGCTTGCCCTCAGACCCGGCGTTCAGCGGCACCACCCGCGCGGTCTCGGCAAACGTCACCAGCCGCACCAGATGCTCGTCGCCTGCCGCCGCCCACAGCGCCTGCAGCCGCTCGTGCGCATCCGTCAGCACCTCGTCGGGCACCGACTCGCTCACATCGACCAGCATCACTGTCGCGACCTTTTTGGACTCGTGACTGACGTGCGTGATCTGGGTCAGCGCCAGCGCCATCGCCACGATCATCGCGCTGCGCAGCGTCGCCGAGAGCATCTGCTGCAAGAACGGCATGTCGGTCAGCGAGTGCAGTCGCACGAACCACAGGATCGGGATCAGCGCCATCAGCCACAGGTACTCGGGCGACTGCATCTCGTAGCCGCGCGCCGCCAGCTCGCCGGAGAGCTTTGGAAGCAGCTCCAGCGTCGCCAGGCCAACGCCGGTGAAGACCGCCGCGACCAGGATATATCCGACCGCAGTGCGGTGGTTATTGAGCCACTTCATCATGGGGAGCATGATGCGCTGCCTGGCGCGAAGCCGGCGCCCGATGCTGGACTGCCAGTCGGCGGCAGCCGACGACGGCGGGCTGGTGGCCCGTCTAGGAGGGCGAAGCGAACTGCCGCCGGCTGGCGGTTCAGCATCGGGATGCGGGCGCGTGCCAGGTAGTGCATCATGCTCCTAAACCGTCCACCGTCTGTGATAGGTGAGCCACTCGATCGTCATCAGCGCCAGCGCCAGAAGCACCAGGAGCTGCCACAAGCTGGCGCCCAGGATCTTGATGTCGGGCGCAGCCTCCACCTTTGGCGGCGGCGCCTTCCACTCGTCGTAGTCGCCGCGCGCCTCCAGCTGGGACTCGTCGACACTCTTGAGCGCCGCGGCCACCACGATCGGGGTCTGCTGCGCCGCGCTGTTGGGCGACGGATGGCGGACCTCATAGATGCCTTCACGGACGCCGGTGTACGCCAGGGTGCCGCCACCGTCGACCAGCGCCATGATCTTCTCGCCGGACGGCGTCAGCAGGTCCACCTTGCTGATGCCTTTCCAGGGCACGCGCACGTCCCATCGCCGAGCCAGGCTCCACGGGCGAAGAAGCTTCACCTCTTCAGCAAAGAACCAGTTGATCGCGTTTACAAAGAAAATCGAGAAGCTGTAATGGCCGACCCACTCCGTCGCCACCGGATCAAAGGCCACCGCGACCCAGCGTCCCGTCTCGGACGAGTGCGCCAAAATCGCCGGCTTGCCGCCCTTGCCGCGCGCCATGACCACGTCCCCACGGCCCTTTCTCAGCCGCAGAATGCGTCCAACGTCCAAGTCTACAAACTTCACAAACTTCATCAGCGCGTGCTTGCGGCGCGCCGACGGCACCTTCAGCTTGCCGCCTTTCACGTCGCCCTTTCTCACTTTGTAGGGCAGGCCGCCTGTCGCTGCGTTGATGTAGATCTGGTTGCCCTTGCCGGGTTTCTCGGGCGCGACGCCGTCGAACACGGTCAGGTCGTAGCCCTCGCTGCTCTTGAAGTCGGCCAGCGGCGTCTGCACCACGTCCACGTGGCTACGCGTGCTCAGCGCGGCCTGCAGAAACAGGTTCGGGGCGCCGACCAGCTGCACTTTGACCTCTTTTCGGGTCGGCACCACCGCAAATGCGGCGTCGTCGGCCGGCATGACGTCGGTGAACTCGGCGGGGTTCGTGGGCGCGACAAAAAGGGCCGCCCGACTGCCCTGCAGCGTCAGCGCGATCTTCTCGACCACCTTCGTCTCGCCGGGCTTCAGCGTCAGACCCATCGGCTCGCCAACGGGCGCCAGCTTCAAGAAGTCCTGGCGCGTGCGCGCCGTGCCGGCGGGGTCGCTATACAGGTAGGCCGTGGCCGCGACCGTCTTCTTGGACGCGTTGTGGATCCGATAATAGAGCGCGTACTGCAGCGCGTTACCCAGATGCGAGCGCACGTTGAAGTCCAACACAGCCAGGTTGTCGGTGCTGGTGTCGCCGACCGGGGCTACGCGCAGCTTGATCGAGCGCGCCAGGTCTTTGTCCGGCGGGGAGAACGCGCGGTCCGTCACTACGACGACCTGCGCGTTGGTCAATCCGCGCACGGCGTTGCGCGCAAACTGCATGACCGGCTCGACACTGGTGCCGGTATCCAGCGGCCGCAGCGCCGTGATGACGTCGTGCAGCGCGTCCCGGTCCATCGTCCAGTCTGTGATCGCGGTGACGTCGCGGTCCATGCGCGCGATCATCATGCTCTCGCCGGTTCGCATGGCGTCCACGATGGCGTGCGCCTTGTCCAGCGCCGCCGCCATGCGCCCACCCTCGACGTCCGTAGCGCCCATCGACGCCGACGTGTCGACCACCAAAAGCGTGTGGTACGGGTCCTCTTCCACCTGCTCGCGGTGCTCGATGAGGGGGCTCCCGGTCCAGATCGGGTCTGCAATCGCCGTCAACAGCAGCGCGATAAACGCCAGCTGCAACAGCAGGCTGAAGTAGCGCTTCAGGACCCTGAACAGGGACGAGGTCTGCTTCTCCGCCAGGACCTGCTGCCACAGCGGACCAAACGGCACCTCGATCCGCCGTCGCCGCAGCTTGAGCATATACAGCAGGGCAACCACTGCGCCGATACCGGCAAACAGCGTGCCCCACATGCTCAGGCTCATGGCGGTAAACGTCATTTCAGGAAGCCGCCCGCCCGGAAGATGCGCAGCACGATCTCGTCGTACGGCACCTGAATCGGGGTCCGGAAATAGCTGACGTGACGCGCGGAGCAGTACTTCTCCAGGCGGTCGCAGAACTCGCCGTGCAGCTTCTCGTACTTCTTCAGAATCGCCGGCGTGATCGTGATCTCGCGCACCTGCCCGGTCTCGCAATCCACGATCGACAGGTCACCGCGCAGCGACGGCTTCATCTCGTTTTCGTCGTGCAGGTGGATCACGAACGGCTCAAAGTTGTTGTAGCGCAGGTAGTTGATCGCGTCCTCGTACCCGTTGGGGTCGTAGAAGTCGCTCAGCACCACCGCCATGCCACGCCGCTTGTTCTGGTGCACAAAGGCGCGCAGCGAGTCTGCCATGTTGGTGACGCCGCCCGGCTCGATGCCCTCGATAAAGTTGAAGACCTTGAAGATCTGGTTTTTGCCGCGCGTCGGCGGCATGCGGCCCATTACCTTGGACGAGAACGGCACGATGCAGACCCGGTCCAGGTTGGCCAGCCCGATGTACGCCAGCGCCGCGGTCAGGCGGGCGGCGTGCTCGAACTTGGGGGTGTCGCCGATGCCCAGCGACATCGACCGGCTGCAGTCGACGAGCAGGTAGATCATCAGATCTTCCTCTTCCTCGTGCAGCCGAACGAGCATCTTCTCCATGCGCGCGTAAACGGTCCAGTCCAGATACCGGAAGTCGTCGCCCGGGCTGTAGTCGCGGTGATCCGCAAACTCCAGGCCGCTGCCGACCTTCTTGGACCGGCGCTCAGCGCGCTGGCGTCCGGAGATGACCTTTTTGGAGACCAGGTACAGGTACTCCAGCCGCCTCAGGAATTGCTCGTCAAACAGCTTGGCCACTTACTTGCGCACCTCGCTGATGATGTCGTCCAGCACGTCGTCCGTGCTCACGCCCTCGGCCTCACCCTCAAAGTTCAGGATCATGCGATGACGCAGCGCCGGCTTCAGCACGTGCCGCACGTCGTCGATCGCCACGTTGAAGCGCCCGTCGATGACCGCCTTGACCTTGGCCGCCAGCACCAGCGCCTGGGCGCCACGCGGCGACGAGCCATACCGGACATATTTCACGGTGCTCTTGGGCGACCCCTTCTCCTCGGGGTGTGTTCCCTGCACGACGCGAATCGCGTAGTCCATGACGTGGCGCTCGCAGGGGACGTCCAGCGCGAAGTGCCGCATGGTCTCGACCTGCTCGGCGTTCAGCACCGGCTGCACCGTCGGCTCGTCGAAGTTGGTCGTGCGGTCCAGGATCGTGTGCAGCGACTCCCGGTCGGGGAAGCTCACCTTCAGCTTGAACATGAAGCGGTCCAGCTGGGCCTCGGGCAGCGGATACGTGCCCTCCATCTCCAGCGGGTTCTGGGTCGCCAGCACAAAGAACGGCCGCGCCAGCACGTGGGTCGTCTTGCCCACGGTCACCGAGCGCTCCTGCATGGCTTCCAGCATCGCAGACTGCGTTTTGGGCGTCGCGCGGTTGACCTCGTCCGCCAGCACGATGTTGGCGAAGATGGGCCCTTTCTGAAAGTCGAAGCTCTTGTTGCCGTGGTCGTCTGTGGCGATCATCATCGTGCCCACGACGTCGGCCGGCATCAGGTCCGGCGTAAACTGGATGCGCTGGAAGTCCAGGTGCACCGCGTCCGACAGCGCCCGCACCAGGCGGGTCTTGCCGAGTCCGGGGACACCCTCCAGCAGCACGTGACCACCGGCGATCAGGCCCATGATCACGCCCTCGACGATGTCCTCCTGGCCGACGATGACCTTGCCGATCTCGTCGCGCAGGCGCGTGTAATCGGTCTTGAATCGGACGACGCGCTCTTCAACGCTTTGTGTGCTCATGT
Organism: uncultured Myxococcales bacterium; assembly: GCA_964545715.1. GTDB lineage: Bacteria > Myxococcota_A > UBA9042 > CAZJHX01. The sequence continues at coordinate 19,701 of CAZJHX010000084.1, forward strand.
TGCCTCCGGGTACTGGTTACCGCCGCCTGATCAGGCGGAAGTATTCTTCGACGTACTCGCGATAGCCCGGTGGGAGCTCCTCGCGATCCATCTGTTGCGCCGCACGCATCGAATAGTCGATGTGCACCTTTCCATAGCCCTTGACGCGCGTGCCTTGCTTGGCGGCGCCGTAGAGCACCTCTTTGCGCGACGGGCCCTCGCCCTTCTGGCCGCTGACAAAGTCCTCGACCGTCTTGCCTTTGATGTCCGTGAACTTGCCTTGCAGCATGCGATCACGCCCGTGTCCGGCGCCCTCGCCGTCGCGCGCGCCACCTTTGGACGTGCGGTCGTTGCGCGGCTTGTTGGACTTCATCCAGCCCACGCCGCGCTTCGGATCGCCCTCGCCCTTACCGGCGCGGCCCATGTTGCCTTTCTGCCCGCGCTTGCCACGCGCCAGGCGCTCCAGACGCTTGCGCCCGTTGCCCTGCATGCCGCGACGCCGGCGCATCAGCTCTTTGAGGTCCGCGACCCGCATCTTGCCCATGCGCTGCATGCGGTTGCGCCGCTTCTGCTTGCCCATCTTGCGCATCATCTCGGTCAGCCGCTTCATCTGCTCGCCCTGCTGCTGCTGGCGGCGCTGGCGCTGCTGCTGCCGGTTCTGCTCACCTTTCTGGCCCCGCTGCTTCTGCGCCTGCTGGTTCTGCTTGCGCTGGCGACGCATACGGTCGGCCAGGTTCTTCAGCTCGCGCGTCAGCTGGTCCAGGTTCTTGCGGTTGGGGTTGTTGGCGTTTCTCTGGTTGTACTTGCGCTGCATGCGATCCAGCCGCTTGTTCATCCGGTTGAGCCGGTCGCGGTCGCGCTTGTTGGGGCCGCCCTTCTTCTCGTTGCTTTTGCGGGCCAGCCGGTCGCGCTTGTTGCGCAGGTTCTGCATGTCCCTGTTCATCTTGGAGCTGAACTTGCGAGCCAGCTTCTCAAACAGCTTGGCGATGCGCTCCTGCTCCTTGGGCGACATCTTCATGAACTTCTCGAGCAGCTCCTCCATTTTCTTTGAGGCCTGCTCGTATTTGCGCTCCTCCAGCAGCTTGCCCAGCTCCTGCAGCTCTTCCTGCTTGATCTTTTCGGCCTGCTTCTCGACCTCGGTGCCGATCCTCTCCAGGTTCTCCGCCATCTGCTCGTGCGCCTCTTGCGCGGCTCTGTCGGTGCCCATCTGCTCCAGCGCCTGCTCAAGCTCGGCGGCCTTCTGCAGCAGCGCCCGGTCGTCGATGTCGCCCTCCGCCAGCTGCTGAAGCGTCTTGTTGAGCTCGTTGACGAACTCCATGGCGACCTTGTCGTTTTCAGCCAGCGGCTCCATGTCGGCGGTGTTCATGGCCACCTGGGCCGCGATGTCCTCCTGCAGCTCCGGATCGACCGGCGGCGGCTGGGTCGGCAGCGGTCCCGCCAGGCGCGCGGGCGGGGGCAGGTCGGGCAGCAGCACGATGCTCAGGCCCTTCTCTTCTTCCTCGGGCGGCGCCAGCTTGGCGAACGTGACGCCCCACGCGACGGCGGCGATGAGCGCGGCCAGGCCCAGCTGCTTGGGAAACTGCCACGGTGCGGCGCTCTTGTGCTGCACGCCGGGTGCATGCTTCATCGCGTCGCGCACCTGCGCAGCTTCAAACTCCGTACGCTGATCTTCGGGCTTGTCGAGGATGAGGAGGGCGGTGCCCAGGCGGTCTTTCAGGTCGTTGGCGTCGTCCAGCCGCGCGGCCAGGCTGACCATGTCGTAGCGTCGAACCATGCCGGCAAGCATCCCGAGCCCGACGATGGACGCGACGCCGATGCCGACCGCCTCCCACGCTGTCGGGGGCATCAGCCACGCCTGGTACAGCGCCAGGGCGACCAGGCCGGCGGAGCACGCGATGACCGTCGCCGCGGCCGTCCATTTCACAGCGGATTGCGCGCGCAGACGCCGTCGCAATCTGCCTACTGATTTGTGGATGACGCGCACGTCGCTCAAGAGACGATCCTCCGGGGGCTCTCTGGCTCGAACGGCCCGCGCACGGCGGCTATTCCACCCGCGGCAAACGAAGCGCCACCGACGGTGACTTCCCCTTGCCGTAAAGCGTTCGGTATCTCAGATAGGCGGTGACAACGGACTTTACGTACCTCCGAGTCTCATTGTACGGAATGTTCTCGACGAATTGGTCCAGCTGCTCGCCGGGCCGTCGTCTTAACCACTTCATCGGCCCACCGGGGCCCGCATTGTAGCCCGCAGCCATCAGCGCCGGATGCGCGTTGAAGCGGCGGGACAGTCCGCCCAGGTACCGTGACCCCAGTTGGATGTTCAGCTTGGGATCCGTCAGGCGCCGCCGGTCGACGCGCCCCTTGACGCCCGCCTGCTTCGCCATGGCCCTGCCGGTCGGCACGATCAGCTGCATCAGTCCGACCGCGTTGGCAAAGCTGACGACCGCGGGCTTGAACGCCGACTCGGTGCGCATCACCGCCCAGATCAGGTGGGGGTCGACCTTGTGGTGCTTGGCCGCGCTGCGTACCGACGCCACGTATTGCGCGGGCTTGGGGTGCGCCAGCTTCCAGCGCTCTTCGTGCCCGTTGGTCGGGTAGAACGTGGCGTGCTCGGGGCGCCGGAAGCGCGCGATCCGATACGATGCCGTGTGGTCACCCGCGCGGTCGTAGAGCAGCGCCGCCAGCCAGTCGACGTCCTTGCGCGAGTCACCCAGCTCCAGGCTCTGCAGCTCTTTTTGCGCATAGCTGCGCAGCCCCAGTCTCAGCAGCTCCACGGCCCGGCTCACGCCCGGGTCGCGCAGACGGTCTTTGTTGACGGCGGTGATCGTGCCGACCGGGGCGACCGTCCGCGACGCCGCGATCGCGTCCTTGGCCGCCTTCTCGTCCATCGCCTGAAGCCGCTGCTGGGCCAGCTGGGCGTACCATCCCAGCGGGTACTCGCGAATCGTGCGCGCGTAGGCCACCGCGGAGCGCACCTTTCGCCCGCGCCGCTGCAGCACGCGCCCCAGCCAGTAGAGCAGGCGCCCGCGCGATTTCAGCTGCAGGGCCTTGTCGACCTTCTCGACCGCCTGCTCGGCGATCTTGGACGCCTTGATCAGGTGGCCCGCCTCGTAGTGGTGCCAGAAGAGCCGCCAGGCCGCTGCCTCCTGCATATCGCCGCCGGCGTCGATGACCTTGCGCAGCCACGCGTCCGCCGCCTTGTTGTTGCCCTGCCCGCGCTTGACCGACGCGGCCCACATCAGGGTGTCGTCGACATAGGTGTGTTTCGGGGAGGCCTTGGGTACGGCGGCGAAGTGCTTCAGCGCCGTCTTGGCAGAGCCGCCAGACATGTGGCGCTTGCCTGCGAAGTAGAGGATCTTGACCAGCAAATCCGCAGGAGCCTTGCCGCATTTGGCGGCCGCGGCGTCGTACACGGGCAGCGCCTGCCGACGCTTCTTGAGGCGCTCCAGCGACCGCGCCTTCAGGTAGGTGGCCTCGCACCACGGGTTCGAGCCCGCCTTCGTGCGCTTGATCAGGCGGTTGGCCGTCTTGATGGCCGCTTTGGGGTGCTTGCCTTCAAACTCGGCGCGCACCCGCACCAACTGCTCGCTGACACGCAGCCAGCGCGCCTTTCTGGGAAAGCCCTTGAGCCGCTTGGCGGCGCGCGTGGCCATACCGCTCGTGGGGGCCCGCGCGATCATCTGGCGCAGCGCTGCTGCCGTGCCCTTTTTGTCGCCAATCGCCTCCAGCGCATTGGCCGCCTCCATCCAGACGGCGGGCGTCTCGTTGGGATAGGTCGACAGGTGGGCTTTGAAGCCGGTGGCGGCGAGATGACGCGCTTTGCCCGCCGCGTGTGCTCGCGCGGTCAACAGAGACGCGCGTCGAGCGGCCGCAAACCCCTTGCCGATCTTGCGCAGGTGCCTCAGCGCCGCCTTGCCGTTCTTGGAGCGCACCCACGCTTCGGCCGCCAGCAGATGCACGTAGTTTTTCAGGCCCGGCAGCTTGGGTACCAGCTTCTCGAACCCTCGCGCGGCCGCCGCCTTGTCGCCGCCGTACAGCCGGCTGACGTTCAGCAGCAGCTGCGCGCGCGCCGTGTTCGGGTCCTTCGGATGGGCTGCCAGCCAGCGCTTGAATGCGGGGATTGCGGCCTTCCACCGGTGATCCCAGAAGGCCTTCTGGCCACCCTGACCTACAAAGTAGGGATCCAGTCGCGGAGACTGCGGCGAATCGTCCGCGGCAGCGGGAGCGACTGACAGACCGACGACGAAGATGATTGAGAAGATTGAAATAAGGTGAGATCGGCACACGAAATCAGAATTGCACACGGGTTTGGTGTCCGCAAATATGTCAACAGGTCTACTCCGTATCGGCGGCCCCGCAGTCCTGCGGTTGGTTTCTTGTGGGTGCGTTTTTCAGTACTTCGTCCATCAAAACCGTGGCGTAGCTTCCCGGGGGCAGGCGGAAGCCGATTCTCAGGGCGTCGCCTTCGGTGGTGACCGAGGTGTCCGACACAGGGGCGCGCAATGGCCGGCGGGTGCCCTGGGCAAACTTCTTCACCCGGCTGAACGAGTCCAGCGTCAGCTCCGCCGCCTCCAGCGCCGCCGCCTCCCACTGCGCCGGTGTGGAGTCCTCCGTTGGTCCGCGCATCTTCAGCCCGAATATGGGGCCTGTGATCGAGATCTCCCAGGCGTCGAAGCGGGCCTGGTCGGTGGCCGGGTCCGAGCACGTGAAGGGGCCCCCGCTGCCGACCTTGACCATCGCGTCGCCGTTCAGCACCCGCGCGAACGCTTCAGCGCCGAGCCGATGCCTGAGCACCTCGTTGAACAGGTGTGACTGCAGCGCCGACACCAGCAGCTTGGCTTTCCAGCGGCTCGTCCGGCGCGCGCCTTTGGCCAGTAGACCGCGCGCCTGCGCCACGTTGTCGCCGCGGCGGCCAAAGCGCTGGGCGCCGTAGAAGTTGGGCATGCCCCCGGTGGTCAGCGCTGACAGGACAGCCTCGGCGCGCGCGGCGGCGGCGTCCAGGCCCCCATCGAAGCCCTCTGAGCCCGGGTGCACGCGCACGCTGAAGCGATTGCCCGCCAGGTGACCCACCCGCAGCTTGTTTTTGTGCTTGGCGACCTCCAGCACCTCGACGCCGTCTCCGGCCAGGCGCGCGGCGTCACCGGCGTTGGCGCCCTGAATCGAGATCGTCTGAATCGTGGACGCGTGGCGGTCTTTGAGCCCCGCGTAGCCGACGTTGCGTTCGTCCGCGCCCAGCCGCTCGACTACGCGGCGCACCAGCTGTCGGGTTGTGAGGTCGCGCTTGCGCACGCGCACGTAGAGGTGCTCTCCGGCGCCGATCGGCTCGTAGAGCGGGATCTCCTCGACATCGAAGTCGTCCACGCTGGGCTGAAAGTCGCCGCCGGAGCCGGGCAGCGTGGCCGTGAGGTAGGGGAGTTTCTTCATTTCACCGACAGGTCGATCAGCACGTGGTTGCGGCCCGGGCCGACCCGGATGCACTTGCGCTTGCGTGCCTTGGTTGTGGGATGAATGGCCGTGAAGCAGCGCTTGCCGGCGGCGACGGACGCGGACACGATCGGCGGCGACTGTCCGAGCTTCTTGCTGCCCAGGTACACCTTCCCTCGTGGCCGGGCCAGAATCGTCACGGGGTAGCGCGCAGTGACCGGCTTTTCGATGGTCGCCGGCTTTACGACCTGTGCGGGGTTCTCGACCCGCGCGGGCTTCTCGATGGGCGGGGGCGTCTCCAGCCCCCGGCGCTGCAGCTCGCGTCGCTCTTCCCGGCCCGACTTGCGGCGCTCGATCTCGGGGGCTGCGGCTGCCACGGTTGGCGGTGGCACGACCTCCGGCTCGGGCTCCGGCTCTCGCTCGGCCACCACCGGCTTTGCGGACTCTGATGTCGTGGTCGGGGTCTCCGGCTCGCTGCCGACCCATTTGACGATGCCCACTGTTGCAGCCGCCACCAGCACGGTGACGAACACACCGGCCGCCACCCACTTCAGTGGCGAGGTCGGCGGGGGCGCCGTCAGCTGGCTCACGGACGGCTGAGGCTGCGTGCCGGTCGGCTGGATAACGCCCCTGCCGGTGGTCTTGAGGCCGGGCTCTTGTACGGTGGTCTCCGGGTCCACCATCGAGATGAGGTCGGCGCCCGGCTGCAGCGTGGTGGACGCCGCGTGGTCCTCATCCAAAAGCGCCGCTGCCGCGGCCATCAGGTGCGTCTTGAAGGCGCGTACAGTCGGTGTTCGCGTCTTGGGATCTTTGTCCAGCGCTCGCTCGATACGGTCGGACAGCGGGCCCAGATTGCTCCAGTCGCGCCCCTCGCAGTGCTCGCTCAGTGGCGGCACGGGGCTCTGGACATGCATGCGCATCACGTCGATCTGCTTTTTGGCCACAAACGGCCGGCGTCCAGCGATCAGCTCGTAGCAGATGATGCCCAGCGCGTAGACGTCGGTGCGCTCGTTGACGACCTGGGTCTGGATGTACTCGGGGGCCAGGTATCCGACCGTGCCGATGATCATCCCGGCCGACGTGATGCCCTTGGCCTTGCGTGTCATGCGCGCGATGCCGAAGTCGATCAGCTTGACGAAGTCGCGGTCTTCGCCGCGCCGCACCAGCATGATGTTGGCCGGCTTCAGATCGCGATGGATGATCCCGTTTTTGTGCGCCTCGACGAGCGCCTCGCACAGCTGGGAGATGATGTGCAGCACGCGGCTGGCCGGCAGCGGCGCGTCCTGCTTCAACACGTCATGCAGGCTGCGCCCGTCCAAAAGCTCCATGACCAGAAACATGCGCCCGGTGTCGGGATCCGTCCCAAAGTCGTAGTAGGTCACGATGTTGGGGTGCTTGACGTCGCAGACGGCCTTGGCCTCCAGGATGAAGCGGTCGCGCGCGTTCTTGTCGGGGACCGTTGCGGGCAGCACCTTCAGCGCGACGCGGCGCTCAAAGCCGGTCTGCACCGCGATGAAGAGGGCGCCCATGCCACCGGCGCCCAGCTCTTTCTCAATGCGATATCGGCCCGCGACCAGATCCCCTTTCTGGTAGGGCGCGGTCACTGCGGAAGCGGAGCCAGCTTGCGGCGGATGTAGAAGATGATCAGGAAGAAGATCACCGCCTGAGCGATGGGCCAGCCCGCCGAAGTGAGCGTGTCGCCTGCGTCGGCCGGCGGATTGGCCTTGTACGCCTCGCGGCGCTTGTCGGCGGCGTCCAGCAGGTCCAGTCGCGCGGTTACGAAGCGGCTCAGTATCTCGTGCGCGTGCGCCTCTTTGTCGGGATGCGCCGCGGCCGCTGCCAGCTCGCGATCAAACCGTCGGAGCGCGGTGGTGACGCGCACGAGGCTGGCCGCTTGCAGCGTGTACAGCTCGTCCAGCGTGGTGGTGTCGCAGACCAGGGTGTCCGGGTCCAGCTGTCCGCCTTCGGTGTCGTCTTTAAGTCGAACGCCATAGTTGGACAAGCGCCCGCACGCCGCCTGGGCCGCCAGCTCGTACGTTTTGGCGCCCTCCGGCGACGATGCCGTGATCAGGGTGTCCGTAATCGTGGCGGCGAACGTCTTCTGCCCGGTGGCCAGTGCGGCATCCAGCGCGGCGGAGAAGGCGGCGTCGTCCCCCCCCATCGCGTCGACCGCTCTGGCTATGGACGCGTTGGTCTTCTGGCCGCCCACCGCCTCTTTGAAGCGCTTGGCCGCCAGGCTCTCGATCAGGATGTGGTGGTTGCTCAGGATGTCGATGCCCACAGACGTGAACTTCTTGAGCGGCGCCAGATAGCCGCCCGAGGTGACAAACGCGCGCCACCAGTACTGCAGCTTGGCCGCCTTGAAGAAGTCGTACAGGCCGACCTGGATCGTGTGGATCTGGTTGCCGACGTCCTGGATGTAGTGAAACGCATGCCCGCAGAAGGACACCGTCAGATACCGGTGGCCGTTGCCGCCCCAGATGTTTGCCAGCAGCGCCAGATCGGTGTGCAGCTGCGCCATCTCCCGCGCCAGCGCCAGGATCGGGCCGTCCGGGTAGCCCGCTTTCACCGCAAAGCGCTCAGGCTCGGTCTTGAGGACCTCGGGGTCGTCCGACAGCTCGACGCGTGGCAGGCCGTAGTGCGCGTGCCCCTGGCTGGACAGGCCGATGGCCTTGCCCATGTTGAGGATGGACGGATCGTCGGGGATCGGGTTGCCGTCGGAGCCCTTCACGGGGCGCCCGGTCTTGCTGTCGTACTCCACGCGATCGCGGTTGCGCCCGTCCCGGTCCGGCGCTCCCGAGGAGGCCACGAGCAGGTCACGCGCGCTGAGCCCCCGGCCCCCGCGACTGCGGTCGATGCCCCAGATCCGGCGCTTGGGCGAGCGGTTGAAGCTGACGAACTCCCGAAACGCCAGCGCGGTGAATGTCTCGGGCTTGGGGTAGCGCGCCATGAAGCGATCACGGATCGCCGCGTCGGGATGGCGCGCGATCTGGTCGTAGATCCAGCGCCGAAAGCGGGTCAAAGAGGCCGCGGACGCGCCGTCGATGCGCTGCGGACTTACCAGCCACGACCCGTCGGGCAGCGCCCGGTCCGTCAGCTGCTCGTGGATGAAGATGGCGTATGCCTCGGCGTCTGACGCGGGCAGAAAAGTCGCCAGAACGACGCACAGCGCCACAGCCCTCAGGTTGTGCTTGACCCCAAAGTGGCGCGAATAGCACGTCCTGGCATCCACGATCGGGGCACTGCGCGGCTGCTCGTGGCCGTTCCGGTGGCACGACCACAGGTGCGGTCCACGAGTTCGCTGCGCCAGCCGCGCAGTGCCCCGCTCGCGGCGCCAGGATCGCGCCATTCGCGCCACTTTGGGGTTGACCTGAATCACGGGCGGAATGTATCAAGCGGCGCTCACGCTGGGAAATCGCTGATAACTGGCACGGTCAATGCACTAAGGCCGGCGACCGCGAGCAGGGTTGTTTACGTCGCCCGTAACGCGTTGAAATGAAAAGATATTCGAGAGGTCGCAGGGTGGATGAAACGTACTCCACTGCGAGCTGGGTGGTAGCGAGATGAAACCGACAGTTCTGGTATACGAGCCGAGAGAAGGAGACGCCGAGCGCAGACTGCTCGGGATGACGCTGCGCGAGCGGCTGGCGAAGTCGTGCATGCGCGACGGCGCCGTCGAGGTCCGCAGCATCGAGCTCCACGATGAGGTGATGCCCGGTCCCGTGCTCCTGGTGCCGAGCACCCTGGTCGCCACGCAGGCCGCCCTTCGCTCGCTCTTGGATGAGGACGCCCGCCCGCAGGTGCGCGTCGCCGGCAAGAGCTTTGTCGCCCGCTTCTCCGATGTCGCGTCGATTCCGGCCGAGGCGCTGGCCGATCCTGAGGGTTTCCTGGCTGCTCGCGGCCGGAGCGTCGTTCGCGGTCCCGGCACCCTCTTGACCGTGACGGACAAGGCGACGGCGCGCGAGGCTGAGAACGCCCTGCTGCAATCGCTTCGCAAGTCGGTGGACGGGCTGATCAGCCGCACGATCAACCGGCCGATGTCGCTGGCGACTACGCGCTACCTGGCGCGCACCACGATCACTCCCAACCAGTGGACCGTCGTGACAGCCATTCTCGGCGTCCTCGGGGCCGTGGTCATGGCGCAGGGCGGCTACCTGCTGCTGACGCTGGGCGCGCTGATGGTGCACCTGAGCAGCGTGCTGGACGGCTGTGACGGCGAGCTGGCGCGCATCAAGTTCAAGTCCTCCAAGATCGGCGAGTGGCTGGACACGATCGCAGACGACGTCGTGAACAGCAGCATGATCCTGGGCCTGGGCTTCGGCATTACGGCCAGCACCGGGTCGCAGTTCTACGCCACGCTGTCCATCATCGGCTGGTCGCTGTACATCGCGTACACCGCGGTGGTCTACCACCACCTGATCACGCGCGCCCGCACCGGCTACGCGCTGGACTTCAAGTGGTGGTTCGAGGAGGGCAACTCTCAGGCCAACACCATGTCGGGCAAGCTGACCGCGCTGGACATCGTGAAGCTGATGCTGCGCCGCGACTTCTTCGTGTTTGCGTTCTTCGTGCTCACCGCGGTGACCCTGCCGCAGGTCGCCCTGTGGCTGGCCTTCATCGGCGCCGTCATCACGTTTGTGTTGGGCTCCATGCAGGCGGTCATCGTGGTTCGGGGTCAGGCGCCCCGCCGCCGCCCCGTGCTGCAGGACGCGGAGTAAGCGTACTCCGCCCCCCTCGGTTGGAGTACTTCTACTCCACCGGGTTCTTCGCCAGCTCGATCAGCTGCTCGATGCGCTCAGCGCCGTCCTCGTAGTCCAGCTCGCCGGTGATGTCTCCGACCACCTTTCCGTCGGGCGATACAAAAATCGTGAACGGGATCGTCTTTACCTTGAACTTGTCGCCGAAGCGGCCGCCCGGGTCGCGCATGATCGGGTAGGTCACGCCCACCTTTTGCAGGAACGGGCCGACCACATGCGGGCTCTGATTGGTGATGCCGATGAGCGTGAAGTGCTCGCCGCCGTACCGCTCGTGTAGTCGCTGCAGCGCCGGGATCTCCTTTTGGCAGGGGCCGCACCAGGTCGCCCAGAAGTTGAGCAGCAGCCCCTTGCCCTTGAGCTCGCCGAGCTGGATCTGACCCTCGCCACCCTGCACCCAGGCCAGGGTGCCCTTGGGCAGCGCCATCCCCTCGGGCAGCCGGTCCTGTGGCGGCACCAACCCGCGCAGCATCGTGTAGATGATGCCCAGCGCCAGGGCCACCATGACGATCTTGCGTGCGCGCACGAAAAACAGGGTGCGAAATTTGTCCATGCTCGGGCCGTCAGTCCTCGATGTACGCGCGGACGAGCCCGGCGAGTCGCAGATTGGGCAACGGCACGAAGCCGGCGATGCGGCGCCGCGAGACCACGCGCACATCGGGGTGCCACAGCGGGATCACAGGCAGGTCGTCGGCCACCAATTGCTGAATCCTCTGATATAGCGGGCGTCGATCGTCACGCCCTACAGTCTCTTGACCCAGGTCGACGCGACAGTCGACCAGCGGATTTGCGTAAAACATGCGATTGGCCGTGTAGTACGGGGGCGACTCGCCAAAGGCGCGGCTGATCCAGTTGCCGGTCGCGTCCTTCACCGCCTTCCAGCGCCACTGTCGACACACCGGATCGTCTCGCACGTGTGCATCCAGCGCGCCCGGCGACAGGTAGCGCCGGTCCGCCACGGCGTAGGCGGACGGCCCCTCAGAGGGCGTCTTTTTCGGTGTGGCCAGCCCATGCAGCAGCCAGGAGTACATGTCGGGCTCCATCGGCTCGGGCACATCGAGCAGGTACGCCTGGAAGTGCCCTTTTTTGATGTCGGAGTAGAAGGTGCCGAACTCGTACGCGCGCACGTCCGCGTCCACGCCGATCTCGCGCCAGGCCTGCGCGATGGTGCGGGCCACGGTGCGCCGCAGCCGATGCGTGGAGATCTTGATCGTGATCGACAGCCGCTCGCCGCCCGCGCCCAGCCCGGCGTCCTTCAGCAGCGCCCGGGCTTTGGCCGGATCGTAGTCGTAGCGGTGCACTTTGGGCTCGTAGGCCCAGTTCATCGGCGCCAGCATGCCCGTCGCCAGCGTGGCGTGCCCGCCCAGATGCGTGTCGACGATGCGCTGGCGCGGGATCGCGTACGCCAGCGCCTGCCGTACGCGGCGATCGGCCAGCTTGGGATGTCGCAGGTTCAGCGCCACGTAGCTGAACGCGATGCTGGGCCCATAGGTCACTTTCAGGCGCGGATCGTCCTCGAGCACGCTGGTCAGCACCGGCGAGATCCCGTTTTGCATCAGGTCGGCGCTGCCGCCCAGCAGGGCCATCAGCCGCGTACCCTCGTCCTTGATGGTGCGAAAGATCAGGTGCTTCACCCCGGTCTCAGCACCCTCGCGCGCCACCAGATCCAGCCGCCGCTCGCCATATCGCGCCCCAAAGGTGTACGGCCCGGTGCCGATATAGCGCCCCTCGGGGAAGCGGTCGCCGTGCGCCGAGCACACATGCTCGGGGACGATCCCGAGCACCAGATCGGTCAAAAACGTGGCGTACGGCGCTTTCAAGACAAACAGCACCGTGTTGCTGTTCAGCGCCTCGACGCGCTCGAGGTGTCGCCCGTACGGCGCGCGAAACGGCGACCCGACCGCGGGATCCATGACCGAGTTGAAGGTGTAGGCGACGTCCTGCGCGTCGAACGGCTCCCCGTCGTGCCAGGTGACGCCCTGTCGCAGGGTGATCGTCCAACGGCGCGGGTCGGCGGGGTCGATGCTCCAGCGCTCGGCCAGCAGCGGCTCGGGCTCCATGCGCGGGTTATCCACGCTGACCAGGCTGTCGAACACCAGCCGCGACACCCGCATCGCCGCGGCCTGAGTAGCAAACCGCGGGTCCAGGTTTTTGGGCGGATCCTCGACGATGATCACGATCCGCTCACCCTCGGGCTCGGGAAACGGCGCCTCGTGATTACAGGCCACCATCGTCAGCAGGACGGCGGTAAGGGTCATCGATGACAGGCGGCACATTGTGAGGGAGAATACCGCCTGCTGTGTCAACGCGCGAACCCAAGGGCAAAGAGAAGCACGACCTGTCGGTTACGGCGCTGTATACGTCGCAGGTCTGGGTGTGGGGCGGGTTCGATTGCGCGCCGTTGTTTGCGACCAAGGAGGCCAAGGCGGTCTTCTCCTGGACCAACGGCGCGCTGATGATCGCCAAGCTGTTCATGTGGCGGCTGAAGTCGCTGAAGCACTCGCTGTTGCATCGGCACGCCATGATCGACTGGCTGTTGAGCCGGTCGGGGTCCAGTCAGGTGCTGGAGCTGGCGGCCGGGTTATCGCGGCGTGGGGCGGCGTTCAGCGCGTCGCCGGGGGTGGCATACGTCGAGGTGGACCTGCCGCACGTCGTCAAAAAGAAGCGGGAGCTGCTGGAGCGTACGCCTGAGGGCAAGGCGGTGGTGTCGCGTCAGAACCTGCGGCTGGTGCCCGGGGACGTCACCGAGCTGGATCTCGCGGCGCTGGTGGAGCCCGGGCGGCGATTCGTGATCGCCGAGGGGCTGCTCATGTACTTGAAGCCGGATGAGCAGCGCGCGCTCTGGGGGCGCATCGCGGCGCTGATGGCCGGGGTCGGGGGCACCTTCGTCTTCGATCTGGTGCCGTGGGTGGAGCAGCCGAAGCCGGGGTTGTTCGGCCGGGCGCTGGAGTGGGTCATGAAGCGCTTTACGGGCGGAAAGGCCTTCGAGCGAGACCTGCGGACCCGGGCCGACATCTGCGCGGACCTGCAGGCCGTCGGGTTTACGTCCGTGAAGTGCCATGAGCCCGGCGATGTGGCTCAGAAGTGGGGGCTGCCGAGCCCGACGGTGTCGACGCAGCAGCTGGTCTTTGAGGCGGAGGTGGCTACGGAGCCGGCGTGAGGTCGACGATCCGCTCCCTGGCCTCGAGCACGTCCTCGGTGGTGTACGGGACCTCGGGGGCCACGTTCTTCACCCAATCCTCCATCTGATCGCTGTAGTGATCCTCGCGCGGGTCCTCGTTCTGGCCGCCCGGGACGGCGCCGCGACGCGTGACCGGGTCCACCAACTCCATCACGTGGCGGATGGCGGGGCCGTGGTTGTACGAGAAGTCGCGATCCTTCAAGCCCGGGTGGGCCGCATCCAGCGCGAACATGTCGCCGTGGCGCGGAAAGCCGTCGGGCAGCACGTCCGGCGCCGGGATGTCGTAGACCGGCGCCAGGTTGTGCTTGAGCTTGAGCGTATGCAGCGTGCCCCAGCGCCAGGCGGCGTGATCCGCGCTGCCGAAGCGCTCGGTCAGCCACTGCACCGTCTGAGCCAGGCTGCGCGCCATGATCTGGGTCTGCGTCTCCACCTGCGCGTCGGTCGTGCGGTCATCCCACAGCCGACTTTGAGCCAGCGTGGCGTCCCAGGTCATCATCTGCTCGGGCGACTCGATCATGCGCAGCAGCAGCCGCGCGATCAGGTGGTCGTTCATCTTGTTGAGCTTCTCGTCGCCCAGCGCGTTCTCGACCAGGTACGTGGCAAAGACGTTCATGACAGCCGCCGAAGCCGCGGATAGCGCCTCTTCGGACCCATCGTCCGCCCCGACGCCGCTGGGCGCCTGGATGTTCCAGTCCTTGAGCAGGGCGACGGCCGCGGTGGTCTCCGGCGTGACATACATCGTAGCGCCGGACGTCTCGTCTTTGGCGGCCTCCATCGCCTCCAGCAGCGGGCCCCACAGGCGCTCGCCGAGGTTTGAGGTCTCGTCGGCCTGCACCGCCGTCATCGTGTCCGGCGTGATCCCACCCGTGTCGGCAGCGGCGCCCACCCGCCAGGCCGCGCGGGCCATCCGGAAGCCCGCGGCCCACATGTAGCCCAGGTAGTGCCCGTCGTTGAAGGCGTTGTTGTCGTAGGACGTGCCGGTGGGGTCCGCGTTGGCCGTTACCAGCTGACCGGACGGCGGGTTGTGCGCCTGGGGCAGCTCGTCGCGCGGGACAAAGCCGTCCCACTCGGCCGAGCCGTCGCCGGGCATGGGCAAAAACGGCGGGAACTCGACCGTGCAGTCGTCCGTTTGCTGGCACTGCGCCACATGCTTGCGGATCGGCAGCCGGTGGCTGGGATACCAGCCGATGTCGCCGTCCTGGCCGCCGTAGATCCAGTTCTGGGCGCCCACGCCGAACAGGTTCAGGGCCTCTTTGAAGTCGTCAAAAGAGCGGGCCTTCAGGATCTTGGCGATAGCGATGAGATCGTGCGTGGGTTCGAAGCCCGTCCAACGCCAGCTCATGGCGATGGGCTTGCCCGCCTCGTCGGCGCCGATCGTCCACGGAATGAGCGGCCCGTGGTGCGGGACGTCCTGAATGGTGAACGTGGCCTTGCAGGCGTAGTCGCCCGTCTTCTCAACCTTGGCGTCCAGGTTCTTCAGCCACGAGCTGAGCGCACCCGCACAGTCCTTTCCGCTGGGCTTGGTGTACTCAAACGCCTCGGCGCGCTCGGTCATCGCCACCTCTTTGCCCTGGAACATCACCGACTTGCCGTCGGCCGTGAGGTCCTCGACGTATACGTCGGTGACGTCGCTGAAGAAGACGGTGGCGCCCCACGCGATGTGGCCGTTGGTGCCCAGCGCGATGCCGGGCGCGCCCGCAAACGTGGCGCCCGAGATGTTGTAGTCGGTGCCGGTGACCGAGGTGGTCATGTGCACCTGGTTGAAGATGGCCGGGTTGCGCAGCGATAGGTGCGGATCGTTGGACACGATCGGCTTGCCCGACGCCGTATGGTCGCCCGAGACCACCCAGTTGTTGCTGCCGTAAAACTCGCCGCGCAGCTCGCTCAAGTCGGCTCGTAGGGCGGCCCGAGCGGCTCGGGCGTCGCTCAAAAGCTGACGCGGGATCCGCTTGAAGTGCGGGTGCTCCAGCGCCTTGCGCAGGTCGAAGCCCGCGGACGCTTGCGGCTTCCCGGCTGGGCCCGTGATGGTCGGCACCTTGTTCGGCGGCGAGAAGTTGAGCGCGTCGACCTCCACACCTTCGATGTCGGTGCCGTCAAAGTCGGCTTTCAGGCCGCTGGCGATATCCAGCACCTCGTCGGGCTCTACGATGCCGCCAAAGCCCAGCAGATAGGTCTGCAAGCGCGTGATCGTCATCGTGTCCACCGGGGTCCACGGCTCCAGGTCCTGGCCGAAGGCGCCCACCTCGATGGGCGGCACCACCTCTTTGGCGTTGATCTTGTCGATCCACACGTTGACGCCGGCCGCATAGGCCTCGATCAGCTCATAGACGTCGGGATGCTCGGTTTTGGCCAGCTCCGCCATCTTCTCGGCGGTGGCGCGCAGCTTCAGGATGCGCAAAAACACGTCGCTGCGCAGGCTGTCGGCCCCCAGCAGCTCCGCGACGCGGCCGGACCCGGCCATGCGCAGGCTGTGCATCTGAAAAAGCCGCTGCTGAGCGGTCACGTAGCCCTGGGCAAACGCCAGGTCGCGCTCGGTCTCGCCGTAGATGTGCGGGATCCCCCGATCGTCATAGACCACCCGCACGCGCGCATCCAGCCCGGGGATCGCGTCGGTCTCGTCCGCCTCGACCTCCGGCGCCGGGATCCACGCCTGCTCCTCGCCGGTCGTACCGGTATCCGCGCCTGTATCCGTGCCCGTGTCGGAGCCGGTGTCCGTCGTGGGCTCGGTAACCGGATCGTCGCTGTCACCACACCCCGCCAGGATCAAGGCCGCCGCAGCGGTGACAAAAAGCAGTCGGTTCATGGCTCTCTCCGAAGCGCGACGTGGCCTTCTTTGCACGACCGCGCCAGCACGCGCAGGCACTGCCCGGGGCTGACGACGATCTCGGTGCGGCTGCCGCTTTGCGGGACGTCGTCCGCCGGCAACAGCACGTATGCCGTCCACTGGCCCAGCAAAGGCAGGCCGCAGGTCGGGCAAATATCCGAATTTATGGGTTTCATGGCGGCACAACCTATCGAATGGCCTTGCCGCTTTCAACTTGAGACCGTAATCTGTCGCGCATGTACTTCGGCAAACAAGACGAACAGAAACGCCACGCGTGCCACAAGTGCAAAGAGGAGCTCGTGTTCGAGGTCAAGATCGGCCGTCGTGACATGTGCCCCAACTGCAGCGCGTACCTGCACTGCTGCTACAACTGCGAGCACCACGATCCCAACGTCCACAACGAGTGCAAAGAGGCTCAGGGCGAGTTCATCCGGGATCGCAACGAAGGCAACTTCTGTCTCTACTTTGACTTCAAGGTCATCGGCGAGGCCGGCCCGTCCGCCGGTGACGCTGCCCGCTCCAAGCTGGACGCCCTGTTCGGCGGCGGCGGCGGCGGTGGCGAGTCGAAGCCCAAGCCCTCGCTGGGCGACTTCAAGTTCAGTCCCAAGACCGAGGACGACGCGCGCTCGCGCCTGGACGACCTCTTCAAAAAATAGAAGCTAAGGCGCGGACTCCGCCAGGATCCGACGCTGCAGATCCGCCATCATCGCGCGCGCCTCACGCTGCGCGCTGCCCCTCAGAAACGGCTCCGCCTTGACCAGCAGCACCAGCGCCAGGTCCAGCTGCCCCCGATTGGCGTGCGTGATCGCCATGTACCACGTCATCTTGGCCACCCGGGCCGCGTCGATGCCCAGCCGCGCCGCCTCCGCAAACGCCTCCGACGTGGCCGCCAGATCACCTTTGTTGAACAGCGTCGTGCCCAGGTTGTACCAGCCCAGCGCATAGCCCGGTCGCATCTGAACCACCTCGCGGAAGCGGTTCTCAGCGGCCGCATGGTGCCCCTCCAGCTGCAGCAGCATGGCGTAGTTATTGGTGACGTGCGCGCTGTCCCGGTACGTCATGTACGCCTCCCCGACCGCCAGCATGGCCAGCCGCCGGTCGCCCTGCGACGCCACATGTCCACCCAGAATCGAGTACGTCTGCGCCAGCGACTCCAGCGTCGAGGTCGGCCAGCGCCCGCCCGACAGCCGCCGCCATCTGGACCGCACGCCGATCAGGTAGCCCTGCATGTTGCGGATCTTGGGGCCGAAGAGGCGCCCCATCGGCAGCGACAGGCGCAGGTCGCCGGCCACCAGGTTGTCGACGGTCACGTCGCCCAGCTGCCAGTAGACCGGGCGCCTCTCCGTGTTCTCCGCCAGCAGGACCGACAGCAGCTGACGCGTCTCGCCGCCCTCCGCCAGCGCCGCCATGAACGTGTCGGTCAGGTGGGCGTCCCCGTGGATGCTGTGCAGCTGCTCGACGTACGCCTGGTCAGCGATGTGCTGCTTGACGATGGTGGTGCAGTCCGGGCGCCTGTTCTCCACCCCCTGCAGATAGGTCGTGGCCGACGCCAGGTCGTCCGACGAGACCAGCAGCAGCGACTCGGGCGGGGCCTGGTCAAACGTACGGTCGCCCTGATCGATCGGGTGATATAAGCGCCGCGAGTCACGCACGCGTCCCTCGGAGAACACCGCCGGCGTTGTCAGCGAGAAGGCCAGCACAAAGCTCAGTAGCGGCGCCGAATACAGCCGGAACTCGGTCGCCAGCCAGCGCTTGCCGATCCAGCTCATGCCCACGACAAAGGCCACCGACGTCGCAAACGTGGCGATCAGGCCGGTCTGGCGGTCCTGCATCCCCATGGGGTTCAGCAGCACCGTGAACGCCAGGTCCGCCAGCCAGATCCCCAGCAACAGCGCCGCAAACCGGGGCTTTCGGCGCGCCAGTAGCAGGGCGCCCAGAGCCGCTCCGACCGCTGCCCACGAGACCTGGCTCCACAGCTGCGCGATGGCCTGGGTAAAGTTGATGTCAAACGCCGCCTTGCCGCCCATCTCGGCCGAGAACGCCTGCCGAATACGCGCGCCGGTCAGGTGGTCCCACAGCGCCCCCACAGTCGAGGGATCGCCCCAGTTGCGCCAGGGCTCCTGGGCCGCCCGAATCGGCAGATACGCCAGCACCAGCATGCCGGTCGCCACCAGCACAGCCGTCCAGCCCAGGTCCCGCTTCAGCGTCTGCCGGCGATGCAGCAGGATGATGGCCCAGCCCGCGGCCGCGACCAGCGCAAAGACCGCGTGGAGCCCCGCCGCCAGCCCCGTCAGCACTGCCGCCGCTCGCAGCTTGCGCACCGAGCCGGTGTCGATCACGTCGGTCAGCAGCCACAGATACACCACGACGGCCAGCAGATTGGGCGTGTAGACCTCGGCGCTGGTCGCGTGCAGCCACATCGTGCTGCCGCAGCCGACCAGCAGCGCGCCGGCCGCCGCCGCCGCTTTTGTGACGCCGCTGCGGTCGCCCGCGAATCGCAGCATAAGCAGGTAGGACAGGGCGACCGTGACGCTGGCACAAACCGCGCTGAGCACGTTGATGCGAAACGCGATCTGGCCCAGTGGCAGGAAGGTCGCAGCCTTGGCCATCAGCATGTAGAGCGGGAAGCCGGTCGGGTGCGCGATGCCCAGGCCGTAAGCGGCCGCCGACAGCTCGCCGGCGTCGCGCCAGTAGATACTGGGGCCGATCAGGATGAGATAACCCAGCCCGGTCAGCGCACCCAGAAAGACCGCGCCCCTTGGGAACGGGCGCTGCGCGGGGTTATGGGACGTAGAGCTCAGCGCCTGTGACGACCGAGAGCGCGCCCTCGTCGTCGGTGGTCAGCCCACCGGCGATCAGGACGGCACCCTTGAGCGGGCCGGTGGTGATCAGCGTCGCCGTGTGGCCGAAGCGCGGGCGCCGCATGTTCTTGTTTTCGATGATCTCTTTGCCCTCGATGATGTACGAGGCGCCCACGGCCTTGCCGTTGTCGTCCAGACCGCCGCTCACGAGCACGCGACCGCCCTCGAGCGCTGTCGCTGCGGCATGCACGCGGAAGACGCTGGGTACGCCGCCGGACGCGTCCAGGTCCTGGGCGCCCACTTTCACGTTGCTGGAGGTCAGCGACAGCAGCGCCGGCAAGATGGACGGCGCGCGGGACAGCCGCTCGGTGCCGCCCACCAGGTAGTTGTTCTTGGCGGCGCGTACGCAGGTCGGGAAGACCACGTTGCCGTCCAGGTCGCCCGGGATCAGCCCGACCGACGTAAAGTCGGAGCCCTTGAAGACCTCTCCCAGCACGGTCTCGGGGCCGTCCGTCAGATCGCTGGACAGGCCGCCGAAAAGCAGCACCGTCTCGCAGCCGTTAGCACCGGGATCGTCGTCCAGGCACAGGCTGCAGTGTCCAAACCGCGGACCGTTCAACGAGCCCAGCGCGCTGCAGCTGGCGCCGTCGCACAGGTCGGCAAACGCGGAGGGCAGCACCCCCGTGCCGGTCGTGACCGGCTCCAGCCCGCCAGAGACCAGCACGGACCCGCCTTTGACCTGAATGGCGTCGGCGCCTACGCGCGGGGCCGAGAGCGCGTCGCTTTGGACCGTGCCGCTGTCGAAGTCGACTGTCACCGCCACGCTGACGATGTTGTCTTTCTTGGTCAGGTCCTCGTCCGGAATCGAGAACTCGAGGTACTTCTTGGTCGAGCCGGCCTCGCCGCTGTCGAGCAGGGACAGGTCGACCTGACGCGCGCCGCCAAAGAACGCCAGCCGGTTGCCGCCGATCGACGTCGCCGCATGCAGCGCGACCCGCAGGCCGCTGGGCCAGTCCAGCTCAGGGCGCGACCACGTCATGGTGACGGGGTCGAACAGCGAGACGATCTCGTCGGTGGCCAGGAAGGTGCCCGGCTTGGGGTTGTGCGTGACGCCGCCGACCAGCGCGATGCGGCCGTCCGCCAGCGCCGTCGCCGTGTGAAACGCGCGCCCCACGCCCATGTTCAGCGGGTACGTCGTCGAAGGCAGCCGGCAGGTGCCGGCGTCTTTGTCGCACGACGCGCTGGGGCTGACCTCAAACGTGAAGCCGTCCGCGCCAACCTTCAGGCAGTCGTCGTCCGAGCTGCACTGGGTGCCGCCCGCAAGCTCGCGCAGTCCGCGGGCAAACGTCGGGAACTCGCTGAACTTGCGCAGACCAAACGTCGGCACGTACCAGATGCCGTCCTGCTCCACGCCCTCCAGCACCCGCACGCCGCCGCGCGCACCGATCAACACCTGCTCGGTGCATGAGCTGTCCGCGAACCCTTTGAGATGGACTGTGAAGCCCTCGCCGGCGCGAATGCCGGTGATCGTGACCAGATCGCCGCTGTACGGCACGCATGGCTCGGAGAACAGGGACTCGGCCGGGCCGTTGCGCCACTCGCCGGCCAGGATATCGACCGCAAACGCGCACGTGTCGTGCTTGCTCAGCGCCAGGTCATCGGGGCAGGAGATCTGCGGCAGGCCGATCGTGACGTAGCCGCTCTCGTCGGCATGATCCGCGCAGCCTCCGAGCAGCAGCAGCGCCAGCGTCAACCTCAAGGTGCCTCTCATCGGGCCTCCTGCAGCACGAGCGGGTCGTAGTCGGGCGAGCCGAAGCCGAAGTTCAGCACGCCTGTCGGCGCGGGATCCTCACCGCCGGTCGCCAGCACACCCACCGTGACGATGCCGGCAACGCCGACGCCGATGGACGTCCAGAACCACCAGGTCTGATAGAACGGGGTGTCGTCGTCAGGCTGCTTCTTGACCGGCGGGAAGGGCGCGATGGGCTCTTCCGGATCGGGATCCGGGTCGCCGGGCGTCACGGACGTGGGCGTCTTCTCCAGCTTGACCGCCAGGTTCACGCGCTTGCCCGCCTTCACGGTCAAGCTCTCTTCCACCTCGATGTACCCGTCCTTGTGGACGCGCACTTTGTATTTGCCGACCTTCAGCTTGATGCGCAGCGGCGTGCGCCCGGCCAGCTCGCCGTTCAGCCACACGTTGGCGCCTTTCAGGTTGGACTTGATCGTGACCGGCGCCGTCTTCGGACCGGCCGTGACCGGTGCCGGAGCCGCGCCAAAGGCCGCCGTGATCAGCTTGCCCAGCGTCTTGGGCAGGGCCGACTTGCTGTTGGCCTTGCCGCCGATATCGGAGATCATCTGGGGCTTGCCGGCGTTGACCACCTTGAACTTGACGCCCAGGCCGCCGCCCTTGGACTCCGCCTCGGAGTAGACCACGCGGTCCGCCTTGTAGTGCTTGCCGATCTTCGTCAGGCACTCCACGTCGATGTCCGTGCACTCGAGCTCGAGCATGAGCTCCAGCAGGTCGATCTCCGGCGTCGCCAGCAACTTGATCTTGGGATACTTCCCCAGCGTGTTGCGGATGATCGTCGTCGCAGCGGCTTTGTCATCGTCTTCCAGCCCTTCTGATTGGGTCTGAAGGACCAGGACGCGTGGTTTTTTGGCAGCCCACGCCTGAACGGGGACCAGCAGGTGCGCCACAGCTAGCGTGACGAGCAATCCTTGCGTCAGCGTGGCGAGATTCTTGTGTCGGAAGTGCACTGAGGGGACCTCTCAGGCTTCGTTTTAGATCCGTCGGAGACTAGCAGCAACAAAACCCCTAATCAAACGGAGCATAGCGCTTCGTCGGCAGCGCCCCGGCGATGCCTGAAGTACTTGTGTAAATGTATGCGCCGGCCCAGGAGTTCACTCGGGGAGCGACGGGGCCCGGTTCCATCGGCTCGCCCACGACCTGCAGCATCGGCGCCCCGGGCGCGCTCTGGATCGTGACCGACCGGACGATTGGCGGCGACAGGTAATCCGCGCGCGACTTCAGCGACGCGCAATAGCCGCCCAGGATGCACTTTCGCTTGCCGTCATCCAGCGCCGATGTCTGGCACTGCCCGTCATCGTTCCAGGTGTAGACGTCGGTGGTCGTCGGCAGCGGCGGCAGCGTCACCGGCTCCGTTTGCGCCGGGCGGGTCCACGCGATGGTGTGCGGGCCGTCCAGTGCGCACAGGGCGTCCGTCAGCTGCCCCAGCCGCGCGTAGTGATGCACGCTCCAGGCAGGCATGCCCACAGCGCCGTCTTCCAGGGTGTCGACCGGGTCGTTTTGGCCGTCGTGATCGCCGGCTTTATCGAGGCCGAATCTTTGGAGACCACATCCGCATCCGTGGCGGTCTGGGGCGCAAAGCACCCGTCCGCATAGCTCGGACCGTCCGGCCACTCATAAGAGCAGGTGTCGATGTCGCACACCTCTATCGTTGCGCCCTGGCAGATCGACTGGCTCTGCTCGGCCAGGTACGGCCGCCGCACTTTGGCGAGCATGATGACCTCGCCAGTCGTCGCTTTGGCGCGCATCGGGAACCACGGATACGGGTTCTTGACCTGCAGCGTGGTCAGGTGCGTCCCACCGTACTCCGCAGCCTGCGCCAGATCGCTGAAGGGCACGTGCATGTCGACCGCATCCAGCTCGTAGTCGTCCAGATCCGGGTAGCCTGACGCGCCGATCACCGCCTCCTGGATCAGCAGCGGCGGTGACAGCAGCTCCACCGTGAACGGATACGTCTGGGTCGTGACGTTGCCCGCGGCGTCGGCCACGGTTACCTGAACGGCGGTCGGCACGTTCTCGTTCTTCCACACGATGCCCTTGGACGGATCACCCACCACGGTGTCGTACGAGAAGGCGGTCTGCACGATGCCGTCCAGGTCCACCGGCAGCTCGGGCGCGACCGGATCCTTGAAGTCGGGGCCGCCGATAAACGTGACCACGGGCGCCCAGCCGTCGGCGGGCGGGTTGTCGTCTGAGAGCTGAAAGCGGAAGGCCGGCAGATTGGCCTGCTCGATGGCCGCTTGCGAGCCGATCAGCCAGATCACCCGGTTGGCCAGCTTTCGCACCACACACGCGTCCCCGCAGCTGGGGCCGATCGGTAGCGGCGACCCGCCCTTGTAGATCAGGAGCGCCCCGTCCTGCTCGACCACCATGCCGGCTTCGTCCAGATAGGTCGTCTCCAGCCACTGCACGGCCGGTGGGTCGGCGTCATACGTGACCGTGAGCTCGACGGTCACCACGTTGCCCACCTTGTCGGACGCCTTGATGGTCAGGTTGTTTGCGCCGTTCTCCAACGGCGCATCCGCCGTCCACGAGCCGTCGTCCTCGATGGCGGCCGTCACAGCGCCTGCGTCGCCTACAGCGACCGTCACCGTGCCGACGCCGACCGCATCCGACACGGTCCCGAAGACCGCCACCGTGTCTGTGTTGAGTACGGAGGCGTGCGCCGGTCCCTGCACCTCGAGCTCGGGCGGTGTGAGGTCCGCCGCCAGTGTGACGACGGTCGACTGCTCGTTGCCCAGGCCGTCCGACACCGTGCACGCCAGCGTGTGTTGGCCGGTCAGCGCCACGTCCAAGGTGCTCTGTGTCTCAGCGCATTGCTCGGCGCCGTCGTCGACCGTCAGGCACGCTGTAACGACGGGCTGGTCGGCGTCCTCGCCCGTACACGCCGCGGTGACGGACGCCGAGCCGACCCAGGTAGTGCCGTCCAGCTCAAAGACCGCGTCCTCGCCCAGCACGATGCCTGCCGTCGGCGCGATCACGTCCACCAGGATGTTCACCGGCACCTCGGTGACGTTGCCGACAAAGTCCTTGGCGCTGACGATGAAGTTCAAGGGCCCGTGCTCCAGGGGGTTGATGAACTTCATATTGAGTTGATCGTCCTCGATCGTCGGCAGCGTCATGCCCACCTCGTTCGACCACACATGCTGTACGCCCGACTGCGTGTCCGAGATCGTCCCACTGAGCGGTAGCGTCTCGTCACTGCCGACCCACTGCCCGTTCTTCGGCGATATGACCGCGAGCGTTGGTCCCGCGGCATCAACCTTGACCGCCACGTCGCTCACGGTCGCTTCGTTGCCGCCCAGGTCGAGCGCTCCAACCTGGCAGCTGGTCGACGTTGCGCTGATATCGGTCAGCGTCACTGACCAGGTGACCGACGTGTCGTCGTCTTCCACCTCGTAGAGCTCGGCGTTGAACACGTCATCGCCGCACGTGAGCGTGACGTTACCAATACCGGAGGTCGCGTCGGTCCCCGTGCCGGCAAAAGTGAACTCAGTGGTGCCCTCCGCAATCCAGTACACGCCGTCGGCGGCGCCTTCGGAGAACGGATCCGGCGTCACCACCGGCAGGTCGCCGTCCTTCGAGATGCTCACGGAGAGCGGCGAAGACCCGTTGTCCAGCTCATCGAATGCCGCGACCGTCAGCGTATTGACCGGCTCGGTCAATGACATCTGAACCGTCCACAGTCCGTCGCCGAGATCCGACGGGTCGCCGTCCGTCTGTCCGTCCAGGACCTGCAGCACGCTCTCACCGACGCCGCCGTCGTCCTGCACCAGCACCGTGACCGCCTGCACGGCTGCGTCCGCACCCACCCACTGCGGCAGCTCGCCGACCACATTTAGCTTGGGGCCGGTTGTGTCGATGAAGAACGTGCGCTCGATCGACACCACCGTGCCGCTCTCGCTGACCGCCTTGGCTTCGACCAGGACCGGGCCATCAAGGTGCTCCGCCGGGTCGATCACGACCTGCTCGCCGAGCACCGGCGCCGTATTGACGCGCAGATCGACCGATATCGCATTTTTTGTCGTCAGCCCGACAGTAAACGCTGTGTTGTGGAACGATCCGTCGGGCGGCGTCGCGGCGCTGAACTTCAGAAGCGGCGGGTTTGCCTCAAAGGCGGTGGGCGCTGCGTCCGGTGGATACAGCGGCCCGTCGTCTGTGCTGATGTCCCAGAGGTAGCCGTCCTTGGCAGCCAGCCCGACCAGGTCGACCGCGGGGGCGCCAGGCACCGAGAGCACGCTCCAGGTGGCCTCGGCCAGGGCGTACCGTGTGGTATCGGGCCCCAGCACGTAGCCACCGGGCGCCGCCAACAGCTCGCCCGAGACCAGGCCGTCGAAGAGTCCGTCGCCGAGGTCCGTTCGCAGCACGCCGATAATGGCGGCGTCGGTCTCCCCGGACGCATTGGCCAGGCCGCGGACGCCGAGGTGAAAGAGCCCACTGAGCGTCTGGCTGGTGCCCAGTTGGCCGATTTTTGGCTGCGCGCTGACGGCGTTCGGGGCGTCCGGACGCTGGAGATGGTCGTTGAGCCGGTCGGTCGCCAAGGTCAGCGCCTCATCGGCCGGCATGTCGTCGATTCGATAGCGCTGCGCCAGGTCCAGGGCCAGCGAGGTGAGGCCGGTGACCACAACGCCGGCCGCGCTCCCCCCCTCCAAAACCACGGTGGCGTGGACGATATCGCCGACCTGAATCAGCACCCGCGCCGTCTCGCCGGGTGGCGTGATCACGACGGTAAAGCTGCCGTCCTCCGCCGTCGTCCCGGCGCCGATCGGCGCGCCCACCACGAAGTCGTCGAACCCGGCGACGGTGACCGGCAGGTCGGCCAAAGGCTCGTGCAGTGTTGCCAGGCCCGACAGTTCACCGGACAGTTGGGCCGTCTCCTCGCCCGGATCGTCGCCGGTCTGGGGTGCGTCCGGCGCATCCGCGCTGTCGTCCAGCGGTTGGGGGACGTCGGCGGCGACGTCTGTGGTCGCCGGCACGTCCGCCGTGGGCACGGTCGCAGGTATGGGGTCGTCGTCTCCGCAGCCCGCCACCATCACAAAGATCGCCATCACCAGCCGTCTCATGGACGACAGCTTGCGACATCAGCCCCGAGAATCAAGCTTTAGGCGGAGTGGTCGTGCGCTATCACTTGTGCGCGCCAGGTCGCAGCTGAGCGCTCAGCCCGACGTCGTCGGCCGTGACCCGATCGATATCAAGCGGCTGGTGTTGGGTCGACATCGTGCCTGCGATCGGGCCGATGGCGGCTGCCGGATCCGTGGCGTACGGGTGCAGCTGCTGCAGCTCGCGTCCGGGCTTGAGCTGCCGAGCGCTTGCGTACGTGGCCGACAGATCCAGCGACAGGATGGTCTTTGCCGCGTTCCGCATCCCGAAGCTGGACGACAGTGTCACCTGCCTCGGGTTGTCGATCCGCCAGCCCGGGGGCGCCACCTCGTGACCATGGACTAGTTCTTGATGCCGGAAGTTCGTTCCGCATTTGATCGCGCGGAATAGACT
>CAZJHX010000085.1:0-45940 GCA_964545715.1 uncultured Myxococcales bacterium
CTCCGCGCCGTCACCGGTCATCCCGATAAGAGCACGTTCGGAGCACACAAGGGGCCGCGAACAGGATGTTCGTGGGGGTAACGTACTAAGCAGGGCGCAGGAGCGCCCGCATGAGGCCCCCGAGGGGCCGCGAACAGGATGTTCGTGGGGGTAACGTACTAAGAGACGTTAGGAGCGCGCGAAGGTCTCGCGGTTGCCCTGGCCTTGTTGACACCCGAAGCAGGGGGAGTCCTTGCGCTTGAGGGCGTTGTGGTCGACGAACCAGTCGAGGCAGGTGGACACGGCCACCTGGCTGTTCATCTTTTTGCATTTGAACTCCGCAGCACCCTTCATCTGGGTCTGCGGCATCAGCGGGTACAGCATTGCTGGCTCCAGTGCTTTGTTTGTTATCGGGCCGCTACGACGTACTACCAACATTCAGTGAAAACGCAGCGCTCGAGGCTGGGGGGAAGTACTCTTTTTTGCCACCTCGTGTCAAGGGTGTTGTCATTTTTTTTCGGGTTCCCTACCTTCCCTGCCCATGTGGAACGTGCGTACTTGCATCCATCTTCTCCTCATTCTGGTTCTGGCGGCCGGCTGCGGCATCTCCAAGGAGGTGTACAAGGGCGACGTAGGTCGGTTGCAAAAGCAGATCAACACGCTGGAGACGTCCAACTCGTCGCTGTCGACCGAGTCTACCCAGCAGCGCGAGAAGCTGGCGGCGCTTACCCGGCTGAAGGCCGCGTGTGAGCAGGAGCTTGCGGCCATGAAGAGCCAGGGCGGCCAGCTGAGCACCGAGCTTCGCGGAGCGCTGCAGCGGATTCGTCAGCTGGAGTCGGTGGCGGCACGTCAGCAGGAGGTGTTCGACTCGCTGACCCGCGCGCTGGGCTCGCTCGTGCGTGCAGGCAAGCTGTCGGTGAGCATTGTCCGCGGGCAGTTCACCGTGCAGATGTCCGACAAGATCCTGTTTGCGTCCGGCAAGTACGGGCTGAAGGCGGAGGCGACCGGCACGCTGCTGGAGCTGACGCGCATCCTGCGGTCCGTGCCCGGGCGGCGCTACCAGATCACCGGCCACACCGACTCGGACGGGCCCGAGGACTTCAACTGGCGGCTGTCGGGCAACCGCTCGCGCGCCGTGATGGACTTCATGATCAAAGAGGGCATGCCGCCTGAGCGCCTGTCCTTTGCCGGCGCCGGCGAGTTTCAGCCGGCCGCGGCCAATGACACCCCCGAGAACAAAGCGCAGAACCGCCGCATCGAGGTGGTGCTGGTGCCGGATCTCGAAGCGCTCCTGTCGCCGCTGCGCCGGAAGTGATTCAACTCGTCGGAGTCAGCAAGCGCTTCGGTCACAAGCTCCTGTTCGACGAGCTGAGCTGGCACATCCGGCGCGGTGAGCGGATTGGACTGGTCGGGCCCAACGGCTGCGGCAAGACCACGCTGCTGCGCATCCTCTCGGGCGGCGCGGAGTCGGATGAGGGCCAGGTCGTGCGCTCCAAGGGCGTCGCAGTCGGCCTGCTGGACCAGGAGCAGGACTTCTCGGGCGATCGGACCGTCCTGGAGGAGGTGCGCCGCGCCAGCACCGAGATGCAGGAGCTGGAGGCGCGTATCGCAGAGATCGAGGCGCGCCTGGACGAGCATCGCCCGGGGGATTTGGAGACCTACGGTGAGCTGCAGACCCGGTTCGAGGCCCGCGGCGGCTACATGGCGGAGACCGAGGCGCGCCGTGTGTTGTGCGGGCTGGGCTTCACCGATGAGGAGCTGAGCCATGCGGCGTCCCGCTTCAGCGGTGGGTGGCGCATGCGGATCTCTTTGGCGCGCCTGCTGCTGGTCAAGCCCGACGTCCTGCTGTTGGACGAGCCCACAAACCACCTGGATCTGGAGTCCATCGCCTGGCTGGAGACGCACCTGGCGGCTTACGAGGGCGCGGTTATCACGGTCAGCCACGATCGCTACTATCTGAACCGCGCGTGCAAGCACATCGCGGAGCTCACCACCGGCGGCGTGCGCATCTATACCGGCGACTACGACACCTTTTTGGAGCAGCGCGAGAAGGACCGTGAGCTGCTGATCAAGCGCCACGGGCTGCAGCAAAAAGAGATCGCCAAAACCGAGAAGTTCATCGAGCGCTTTCGGTACAAAAACACCAAGGCGGCGGCGGTGCAGAGCCGGGTGAAGGCACTGGACAAGCTGGAGCGCATCGAGCTGCCGCAGTCGACGCGTGAGATGCGCGGCTTCAAGTTTCCGCAGCCGGGGCGCAGCGGTCGGTTTGTGGCGGAGCTCAAAGACGTGCGCATGGCGTACGGCGACAACGTGGTCTACGACGGGCTGACGCTGGATATCGAGCGCGGCCGCAAAATCGCCCTGGTGGGTGTCAACGGCGCGGGCAAGTCCACGCTGCTGAAGATCCTGGCCGAGGAGGCGGAGATCAGCGGCGGCGAGCGCAAGCTGGGCCACAACGTCAACTACGGCTACTTCGGGCAGCACCAACTGGAGGACCTGCAGGTGGACCTGACCGTCATGCAGGAGATGGAAGGCGTCGCGGACATCCAGACCTATCCGCTGGTGCGCGGCATCCTGGGCGCGTTCTTGTTCAGCGGTGATGACGTCAGCAAGCCGGTGGGCGTGCTCAGCGGCGGTGAGAAGGCGCGTCTGGCGCTGTGCAAGCTGCTGCTGCGCCCCGTGACGCTGATGCTGATGGATGAGCCCACCAGCCACCTGGACCTGCAGAGCCGCGCCAGCCTGGAGGACGCGCTGGCCCGCTACACCGGCACGATGGTGGTGGTCAGCCACGATCGCTACTTCATCAACGAGGTGTGCACCCACGTGCTGGAGGTCGAGCGGGGCGCCGTGCGGTGGTACCCAGGCAACTACGACGACTATCTGTGGAAGAAGGCGCAGGAGTCCGAGGGCGAGGACGCCGCGCAGGCCCAGGTCGTGCGCACGTCCGGCGGGCTCAAGGGCCAGGCGGAGGTGGCTCGCCCGGTCGACGACGAGCGGGCCCGAAAGCGCCAGCAGGCCGAGGAGCGCCAGCGCGTCTACAAGGCCACACGCGCACTGAAGAAAGACCTGGAGGCGGTCCAGACCCGCATCGAGGAGACCGAGGCCCGCATGGCCGCCATAGACGAGGAGCTGTCGCAGCCCGAGGCCTATCAGGCGGGCGGACCAGGCCCGCAGCTGCTGCTCGAGCGCGCGGGACTGGAGACGAAGCTGGCCGCCGACTACGAGGTCTGGGAGCAGCTGGAAATGGCGATTGAAGAGGCCACCGAGCAAGCTAAAACTTGAGTGATGCCGGGTCGCCTCCGATGATTATCAACAGGAGGTGATCACATTATGGATCGCGAGGCCTTTCTCGAAGCCCTGTTGAACGTCATGGAGCGCAAGGTGCACTGGGCCTGGCCGGCCTTCACCACGGGGGCCGTGCCCCACTCCCTTCTGCACATCCATCTGGAGCAGGAGTACGAGACCTACGTGCGCGACTTCCCGGTCTATCTGGGCCGCGCTTATGTGCAGTGTCCGCTTGCGCCCGTCCGCCGCGAGCTGGCCGAAAACCTCTACGAAGAGGAGACCGGCGGCCTGAGTTACGGCACTCCGCACCCGGAGCTCTTCATGCGCTACCCGCGCGGCCTGGGCATGGACTGCTCGCGCTTTGAAGACGTCTCCCTTCTGCCGGCGGGCCAGCGCTACCGCGACCACCTGGACGACACGACGACCAACCACGGCTGGGAGATCGCGACCTGCGTGAGCACCCTCTTCCTGGAGGGCACACGCTACGAGCGCGGCGAGGTCGACGACAGCGCCCCCAAGCGCCCGGTCACGCCGCTGGAGGACCACCCGCTGGTCAAGCATTACGGCCTGCCGCTGGAGTGCCTGGCCCTGACCCGCGCCCACCGAAAGATCGAGGGCGAGCACCGAGGCTCGGCCTGGCACATCGTGCTGGATTACATCCCGCAGGACTCCCGCGCCAAGGTCATTCCGGCGATGGAGGCCACCCTTCAGCAGTGGCTGGCCTACCGCGACGACGTGGCCCACGCCTGCGGTGTGCGCAGAGACGACGACGGCGCTCCGTACGTGCCCCTGGCGGCCGCCAGCTGACCCCGGTGCGCAAACAATGCGCACGCCACCAACAACATTACCCACCCGACGACGTTCTGAATTAGACCGAGGCGGCGCAGTGCCTCGTTTATCCGCGTGGCACACGCCTTGCTCCAGGAAAGGAGCGTAGGTCTTCCTGGGTGGCGGTGCCTCGAGCTAGAAGCTCATCAAATAAATCAAAAATATCAGTGGATGACTCACCCAACGAGCCACGGCAAGAGGCACCGCTGCCATCCATTCTATCATCCCTTACGGGGACCGCGCGGACTGCGATTGTGATTTGCAATTCGCCAGTGTCGGCGCGCATATCTTCCTTTCAATGTCGTGTGATCGGCTCGTTGTTTGTTGCTGGGTGACAGCGCTGCTGGCGACCTCGTTTACCGTTCAGGGGTGCGAGACGTGCCACGCCATCCTCATAGCAGGGCGTCTGACGGTAGAGCTGTTCGACGCCGACGATGGGGCGCGCATCTGCGACGCCGATGTTTCAACTCAACGGAACGGTGGCAGCGTGAAGGCTCTCAAAGTTGACGATTCGGACGGCGGCTGCGTGTACGAGCTGAGCGTGGGTGCGGGGCTCGAGGTCACGATCGAGCACGACCAGTACAACACCCTTGTGACAAATGTGGTCGGCGAAGAGCGGGACTGTCCGGGGCAGTGGCAGGACCGGCGGCGCGCATACAACCTCCGGCGACGCTGACGCATCGGTCATATGAAGAAAAAATGCATCGGATCTGATACAGTGCCGTCCTAGATGTTCGGGGCAGGGGGCGGCCCTCGAACGACTGGAGTGACCAAACATGCGGCGACTTTCGCTTTTCGCCTGTACTTTCTTTGTGTTCGGGTGTCAGGACGACGAGCCTGCGGTCAATCCCGATCCCTTCAACATGCACGCGCCTATCGAGCACTGCACCAACTCCGGCAACCCCGGGGAGGACCTGCAGCTGTTCAATGAGGGCAACCTGACCGGGATCACCTCGTCCGGCAACCCGCTGGCGCCGGTGGACCTGGCCGAGCCGGAGTATGCGCCGTGGACGAGCGGTCGTGCCATCGCGGCGCACGGGGACCGGCTGGTCGTGGTGGACAAGGCCAATAACGAGCTGGTCGTGCTGGAGCGGGACTCCCTCAAAAAGCTGATGACGGTGGCTGTGGGCAACCGGCCTGAGCAGGTCGTGATCGCGCCCGACGGCACCGCGTGGGTGACCCTGCGCGGCAGCGGGACCGTGGCGCGTGTGGAGTCGATCCTGTCGGATCAGCCCAAGGTGACCAGTGTGGCGCTTGGCGTGGAGCCGATGGGTCTGGCGCTGTCGTCCGATGCGACCCGTTTGTACGTCACCGTGTCCGGCGACTCTCAGTTGGTGCAGCTGGACGCGTTGTCCGGCACCGTGCTGGCGCGGGTCGACACGCTGCCCAACCCGCGCGGCGTAGCGACCACCAGCGCCGGTCGCGTGATCGTGGCGCATGTCTATGCCGAGGCCATGGCCTTTACCCCCATGGCGGGGGAGGGCGGCGGCTTCGCCAAAAACGAGTCACTGCTGAAGCTGCGCAACGCCAACCCGGCGGCGTTCGTTGTCGAGGCGTATGACGACATCGATCTGGATGAGGCGATCCGGCCGTCGCGCGCGCTGAGCGTCGTTCGCGACCCGGCCGACGGCGACGCCTACGTGGTGCACGTGCTGACCATGCCCGGCGTTGTCAATCCGGCCACCGAGGTCGAGGTCACCGAAGAGAAGACGACCCACAGCGGCGGCGGCTACGGTGGGACACCCTCGAGCACCACGACCGTGACGACCAAGCAAGTGCAGCTGCCCGACCTGCCGCGACCCATCGAGGTCTCCGTCACGCGCATCGCGGACACCGGCAGCGGTCCGTCGGTCAGCCAGTCGGCGCACGCCTTCCCCGTGATCAACAGCAGCGAGGGCTACATTCTCAGCACCGTCGTCGACCAGCCGTCCGACATCAACCATCACCCGACCAAAAGCCTGCTGTTCGTGACCGGCTACGGCTCGGACAACGTGCTGGTGCTGAACTCCCGCAACGACGATCCCATGCGCTTCCCGCTGGCGGTCATCGAGGTCGGGCACGCGCCCAAAGCGGTGACCTTCTCGGCGGACGGCTCCAGGGCGTATGTGCTCAACGAGCATGCGTACACGGTCAGCGTGATCAACATCGACGAGGTGCTGGGCGGCCAGGTTGTGGGCGACCGAATCGCGCCGGTGCACCGGCCGCGGGCGCTGCAGCCTGAGACGACGTTTGGCAAGGACCCGCTGAGCCAGAAGATCCGCAACGGGCGTCGCGTCTTCACGTTTGCGCAGAACTGGCGCCTGAGCCAGCGCGGGCGCTTTGCCTGTGCGACCTGCCACCTTGAGGGCACCGAGGACAAGATGACGTGGGTGCTGCCCGACGGCCCACGGCAGACCCCCGCGCTGACCCACCGGCTGGCCGGCACCGCGCCGTTCAACTGGCGCGGCACCGAGGGCGCGCTGCACGACAACATGTCGCGCACCATTCACCGCATGGGCGGCCAGGGGCTCAACTGCTATCAGCTGGATGACCTGGAGGAGTTCCTGCTGCACGGCATGCCGGCGCCCCCCGAGAACCCGCATGTCAGCCCCGGCGGCGAGCTGAACGAGGCGCAGAAGCGCGGCGCCGGGATCTTCTTTGACGCTGAGGTCGGGTGCGCAGACTGCCACGGCGGCGTCGCCAGCAACGACGGGCGGCTGCACGACGTGGGTACGACCAGCCACGAGCGTGAGCTGCGCTGTGCGGCGGGCGGCGACTGCGAGGCGCCTGTGGTGATCAACACCCCGTCTCTGAAGGGCCTGTACTACACGGCGCCGTACCTGCACGACGGCTCGGCCGCCACGCTGCACGACGTTATCGAGCAGACGCTGGATACGATGGGCCGTACCAGCCATTTGACCGACGGCCAAAAGGCCGATCTGGTCGCCTACCTGCTGACACTCTAGCCGTCAGCGCTCAGCGTATCGGTCAAACGACCGACGTTTTTTCACGCCCCCAAGTGCCAGACTGCTCTGGGGATGAGCAGGCTCGCTTTCGGCAGTGTTTTGATGTTGTTGGCTGGGTGCTCGGGGGACGACTCCGACGCCTTTGACGGCGCGATCTGTGAGTTCACCCAGCGCTGCGATGTCGGGCTGATCGCCGCCGATCTGGCGTGTCTGGGGGTCGCGGACGGAGCGCCCTGCGGCGACGACGGCACGTGCGCCGCAGAGCGATGCTCGGGACACCAGGTCATCGTCAATGGTGGTCCGATCATGATGGGCTCGCCGGACGGCGAGGGCGACTCTCACGAGCACCCCGCTCGTCTGGTGACCGTGCCGCCATTTCGTGCCGACCGATACGAGGTGACCAACGCACAGTACGGCGCTTTTATCCAAGCCAACGGCAGCTTGTGCCCCAAGGACGGCTTCGATCACGCCTGCATCCATGACTGCGGACTGTCCGGGCTCGACTGCGGCAACAACTTTCAGCCCCGTCAGGACTGCCGCGGGCGCAACGGGGACATCGGCTCCTGTGCGGGACACCCGGTGACCTATGTGACCTGGTACGGCGCGTGGGCCTATTGCAAGTGGGCCGGTCGCCGCCTGCCGACGGACGCTGAGTGGACACGCATGGCCAACGGTCCGGGCGGCCCCGACGGCACCACCTTCGGGCGCTATCCCTGGGGCAACGCCTGCGCCACGGTCTTCAATCAGCCGCCCGGCTCCAAGGTCGACTTCGACTCGCTGCTGAGCGCATGCTCGGGACCCGAGCTGCTGGCCGGCGCCGCGAACTGCAGCGAGAAGCAGTGTGCTGACGGCTATGCACTGACCGCGCCGATCGGCAGCTTTCCGGGAGGCGCGTCCGGCGAAGGTGTGCACGACCTGGCGGGCAACGCGCGCGAGTGGGTGTACGACTGCTGGCACGACATCGACGAGGCCAAGGGGATCGTGACCTACGACTCCGCGCCGACGGACGGCAGCGCCTGGGTCACCGACTGCTCGTACCCCGATCCGTCGGCCAAGGACGCCTTCATGTCCACCGTGCGGGGCGGCGGATACCAGAGCGACGGGCGCTTCATCCGCAGCCGGTCGCGAGGGGAGATGGGGTTGGATGGAGACGTGGATGTGGGGTTTCGCTGTGTGCGCGACCTCTGATCAAGGCCAACATATATCGGTCGAATTGCGGATGTTTGCACGCAGGCGCGATCCGGAGACTGTTCATCATGCGTAGACGCAGGTTTCTCCAGTCCGTGGCGGGCGCGGGACTCGGCCTTATGGCCGGGGCTTGCGCGGAAACCGATCCGATCTTGGGTGTCGGGTCTTCCTGGGGCGTCCCCACCGATGACGAGCAACAATGGATGATCCCCGAGAAGAACCGGGCCGAGGGTGTGCTCGAGATCTTCTTGATGGGCGGCTTGTGCCCCTGGGACACCTTTTACGTCGTGCCTGACTTCGGCAAGGACACCAAGACCATGTGGTGGACCTTTCAGGAGGGGCCGGACAACATTCCTGAGCGGTTCGCAGGGTGTGGCGGGTCGGGGGATCTGATCACGCCGTTTGGCTCTGATTCCCAAGGGCGACAGGTCTTTCTTGGGCCGTGGCTGTACCCGCTGCGCGCACGCCAGGACATCCTGAACCGCATGCGCATCTTCGTGATGCGGCACCCCTTCGAGCCCCACCAGGCGGCGACACCGATCATGATGGGCGGGGCGGCTCCCACATCGACGTTCTCGGCGATGGGCGCGCACGTGCAGCGTCATTATCGCGAGCTGGAGCCGGACCGCCGGACGCCGCACGCCTACACGATCTACTCCGGCGACACGGAGATCGCGGCGCAGTTTGATATCCACTCGGCGTCCGCCTCTGGCGACCATCCCGCGTGGGCCCGCCCGCTGGTCGTCAAGCTGGTGCCCGACAACCCGTTGAGCAGCCAGCTGGCCCGCGCCCATCTCGGTGGTCGTACAGCCGAAACCGACGCGCTCATCCGCCGGTACATGCAGCGTTATAGTAGCTCGCTGACCATTCCCGGCTTCGGGTCGCCCATGCAGTGCCGCGCGTTTGGCGAGTACGAGATCTCCCGGGACGCGATGCTCACCAGCCCCGAGCTGACCTCGCTGCTGACCAAGGACCTGCTGGCCGCCAGGGCCGGACAGGAGTGCGGTGACTCCACGGACCTCGACACGACGGCCATGGGCATCGCGCTGGGGACGCACCTGCTGACGGCGCCGGCCGAGGAGCGCGCCCGCTACGTCACATACCTGGATTCGGGCCTCATCAACGCGACAGGCGCGGGTTACGACACCCACGACCTGCACGTCGCGGAGTCCTCCCGAAACGTGGTCCACATGGCCAAGACGCTGGCCAACGCCATCAACAAGCCGGGCGAAGGCGACCCCAAGAAGCTCGACCTGGACAAACACACCATCCTGCTGACCACCGAGTTCGGACGGACCATCAAGCCGGAGGCCGGCAAGCCGCAGGGCTTGAACCACCATCCGGAGGGCTTCGTGGTCGTCGCGATCGGTGGATTCGTCGACGAGGAGCGGGCCGGCGTCACAGGCGCCATCGCAGAGACCGGCGAGGCGACGACCCACCTGGCCGCGCCTGAGTTCCGGGCTGGGATGCTGATGGGGCAGGGGATCTGGCCGTTTACCAACGAGTCGTTTGCGGTCGGCGGGATCCGCACCGCGTCCACGCGTCCCGAGGCCGCCAGGTTCGTGCGCCAGAACGTGTTGGGGTACCGCTCATGAGATTGCTGATAATCGGTGTTCTGGTGGTGAGCTGCCTGGCCTGTGGTCAGTCCGAAGACCCCGTGGAGGCGCCACAGAACGTGATTGACGCCGTCGGTGGAGTCGCGCCCGCGGACGCCGGCGACACCGCGTTTGCTCAGCGTCTGGTGCCGTTTATGTGGGGACGGCGGCCGATCTCCGTGCGGGAGGTGGAGGTGCTGGCCGCCATGGCGCAGAGCGCCGGCCGCGAGGCTCTGGTCCGCGCCATGGCTCAGTCCCCCGAGTATCTGACGCGGTGGGAGCTGTTTCTGAAGGACGCGCTGGCCGCCGAGCGACACGGCTTCGACGCCAGTCCGGCGTGTTATGGACGCAGCCTGCATCCTGAGCCGTCGACCGCCCTGGCCGAGCACGTGCGGGACAACGACGCGGACGGCGCGCCGTTCGACCAGCTGTGGACTATGCGGGATCTCATGCACTCGTCCCTGCTGCTCGATGATCTGTCGCCGATCTACCGAGTCCATCTGCTGGCTCAGATAGGGTTTGCGCTGGATGATCGCAATCAACCGGCGGCGATCGGTCAGCGTCGCAAGCGTGCCCAACGCTTTCTGGCGACCTACCTGAATCGGCAGATGCTGTGCCTGGGTTGCCACAACACCGAGTTTTCGGTGACCGACTCCAGCGACCCCCTGACCGACCGGCACTGGCCGATCGGCGGGCTCTTCGAGAAGGTGCTCTTCGAAGACAGCTTCGGCCGCGACATCAGCGACCTGAACCGCCTCTTCCGGCGCAAGAACGTGGTCGCGGGCTACTTCTATACCCAGGACGACATGGACGATCAGCGGATACCCGAGTTCAAGAAGGGCGTCACGCCGTGGGGCTGGGACGAGTCCTGCGGCCGTCTGGTCGCGGTTGACAAGGTGGCGGACGACGACAACGAGCAGTCGACAGGGTGGTTCATGGCCCCGCTGGCGGACAACGCCAGCATGTGGGACCTGGAGATGAGCTTCGCCGTGGGCTTCTCAGAGCTGCAGGCCGGCCCCGACCCGGCCGCACCGGACTTCGATCCCTCGGCCGATCCCGAGCAGACGCTGGCGTATCTGGTGGCGCTCAACCTGACCGATCAGGTGTGGAAGGCGGCCTTTGGCCATCGCCTCACGCTGCCGCATGTGTACCCGCGCAACGTGGCTCAGCACGAGATCCTGCGCAACCTGGCCGACACGTTCGTCCGCGGCGGGTACTCGCTGCTGGACGTCCTGGTGGCCGTCACCACGCACCCATACTTCAACGGGGCGCTGCCTGGTGAGGGGGAGAGCCCGCGCGTCTATGCGGCCGTATTTGACCCCTTCGTCGAGCCGGATCTTCCGCCCGCCGACCGGCGCAACCAGCCGGGCGACACCATCAAACGGGCCGACGCCCGCATCCTGCTGGGCAGCGCGTACCACGCGATGGGGTGGCCGGCCGTGCCCGAGTATCTGTTGTTCTTCATGTCCGACGCCGCCGTAGCGCAGCGCGGGGCGGGCGTGTTCTTGAAGACCGGCGATCCCGGCTTCCCCGGCATCAGCTTCCAGAGCGCCCTGAACTGGGAGGCCCTCTTCAGCGCGTGCGCGGACCGCTCGACGGATCCCGAGTGTCCGCTGACCCCCATCCTCGATGCGGACCTGGCACAGATCGCGACCGTCTGCGAGCTGTGCAACAGCCGCGATTACGCCTGCGACTGGGACGCGCGGTGCTGCGACCTCCCGTGGGACGCCTACTGTGACGGGCCCGGCGGCTGCGATACGGGCGACCCGCGCCTGATCGATCTGCGCACCTTCCCCAAGCCGTCGGTACCGGCCAACGGCGACGTGATCACGAAGTTGATGGAGCTCGGCGGGGACTCCGCGACGCTGGGAGACGGTGTCGCCGCGCTGAAGGACCGGCTGATCAACGACCCGGGGCTGTCCGATCCGGACGAGCGCGCGGCGCTTGAGGCGCTGGTGGGCAAGAGCCTGGACACGCCGCTGGCGGGTGCCGAGGACGAGCTGCGCCGTGCCTGTGGCGTGTTCCTGTCGACGCCGCAGTTCATGCTGACGGGCTGGCCCCAGACGCTCGAGGCGTCCGAGACGCCGGCGCTGGTGCTGCCGGGCACGTCGTTCAAAGACCTGTGCGAGGGCCTGGGCGCCACACTGTTTGGCGCCGGAAAGGTCACATGCACTGCGAATTCGTTGGAGATTAAGTGAGGTCGCCGATGGACAGAAGAAGATTCTTGCAGTTGTCCGGCGCCGCCGGGATGGCCTACGGGCTGGGGGCGTGCGCGGGGTCCGAAGACCCGATCGTGGCCGGCAGCTGGGGCAACCCCACCGACGAGCAGCTCGGCCTGATGTTGCCCGAGAACCGCCGCATGGAGGGCGCGCTGGAGATCTATCTCATGGGCGGGTTCTGCCCCTGGGACACCTTTTACGTGGTTCCGGAGTACGGCGAGGCCGAGAAGCACATGTGGTGGACGTTCCAGCAAGGGCCCGAGTCGGTCCCTGAGTTCTGGGACACGTGCGGCGGCCCCGGCGGCGACATGCTGAAGCCCTTCGGCTTCGACGCCAACGGCAAGGGGGTCTATCTGGGACCCTGGACGTACCCGCTCTGGGACCGTCCGGACATCCTCAGCCGCATGCGCACCATGGTGATGCAGCACCCGTTCGAGCCCCATCAGGTGGCGTCGCCGCTGATGCTGTGCGGCTTCCCGCGAGGGACGCCGCGGATGTCGGCCACGGGCGCTCACGTCCAGCGCTACCACCAGGGCATGCAGCCCGAGCGCGCCACGCCGCACAGCTATGTGCTCTTCTCGTCCGACACCGAGGTCGCTGCCGAGTTCGACGCCGGGGCGGCACAATCCTCCGGCATTCACCCGGCCTCGGCCTCGCCATTGGCCATCCGCCTGGTCGGCAACAACCCGCTGCCGGGACAGCTCAAGCGCGATCAGCTGGGTGGGTTCGCGGACTCGGTGGACTCGGCTATGGCGCAGTTCATCGCGAGGTATCGCAGCACCTTGAAGCAGCCCAACCGCTCGGTGGCGCTGGCTGAGCTGGCGGCCGCGCGCCGCAGCCTGGCGTTTGGTCCGCAGCTGGCGAAGGTGCTGACGCCCGAGGTGCTGGCCCCGATGCACGGCCAGGAGTGCGGCTACACCACCGAAGACGCGGGCGTCATGGACACGACAGCCATGGGCTTGCGGCTGGCGACGCACCTGCTGACGCATCCCGATGAGCGCGCGAGCTACGTGCAGTTCGTGGACTCGGGGATGATCAACGCGACCGGCGCGGGGTACGACACCCACGACTTCCACGTGCGTGAGTCGTCGCGGAACATGGTCCACTTCTGCAAGAAGCTGGCGGAGATCATCAACAAGCCCGGCGAGGGCGACCCCAACAAGCTGGACCTGGACCGCCATACGGTCTGGATCACGTCCGAGTTTGGTCGCCGGATCTTTGCCGAGCCGGGGCGCATTCGCGGGCTCAATCACCACCCGAACGGCTTCGCGGTGATGGCGATCGGTGGGTGGGTCGACGAGGAGCGGGCCGGCGTTGTCGGCGCCATCGGTCCGGATGGCGTCGCCACCAGCGGGTTCACGCCGACGGAGCTCCGTGCGGCGAGCCTGCTCTCTCAGAACGTGTGGCCCTTCGCGCTCGAAGGGTTTGCCATTGGAGACATCCGCACGTCGACTCAGACGTCGACTTCTCTCGAAGCCGCGGCATCTATTCGCAGCGCGATCCTGGGGTACCCCGTATGAGCCATCGACGATTCACACTGGTCCTGGCCACCGTCATGATCGCTGTCACGGCTGTTGGGTGCGGCGACGCGGAGCAGCCCGAGGAGGTCGCCGCAACACCCGTCGTGGATGCCCCGGTGCAGCCGGCGACGGGTCCGGCCGACGCGGGGGACGAGGCGTTCGTCAAGCGCGTCGTCCCGCTGCTGTGGGGGCGGCGGCCGGCGTCGATCCGCGAGGTCCAGGTGCTCACCGCCATGGCGGAGCAGGTCGGTCGCGAGAAGCTCGTGCGCGCCATGACAACGTCGCCCGACTATCTGGAGCGTTGGGAGCTCTTCTTCAAGGACCAGATGGCCGTCGCCAGGATGGGTTGGTACTCCAACCCGAACTGTTACGGTCGCAGTGCGCACCCTGAGCCGAGTACAGCGCTTGCGGAGTTCGTCCGCGATAACGCACCCGACGGCGCCGCCTATCCCGAACCATGGACCATCCGGGACCTGATTCACTCGTCGCTGCTGCTGGACAACATGATCCCCATGTACCGGGCCAACCTGTTCGGTCATCTGACCCGGGCGCTGGAGGACCAGAACCTGGCGGCCGCCTTTGGGCAGCGTCGCGGGCGCGCTCAGGTCTTCATGGGCGTGTACCTCAATCGGCGCATGGCCTGTATGGGCTGTCACAACACGAGCTCGTCACCCACCGACCACGCGGACCCCGAGGTCGACCGCTTCTGGCCCATCGAGAACCCGGTGGAGCGGGCGCTGTTCGGCGCGGACACCGGGATCGACCTGATGTTCCTGACCCCATTCTTCCGGCGCAAAGGCGTGCTGTCCGGCTATATCTACACCAAGGATCTGGGCCCCGAGGAGGTCTGTCCGCCAGATGTGTGTGACAAGACCGCCGGCGTCTATCCCTGGGGCTGGCACGAGCAATGCGGCAACTTCCTGCCCCCCGCTGAGGTGGCCGAAGAGGACGCTGAGGACATCACTGGCTTCTTCGTGAAGGACCACGGCACGAACGGCAGCATCTGGGACCTGGAGGCCTACCTGCGGTTGGGGGCGGAGAAGCTGCCCGCCGCGGACCTGGTCGACGGGCAGGAGCTGCAGGGGGACGTCGCGTTTGCGTGGATGCTCAGTCAGAACATCGCGGGCATGGTCTGGAAGGCGGCCTTCGGCCAGCGCCCGACCGTGGTGAACTTCTTCCCCCGCAACCGGGCGCAGCGCGACCTGCTGCGCAGCCTGACCGACACGTTCGTCAGCAACGACTACTCCCTGGTGGAGCTGCTGGTCGCTGTCACGGGGCACCCCTACTTCAACGGCAAGCCCCCGGCCGAGGGCGAATACGCGGAGCCGTACGAGGCGGTCTTCGACCCGTTCGTGCAGTTCGACCGGGTGTCGGAGGACCGGCGCAACGTTCTGGAGGACACCATTACGCGGATGCCGTCGCGCACGCTGCTGAACAGCGCGTTCACGGCGCTGGGATGGGCGCAGCCGCCCGAGTTCCTGATGCACTTCCTGCAGCCCGAGGCCGAGATGCACCGCAACGCGGGCGTCTTCCTCAAGACCGGCGAGCCCGGCTTCTCCGGCACCAGCTTCCAGAGCGCCATCTCCTGGGAGGCGCTGTTTGGCTCGTGTGCGGACAGGGCGGTCGACCCGGTCTGCCCCCTGGAGCCGATCTTTGCCATGCCCGAGGGGCAGCTGCGCGATGACACCGTATGCGAGCTGTGCGACGAGACGAACAAGGCGGCGGCCTGCGACTGGGATGCCCGCTGCTGCGACGTCGATTGGGACGCCCACTGCCTGGATGATTGCAGCGTGCACGACACGATCGAGTTCGAGCGGGAGCGCATCTACCTGGAGACGTGGCCGAAGGTCGAGCAGCCGACGGGCGCCGACTGGATCGTAGCGCTCATGGAGACCGCCGCCGCGCGCGACGGGACCACGCTTGGGGACGTGGTCTCGGCGCTGAAGGACCGCTTGATCGCCGATCCGAACCTGGAGGACGTGGCCGAGCGCGCGGTGCTCGAGGCGCTCGCAGGCAAGGCGCTGTCAGACCCGATCGCGGGCGACGCGGAGGCAGAGACACGGATTCGGCGGGTGTGCGGGCTGCTGCTGGCCACGCCGCAGTTTCAGCTGATGGGCTGGCCAGGCCCCGACGCGCAGGATGTGCAGAACCCGCTGGTGGTGCCCGGAACGTCGTTCCAGACGCTGTGCGAGAAGCTGGGTCCCGTGCTCTTTGGCGCCACGAAGGTGCAGTGCACCGAGGACGGCTTAACGGTTGCTGCCGACTGATCTTCGAGCCGGAGTCGTCGCCCTGGCGGTCGCTGCCTGCACCGCGGTGGTGGGGTGCGCCGAGCCGACCGCGGGGGGCGCCTTCGAGGTCGATGTGTTGCCGGTGCTGGAGGGCAGGTGCTTCATGGCGCCGTGTCACGGGGTCGCGCCGGGCGCCGATTGGCCGGAGCCTGAGGACGGCTTTTTTGTGGCGCTGGATGCATCGGGAAAGGTCGCCGATCCCGCCGCGGCCCGTACGGCGGCGCTGGCCCGCATCGTGACCCACGGTCCGCCACAGGCGTCGTCTCTGGTGCGCGTGCCTATGTCGCCCCAGTCAGGCGGCGGACCGCACTTCGGTGGCGTCGGCTTCGGCGGTCCGGGCGATCCCGGGTTGGAGGCGGTGCTGGCCTGGATCGGGACCGAGTCCGCGGGCGGCGAGGACGTGTACTTGACGGCCCTGGAGCAGCGGTTTGCCGACACGGTGATGCCGACGCTCATTGAAAGCTGCGGGCAGAGCAACTGTCACCGCGCCACCGACGGCGCCTTTGCGAAGTTTGCCCCCCGCCTGGAGCCCCTCACCGGTCTGGCCGCGCCCAAGGACATTCGCAGCGCGTACGCCAGCACGCGAAAGCACCTGGATCTGTGGAGTGACGATGCGCTGCGCTCACGGCTGCTGCGCAAGGGGATCCGGCCGTTCTTCTTTGGCGGCATGACTCACCGGCGGGCGCCGACCGGCTTCTTCCCCGTCCTGCTGACGATGGTTCGCGATGCGCCGGCCATCAAAGCGGTCCTGGAGTGGGTGGACGCGGAGCGCACGGCGATAGGCGCGGCATTGAAGCCTGTACCGAGCGCGCTGCTGTACGTGGCGGGCCCGCCCGCAAAGAGAGCGCCCTTCCGGCTGGAGCCCG
Source organism: uncultured Myxococcales bacterium (assembly GCA_964545715.1). GTDB lineage: Bacteria > Myxococcota_A > UBA9042 > CAZJHX01. Next base: position 16,714 of record CAZJHX010000085.1, read on the forward strand.
GGCCGCTGGGATCGGACCTGTTCAGCACGCCGTGGCCGGGGTCGGTGGAGACCGCGGAGAACCTGACGGCGTCGCTGCATCCCGACGGGCAGGCCGAGGTACGCGATCCCACCGTGTCCCACGATGCGGAGCGGGTGGTCGTGGCGATGCGGCGTGACGGTGAGAGCCGCCTGCGCCTATGGGAGATCGACCTGGCGACGCGACAGGGCAGGGCGGTCGTCGCCGATTCGTCGCCCGGCTCGTATGCCCAGCCCGTCTATGCGCCGGACGGCCGGATCGTGGCGGTGTGGGACGGTCATGGTGAGCTCGGTGTGGACGGCAATGGTGTGGCGCCGGAGCTGGTGGCGATCGAGGCCGACGGCAGCGTACAGCGCCTGACGTTTACGCCGGTACCCGAGATGACGCCGACGTTTCTGGCGTCCGGCAAGACGCGCGGGCAGCTGCTCTTCAGCACGCGGCGACGGGGTCCGTTGGGCGACGAGGGCGTGATGTTCCGCTTTCCGCTGTGCCACAACAGGAAGCACCACGGCGACCCGGAGTATCATGTGCACTTTGGGGCCAGCATCGCGCCGATCACGCCGCTGGCGGCGCGCGACATGCCCGACGGGCGCCAGGTGATCATCGGGCTGAGCGGCGCGGGCAGCAACGACGATCGCGGGATGATCGGCATGTTGGACAGGTCGCTTGGGCCGATGCTGCCGCCGGATCGCCAGGGCCAGGCCAGCGTCATCGACTACAAGGCGGCGATCCGATGGGTCGACACGGCGCCGCGGTATCGCGATCCGGCGCCCATGGTCGACGGGCGCGTGCTGGTCGCGGCGGACACCGCGGACCGGCCGGGCGAGGACGCGATCGTGGCGCTGACGTTCGATGACACGTTTGAGGTGCCGCCGGTGACGATGGAGACGCTGCTGGTCGTCGAGGGGATGAGCCTTCGGTCGCCGACGGCTGTGGTTCCGCGCCCGCCCGAGGATGATGAGCACGAGACGGTGGTGGACCACGAGGCCGAGCACGGCTTTCTCGCGTTTCGTGACACTGGCGTGCTGGAGGCGATTTACGGCCGCACCGGGCCGACGGGAGCGCGCGAGGTGCGGGCGCCGGTCAGCGGCGTGCGGCTGCTCGCGTGGGAGGGCGTGGCGGCAGACGGCGTTCGCTACGATGACGTTGGTGGGTCGACGGTTGGGCTGAGCAGGCAGCCTCCGACGCGCATCCTGGGTCAGTGGTCGCTGCCGAAGGATCGCAGCGCATGGCTGCGGGTGCCGGCGCGCACGCCGCTGATGCTTCAGTGGCTGGACGACAAGGGCATGATGGTCGGCAATCAGCTGGATCGCTGGTACTACGCTGAAGGCAACGAGGTGGTCAGCGGCGGGACCAACGAAGCTACGTATCCGCACGCGTGCGGTGGCTGTCACGGCAGCCCGACCGGACGGTCCATCGATGAGCTGGCGGAGGGGCCGGACGCGCTGAGCTCGGCGTCGATCACGCTGTCCACGCACAAGGCAAGAAACCCACGCGAGCCGCTGCCGGCGACGCCTGTCAACATGCAGGGCGGGTTCATCGACTACCGTCACGACGTCGGCCCGCTGTTTGAGGCGCAGTGCCTCGGCTGCCACTCGGGTCAGACGCCGGCGGGTGACCTGGCGCTGGACGATCGTCCCGGGACGGGACGGTTCCCGCCGGCCTACGAGCAGCTGATGTTGCGAGCGGTGGATCGGGTCACGCTGCGGGCGTCCGAGAGCCTCGTGGTCGCCCGATTATTGGGCACGAAATGCCTGCCACAGCCGGCCGACGATGAGACGATGAGCACCGTGGTGCAGTGGATCGAGTCGGGGGCGGCCTACGACGCCGATGCGCGGGAGGAGGCGACCGATGCGCCTTAGCCTGCTGGCCGCCTTGAGCGTACTGGCGTTTGGCTGCGTTGAAGAGCCGGGCACACACCCGCTGGAGATCCCGTCTGTCGGTGACTTTGCGGCCACGGTGCAGCCGATGCTGACGAAGAGCTGTGCGTCCGCGTCGTGCCACGGACGACGGGATCGGGCGCTTGTGCTGTATGCGCCGGGAGCGTACCGATCGGACCCGGCGCGCCTCTATCTGGACGAGCCGCTGACCCCCGCCGAGCTGAAGACCAACGCGCTGAACGTGGCCGCGTTCGCGCAGGGAGAGGCCCCGATGCTGCGCAAGCCCCTGCCGCCTTCCGCCGGGGGCCTGTGGCACGGCGGCGGTGACGTGTTTGCCGGCACCCAGGACCCGGGATATCAGGCGCTGGTTGCGTGGTTGGCCGCGCCTTAGCATTATCCCAACATGAAGATCGCGCTGTGTTCCGACGAGCCCTATCCCGTGCACGACACCGTTCGGCGCATTCTGTCTGACCGCGGACACGATATCGTCGCCTTTGGCGCCATCGCCACGGGTGAGGACGCGCCGTGGGCCGACGTGGCCGAGCAGGCGGCGCTGGCTGTAGCGCGTGGCGAGTGCGATGAGGGCGTGTTCTTCTGCTGGTCGGGTACGGGGATCTCGATCGCGGCCAACAAGGTTGCCGGCATCCGCGCCGCGCTTTGCTCCGACCCGGGGGCCGCGGCCGCCGCCCGCGTCTGGAATCACGCCAACGTGATCTGTCTTTCGAACCGGACTCTGTCCCAGGACATGGCCGCGGAGATTCTAGCGCAGTGGCTCGAAACGGAGCCTGGTTCGCAGGGTTCGGAGGGTGTTCGACGCCTGGCGGATGTCGACGCCCGTCAGCGACGTTCAAATGAGGGCCTGTAGAGGTCTGGACACGCCCCTGCACGCTTGGTAAACCCGTGCTGCCATGGCAGCACACTATGAACAGTACGTCGGGCTCATCGTCACCATCGTCCTGTGCTGCGGGATGATGGGCGTGGTCCTGTTCGTCAACTCGTTTGTGGGTCCCAAAACCCGCGGCGGGTTCCATGCCGAGCCGTTTGAGTGCGGGTCCGAGCCAATCGGATCGGCGCGCGAGCGCTTCAGCGTCAACTTCTACCTGGTCGCCATCTTCTTCATCGTCTTCGATATCGAGGCGGTCTTTTTGTATCCGTGGGCGGTGCTGTACCGCAGCTTCCTGGCCGACCCGGCGTTTGCGTTGACAGCGCTCGTCGAGATGTTCGTGTTCCTGGGCGTGCTCGCGGTCGGTCTGGTCTACGTGTGGAAGCGCGGCGGCCTGAAGTGGACGTGCCCCTATGAGCAGGGGGGTACTCGCGGCCCTGCAGGGCCGCTTCAACGACGGGGTGGTGAGCACCCACAGCGACTGTGGCGACGACACGGCGGTGATCGACCGGCGCGTTGTTCAAGACGTGGCGCGCTTTCTGCGCGACGACCCTGCCATGGCGTTCAACATGCCTATCGACTGCACGGGCGTCGACTATCTGACGATGCCGGGGCGCGAGGGTCCGCGGTTCGAGGTTGTGTACCACCTGTACTCCACCACGAAGAACCACCGGATCCGCATCAAGGTCGCCTTGGACGAGGGTGACGTCACGATGCCGAGCCTGTGGCCGGTCTACAAGGGCGTGGACTGGTTCGAGCGCGAGGTCTACGACATGTACGGCGTGATCTTCGAGGGGCATCACGACCTGCGCCGCATCTTGCTGTACCCCGAGTTCAAGGGCTATCCGCTGCGCAAGGACTACCCGCTGCGTGGATATCAGCCGCTGGTGCCGATCGCGCGCCTGGACCCCGACAACGAGGACCCGAAGCTGGTCCAGCAAGACCTGAACCCGGAGGCGCCCAGTGAGTAAGGACCCCGGCGCCAAAGCGGGACGCGCGGTCTTTGTCCCCGACCCGATGGACGCGTCGCGCATGACGCTGAACATGGGCCCGTCGCACCCCGCCATGCACGGCACGGTGCGCATGCGGCTGTCGTTGGAAGGCGAGACGATCCGCGACATGGACGTGGACATCGGCTACCTGCACCGCGGCTTTGAGATCCAGTGCGAGCAGGCGACCTGGACGCAGGTGCTGCCGTACACGGACCGCCTGAACTACGTGTCGTCGCTGTCCAACAACGTGGGCTACGTGCTGGCGGTGGAGAAGCTGCTGGGCATCGAGGTGACCGACCGCTGCAAGTACATCCGCATGTTGTCGTGCGAGATCGCGCGCATCGCGGACCACCTGACGTCCATCGCGGCCGGCGCGCTGGAGCTGGGCGGCTTCACGCCAATGCTGTACGGCATGCAGGCGCGCGAGGAGTTCTACAAGCTGATCGAGCGGCTATGTGGCGCGCGTTTGACTACCAGCTATACGCGCGTGGGCGGCGTCCGCTACGACCTGCCCGAGGACTTCGAGCAGGCTTACAAGGTCGCTGAAGCCAGCCTCTTCAAGAACATGAAAGACATCGACCGGATGCTTACGCGCAACCGCATCTTTGTCGATCGGATGGCCGACACCGGCGTTATCAGCCAGGAAGACGCCATCGCGTACAGCTGGACCGGGCCGTGCCTGCGGTCCACCGGGGTCGACTACGACATCCGCAAGACGGCGCCGTACCTCTTCTACGACCGCATCGACTTCGGGGTGCCGCTGGGTCACAACGGCGACAACTACGACCGCTATCTGTGCCGCCTGGCGGAGATCGATGAGTCGGTGAAGATCATCCGCCAGTGTTTCGAGCAGATGGAGCCCGGTCCGGTCAACCTGGACGACTGGACGGTGGTGTTGCCGCCCAAGGACGCCGTCTACAACACGATCGAGGGCATGATCGCGCACTTCAAGTTGATCATGGAGGGCATCAAGGTGCCCAAAGGCGAGGTCTACGGCTACACCGAGGCCCCCAACGGCGAGCTCGGCTTCTACATGGTCAGCCAGGGCACCGGCTTCCCGTATCGCATCCACTGCCGCCCGCCATGCTTTGCGCTGGTACAGGCCATGAAGCACATCATGGTTGGTGAGCAACTGGCTGATATTATTCCGACTTTCGATACGATCAACATGATCGGCGGCGAGATAGATAGATAGATGGGCGACAAGCTTTCAGTCACGATCAACGGGCAGGCGCTGGAGGTCGACAAAGGCACGACCATTTTGGCTGCCGCGGAGTCGATCGGGGTCGAGATCCCGACCTTCTGCTACCACCCGGGCCTCAGCGCGCCGGCCAACTGCCGCATGTGCCTGGTCAACACCAACAAGGCGCCCAAGCTCCTGCCCGCCTGTTACGGCACCTGCATGGACGGCATGGAGGTGACCACCGAGGACGAGAAGACGCTCAAGACGCGCAAGTCCACGCTGGAGTTCATCCTGCTCAACCACCCGGTCGACTGCCCGATCTGCGATCAGGCCGGCGAGTGCGTGCTGCAGGACAACTACTTCAACCACTCGGCGTCGCCGTCTCGGCTGTTTACGCGCAAAGACCACAAGCCCAAGGCGGAGCCGCTGGGGCCCGAGGTCATGTTGGACGCCGAGCGCTGCATCGTCTGCACGCGCTGCGTCCGCTTCTGTGACGAGGTGTCCAAGTCCGGTGAGCTGCGTGTGACGCATCGCGGCAACCGCTCGTTCGTGACGACGTTTGAGGGCAAGCAGCTCGACAACGACTACTCGGTGTGCACCGCGGACATCTGCCCGGTCGGCGCGCTGACCAGCCGGGACTTCCGGTTCAAGATGCGCGTGTGGTTCCTCAAGACGGCCGACACGGTCTGCAGCGGCTGCTCCAAGGGGTGCAACATTCACCTCGATCACGGTGATGGCGAGGTCCAGCGGTATCGGCCGCGGGAGAACGCCGACGTCAACCAGTGGTGGATGTGCGACGCCGGCCGCCTGACCTACAAAGAGTTTCAGCAGAACCGCATCCTCTCGGCCCGCATCGGCGAGAGCGAGCATCCGGTCCGCGAGGCCGTGGGCAAGGCGGCGCGCAAGATCGCGGCGTATGGCGGCGAGCTTGCGGTGGCGCTGAGCCCCATGCTGACCAACGAGGACATGGCCGCGCTGCTGGACTCTGCGGACGCCTTGAAGATCACCCGCTGGTACATGGGCGGGCGTCCAGACGGCAAGGCGGACGACCTGCTGCTCAAAGCGGACAAAAACCCCAATCGCCGTGGCCTGACGGATGCCTTGAGCGCAGCCGGCAAGACGGCTGCCACGCTGGGATCGATGCCGGCCGACATCGCCGCCGGCAACGTGAAAGGCGTGCTGTGGTTCGGTCACGAGCACGCGGCCGACGGGTCGCTGGCGCAGTCGCTGTCCAAGCTGTCGCTGCGGGTGCATGTGGCGTCCAACGACAGTGAGTGGTCCAAAGGCGCGGACGTAGTGCTGCCCATGCGGACCTTCGAAGAGATCGACGGCAGCTGGACCAACTGCGACGGCGTCGTCCAGGCCCTTCAGGCTGGTCCCGCCCCGAAGGGCGCATCGGCGGCGTGCAAGGAGCTGGTTACGGCCATCGCGGCCCGTCTGTCACCCCCGGCGCGCCCGGCTGCGCAGGCATAGGAGCGACTGATGCCCTGGAACCTTATCGGCCTCGCGCTTCTGAAGTTTGCAGTCATCATGCTGGGCTTCGTGATGCTGCTGGCCACCGTGCTGACCTGGGTCGAGCGCAAGTACAGCGCGTTCTCCCAGGACCGGCTGGGCCCCAACCGCGCTGAGATCGGCGGCATGCGGCTGGGCGGCCTGTTTCACATGATCGCGGACCCCATCAAGGTGCTCTTTAAAGAGGACTTCTTTCCGACCAACGCCAACCCGATCATGTATCGGCTGGCCCCGTGGATGAGCGTGGTGCCGCCCATGGTGCTGTTTGCGGTCATCCCGTTCGGCCCCGGCGACAACTTTGTCATCGCCGACCCCAACATCGGCGTGCTCTTCATCTTTGCGTTTGGCGCGCTCGGGGTCTACGGCTCGGTCTTCGGCGGGTGGGCGTCCAACTCCAAGTTCAGCCTGCTCGGTGGGTTGCGCACCTCCGCCCAGATGATCAGCTACGAGGTCGCGCTGGGTTTGAACCTGGTGGGCGCCTTCATGATCTTCGAGAGCGTCACGCTGCAGGGCATGATCCAGGAGCAGGGGGGCACCGTGCTTGGGTTCATCCCGGCGTGGGGCATCTTCTTGCAGCCCGTCTCGTTCGTGCTCTTCCTGGCGTCTGCAATCGCCGAGAACAAGCGGGCGCCGTTCGACTTGCCCGAGGCCGAGTCCGAGCTGGTCGCCGGGTACTTCACTGAGTACTCATCGATGAAGTTTGCGCTCTTCTCGCTGGGCGAGTTCATCGAGATCGTCGCGATCGCCTGCATCGGCAGCTGCGTCTTCCTGGGTGGCTGGCAGATCCCGTGGGCGCCGGCCGCCGGTGGCGCGCTGTTTACACTGGCGCAGATCGGCTGCTTTCTGACCAAGGTACTCTTCCTGGTCATGGTGCAGATGACGATTCGCTGGACGCTGCCGCGCTTCCGTTACGATCAGCTCATGCGTCTGGGCTGGCTCTACATTCTGCCGCTCACCATGCTGAACATCCTCGCCACCGGCGTTGTGCTATACGTGATCTCCTGATGGGCTATAAAGTAGACAGACCGGACCTCACCATCGCCGAGCAGGCGTATGTGCCTGAGATTTTGAAGGGCATGGGCGTCGTCACCCGGCACTTCTTCCGCAACATCCTGGAGCGCAAGGACACGGTCACGGTCCAGTACCCCGAGGAGAAGGTGCCGTACGACGAGCGCTACCGGGGTCATCACCGCCTGATGTACCGCGAGGACGGCCGCGCGCGCTGTGTCGCATGCATGCTGTGCTCGACGGCGTGCCCGGCCAACTGCATCACGATCAAGGCCGGTGACTACGGCGACGCTGAGGTCGAGAAATACCCGGTGTCTTTTGAGATCGACACGCTGGTCTGCGTGTACTGCGGCATGTGCGAAGAGGCCTGCCCCTGCGACGCTATCCGCATGGACTCGGGCGTGCACACCACCCCAGAGATGCACCGCAAGGACGGTCGCGTGGCCAAGGTCGACTTGATGAGCCTGGGCGACGTCTCCATCTCCGAGCAGGGCGGCAACCTCAAATAAGCCCCGCTTGAACGTCATCTTTCAGGACGAGCACCTCCTCGTCATCGACAAGCCCCACGGACAGCTCACGCAAGGTACGGCGCAAGGCGACAAAGGCAGCGTCATCGCCGAGGCGCGCGAGGAGTTCGGGCTGGGGGTGCGCCTGGTCCATCGGCTGGATCGGGACGCCGCCGGGCTGCTGATCGTCGCGCTGACCAAAAACGTCGCGGGCGTGATGGGCGACATGTTCGTCGAGCACGAGGTCCAGCGCGTCTATCACGCCTGGATCACGCTGCCGCTCCCGGCGGGCACCTCGGGCACGATCGATGCTCCGCTGAAGTGGGCTGGTGGACGCTGCTGGGTCGACAAAGCCGGCGCGCGCGCGGTCACGCATTACACGGTGCTAGCGCGTGAGGACGGCTTCACCCAGCTGGAGGTCTCGCTGGAGACCGGCCGCATGCATCAGATCCGCGTGCATCTCAAGCACGCTCTGGGCCCTATCGCGGGCGATAGGAAGTACGGCGGCGCGCGGGCCCCACACCTTCGCCTGCGCGCGGTCAGACTGGCTTTTTTGCACCCCGTTACAGGCGAAGCGCTTTCATTCTCGATCAGCGCTTGAACCACGCCGTCGCGCGTCATAGGCTCCGGCCATCATGAGCGAAAACACGAAGTCTCAGTACAAGACTGCACCGGATCCCAACGAAACGGGCTGGCCGGCGGGTGTCCCGTACATCATCGGCAACGAGGGCTGCGAGCGCTTCAGCTTCTACGGCATGCGCAGCATCCTGCAGGTGCATCTGACCATCCTGTTCGTGCTGAACACGGACCTGATGGACGGAAGCTACGAGGAGATCAAGGCCGCGGTCGACGCCGGGGCGACCGGGCTTGAGGCCGCCAAAAACTCCGCCCAGGAGATGTATCACACGTTTGTCATGGGCGTGTACCTGCTGCCCATGGTGGGTGCGCTCATCGCAGACCGCCTGTGGGGCAAGTACAACACCATCCTCTGGCTGTCGCTGGTCTACTGTGCCGGTCATGCCGTGCTGGCTGTCGGCGAAAACAGCATCACCGGCATGTACATCGGTCTGGGCCTCATCGCGCTCGGCAGCGGCGGCATCAAACCGTGCGTCTCCGCAAACGTCGGCGACCAGTTCGGCAAAGGCAACTCACACCTGGTCGAGAAGGTCTTCCAGGCCTTCTACTTCATCATCAACTTCGGGTCCTTCTTCGCGACGCTGCTCATCCCCGTGCTGTTGGCCAAGGTCGGCGCGTGGCTGGCGTTTGGCCTACCCGGCGTGCTCATGTTCGTCGCCACCGTCGTGTTCTGGATGGGGCGTGACAAGTTCGTACACATTCCGCCCAAGCCCGCGGGCAAGCTGGGCTGGCTCGACGTGCTGGCCGGCTCTCTGCTGTTCGGCTTCATCGCCGTCTGGCTGTTCTTCGGCGGCAGCATCCTCATGCGGGTCGGCGTCTCTCTGGCGTTCCTGGTCGCCGGCTTCGCGGTCTTCGGCTACCGCCAGTCCATCGAAGAGGACGACGGCTTCCTGGCTGTGGCCTGGGTGGCGGCTCGCAAGGGCATGTCCGGCGCACGCGCTCACTTCACAGACCCCGAGACCGTCGAGGGCGCCATCGCCGTCGTGCGGATCATGAGCATCTTCATCCTGGTCAGCATGTTCTGGGCGCTGTTCGACCAGCACGGCTCCTCCTGGGTCCGGCAGGCGCAGTCGATGAACCTGCACGTCAACTTCATCGTCTGGGAGGGCGACCTGCTGCCGTCGCAAATCGGCGCCATGAACCCACTCATGGTCATGGGCCTCATCCCGTTCGTCAGCTTCTTCATGTACCCCACCATTACCAAGATGGGCTTCGCCATGACGCCGCTTCGCCGCATGAGCATGGGCATGTTCATGGCCGGCCTGGCGTACGTCGCCATCGCCATGATTCAGGATCGCATCGACGTCGAGGGCCACGGACAGGTCTCGGTTGCCTGGCAGATCGTCCCGTACCTGATCATCACGCTGTCAGAGGTCATGGTGTCCATCACCGGCCTCGAGTTCGCCTACACCCAGGCGCCCAAGCGCATGAAGTCGATCATCATGGGCTTCTGGCTGCTCACCGTGGCGCTGGGCAACAAGATCGTGGCCCTGCTGTCCACGCTGCCGGACATGAGCCTGGCCGAGTCTTTCTGGCTGTACTCCGGCATGATGGCGGCCGCGGCCGTGGTCTTCTCTATCGCCGCCTTCTTCTATAAGGGCAAGACCTACACGAACTGATGTTCCAAGTCGGAGACGAGAGAGCGCGCGAGGTACGCGCCGGGCTGACCACGTTTCTGACCATGTCCTACATCTTGTTTGTGAACCCGATGATCCTGGGCGCCGCGATCCAGATCGACGGTGTGGACGTCGGTCCGCAGCTGCTCACCGCGACCGCGCTGGCTGCGGCTGTCGGCTGCATTTGCATGGGGCTCATCGCGCGCTATCCATTTGCCCTGGCGCCCGGGATGGGGCTCAACGCCTACTTTGCCTACACGGTGGTTCTGGGTCAGGGCATCGCCTGGCAGGCCGCGCTTGGGGCGGTGTTCATCAGCGGCATCGCGTTCTTCTTTCTCAGCGTCGTGGGGGTTCGCGAGATCGTCGTCAAGGCCATCCCGACCGAGCTGAAGCTGGGCATCGCGGCCGGCATCGGCGTCTTCCTGGCGTTTATCGGGCTCAAGACCAGCGGCGTCGTGGTCGACCATCCGGCCACCCTCGTCGCCTTGGGTGACGCGACCAGCTCAGCCGTGCTGCTCACGCTCTTCGGCACACTCCTCACGGGCGTGCTGGTCGCCAGAAAGGTGCGTGGGGCCATCTTGATCGGCATCGCCGCCACGGCCATTCTGGCCATCGTCACCAGCGCCCAGGTCTTTGCCGGGGGCGCGGCGTTCGGGGGCTTTGAGGACGGCATCTTCCGCGCCCCGGCGTGGCCGAAGGACCTGTGGCTGCAGCTGGACCTGGCGGGCGCGTTTGACCTGGGCTTTTTGGGCATCGTCTTCGTCTTTCTCTTCGTAGACTTCTTCGACACGGCCGGCACGCTGATCGGCCTGAGCCATCGCGCGGGCTTCGCGGATGCAGAGGGCAACCTGCCGCGCGCCAGCCAGGCTTTCAGCGCGGACGCCATCGCCACGTCCGTCGGTGCGCTTCTGGGCACCAGCACCACGACCAGCTACATCGAGTCGGCCAGCGGCATCGAAGAGGGCGGGCGCACAGGTCTGACAGCCGTCGTGGTCGGCGTTCTCTTCCTGATCAGCCTCTTCTTCTGGCCGCTTGCGGCCGCCGTGCCCGCCGTGGCCACTGCTCCGGCGCTGATCGTGGTCGGATCCATGATGCTGGACGGCCTGGCGGACATCGACTGGACCGACGCCGCCGTCGCGATCCCGGTGTTTCTCACCGTCATCGGCATGCCGCTGACCTTCTCCATCGCCACCGGCATCTCGCTGGGCATTTTGAGCTGGGTTGTCATCAACGCGGCCTCTGGGCGTCACAAAGAGGTCCACTGGCTGATGTGGCTGATCGCTGCACTGCTCGTCGCTCGCTACGCCTGGCTGGGCGCCGGCTGACCCAATAGCTGGTCAAACAGCATAATAGCCTTTACGATGTAAGCTATTCCGGGTGGCCAAGACCGGAGGGCTGTTATGTACGCGGTGCCAAAACCGTCAAATGTTCGTGAATACCTCGCAGAGAAAGTAGCGATGGTCGATCGCCAGGACTGGTATCGACTGCTCGCGATCGAGCCTGACGCGGACGCCGGTGTGGTGGCCGAGGCCTGCGTGAGGATGGTCCGAGTCCTTGCCGATGATCGCTTTCTGCGCGCCGACTCACCGGAGCTCTCCTACGCTGCAGAGCGCGCCCGCAAGGGCGTCGCGCGGGCGCAGATGGTGCTTCAATCGCCGACATATCGCCGCGCGTATGACGAGTCCCGTCGCATGCAGGGCCGCAAGTCGGCACGTGGCGCCGTCCGCATACGGCTGACCGGCGACTTGGAGCCCGCAAAGCCCAAAGAGGTGTCGAAAGACGTCAAGCGCGCGGTCGACCACCTGCATACGCAAGTCCGCGAGGCCTTGTCCGTCGATGCATTCGTGGTCGCCGAAGCGCTGCTCGAAAAGGCGATCCGGTTGGATTCATCTCGCTCGGCCACTCATCTGCGGCTGGCGTGCCTCATTATCCAGCAGACCGATAAACTCACGGACTCGCGCCGACAGCGAGCACGCCGGCACCTGGAAGCGGCGTGCACCAAAGCCCCGTACGACGCACAGACCCGGTACTGCATGGCCGTGTTTTGGAAGCACGCCGGCATTCTCCCTCGGTACCGGCAAGAGTTGGAGGCCACGCTGCGCTGCGACCCGAGTCACGCCAAAGCGCTGCGGGACATCGAGAAGATCCGCGAGCACAAGCGCGCCGAGCTGCAAAAAGAACGAGTGGCTGTGGGCATTCTCTCCGGCGTCATGCGTCGCGTCAGGGCCGTTTCGGGCAGCTGATGTCGGTGCCCAGCGTGCGCAGTGGCACGTTCAGGTCAAATCTCACACGGCGGTTCTTGGCAAACAGCTGAATTGTGGAGCCGGCGTGAATCGCCCGCCATTTCTGCCCGTCACTGCGCTTCCAGATGCTGTCGAAGGTGGCGCTGGCCTTGGCGCCGCCCGACAACGTCGCAAACGACTTCTCCTCCGAGTGGTGCCCCGGCTTGCCGTAGCAGCCCTCGTAGTGGATGCGCATCGTCAGGTCCTTCAGCGTCTCGGCGACTGGGTTGATGAAGTGCACCGTCACTTTGCCGTCCTTCTGATCGGCGCTCAGCTCGGTCAGGTCGCGGACAGACGTGTGCTTGAAGTTGCCGATGCCCGTCCTCGGCTCCGTGCGCACGCGCATTCCGCTCTTGCTCCAGACCCAGTCCGACCGCATCTGCGCCTGCGGACATTCGCCGGCGTGCGTCACCTTGGGCCACTTGAATTGGCTGTCGGTCCGGCCTTTCAGCAGCACGGGCTTGCCCGCCAGCGCGGCCAGCCCATTCTCGGGTCCGGTCAGCCGCGTAAAGCCGGCCTGGTAGTGCGGATCCTTCCACTGCACCTGCCAGTCTTTGGTGCAGTGCTTCTGCCCTTCGGCGGTCAGCATGCCCATGAAGTGGATCTCGGCGGACCCCTTGCCCGGGGGCGTCGCCATTATGAGCGACGTTAGAACCAACGCTGACAGCACTCATGCCTCCTTGACTTACGGCCTGATCTGTTCTCTAAAGTGCGACCAGCATCGCATTTACGGAGTTGAAAGCAATGGCGAAGATCGGACTGATTGGATTTGGCGGCATCGGCATCGAGGCGGCCAAAGCCCTGGTGCAGGACCCGACGTTGACGGTAGATATCGTCGCGTTCGACCGCAAGGAAGCAATCGAGCAGGTTCCGGGCCTTCAGGTGGGCGCATACGAGGAGATCCTCGACGCGATCGGCATCATGAAGACTGCGGACACCATCTCGCTGACCAGCGACACAAAGGACCTGGCGGGCTGTGACGCCTTGATCTTCACCGCGGGTCTCCCGCGTCGTGGCGATCAGACTCGCGCCGACCTCATCGCGGTCAACGTGCCCATCGTCGGCAACCTCGCCGCCCAGATCGGCGAGGTCGCGCCCAAGGCCTTCTGCGTCCTGGTGACCAACCCGCTGGACGCCATGGTCGAGCTGGCCTTCCGTAAGAGCGGCTGGCCCGCGACCCACCTGGTCGGCCAGGCGGGCGTCCTGGACACCGGCCGCTTCACCATCCAGGCGTCGCTGGCGACCAACAAGCCGGCCAGCCAGGTCGACACGGTCGTCATGGGCGGCCACGGCCCCACCATGGTGCCGGTCTACAGCGCCTCGCGCGTGGCCTACAAGCCGCTGGAGCGCATGGTTGAGACCGACCGCCTGGAGGCCATCACCCAGAGCGTGCGCGCCCGCGGCAAGACCATCATCCTGCGCCAGGGCCGCTCCGCCATCTTCTCCACCGCCATCGCGGCCGTGAAGATGGTCAAGGCCTACCTGGGCGACACCAAAGAGATCCTGCCGGCCTGCACGCGCCTCGACGGCGAGTACGGCTACAAGGACACCTTCGGCGGCGTGCCCACGCTGTTCAGCAAGGAGGGTGTCAGTCCGGTCGAGATCCCGCTCACCGAGAGTGAGAAGGCCGCCTTCGACTCGTCCATGGACGCGGTCAAGAGCATCCTCGCGGACCTCGACGCCGCCGGCTGATCGCTTCTACAGCGTCAGCAGATACTCGATGAGCAGGTAGCGCTCTTCGTTGGTCAACACGCTGGTGTTGCCCATGTCGCTCTGCTCCAGCACCTCCCACAGGTCCGCGGCTTCGCCGTCGTGCAGGTACGGCGCGGAGTAGTACAGCCCTTTCAGCGACGGCGTGTTGAACTTGCCGTCCAGCTCCTCCTGGTCGGCGATAGCGGCTTCCAGGCCGTCCAGCGTGCCGACGTCATGCTGTTTGCCGTCGCTCTCACCACCAACGTGACAGAACGCGCACCCCACCAGCGGGTCTTCGAAGATCAGCTTGCCCTGCTGTTGCTCGGCGTTCAGCCCCTCGGGCGACAGGTTGGCGTTAGGCGGCGGGTGCATGCCGTCCTCCAAGAACAGCGCCAGCGAGTCGAGCACCTCGTCGCTGAGCCCGGTCCCCTTCATGCGCTCGATCGTCTGCGACATATTGTCCTGCAGTGAGTCTTTGCTGCCCTTCCAGTTGAACGGTGACGTGCCCTTGACGCGGCCCGCCAACAGCGGTGTCTGGCGCATGCCGCTGGGGCCGACCCACGTGACCTTGTCCTCGGTGCCCTCGAAGTGGCAGGTGTTGCACGAGAACTCTCCGCGATCGGTGATGGCCCCGTTGCGCGCGAACATGAACGCTCGACGGCCCGCACGCAGCGCCTTGGGCAGCGGATCGTTGCCAAACTGCGCTTCGGCCGTGTGGACGAGCACGATCGGCAGCTTGCCGGGCTCGATGAGCGGCGCCAGGTCCACTCGGCTCACCGTGAAGTCGTGGGCGTTAAGGACGTAGGCTGAGCCGCCGTCGGGCGAAAAGGCAACGGCGCGTGGGGCGCGTCCGACCTTGAGCTCGGCGACGGGATGCCGAGAGGGATCGAGCGATGCCGTCATGGCCAGCACGTTGTCGGTGCCCTGGCCGACCACGAAAACCAGCGTATGTGTCGGGTGGTGGTTGATGTCTACCGGCCCCTCCAGCTTGGACATCAACGGCTCGCCGGTTACCGGGTCCGCAACCGGCGCCGAGCTGCCGAACGACAGCGTCGGCCCCGTCATGTGAGTGCTCACCGTCGTCTCGATGAGACGCGTCAGCTCGGGATGCTTGTTGAAAACTGGCGGTGGCCCGTAGTACTTCGCGCCCGAGCTGCCGCTGTTGGTTGCCGTGCCGCCCGCGCCCCCGAGGACGAGTTGCGGGTTGCTCTTCAGCGTGACGGTGTGAGCGGTGTACATGCGGTCGTTGCTGGGGCTCGGCGTCACGGCGAGGGCAAACGACGCCTCGCGGTCCTCGGCCTTCTCGCCCAGGCCCCAGGTGCCGAACACGGTCGTAGTGCGCAGGGCGACAGGCACGTTGACCCCGTACAACCCGACCCGGCGCGTCTGGCCGAATTGGTCTCCGATCCAGACACCCTGCTCACCGACAGCGACCCCGCGCGGCCGTCCGAACACCGTCCACGTTGTCTGCAGGCTCAGATCGGAGGCGGACAGCGCGACGACCTGACCGGCGCCTGAGACGCTGACGTACAGGGTGTCCGTCACCTCATCGAGCGCAAGACCATACGGCTCGGCGCCCACCAGGGCGACCTCCGACACCTCAGCGGCGCCGGGCTCCACGCGAATCACGGCGTTGCCGTGGCGTACCGTGACAAACGCCGCGCCCGACGGGGCGATGACAACCTGTTCGGGGCGGGCGCCGACCTCGATCACGCGGACGATCTTTCCCGAGTAGCGGCTCAGCACCACCAGCTGGTCTGTCTCGGCCGCGACGGCATACAGCTCGTCTTTGTGCACCGCGAGCGCCCGGCCGCTGCGCCACGGCTTGTACTTCGGAGCGGTCAGTGGAAACGGTGGCAACGGGCTCATGTGCTCGTAGGGCGGCAGCTCCACCGCAGGCCAGGGCTGAGGCGCGCTCGCCGGCTTCCATCCACCGTAACCCGTCGCCGAGCCGTCCTGCGGGGGCTCGGGCTCGGCGCTGTCCGGGTGGGCGGGATCGCCTGACGGCTCGTCATCGTACCCGGGCGCGGCAAAGTCGGCCGGTGGGGGCTCGGTCTCGGCCGGGGGTTGCTCGGGATCGTCCGCGGGCGGCTCCAGGGTCCTGACCGGCGAGGGCCGGCTCACTACAACCACCGGCGCCGGTTGGCGCGCAGGCGTCACGTCACGCTCGTCGGCCTGGGGCGGCTCCGGGGTCACATCTACGGCGGGCTCGGGAGCGTCCGCTCGCTCCACGACAACGCATCCGGCCACAAACGCACATGTAAAGAAGGCAAGTTGCATCGCTGAGCGCATTTTTGCGCACTCCTTCCGTCAGCGATCACTCCCCGAAGAGAGGTTAGCCAATGGGTGGGCCTCAACACAAACAGTCTTTTGCGGAAGCTTGGTATCATCTATCAATGGACACCTTGAATAACGGCGACCGCATCGCTGTGCTGACCAGCGGTGGCGACGCTCCCGGCATGAACGCGGCCGTCCGCGCTGTCGTGCGCGTGGCCTACACGCACGGTTTTGTGCCGTACGGCGTGCGATGGGGGTATCAGGGCTTGATCGACGGCGAGATCGCGCCCATCGAGGTGCGTGATGTGGACGGGATCAGCCGGCGCGGCGGCACGTTTCTGGGCTCCAGCCGCTGCCAGGCGTTCTTCACCGAAGAGGGCAGGGCGCAGGCGGCCGAGCAGCTGCGGGCGCACCAGATCCGCGGGCTGGTCGTCATCGGCGGCAACGGGTCGCTGGCCGGCGCGCACAGGTTCTCTCAGGAGGTGGACCACACCGGCACGCCGTTTCGCGTGGTGGGCATGCCCGCCTCCATCGACAACGACATCGGCTACACCACCCTGTGCATCGGCAGCGACACCGCGCTGAACACCATCGTGGAGGCCTGCGATCGCATCGCGGATACCGCCTCGGCCCACGCCCGCACGTTTGTGGTGGAGGTGATGGGGCGCGACTGCGGATACCTGGCCATGACCGCCGCCGTCGCCGCGGAGGCCGACGGAGTGTTGTTCGGCGAGGCCAACCTGGGCCGCGACGAGCTTTTGCAGAGCATCGTGGGCATCGTGCAGCGGGCGTACAATCCCGAGCGCGGCAAGAACCGGGTGCTGGTGATCAAGAGCGAGGGCGTCCAGATCCCGTCCGAGGTGCTGAAGCAATGCATCGACGAGCGCCTGCAGCAGGAGGGGCTGCCGGTCGAGACTCGCGTGAGCGTTTTGGGCCACATCGTGCGCGGTGGCGCCCCCAGCGGCTTCGATCGGCTCCTGGCCGGCCGCCTGGGCCACGCCGCCGTTCGGGCCATCCAACGCGGCCGCACCGACGAGATGGTCAGCTGGCATGTGCTGCTCAAGCCAGGCGATCCCCGCCCGACGGTGTTTGACCTGGACCCGTTCATCACGTTCTGGCCGTTGAAGACCGTGCTGGAAGAGACCGATCGCATCGTGGACGGCACCTCCGAGGTCACCCGGTGGCGCGTCCGTATTCTGCGCGAGGCCGAGCCGATTCTGGCCGCATGAGTCGGGCAGCGCGCAAGGCTCGAGGCGTCTTCTACACGCCGCGCTGGCTGGCATGCGAGATCATTGAGACCGCGCTCAAGACTGCCCGGCGCGCGCAGGTCCGCCAGCGTCTCACCGTCGTGGATCCGGCCTGCGGCGACGGCGCCTTCACCCGTCTCTTGCCACAGGACGTCGACGTTTTCGGCGTAGATGCGGACGCGACCTCATTGGCCGTCGCGGCGGCCGGGGGCGGCACCTTTGTTCACGGCGACGCGATCGTCGATGACGATAACGCCGGCGCGGTCGCCCCTCCGCTGCGCTGGCACCAGACGTTTCCGGCGGTCTTCGCGCAAGGCGGGTTTGACGTGGTGATCGGCAACCCACCGTTTCGCAACATCGATCAAGCGCAGTCCGGCGATGATCCCGAGCAGTTTGCCGCGTTCAAGACCTGGGTGCGCACATTCCGCTCCGACGACCCGGCGCGCCTCAGCTGGGCCGACCACTACCGCCGCATGGCGGATCTCTACCACCTCTTTATCGCGCGCGGCCTGTGGGCGCTGCGGCCCGGCGGGGTGCTGGCGTTCGTCACCTCCCGCACGTGGCTGGACGCCTGGTACGCCGACAAGCTGCGCGCCCGCCTGGCCTCCGAGACGACCCTGGTCCGCGTCGTGGACTACAGCCAGGACGCGCTCTTCGAGGGCACCCAGATCCCGGTTGCGGTGGTCGTCCTGATCAAGACGCCGCCGCCGGACGGTCACCGCGTCGATGTCCGCGTCGGCGACACCCACAAGAGCGTCGCCCAAAGCGACCTGGGCGCCGGACCGTGGCGCTTCCTGGCTGCCACGACGGACGGCGTGCGGTTGGGCGCTCTCTGCGACCTCTCGCAGGGGATGCAGACCGGGGCCAACGCGGTGTTCGCGGGGCTGACCGCCGCGGATGTTCGTGAGCACGGCATCGAACCCGCCCACGTCCATCGCCGCGCGGTCGGCAGCGACATCCACAAGGGGCGCCTGGCCGACCGCCGCGTGCACCACGCCATTTGGACCGAGGACTTGTCCGCAGACGCGCTCCCTCCCGGTGTGCACCGCTGGCTGACAAGGCACCGCAAGACCCTTGAAGCGCGCGCTGCATTCAAGCGCGGCGACTGCCAGTGGCATCGCTGGTCCTGGCCCCGCCCGACCCAATTCGGGCGCCCCAAGATCCTGTGCCCCTACCGCGCCCGCGAGAATCGCTTCTGGTTCGACGCGGCCGGCGACACGCTGGGCCTGCCGGACACGACTGTGCTGATCCCAAAGCCGGACTGCCCGCTCTCGCCGGATCGCCTCGTCGCCCTCCTCAATGACGACGAACACACCGCCCGCCATCTGGCCATGGCAAAACGCACCGGCCAGGGCCTGGTCGAGTACTTTGCCCGCCCCTTATCGGACCTCCCGATCACGTTTTAGGAGTCACATAGCGCTGATCACATCACGATCACATGTCGGTCAGGTGGGTCTGGCCGGCAGTGCCCATGATGGTCAGCGTGAGAGGAACAACGGGTCAGTCAGGAGGGAAGTCATGAGCCAGCCGAGCAAGTCGCTTTACATCGTCGAGATCGCCAACCAGGGCCAGGTCGCCGTGCGGCGCCAGTACTCCGACGGACGCGTCGTCTTCGGCCGGTCGCGGACCAAGGCGCACCTGGCGATCCCCGACCGCATGATGTCCGCGCGACACGGCGAGCTGCGCTTCAAGAACGGCAAGGTCCGCGTCAAAGACCTGGGCAGCACAAACGGCACCTTCTGGAACGGCGCGCGGCGGGCGGAGAGCTTCGAGCTCAAGGCCGGGGACCGCTTCATGGCGGGTCAGGTGTGCGTGAAGCTGGTCGAGATCGCGCCGGTTCGCGCCGCTGCCGCCAAAAAGTCGTCCCCCGCGCTCGACGGCTCGGTGCCTGTGCTCACTCGCGTGCCGACGCCGCAGCCGATGAAGCGCCCGGCCGAGGTCACCCAGCGCATCAGCCGCCGAAAGCACCACGCGACCAAGCTGCTGGTCATCGCCGGCGCCATCGCGGGCATCGCCGCGCTGTTCATGCCCTTCACCACGGTGAACCTGGACATGATCGGCCTCGGTGACGCGCAGCCGCAGCTGACGTTGCTCGGCGCGCTGGATGGCGCCGGCTTCCAGGCCGACGCAAGCGCCTCGACGGACTTCGCGGCCCGCGGCGCCGACAACGGCATCCGCTCCGCCGTCAATCTGGCCGCGGTCGCCTACGCCTCGGCTGCGTGTCTGCTCCTTATCGGGCTGTCGGGCCTGTTCACACGCTTTGGTCGCGGACTGGGGGGCGCGGCGCTGACGACCGCTCTGTTCGGTGGCACGGCGCTCGTCATGCTGACCACGTTCTTCGGTCGCGTGCCCTTCATGACCGCCGGCACCGCGCTGCTGGTCCTCGCCATCGGCCTGGCCGTCTCCGGCTTCGGTGGCATGGTCGCGCTGCTGGTGCCCGAGCCGGCCGCTCGCTAAAGCGACCCTGGTCAGGGCGCGCCCCCGCGCGTGAGCAGCTCCAACATGGCCGGCGACGTCTCGGCGTAGGGCGTTGAGGGCGGATTGGTGCGCGGCCAGTCGCGGTGATCCCGCTCTGTGGCGACCAGGTCATAGAGCGCCCTGGCGGCCGGGCCCTCGACCTTGAGCGGGCGCACGCCGATGGTCGCCGCGGCGGCCTCCTGATCGAACAAGAACTGCCACCACGCCAGTGGCGGGTACTCCTCCAACGCCAGCGCGACCGCGCCATATCCCTGCCCGTCATCGGCTCGCGCATGGTGACTGCGCGCGCCGGCTCCACGAAACGCGTGGCAGGCCAGGCAGCCGTTTTGTCCCGTCAGCACGCGCCAGATCTCCGGGGCGACGCCGCGCACGGGACCCAGTGGATCGGCCTTCATCAGCTGGAAGCTGGCCGGCGTTAGCCCGTACGTCGCAAAGGTAGCGTCTACCAGCTCACGCGGCGCCGGCTGGGGAAAGAACAGGAACGCGCCGACCGGCCGGATCATCTTTGGCTGATGCTCCTCGTCCGGCTGCCAGGAGTAGCGCTGGTCCATGCGGTACCAGCCGGTGAGTCGGAACAGGTTGCGCTCATCGTCCAGGCCTACGACCAGCTGCGGCTTGTTGGCGCGGATTTGCTCAGCTGACAGCACCTGCCGCTCTCCGCGGATGTTCGTCACCACCAGCCAGTCGCCCTGGCCGACCTCGGACGTCGGCCGAGAGGCCAGGTAGGTGGCGAGATCGATGGCGTGGTACGTCTCGAACGGGTACGCGTTGAGCTCGTAGGCGGTCTTGTCGAAGATGCGCGCGACCGCCCACTTGAGGCGTGGCGTCATCGCGTGCGCCTCGACCAGCGACTCGTCCCAGAACACCTCTGACGTCAGTGGCGGCTTGTCGCTCCAGATCTGTTTGACGGCCCACGCGCCCTCGATCGGCTGGGGTACCGGGTCCTTGCGCGCAAACTCGGCCAGCAGGGCCGCTACGCGGTTACCTTCACCGGACAGGTTCCACATCTTTCGCTCGTCCCGCTCGGGTACCAGCATCGACTGCACGTTTTTGGCGCCGGCCGCGCGCAATGCCTGCGCGAACATGCGCCCACCCTGTGCGTAGCCCGGGGCGTCGTCGCCACCGTACAGCACCAGAAACGGTGGGGCCTGCCGATGCACGTGGGTGACCGGCGAGACCGCGCGCCGTGCGTTGTGCTCTTTGCCGCCCGCCCAGCTGTAGAAGCCCCGATCGGGGTGTCCGCCCAGGATCTCCTCCGAGAGGTCGTACAGGCCGCGAATTCCTACGGCGCCGGCAAGGCGTTGCGGCTCCACGCCCGCGTCGGCCAGCAGATTGCGGTCCAAGGCCAGCAGCGCGGCCAGCAGCGCGCCCGACTCGTGGCCGACCAGCGAGATCCGCTCCGCGTCATAACCGTAGTGGTCCGCCTGATCTACGAAGAAGCGCACCACCTTGGCGACATCTTGGGCGCACTCTTCAAAAACGTATCCGTCCGCCAGCGCATAGCGCACCGCCGCGACCGCGATCCCGCGTCGCTGCATGGCATCCCCCGCGGCCGCCGCCGCCAGGTATCGATCGTCCGGCATGTCCCACAGCCCGCCCGTGAGGTACAGCATCAGCGGGGGCTTTTCGGCCGACGGGCCCGGCATGTACAGGTCGACTCGCACACCGGCACGCGGCACGCTCGGAAGCGGCACGCCGGTGTCCACCAGGTGGTAGCTGCGTGCGCCGGCCTCCGCCTCGGCAGGAACCGGGGCCGTCGTGGTGGCTTGCGCGGCCGTCGCCGTCGGCTGTGGTGCGGTCGGGGGATCAACAGCGGTTGTCTGCGCGGACTCGCCCCACGCGTATCCCATCCAGCTGGCGGTCAGGACCGCGATGATTCCGATCGAAAGTGTGCTGATTGGTCGTTTCAAGGGGGCCCCGCTTTGTACCAAAGGCTTAACGGGACCGGCCGCGGCGGCCTCAAGTGATGTTTCTGCCTTGACTGGGACGAATCGACCCGGTACTCATTATTTACCAAACACTGTAAAGTTTAGGGAGCGACCATCAGCATGACGTTGAACGCAGCGAAGCTTGTCTCAGGCCTGATCACCACCTTCATGTGCCTGGGTTCCGCCGGCGCACTGGATTGGACGTGCAACAACAACAAGGTTGCCGCGGACAGCGACGCCGACCTGCTGTGGCTTGGCACGTTGAAGGCGCGCGAGCTGGCATCCGGCACGTGGTCTGCCGTCGTCGAGACCGGCTTCAAAGAAGAGGCGACCGACTGGACTCCCGACCTGGTGTCCTTCAAGCAGTGGCGCCCCAGCCTGGCCGATCAGAAGCTGATCGGCAGTGCGTGGCAGACCTTTGACCAGGGCCAGGCCGACCGCCAGGCGCTGTGGCTCAAAACGGTCGAGCCGGCTTGGAGCCTGATGCTGAAGGGCTGGACCGAGCCGCTCGACGACGGTACCGCGCTCCTTTGGCGCGGCTTCGAGCGCTCCATCGAGACCACACAAGCGCTGTGGTCGCTGGATGTGAGCGCTGCCAACCCGACGCGTCTGCGTTGGCGTCAGCTGCTGGAGACATGGAACGAGCCGAGCTGGGTTGTCGCCAGCTGGACCGTCCCGCAGGACTCACAGGATTCACTGGGCGCGGCCTAGGCCGCCGAGACCAAGGGGCACGACAGCAAGCGGGTGGTCTGGGCCCAGGACGTGCAGACCTGGAACAAGCTGGCCGAGGCGTGGATCGCGCCGGCCGTCGCCAAGCCGACCAACGCGCGCTGGTTCGCGCACCAGGGTCAGTGGGACGCTCAGATGGCCGTGCATGACACCACCGAGGCCTTCTGGTTTCGTCGGACGTCCCGCTGGGATGCGGCGATGAAGGTGTGGACCCCGCTGTTGGATCCACCGTCGCTCGATCCGGGCCCGGGCGCCACCTGGAGCGCCCCCTCGGGTGACCTTGGCGGCGACGCCCCGGCCGATGCGGGGGCGCTGGCGTTGGAGCCCGATACCGGGGCCTCGTGGGTCTCGCCGTCCGGGTCAGACGGCGACCCGGGCTCGGGCATTATTGTGGGCGACTCAGACACGGGTGCCAGCTGGGTAGGGACGCTGGGTGACGCGCCTGTCTCGCTCGATCCGGTGCTCGATCCGGGCGCGGTCTGGACACCGAGCGTCTGGGTGCAGGACATCTCGACGACCGACAGCGGGCAGAAGGCGGGCTGGAATGCGCTGCTGGCGGCCAACGAACACATCCGCCCCCGCTGGTCCGAGCAGATTCGCGAATGGAACCACGGGCGTATTCAGTGGGTGCCTGCCACGCAGCAGATCGATCCGCCGTCGCTGTTTCTGGAGTGGAAGAGCTCGCTTCAGGTCTGGGCGTCCGACGTCCAGGCGCAGGATGAGCGCCTGCTGGAGTGGAAAGCCGAGCAGGGCAAGTGGTCCACACCGCTTTGGAGCGCGCTCAGCGCGTCCGCCGGCGATGATCTCGCATGGAAGTCCGTGCTCTCAACCTGGAGCGGTCTCGAGGTCCAGTGGATCGCCACCAACGAGGCGCAGGCCCTGGCCGCCAACCGCTGGACTACGATGTTTGAAGGTGACTCCGGCTTCAAGGCCACGGATGACGAGGCGCTGCTGTGGAACACGCGCACCGCGTTGTGGCCCGCGACGCTGAAAGCGCAGGACGACAACCTGCTCAGCTGGGCCAAAGAGCCCGCGGGCTTTGGCGCCGTCGCCCCCGCCGCTCCCAGCTTGGAGGCGACCGGATCGGCCATCGCGCTGCGGGACGCCCTGTGGGTTCGCAGCAGAATCAGCGACGACCTGGAGCGGGGCATTCAGTGGGCCGCGGCCCCGGCGTGGGACAGCCCGAGCCTGAGCTGTGTCGACGCCAGCGCGGCTATCGCGCCCGACGCTCGATTGGGCTCGTGGGTGCGCATCGGACCCAACGTCAAGCTGAAGTCCGGTGCCTGGGTCGGTGCGCTGAGCGTCATCGGCGAGGGCACAAAGCTGAAGTGGAACGCCGAGGTCAAGCCCGCGTCGGTCGTCGGCGCGGACAGCCGAATTCGGTGGAGCGCCTCAGTGGGGCCCGCCGCGCTGCTCGGCGACCGCGTCAAGATCGGGCGCTGGGCTAAGGCCGGCGAGAACTTCACCGCTGGCTGGGACAGCAAGCTCCGAAAGGGCGTCGTGGTCGGCGACGACACCTCATTGGCGTGGAACGTGACGCTGCACAAAGGCGCGCAGCTCGGTAACGCGGTGTGGGTCGGCCAGCAGACCCGCGTGCAGAAGAACTCGACGATCGGTCACGGCACGTCCATCGGCGCCGGCGTGTGGATCGCCAAAAACGTCAACGTTGGCTGGGACGTCATGATCGGCAACGACGTCAAAATCGGCAAGGGCCTGTGGATCGCGGACAACACAACGATCGAGGACGGAGCCAAGCTCAAGGCTCCCAAGAATAAGAACAAGAACAAGCACAACGGCGACAGCGACAGCGACAGCGACAGCGACTAGGCCCGCGTCAGGCGATTGCGGGCGCCAGGATCGTCTTCACCTTTGCGACCGTCTCCTCGGACGCGATCTTCTCGCCGGCCAGGTGGCGGTCGATCAGGGCCTGCCGCAGCGTGACCAGCTCATGGGCGGCGTCGAACAGCGGCTGGGGCGTGGCGCCGTCGGCCACCGCCCTGTTGATCGCGTCGACCAGCGCCGGCGGACCCAGCCCCCAAGCCTCTACGTACAGCGCCAGCGGACCCTGCGGCCGATCGATGCCGCTGAAGAAGGCGATGTCCCGTAGCAGATAAAAGAGGCCGCCCCAGGTATCCAGCGCGGACGCTGTCGGCCGAATCGGTCGTGCGGGCGGTGCGGCAGCCTGTGCTGCCCATGACAGTACGCTGCGTTTCTGCCAGCCGGCCTGGCCCGCTACCGCGCGACCTCCCAGCAGCTGGCGGGCGCCCCACATGCCGACCCACGCCGCGATACCCCCAAACAGGAGCGCGGCAGCGGGCGAGGCGCCTGACTTCACCGCATAGCGGCTGAAGGCGACGAAAAAGCCGGTCCCGACCAGCGCCGGCAGCACGCACCCGAGCATGATCGCCTTGCTGACGACCGACTGGATCGAGCCCGGCGCCGCCGCCACGGGCCCCGGCGAGCTGCCCTGCACGTGGGTGACCAGGTCGTAGAGGCTCTTGCCCTCGATCTGCGCCAGCAGTGACGGGATGTTGCCGTCGGGCGGATCGTCCGCTCGCAGAATGCGCGCCAGGTACTCGGCCGGCACATGGACGTCGCCCACCGCCAGCGCCGCTGACAGCTGCTCGGCCCTGCGTTGCGCCACCAGACCCCGCACCTCGCCGCGGTCCGTGCCCGGCGCGCTGAGCAGGTCCAGCAGAGGGTCTCGTCCCAGCTCGGCGTCCGTGAGGATCGCCGTCTCGGGCATCAGCTGCTCCAGGATTCCGTGCGTGTGCACCATGGCAAACAGGCGCTGCCCGTCGTGATGCACCGCCAGCCACCAACGCGTTGGATCCGTGCGCGTGATGCGCATGGCCAGTCGCCCGGTACGCCGGCTCCAGCGGGCCAGCCGCGCGTCCGCCTCGATCGAGCTGACGTCCAGTGCGCCGTCTACTGTCGCAAACCAGGCCCCCTCGCTGCCGATGATCCCGGTCGCCGCGACCAGCTCACGGAAGGTGTCCTCCGTGCCGCCGTGGGCCAACAGCAGGTGAAAGCGCGGCGCCGTTTTCGGCGGCGTGAAGATCGTGACGGGGCGCAGCGGCTCCACTTATTGAGGCTCCACTTTTATCAGCTGCAGCGTGGCGGTCTGTTCGTAGCGAAACGTGACGCAATCCGGCTCTTTTTCGGGTTTGCAGGAGTTTTCGATCGCCAGGAACAGCGTGGCTTCCTGACCGTCCCAGCTCTCGTTCTTCGGCACGACCAGGTACACGTTCATCAGATACATGAAGCCGTCCTGGCCGTCGAAAACGGGGCGCTTCTTGTACTTCAATTTTCCGTACGGACTGTCAGGGTCGTCCGGCGGGCCCAACTCGGCCTCTATGTTTATCTTTTTGACGTCGATCGGCAGCTGGTTGGTGCGCGCGGCGACCACGTACATCCACGCGCCCTGAGAGCCCTTGACGATAGGTACCTCGTCGCCCTCCGAAACAGCCGTGAAGAAGCTGGGCGTGACCTTGCCCTGCTCGTTGTAACCCAGCTCGTAGGTCGGCGGGAGCGGCTCGCCCGTGTCCGTGCCCGTCGGGTCGGTCGTGCCCGTGGTGGTGCCGGTATCGGTCGGCGTGGACGTCGTGGTCCCAGTGTCCTCTCCCGTGCCCGCATCATCAGGCTCTTTGGCGCCGCCGCAGCCAAGCAATGGGATGATCAAGAACAATACCGGGGCAATGCGGGTCATTTTGCAGGTTGATTCTACCATTGAGCGACGGTTACTGCGCCACTTTGGGGGCGGCGACGTACGAGCACAAGCCCGTGATCGCACTGCAAGAGCCATAGATCAAAGTCCCATCAAAGAACCCGTGACAGCTACCGCCGGCGGGCAGCGCCAGGCTCAGTGCCGAGTTGGCGACCACGCCCACGGCGCCCAGGAAGATCGGCGAGCTGGAGTCGACCTGCACCGCGCAGCCCTGGCCCACGATGAAGCGAAGCGCCACGAGGCCGCCCGCGCAGTCCAGCATGTCCCACTCACCGGCGATCCACTCGCACCCGATGGCGCGCGTGGGATCCGGCACGGTGACCGTCGTATCGGCGGGCGCAGCGGTGTCCTCTTTGTCCTCCTCTTTGTCCTCCTCGGTGTCCTTCTCCTGCGCGCTGTCGCTCGCCGGCGCGTCTTCGACGGCCTCAGGCGCATCCGCCTCGTCCTCGGTCTCGCCCGTGTCGGGGATGTCCGGGTTGCCTTTGTTGAAGCTGCAGCCCTGGACCAGCGCCAGGCTCAGCCCCAACGTCGCGAGAAGCAGGCGCATGTTCAGGGAGCTTTGGGTTTGTGCGGGGGCGCCGCCGGAGCAACTGGCACAGGCAGCTTGGAGATGTGCTCAGCCAGACCGCGCTTCTCGGCCTCGGAGAGCCCGCGCACGATCGGCTGCATCTTCTTGGGCACCTCTTTTATCAGGCCCCGCAGCAGCCGCAGCTTGTGCATGCCCGCCAGCGGTGGCGTGGCCTTCTTGCCCTGCAGCGCCTTGCCGTGACAGATGCGGCACTTGGTGAGGCCGCGCTCCACGTCTACGGGGGCGTCTTCCGGAGGCGCTGCGCCCATCAGCAGCAGCGCGAGCGGAATGAATAGCAATGTCTTCAACGCGCCTCTCCTCAATGAAGCAGCCCGGTCTGGGCCACGTTGCGGGTCACGGTCGGGTCGTTCTCGGGCACCAACGTCACGTGCGCCCGCATGCGGACACCCACGACCTCGGCCTCCATCCTGCGTTCTGCGTCCACGACCTGCAAGCGCGCACCCGCCTGAAAGTGCTTGCGTCGCACGAATCCCAGGGCCAGGACGCCGCCGTCCACCCGGGCCGCGCTCGTCACGCGCCCGACGGCCTTCTTGGCGTCTTGCCCCGCCGGCCACAGCTCGGCCCCGGCCGCCGGCACCTGGTCGCCACTGACGCGCAGTTGCCGTAACTCGCGATTTGTATGACCCCGATGTGCCATTCGTGCGATCACTTCCTGCCCCAGGTAGCAACCCTTACCCCAGTGGATCGCATCTGTCAGTCCGGCTTCCAACGGGATCACCGTCTCATCCAGCTCTGCCCCCCACCGGGGGATGGCGGCCGCGATGCGCGCGCTCTCCAGCGCCTCCCTGGACCACGGCATGGCGCCGGCGTGGACCAGCGCGCCGGTCAGGCTGTCGGCGTCGGCTGCCTCGATCAGCAGATCGAAGCCCGGCCCGCCCGTGTGCGAGCGTCTGACGGCGATGGCGTCCGCCGCGACCGGCAGCAGCGTCTCGGCGCCGGGCCCCTGCAAAGTGACTACGGTCAAGGTGGTCGGCGTCATGACCACATCCTCGATGATGAGCCGGGCGTCCAGATGCTCGACGATGGCCGCGACCCTCTCGGCCGGCAGTACCAGCAAGAAGCGCGCGCCGTCAGCGCGGATCTGAAAGTCCGCCAGGAGTTTGCCCTTCTGAGAAACGACGGTGCCGTAGCGGCTGTCGCCGTCCGCCAGCGTGACGACGTCCTGCGTCACCATGCCCTGGAGCCACGACGCGCGGTCGGCTCCCTGGATTTCGAGGACGCCCAATTCGGGCATCTGCAGCACTGCGCATCCGGATTTCATCGCGCGCATACTACCTCAAGTGGGCGGTTCGTGTGGACGAATGGTAATACTGCATCGGCAAGGAGAAGCATCGTGATGGTCGCCCTCAGAACATTGCTCGTCGGTCTGTTGGTCTCGGCATGCGCCGCCAGCGGCCCGACAGTGCCGAAAGACCCACGCGTGCGTGGCAAGCAGGCCCTCGATCAGGGTCGCATTGCGGACGCCGTGCGGGCCCTGGAGATCAACGCTAAGCAGCGCCCGGGGGACCCGGCAGGGAGCCGTCTGCTGGCGATCGCGTACACCCGCAAGGGGGACTATGCCTCGGCGATCAAGACCTGGGAGGCGGCCCTGGAGAAGGCCCCCAAAGACGCTGACGGCTGGCGTCGCTACGGTCATGTCCGCTACGCGATGGGACACTACGATCGGGCCAGTCAGGCCTATCGAAAGAGCCTGAGCCTGGGCTTGACCGACGTCCAGGTCGATGTGCGGTTGGCGGAGTCTCAGATCGCGCTGCGCAAGCCCAAGCAGGCGCTGTTGTGGATCGAGAGTCGGCTGAAGAAGCACAAGCCGAGCGCCGCCATGCACGTGGCGCGTGGTCGGGCCCTGCGGGCGCTCAGTCACCCGCACGAGGCGATCAAAGCGTATCGTGAGGCCGTCCGTATCGCTCCCAAGGATCCCACTGCGTTCATCGAGATGGGCAAGATCTACGAGGTGCTGGACTTCCCGGCCCGCGCCGTCAAGGTCTACAGCAAGGCGATCAAGCTGCAGCCCGAGCACTCCGAGACCCTGACCCGGCTGGGGCGC
>CAZJHX010000086.1:0-10352 GCA_964545715.1 uncultured Myxococcales bacterium
GGGCCTAAGGGCCCGACTTCACACGTTCCATCCCCTCGCTTCGCTCGGCGCCGAGATCCCCAGGCGAGGCTCCACGAGGGGCGCAACGCCGTTTGGCACCAGTCACCCAGCCGGATTTAAGGCGTCGTCTTCGGTTGGAAGCGGAAGATCTTGGCGCTTCCGAACGGGTCCATGCCGCCCGTCAGCACCAGCCGCCCCGAGTCGCCCAGGCTCAACGCCGTCGGACGTCCGCGCCCGGCGTTGGCGCTGGCGATCATGGCGCCGCTCTCAACGCTCCAGGCGCGCACGGTGCCCTGGTTGTCGATGGTCACGATCATCTCGCCATCGGGGTGATACATCATGCCGCGCAGCTGAGCCGGGTTGCCGCGCAGCTTCTTGAGCTCCCGCCGCTCTTCAACGTCGTACAGCATGATGACGCGACGGTTCTCCACCATAGCCAGCGTGTTGCCGTCGGGGCTGAAAGCTAAATGCGACACGGGCAGGCCGCGGCGCACCCACTGGGTGTTGTTGGTCTCCACGTACCGGATGATGGTGATGTGGTTCTCTTCTGCGCTGGCCACGCGCTTGCCCTGCCCATCCGCGGCCAACGCCACGATGTGGCTGGTGTGACCCTTGAACACGACTGTGGGCTCGAACGTCTTGGCGTCCAGCTGATTGACGATGATGTCGTCGCCGGCAGTCCACACGGTCTTGCCTGAGGCGCCCGGTACGATGTGCCGAATGGTGCCGGTGTGCACGCTGTGGTCCGCGACCTGCTTGCCGCTGTCGGACATCACCAGGATGTGCCCGTTGTCGCGCCCCACGAACAGCTGCTTGCCGTCCGGTGTATACGCCACCGACGAGACGCCGCCCGGGCCCAGGTCAGGGGAGTCCGGCGCCGCCTGCGCGGTCAGAGCGTCCACCAGGAACAGCTTGCCCTCGCTGGCGATCGCCGCGCGGGTCGACTTGGGGTTGGCGGCCACCGCGCGCACCACACCGTTGACGGATGGCAGCGGCTTCTTGGGCCCCTTGGGGGCGCCGGTCCGGGCATCCCACAGGCCGATCGTGTTGTCCGCGCCGAGCGTGAGCAGGTCGCCTGACTTTGGCACATAGCGCACCTGCCGGATCTCCCCGTCATGGGCCGCAAACGGCTTCACCACCGGCTCCTCGGATTTGAAGTCCGGGGACCACACGCTGACCTGTCCGTTGCGCTCGCCGATGGCGATGTTGCCCGCCGTGCTCACGTCCATGTCGGTGATTCGGCTGCTGCCGACGCGCCGGGAGCTCAGCACCTTGAGCGCGATCGGGTCGATGGAGGCCAGCTCACCGACCAGCCCGACCATGTAGAGGGTCTCCTGTCCAGGGCTCCACTGCAGCGCGACAACCGTGTTGCGGAAGGCCAGGGGGGGCGCATCGCTCTTGCCTTTCTCCACGCTCCAGCGCCTGACCTGGGCGTCGCGTCCGCCGGAGAAGACGTATTGCCCGTTGAAGCTCCAGGTCACGGTGTAGACCGTGGACGAGTGCCCCTCGAAGTGGGCCGTCCGCTTGCCGTCCGCGATGCGCCAGACCCGGACGTCGTCCGCCACCGAGCCCGTAGCCACCAGCGTGCCGTCCACGGTCACCGCCAGCGCCTTGAGGTCGCCGTTATGCGCTTTGATGTCCTCCTTGATGACGCCTTTTACGGGGTCCCAGATAATCAGGTGGTTGTCGGCGCCGCCGGTCAACAGGGTCTGGCCGTCGGGCGTGTAGATCGCCTCCAGCACCATCTCTTTGTGCCCGACCAGGATGCGGGGCTCGCCGCCTTTGCGCGGGACCAGGGTCACCGAGCCGTCGCTGCCCCCCACGGCGTACTCGTCACCGTTCGGAGAGATGGCAAACGCCAGCCCCGGCATGCCTGTGGGCACCGCGATGTCCGCGATCTTCTCCAGCTCGCCAAAGCGGTCTGCCAGGGGCACCTCGCGGGGCGTCGTGGGCTTCACGGGCGCCGGCGGCTCCTCAGCCTTTTTGTTGCACCCGGGGCACACTAGCAGCGCGATCTGTAGCGTGAACACCACAATGGGGGCGCTGAGATCGCGTAACATGACGGGCGGCACAACCTTTGCTAACACTTTATCCTCGTGAAGAAGCGACGCCCCAAAGTTACTGTTCCCGCCGTTCTGGCGACACTGGTCCTTGTGTCGCTCGCCAGCGTCGCGGATGCCAAGCCGCCTCGCCGAACGGCGCCGCATGATACCGCGATGCGTCTGGCAGGTCAGCTTCTGGACCTGACGACGGCTGTGAACGGCAAGCTGGCGCGCCTTCCCGCCCCCAAGACGCCCAGCGAGCGAGCTGTTTCGGCAGGCGTGAAGGGCTTTGCCGCCGAGGCACCCAAGCTGCGTAAGCACCTCACGCGGTGGCTTGTGGAGAAGGGCCCCGCCCGTGCCAGCATGAAGCGCATGAACAAGCACGCATGGAACCTGCACCGCCATTTGGATCGTGCGCCCAGGTACCGGCCCATCTTCAACGACTGGGCGCGCGTCGTGTCTGTTTTACGCCGTCTGAACAAGTCACTCGCGCGGCCGTAAGCGGCATTGTATGCTCCCCAGGTGACGGAAGGGGACAGAAGCACACGTTCTGAGCCGGAGATCGCGGTCATCAAGGATGCGCCCTTCGATTTCTCGGCGCTGCAGATGATGGGCTCCCGGTACGCGCTGCTCACCGAGATCGCGCGACTGCTCATCCGCGCCAAAGAGCCGGACACCCTGGTCGACATGGTGATCAAGAAGCTGACCGGGCTCATGGAGTTCGAGCGCTGCTCGTTTTCTGAGCTCGATGCGGGCGGCGTTACCTACCGTATGCGCACCTTGTTTGAGTCGCGCGCCACCTTCGGCGTGGAAGATTTCTATGACGTCCCGATAAAACGGGGTGTCGCAGGACGCTCGATTCGCAAGCGTCGCACCACCTACATGCCGGCGGCCGAGGACACCGGCAAACAGCTCGGAATCGTGGACCCGGCGATGGAGGGTGGGAGCCTGCGCTCCGTGCTGAGCATCCCGCTGTTGGCCGGCGGCGACGTCTACGGTGCGGTCACCTTCGGGGCCGAGCGGCCCGACCACTACTCGGACACCGACATCAAGATCGCCCGCCAGGTGGCGGACATGCTGGCGCTGGCCTACGAGCGACAAAAGCACATCGCCGAGAACGAGTCGCTGGCGCATGACTTGCTCGAGAAGAGCAACAACCTGGAGCGGGCCGTCGAGAACCTGAAGGCGACCAACCTCGAGCTGGACACGTTCATCTATTCGGCGTCCCACGATCTACGCGCGCCGCTGCTGAGCATCGCCGGTCTCAGCGACCTCGCACGGCTCGCCCTGGCCACCGACAACAAGGAAGAGCTGGCCGACTACATCGATCGCATCCACCGCAACGTCCAGCGCCTGGATGGCGTGGTGATCGACATCCTGCAGGTCAACCGGGCCCGGCGCCTGGAGCAGAATCTGGAGAAGACCGAGCTGCACAAGCTCATCGGCGAGGTCGTCGAGCTGCTCGCCGCCAAGGACGACTCCTATCACGTGGACATCCGCGTGCGCTGCGACATCAAAGCGCCGATCGCGCTGGAGCGCCGCCGCGTCAGGCAAGTGCTGAACAACTTGATCGCCAACGGCGTGAAGTACTGTGACCGCAACAAAGACGAGATGTACGTCAACGTCAGCGCCAGCATCGTCGACGGCGACCTGGTCCTGCGCGTGACGGACAACGGCATCGGCGTGCCCAAGGGCCACGAAGAGCGCATCTTTGAGATGTTCTACCGCGCGTCAAACCGCAGCATGGGCTCCGGCCTCGGGCTGTATCTGGTGCAGCGCCACGCCAACGCAATGGGGGGCGACGTCCGCTTCGAGCGCTCCGAGAACGAGACCACCTTTGCCGTGAGAATCCCGCTCACCCCTCAGGATGAGGACGCCGCATGAACAGATTCGGTCGAGTCGTGCTGGTCGATGACAACGACGACGACAACTTCATTCACGAGCGCTTTCTGGCCGCAGCCGGCTGGTCTCAGGACGTCCAGGCCTTCGGCGGCGCCGACGAGCTGCTGGCGGAGCTGGCCGACATGAATCCCATCCCGGATGTCATGTTCATCGACTTGAATATGCCCGCCATGAACGGCTTCGAACTGCTGGACGAGCTGGCCAAGACCGACTTCGATCTAGCCTCGACCCGCGTCGTGGTGCTGACCTCGTCGATTCATCCCGACGATCGCCGGCGCGCGGACGAGAGCCCGCTGGTCACGGCGTACGTTCAGAAGCCGCTGAATCTGCAGGCGCTGGCGCAGCTGGCGGATGTGTTCTAGCGGACTTACAGCGGCGTAAACGTGACGCCATTGGTCGCCCAACTCTTCCACGAGCCGACGTCGTACATGTCCCAGAAGTCGAAGTTGTGCACCGACGCGCCGGGTTTGAACACCCGGTTCACCTGCATCAGGATGGGCCCACCAGCAAACGGCGCCAGCGGTGACACGCCGGGGCTGATCTCCGGCAGGTTGGGGAAGGTCACCTCGGTGACCTCAGACTCCACCACCGTCCACCAGGCTGGGAAGTAGAAGCCCGGCCCGGCCAGCATCTGCACGAAGTTGAAAGTCGGCAGCGCGCTCGGCTCGGCGGTCCACGCCAGGTGGTAGCCGAAGGTGCCGAAGTTGGAGATGGGATCGATGATCTCCGGGAAGCTGAGCATGGGGCCCAGCGTCACAACCTGTGTGCCTGCCGCGTAGCTCGGGGTGCCGGGCTCGTCGAAGGCGACGACCGCCATCAAGTCGCCGCCGTACTTAGGCGCTTTCTCCGCGCTCCAGCCGTTGCCGTCGTACCGCAGCAGCAGGCCGCGGCTGCCCGACACGAAGACCTGGCCGTTTTCCAGCGCCACAACCGCGTTCAGCTGCTCGGTGGTCGGCACATCGTGCTGGATCCACTGGCCCGGGCCCGACCACTCGATCACGGTGCCCTTGTCGCCCACGATCCAGACGTGGTCCGGCGCGGTGCCGCTGATGCCGCGCAGGGCCAGACCGGTCACCAACTGCTCGGTCTTCCAAGCCGCATCCAGCGCGTTGTAGCGCCACAGCCTGCCGTCGTCGCCGACGGTCATCAGGTCGGTCGGGCCGGCGCCCCACGCCGCGCGCAAGGTCACCGACGGCGCGCTGGCGATGCTGGTCCAGCCGTCGCTGCCGCGGTGCAATACGACCTGCTCACCGACGGCGTACATGTTGTCCGGGGACGTGCCCCAGACGCCGAACAGGTCCGCCTCGGCGCCTGTGTCCAGTGCGCTCCACTTGACGCCGTCGAACTCGACCGCCGCGCCGTTGTCGCCCACCGTCAGGGCGTAGCTCTCCTCGATGCCCCACACCGCGCGCAGGTGGTCGCTTACCGGGGAGTATTGCGGGAACCAGGCGCCGTTCTTGCCGTGCGCGATCAGCCCGTCGGCCCCCACGGCCCACACGTTTTGCGGCGCGTTGCCCCACATGCCGAGGATGTCGGTCTGGATGCCCGCGTTCTGCACCGTCCACGCGCCGTCCTGGAAGCTGAAGAGGCGGTCCACCTCGAGCAGCTTGACGTTGAACGCCTGAGTGCCGCTGACGCCGAACTCGCCGCCGCGTACCTCGGCGTGGAAGATGTAGGTGACGCCCTCGAGCTCACCGCCCAGCGCCTCGGGCTGGTTGTCCAGGGTGAAGCGGTTCTGGCCGATCCCCTGCAGCTGGGCCACGTTCCAGTAGCCCTCCGGTCCGAAGTCCATCGCGATCCGCAGCGTGGTGCCGGTGGGCTGCGACTTGTACATGAGCGGCGCGCCGTCCAGTCGCAGCGGCACGTCCTTTTTCAGCGGGATGTTCAGCTCGATGTTGATGTCGCTGAGCTCCTCACCCGGAATCGGCTCCACGTTGCGAGCCACGCCCATGCGCAGCGGCAGGAACGACGCCGTCTTGTTGTTGGGATCGCGCACGACGCCGCCGATGCAGATCACCGCCAGCTCGCCCAGGCGCGTCTTCATCCAGTACTCGCCCACGCCGTCGACCCAGGCCCGCGAGCCGTCGTCCGTCGCGATCGGCGTGTGGGGTGTCGGGGGCTCCTCCCACAAGGTGTGGTTCGTCGTCTGGCAGTACGCCGCCTTCTCGCCGGGGTACGGGATGCAGCCCAGCTTGTTCTCGGTTGTCCCGCCGCACACATAGCCGGTGGGGCAGTCCTGGGACGACAGGCACGCCTCGGCGCAGTAGGTGCCGGCGCAGCTCGCGTTCTCGCCGCAATCCGCGTCCGTCTCACACGGCAGGCAGTTGTTGGTGCCGCCGGCGCCGGCAAGGCCCTGGGCCTCGATGGCGTCGCAGGTGACCGGCGGCATGATGATGTACTTGCCCAGCCCGGTCACGCTGCCGGTGATGTGGCCGAACGGCAGCCCCTCGCCGCCTCCACCGCCGCCGCCGGATGACGACGGGTTCATCGGGATCAGGTGCACTGTGACGTTCTCCGCGTCGTACTCCACCACGGTCATGGCGGTGTGCTGCGCCTTGGACGCCGTCACCATCTGGGCCCCGCGCAGGTCCTCACCGCTGAACGTGATCTGGCCGCGGTCGTCGGTCACGCCCTGATAGGGGGTCTCCGCGTTGGCCCACAGCATGACGAACGCGCCCGGGATCGGGTCGGTCGTGAAGATGTCCAGCACGGTGACGTTGACCGAGCCGCGGATGATCGGACCCCAGGAGCCGCCGTAGGGCGAGTAGGGATCGAAGTAGCTGTAGGCGTCCAGCAGCTCCATGGTCTTGCCGTCCTGCTCTACGGCCACGTCCACGTTGGTCGGCTCGTCGGCCTTGGGGGCGCGCACCTGCAGCTCGGTGGAGGAGACGACGTCGACCTTGCTCAAAAACTGCTTGGCAAAGCGGACCTCAGCGCCCTTTTTGAAGCCGGCGCCGTACACGTGAATGAGCGTGTTGCCGGCGATCGCGCCGTAGTTGGGCGCCACCGCATAAAGCTCGACCCCGTTCATCGGCTTGTAGGTGAACCCGTCTTCCAGCACACCCTCGCCACCGTCGCCGACGACCCGGATGTCCGCCCAGCCCGGGCTGCCGATCGGCGTGATCAGCTCGATCTTGGTCGCGGTCTGCGACACGATCGTCGCCGGGAGCGCGCCCACGTAGACCTCGATGTCACCCGCCAGGTTGGCGCCCGACAGCGTGACGGTCTCACCGCCATCCACAAAGCCGTTCGCCGGCAGGACGCTCACGGGCGCCGGAATCGTCGTGTACTGATACCCGGCGTCGACCGTATCCGCGCCGTTGGACGTGGTCAGCGTGATATCGGCCGTCCCCGGCGCGCCGTTGGGGGCCAGCACGATGATGCGACTGCTGATCGCGTCCACGGACACGACCTGAGCGGTTTTGTTGCCAAAGGTCACGGTCGTGTCGCCCGAGTTGGTCAGCCCGTAGGCGGTCAAAGTGACCTGGCTGCCG
Organism: uncultured Myxococcales bacterium; assembly: GCA_964545715.1. Classification (GTDB taxonomy): domain Bacteria; phylum Myxococcota_A; class UBA9042; genus CAZJHX01. Next base: position 7,439 of record CAZJHX010000086.1, read on the forward strand.
CCGGAGACGTCGCCGGCGTGTGGCCACACATTCAGGATCTCGGTCTCGCCGCTGCCGGCGCCGACAAACGTAAACGCGTCGTTCAGCAGGGTGTGCCCGTCCTGGGTCGAGACCTGGATGTCCGCGGCGCCCTCGTCGCCGCCAGGGAGGCTGATCGTGAGCGTGCCGGCGCCGTCGCCCGACAGGGTCTCCACGGGCGCATCGTCCACGTACACGATGGCGTCCGCGCTGAGGCCGGCGCCGGTCAGGGTCACGATGGACTCGCCGTCGACGGGGCCGCTGAGCGGAGACACCGACGAGACGGACGGGGCGACGGTGAAGCGGAAGCCGCCGAAGATCACGTCGTTGGTCCAGGGGGTCGACACGATGACGTCCGTGTCGCCACCATCGCCCGGAGGCGTGATCGCCAGCAGGGACGTCGAGTCCACCACCGTGATGTCGATGGCGAGCCGGCCGTCCAGCAGCAGCTTCGTGTCCTGGGTGAAGCCGACGCCCCGCACGGTGATCGGGGTGCCGCCGCCGGCGGGACCGCGGTTGGGCTCAATGCTGGTGACCGAGAGCTTGTCGCGGAAGAGGAACGCGTCCTCCAAAACGGTCTTGGCGCCATTGGGCGCTTCCAGGGTGATGTCGACGATGCCCGGCTTGTGGGCCGGGGTGCGCGCGTGAATGATGACGGCGGAGTAAACGATGACGTCGGGCGCCTTCAGGGAGCCGAAATACACCTCGGTGCCCGGCACAAACGCGTTGCCTTCCAGCACGACCAGCTCGCCGCCAAACGTGCGGCCCTCGTCCGGCTCAAGGTCCAGCACCTCGAACTTGGCGATCGGGTCGTCTTTCTTGGGGTCGTCTTTGGTCGGGTCGTCTTTCTTGGGGTCGTCGCCCGGCTTCGTGATGTCGCTCGGGTCGCCGGTGCGTCCTTCGGGACCACAGCCGGCAGCAAACAAGCCGGCAGCGATCACCATCGAAACGCCCAAATTCAACAGCCGACCCGCACTCCGCATTCACGCTCTCCTTCGCCCCACCAAAAGCCTAACCGAATATTTGCTCGGTTTCCTCTGGCGGGCATTGTTCATTTTCAGTGCAAAACACGTTCCACCCCTGCTGTATGAACCGCGCACACACTTGGTTACGACGCAGGGCCACGATCGGTTCACATCCCTTGGTTGGGGGCCGCGCAAAAACTATGTGAAAAAAATCCGCACTCGGCCGTTTTACCGACAGTTTTCTGACGGTCCGGGTGCCGACTGCGCCCGGTGGATCTCGCGTGCGCGTGCGCGTAGACTCCCCACGCCGTTTTTGATCGAGCATGAGCCGCAGTCGATCGACCACGAACCGCAAGGGGATGCCACGATGAACCGCTTTTTGATGACCCTGGCTTTGGCCTGTGCGCCGCTGACCGCGTCCGCCGTGACCATTACCGTGAGCACGATCTCCGACACGGTGGCTGACGACGGATTCTGCTCCCTGCGTGAAGCGATCATCGCGTCCAACACGGACACGGTCAGCGGGCCCTCGGCTGGTGAGTGTGTGGCCGGAAGCGGTGCGGACGTGGTCGACGTGCCGGCGGGCACCTACACGTTGGCCATACCCGGCACCGGCGAGGAGGCCGCGCTTACGGGCGACCTGGACATCATCGGCACCACCACCGTGCAGGGCGCGGCCGCCGATGTGACGATCATCAACGCCAACAGCATCGACCGCGTCTTTGACGTGCAGGCGGCGGGCGACGTCACACTGACCAGGCTGACGATCACGGGCGGGGTGGTCACCGGCGGAGTCGGCGGCGGCGTGCGCAGCCTCAACGCGCTGGTCGTGACCGATTGCGCGGTCAAGGGCAACACCGCTGATGGCGGCGGCGGGGGCATCCACAACAGCGGTGACGATTTGACCGTGCGGCGCTGCGAGATCGCCGACAACAGCGCCGGCACCGGGGATGGCGGCGGCATCGCCACCAACGACGCCGACGTCATCGCCAACAGCACGTTCAGCGGAAACACGGCCGACGAGGGCGGCGCCATCTGGTCCAACGGGAGCAGCATCCCGGTGCAGGTCAGCCACTGCACCATCGTCGGCAACACCACAACCCTGGCCGGGGCGGGCGCGCTGCACAACTTTGCGGGGCCGCTGACCATCAAGAGCACTATCGTCAGCGCCAACACGGGAAGGAGCTGCTCCACGGCGGCGGCGATCGCGACGGCGGGGACCAACGTGGTCCAGAGCGGCGCAGGCTGTCCGAGCGGCGGCTCCGGCGACCAGGTGGCGGACGACCCCAAAGTGGGCCCGCTGGCCGCCAACGGCGGACCGACCCGAACGATGGGGCTGCTAGCCGGTAGTGCCGCGATCGACAACGGGTCGTGCACCGATATCGCCTCTGCCCCCGTCACGGTCGACCAACGCGGTACTGCGCGCCCCGGGACGGGCTGCGACGCGGGCGCCTTCGAGGGCGTCGTCGTCCCGCCCGTCTGCGGCGACGGGAGCGTGACCGGCGGCGAGGTGTGCGACGACGGCAACACCGCCGGCGGTGACGGCTGCTCGGCGGACTGCGCGACAGTCGAAACCAACTTCACGTGCCCGACGCCGGGTTCGGCGTGTGATTGCGTGGCGGGATTCGCCGGGTCCAACTGCCTGACGGAGTGCCAGGGCGGCGCAGCAACCCCGTGCAGCGGCAACGGCACCTGCAGCCAGGGCACCTCGGGCGACGGCACATGCACCTGCAGCGCCGGCAACTTCGGCGCGACCTGCTCGGGCGTGTGCGACTGCCAGAACGGCGCGACCTGCGACGACGGCGCCGGCGGAACGGGAGTGTGCACCTGTGCAGCCGGCTTCTACAGCGCCAACTGCTCTGAGGCCTGCAGCTGCGGGACGGGGAGCTGCGACGACGGCGCGAGCGGCACCGGGGCGTGCACCTGCCTTG
>CAZJHX010000086.1:10452-45625 GCA_964545715.1 uncultured Myxococcales bacterium
GCACCTTCGGGGCGGACTGCTCCGGGACCTGTGACTGCCAGAACGGGGCGACGTGCGACGACGGCGCCTCCGGCGCCGGGACGTGCACGTGCGCGGCCGGCTTCTACAGCGCGAACTGCTCCCTGGCGTGCAGCTGTGGGACGGGGAGCTGCGACGACGGCGCGAGCGGCACCGGGGCGTGCACCTGCCTTGCGGGCACCTTCGGGGCGGACTGCTCCGGGACCTGTGACTGCCAGAACGGGGCGACGTGTGACGATGGGGCCTCCGGTGCCGGGACGTGCACGTGCGCGGCGGGGTTCTTCAGCTCCAACTGCTCCGAGGCGTGCAGCTGCGGCAGCGGATCATGTGACGACGGCACCAGCGGCACGGGCGCCTGCACCTGCCTGGCCGGCACCTTTGGCTCAGACTGCAGCGGCACGTGTGACTGCGGGACCGGGACGTGTGACGACGGGGCGACCGGGACCGGGACCTGCACCTGCGCGGCGGGCACATTTGGGTCGGACTGCAGCGGGACCTGCGATTGCGGCACGGGAAGCTGTGATGACGGGGCGACCGGCACCGGCACGTGCACCTGTCTGGCCGGGACCTTCGGGGCGGACTGTGCCGGCGTGTGCGACTGCGGGACGGGAACATGTGACGACGGGGCAGGCGGGTCGGGCGCGTGCACCTGCGCGGCGGGCACCTTCGGCACGGACTGCAGCGGCGTTTGCGACTGCCAGAACGGAGCGACGTGTAACGACGGCGTCAGCGGCGACGGGGTGTGCACCTGCGCAGCGGGCTTCTTCAGCGCCAACTGCTCGGGCGTGTGCGCGTGTCTGGGCGCTGCGACGTGCGCGGACGGTGCGGCCGGCGACGGGACGTGCTCCTGCGCGGCTGGCCAGTTCGGTGCGACGTGCGCCGATTGCCCGGGCGGGGCCGGCAACGTGTGCTTCGGCAACGGGACCTGCGACGACGGGATCGGCGGCGGTGGGCTGTGCACCTGCGGCGCCGGCTTCGGCGGGCTGGCCTGCGCGTGCGGCGACGGGGCGATTCAGGCGGGAGAGGGTGAGGCCTGCGACGACGGCAACGCCACGGCCGGTGATGGCTGCGATGAGACCTGCGCCAACCTCGAGTTCGGCTACGCCTGCGATACGCCGGGTGCTGCGTGCACCGTGACCTGCGGTGACGGCAAGAAGGCGGACGGGACACTGGCGGAGGCGTGCGACGACAACAACACCAACCCCAACGATGGCTGCGCCGCGGACTGCACCATCGAGTCCGGCTACGGCTGCACAGGCAACGACCCCAGCGTGTGTGTGTCGGTGTGCGGTGACGGTTCAAAGGCGTTTAACGAGGGCTGTGATGACTCCAACACCGTCAGCGGCGACGGGTGTGACTCGGGCTGCAACCCGGAGTTCGGCTTTAACTGCTCCGGTACGGCGCCCTCGGTGTGCCTGTCGGTTTGCGGTGACGGCAAGAAGGCCTCAAACGAGCAGTGTGACGATGCTGCCAATGACGCGGGGGACGGGTGCTCGGTAACGTGCACCATCGAGTCCGGGTTTACGTGCCTGGGTAACAACGCGACGGTCTGCACGGCGTCGTGCGGCACGGTCTTTGACCTGAATGCCGACGCGCAGGAGTGGGTCATCGTCGGAGACGGTGCGGCTGACTTCGCCCAGGGCGCCAGCACGTTTGGCGGCGGCAGCGGCTTGGAGACCAACCTGAACGGCAACCTGCCCACCGCGCAGGCGGTCGATACGCACATCAAGCGGCTGGTGGCGATCCCCGCGCTGGGAGCCACGATTCCGGCGCCGGCGCTGGCCGTGAAGTACAAGCTGCAGGGTGACGTCGGCGACGACTGCATGCGGGTCTACGTCAACGCGGACGGCGACTTTACCAACGAGGTCTTCAGCGACTGCACGGACTCCGACGCCACGGAGGTGATCGATCTCACCGCGCTGCAGGGCACCACGCGCTTCGTCGTGATTCGCTTTGTGCGGGCGACCGGCGCAACCGCCCAGCCCGGCCTCTTCATCGACAGTGTCAGCATCCGCAGCGACATCGATGAAGATGCGCTGTTCGAGCACGATACGCAGGCCAACTGCGACGGCTGTATCGACGTGGACCAGGACGGGTATGGTGCGGCGGCCAGCGTGAACGACGCGACCTGCGCCAACGGGGGGGCGGACGACTGCCAGGACGGCGTCTCGGCCATCAACCCGGCGGCGATCGAGCTTTGCGACTCTGCCGTGGACGAGAACTGCAACGGCGATCTCGATACGGCCGACGCCCAGTGCATCGAGGACTGCGCCAACGGCGTGGACGACGGCGGCAACTCCATCGCGGACTGCGACGACGTGATCTGCGCCAACGACCCGTTCTGCAACCCGTGCACCATCGACTACTCGTTTGATACCGGACCCGGGACCTGGACGACGGACGGGCTCTTTGAGCACCTGCTGACCGACGGGTTCTGGAAGACCGCGGGCGACGGCGAGTTGGTGGGCGATGTGCAGCACACCGGCCGGATCAACCTGCAGGTGGCGGTGCCGACCGTCGCCGCCGGTGGGCCGCAGCCGCGCCTGGAGGTCGTCTACAAGCTGCAGGGCGAGCCGAACCCGGCGTTTGACGTGCTGGCGGTGTGCATTGACGACACCGACTGCAACGGCAACACGCCGACCAACGTGTTCAAGACCGGCGTGAACACGGCGCCGCCGACCGCGCCCGCGGGCAACGCGTCCAACTTCAACGACGGAGAGTTCGACCACATCTTTGTCGACCTGACCGCCAACGCCGGGTCGACCATCGACGTGACGCTGCTCTTCGACACGATCAGCACAGGCAACAACGACGGGCTCGAGGGGCTGACGATCACGCAGGTCCGGCTGGCCTCGGACGTGGACCAGGACGGCGCCTACGAGGGCACGGCCGGCACGTGCGACCAGTGCTGGGACGGCGACTTCGACAACTACAGCCACGAGCTGAGCCCGGGGGTGGCGGCGGCGACGTGTCCCAACGCGCCGGCGTTTGACTGCAATGACGGCCAGGGCCAGATCAACCCGGGCGCGGCGGAGGTGTGCAACCTGCCGGCCGACGAGGACTGCGACGGCCTGATCAACGGTCTGGACGACGACTGCGGGACGGAGGACTGCGCCAACGGTGTGGATGACAACGGCGACAACGTGGTCGACTGCCTGGACCAGACCTGCGCAGCCGACCCGTTCTGCGGCGTGTGTGCCCAGCAGTTTACGTTCAACAAGGGCGGCGGCGGCTGGCTGGCGGCCGACAACGACCCGGACGGCGTCGCGCTGACGCAAGTGTTCGAGTACGGAACCAGCGCCAACGACGGGGGCGCCAAGGGCTTCTCCACCGTGCGAGACGGGCTGGTGAGCAGCGCCAACACGACCGCAAAGCCGTTTGTGAAGGCGTGGCTGTCGCGGACGCTCGCGATCCCGGCGGGTATGCCGTCGCCTGCGGTCGAGCTGCGCTACTCGCTGGATGGGGATGCCGCAGATACTCAGGATATTTTCGGCGTCTGCTTCGACGTGGTGCCGACTCAGTGCAACGCGGCGTCGGCGGCCTTTACGACGACCACGTCCTCGGCGGCGCTGACCAAGGCGATCGTACCGATCGACGCGGCCAAGGCGGGCTCCAGCATCAGCGTGGTCATCTTCTATGACACCGTGAACACCGACAGCAACGACAACAACGGCCTGTTCGTGTCCGATGTCATCCTGCGCAGCGACATCGACGACGACGGCGTGTTCGAGAACGCGGACGCCAGCTGTGATCATTGTGTCGACACCGACGGCGACGGGCACGGCAGCCCGGACGTGGCGGCGTCGTTTGTCAGCGACTGCGCCAACCCGCCGGTCGTCTGCAACTACGACGACGAGAACACCAAGCCGGGCCAAGCCGAGAACTGCGCGGTGCCCGGCGACCAGAACTGTAACGACCTTGTGGACATCCAGGAGCTGAGCTGCTCGGTCTGCGGCGACGGCGCGGTGGGCGCGGGCGAGCAGTGCGACGACAACAACACCGACCCGGGCGACGGCTGCTCGGACAGCTGTCAGCTGGAGTCGGGCGCGCTGCACATTACGGAGATCCACCTGACCAAGATCGGCGCCAACTCGCCGGGCGAGCAGTGGTTCGAGATCTACAATAGCTCCACGGCGACCATCGACCTGACGCAGCTGAACCTGGTGTTCAAGAACCAGTCGGGGCTGACCCAGTCCTTCAAGGATGACTGCGCGCCACTGGCGGGTAAGTCGACGGCGATTGCGGCGTCCTCGTTCTATGTGATCGGGCTGGGCCCCAACAGCACCAGTGACGGCTTGCCCGCGGACGCGGAGTGCAGCGGCGTCTTCCAGCTGACGGAGGCCGGCGACACGCTGCTGCTGCAGTCCGGCGGATCGGTGCTGGATCTGGTGGCCTTCAGTGGATACGGCTGTGAGCTGGGGGCGGATCTCAGCGGCGGGCAGTCGCGGTCGATGGAGCTGATCGACGCCGTGTCTCAGGATGCGGCCAGCAATGACACCGACACGGCGTGGTGCCTTGCGGCGGGCGCGGCCAGCTACTCGACCAGCGGCAAGCACTTCGGCTCGCCGGGCTCGGCTGGCGCGTGTGCGGAGCTGGCGTGCGACGGGCTGGATGATGATTGCGACGGCGTTACGGACGAGTCCCTGACCGACAGCGACATCGACGGCGTCTGTGACGAGCAGGACTGCGACAAGGACGTCGCCACCTGCACCACGGACTGCGACACCGATGTGGACGTCGATGGGACGCCCGACTGCAAGGACGGCTGCCTGGACTTCGATGGCGACGGCTGGGGCACCCCGGGTGGCGCACAGGTGGCGACCTGCAAGCAGCTGGCGGGTCAGGACGTGCCGGACTGCGAGGACAAGCTGTCGTTCGCCAACCCGGAGGCCGACGAGTCTCCTGCCAACGCCGGCAGCTGCGCCAACGGCGTGGACGACAACTGCGACGGCCAGCTGGACTGCACCGACGCCTCCTGCTCGGGGACGTCGGAGTGCGAGGGCGAGTCGTGCGCCGGGGCGACGGCGGTGGCCTGTGGTGAGCTGAAGACGGTCGAGCCGCTGACGAACTCCTTCCCGTGCGGGGACGGGGCGGACGCGGTGCTGGTGTTCTCGCCGGACGTGTCGGAGACCGTCAGCATCGTGGTGGGCAACGAGGGCGATAAGCAGTATGCGGCGTCCGTGTTCACGGGCAGCTGTACGGACCTGTCTTGCTCGGGTGCGGCCGCCACCGTCACGTCTCAATGCGTGAAAGCAGGGGAGGGCGACCTCGCTGTGACGGCGGGCCAACAGTACTTTGTGATCGTGGACCAGGTCGCTGACTGCTCGGGCGCCGGGACCAGCGCGGGGACGGTGCGCATCGTATGCGGCGAGGTCTGCGACTCGGGCGACGACGAGGACGGCGACGGCGCGGCGGACTGCCTGGACAGCGACTGCGTGCTGGACGCCAACTGCCTGGCCGAGGACTTCGACAGCGATGGCGTCAGCAACGGCGATGAGGACACGTGCGGCACGGACCCGCTCGACGACGGGAAGACGCCCACGACCGACGACCTGCTCAACATCGACAACGACGCGGACATCAACTGCGTAGACGCCGACGATGACGATGACGGCTTCAGCGACGTGGATGAGGCGGGCCAGTGTCCGTTGAACTCATCGGCCAAGAACGACGCGCTGATCAACCCCAACGCCGACAAGAACTGCGACAAGGCCAACGTGGACGCGGACTGCAACGGCAAGTTCGACACGCTGGAGGGCACGTGCGGCGCCAAGGAGCAGCAATGCGGGGACGGCAAGGACAACGACGTGGACGGCAAGGTGGACTGCGTGGACACGGACTGCGTGTCGTCATCGGTGTGCTCCGAGCTGGACTTCGACCTGGACGGCGTGAACAACGGCGTGGAGCTTCAGTGCAACTTCAACGCGCTGGACCCGAACTCGACGCCCGGACCGGCGCTGGCCGGCGACATCGACAGCGACGGCGTGCCGAACTGCACGGACGCGGATGACGACGGCGACACCGTCCCGGACCTGGAGGAGCTGCTTTGTGGCAGCGATCCGGCGGATGGCGCCAGCGTGCCGGCCAACTTCGACTCGGATACGCAGTGTGATGCGGTCGATCCGGACGACGACAACGACGGGGCCGAGGACGCCAAAGAGAAGGACTGCGGCTCCGACCCGCTGGATCCGGCGAGCACGCCGACCGACGCGGTGAGCGACATCGACCAGGACGGGATTTGCAACGCAGAGGACCCCGACGTGGACGGCGACGGCTGGACCAACGGCGTCGAGGAGGCCTGCGGGACCGACTTTGCCGACGGGTCGCACAACCCGACGGACCTGGGGCTGGACGGTGACGGCGACAAGGTGTGCGACGCGCTGGACCCGGACAACGACGACGACGGGTGGAACGACGACAAGGAGTCGCTGTGCGGCACCGACAAGAACGACCCGACGAGCGTGCCGGAAGACGCGGACGGTGACGGCAAGTGCGACGCGCTGGACAAGGACGCGGATGACGACGGCTGGGCGGATGCGACGGAAGAGGACTGCGGCACCGCTCCGCTGGTCGCGGCGGACCACCCGGATGTGAACGGCGCCAACCCGGACGGGGACGAGCTGTGCAACAAGCTGGACGACGACGACGACGGCGACGGCTGGAGCGACTCGCAGGAGAGCGAGTGTGGTACCGACAGCCTGGATGAGAGCAGCATGCCGGTGGATACGGACTCCGATCAGCTGTGCAACCCCAAGGACGATGACGACGACGGGGACGGCGCGCTGGACTCGACCGAGCTGAGCTGTGACTCGGATCCGTTGGACAACACGGACGTGCCGGCGGACGCGGATGGCGATGGGCTGTGCGACACGGTGGATCCGGATGCGGATCCCGACGCCGATACCTGGAGCAACTTCGACGAGGAGTAGTGCGAGAGGGTTCCCTAGGTTGGGGCGTGGGTGCCGTCGGATTGGGACAGCGAGGGGGAGTGCGACGGGCTGGACGACGACGATGACGGCGACGGGTGGATCGACCTGGACGAGGCTGCGTGCGGGACCGAGCCGTTGGATGCCGCGCTGCACCCGCTGGACAAGGACCAGGACGGGACGTGCGACGCGCTGGACACCGATGACGACGGCGACGGCTCGCCCGACGAGGACGAGCTGCTGTGCGGTACGGACCCGCAGGACGCGACGGATCAGCCGCTGGAGATCGACCTGGTCGACACCGACGGCGACGACACGGCCAACTGCGTAGATGACGACGACGACGGCGACTTGATCACGGACGCGCTGGAGGCGCAGCTTGGGTCGGACCCGTTGAAGAAGGACACCGACGGTGACGGGCTGGACGACGGCGAGGAGTTCGCCAACCAGGACGGCGTGGTCGCCGACGACGAGACCGATCCGACCAAGACCGACACCGATCTGGACGGCTTGGATGACGGCGAGGAGGCGGAGCTGGGGACCAAAGGCTACAACCCCGACACGGACGGCGACACGCTGCTGGACGGCGCCGCCAACGAGCCGGATCCCCTGAACGCCGATACGGATGGGGACAACTTTGACGACGGCACCGAGGTGAAGTGCGCGACGGACCCGACGGACGCGGCCAGCGTGCCGGTCGACAAAGACGGAAATGAGATCTGTGACGGCTCGGAGATCGACTCGGATGGCGACGGGGTCGCCGACGGCGTGGAGACCTTCTGCGGCTTTGATCCGAAGAGCAACGAGTCGACTCCCAGCTTCTCCGACCTGGACGACGAGCCGGATCCGGATGTGGACGATGACATCAACTGCGTGGACAACGACGACGACGGTGACGACGTGTCCGACGAGGATGAGCTGGAGTGCGGCACCTTCCCGCGCGACCCGGCCAGCAAGCCGACGCTGGAGGAGATCGGGGACTACGACCAGGACGGCAAGCTGAACTGCTCGGACCCGGACGACGACAACGATGGGCTCTCGGACGCCGATGAAGAGCTGAAGGGCACCGACCCCAAAGACAAGGACAGCGACGATGACGGGCTGTCCGACGGGCAGGAGGTCAACGTGTTTGGGACCGATCCCATGGACGCCGACACCGACGAGGACGGCGTGCAGGACGGCACCGAGCTCGGCGAGACCGAAGGCACCGGCGCCGATACGGATACCGCGGTGTTTGTGCCGGACGCCGATGACAAGACCGTGACCGATCCCAAGACCAAGGACACGGACGGGGATGGGGTTAAGGACGGTGGCGAAGATGGCGAGGACACCAACAGCAATGGCCGCGTGGACGACGGTGAGGGCAACCCGCTGAGCCCCAGCGATGGGCTGTTCGACACCGATGGTGACGGGCTGACCGATCGCGAGGAGGCCCAGGCGGGCACCGATCCCAATAAGCCGGACACCGACGACGACGGGCTGGACGACAAACTTGAGGTGCTGGTGTACGAGACCAACCCGCTGGAGCCGGACTCCGACGGCGGCGGCGTGGTCGACGGTGTCGAGGTGGCCAACGGCACCAATCCCAGGGAAGGGCATGCGGACGATGACTTCACGGTCGGGTCGCTGCGCGGTGACAACGTGTTCGGCTGCTCGGCGGCCGACCAGGGCCGGATGCCGGCGGGCGGCGTGGTCGTGTTCTTGTTGCTGGTGCTGGTCGCGCTGCGCCGGCCCCGCGCGCGGATGGGGCTGCTGGTGCTGGTGATGATGTGCACGGCGACGCCCCAGGCGTGGTCACAAGCGCGTACGAGCGTTGGAAACGTCAATGTGGAGCGCTTCTTTCCGCAAGGCGGACGGCATCGGGTGTGGTCGGTCGAGGCGTCTCAGACGGGCGTGAAGTGGCAGCCGTACGCGTCGCTGACGTTCTACACCGAGCGCGAGAGCCTGAAGTTTGATTATGGCGCTGCCGAGCCCGAGCTGCTGGTGGACCACATGACGCTGATGGATCTGAACATCGGCGTGGGCCTGTGGGACTTCCTGCAGCTGGAGATGGCGCTGCCGATCGCCCTGCAGATGGAGAGTGGGCCTGATACCCAGGCGATCGCGCCCATCACGGAGGGCGCGGGGATCGGTGATCTCGTACTGCGCCTGCGCGGGTCCATCCTGCGCAATCGGCTGGGCGGCTTTGGCATCGGGGCGACGCTGGGGGCCAGCTTTCCGAGCGGAGACGGCGACAAGTTCCGCGGTGACGAAGGCGTCAATGTGCTGGTCAACACCATCTTTGACTACGTGACGTCACGGGTGTTGCTGAGCTTCAACACCGGCATGCGACTTAGGACCGTGTCGTCCGCGTTTTTGACCCAGGAGTTCGGCAGCGAGCTGACCTACGGGCTGGGTATCGATGTAGCCGTCTGGCCGGGGCGCATCCAGCTGGCGGGCGAGTTCTTCGGGCACACGCCGTTGAGCGATCCGTTTGCCAGCACGGACTCCACGTCGCTGGAGTTTCTGGCCGGGCCCAAGGTGTGGATCGTCGAGGGGCTGGCGCTGCAGGCGGCCGTTGGGGCGGGCCTGGTGCAGGGCTACGGGACGCCGGACTTCCGGTTCGTGACCGGGCTGACATGGGCGCCACGCGCTGAGGACACGGACGGCGACGGCATCCCCGACAGCGCGGACATCTGCCCGCTGGGGCCCGAGGACAAGGACGGCTACTCGGACCGGGACGGCTGCCCGGATCTGGACAACGACAACGATGGGCTGTTGGACGGCGACGACAAATGTCCCAACGCAGCCGAGGACCTCAACGGGCTGGACGACGAAGACGGCTGCCCCGATGGTGACGCCGACGGCGACAAGGTGGCGGACGCGGCGGATCGCTGCCCGAACGACCGCGAAGACATGGACGGCTTTGCGGACGGTGACGGGTGCCCGGATCCCGACAATGACAGCGACGGCTTCCAGGACGGGGAGGACAAGTGCCCCAATCAGCCGGAGACTCGCAACGGCTACCAGGACGACGACGGCTGCCCGGACCAGGCGCCGAACAACACGGTGGTGAACGCGCCCAAGGTCGATTCCGAGTGTGATTGGCGCATTAAGGAGCGGATCTTCTTTGCCAAGAACAGGTCCGAGTTGAAGCCCGGTGCGGACGAGGTGGTCGCCAGGGTAGCGGAGCTCATCAAGGGCAATCCGCTGCTGCTGGAGGTCAGCGTTGACGGCCACGCCAGCGAAGAGGGCGGGGATGTCGAGAACCTGGCGCTGTCCCGCAAGCGGGCGCGCGTGATCCGGGATCTGCTGCTCAAAGCGGGAGTGACTCGCAAGTTGCTGGCCGCGCGCGGATTTGGAGAGGCGACCCCGCTCGTGGACGGTCAGACCGAGGCCGCCTTCCGCAAGAACCGCCGCGTCGACTTCAAGGTGACGCTTGGCGGCAAGTGCCAGAAGTAGCGCTAACTTCCGGGGGAGTCACATCGTCACGTTGCGCCAGTCGGCGCTCGTCGAGGCCACCTTTACTTGCGCCAAACCGACCGAAAACCGTGTGCTGAGTTGGTTTGTTACAGGCTTTGCAAAGTGACCGCCGGGGCGTTGACAACGGTGACATGCTTTTCTAAGTGCCTGTAAATACTCGTTGATCTCGCAGGGCTAAGGCTTTAGCCTACTTATGGAAGCTCAAGCGCATCGCTGGAGTGGGGGTCCGAGGATTATTGAGAGCATAACTCGGTAAACATAACTTGCTGCCTTTGGTCGAGCCCGACTGGAGGTTGGTTAGGGCTTCGGTCGATCGCTGCCTATCCCAGTGAGCGGTCGGAGCCTTTTTTTTTGCCCCTATTCGCGCCGTCAATATCCGCTATAACGCGGCTGCACAAAAATAATTTTACAAAGTTAAGTCTACAATGTAAGTGCTAATAGCACGTACATTTGTCAGAGTAGGTATTGGAGCAGCATAGGAGCCCCAATGGTTGGCAAACCCGCGAAGATCGGCGCGCTCGAGGGCGTTACGATCGGCGATTTCATCACGTTGGTCCACGGCACGACGGCCATGGTTATCCCTGTTTCCGAGGTGTCCAACGCGGTCGCGTTGCTCAAGCTCCTAAGCGAAAAGTCGGCCGCCGCTGCTGAACAGCCGGAACACCATCCGGGCTCGACTCTCCTGGAGACGGCAATGCGGTCCCGGACTCGAAAGCTCAAGCGCGGCCGGCTCTGGACCGCGGTGGAGGCCTTCTTAGCCGCGCATGCGCGGGCACAGAGCTTCAAGTCGATCTACTCCGCCGTGCGGCATGCCGCTGAGGGCGCCGACAACCCCGAGCACGCGCTGAGAGTGCTGCTGGGCCGACGCGTTCACGCGGGCGGCCTGCTCAAGACCCGGTCGGGTCGGTACCGCCTTCCGTAACTAATTCTGCGCGCTTGGTATTGCGGCTGTCGCCAGGAAGTTGCGCACGCGCGACACCACCGGACCGGCAAACGACACACAATCATGCACAAATGGCGTGTCCGCCGGATCGGCGGCCGGCTGGATCACCATCGTGACGCTGTCACCGCCGTAGGTGATGTCCTCCAGGCGATAGCGCGGGTCATACAGCAGATGCTCCAAGTCCTCGCTGAGACCGCTCTGAATGAGCTCACGAAACAGGCGAGGGCGGTTGGTCGCCGCGTCAAAGCGGGCGCCGATGCTGCCCTCGAGGTCGATGGTCTTGAGCCGGTATTCCACCGTCGCGGTCTCGACCGGCGTGTTGTCCACCACCCGGGGCAGGCCCAGTGAGGACTGACGCCGGCGCACCACAAAGGTCATCTCCGTCTCCTCGCTGACGACCTGGCGCAGCGCGATGAACGGCAGATTCGTGTGGTAGCCGACGCGAATGCGCGAGCGCCCCAGCGCCGTATGAAACTCGATGTCCGTCGTGGCTCCCGACTCCTCCTGCCCCAGCTCCCGCCGGCCGCGGTCCAACGCTGACAGCAGTCGCGGGTTGACGATCTCGGCCGTGTCCGCCGTCTCAACGGATCGGTCGACCGGCTCCGGCGGAAAGTCCGGAATGTCATCGAGTTCGGGCGTGCGTCGCTGAATCTGGCGCACCATGAGCCCGGCCGCCACGACGCCGCCGACCATGACAGCCAACGCCGGCGACTTGAAAATCATCCAAGCACAGATGGTCGCGATAGCCGCTATGAGGATCTGTCGAAACACGTGGATTCAGTGTAGGCGCGGCCCTGGTCTTTGTCATGTGGCGCCCCGGCCGCTGACGAGCAGCGAGGCGTTATTCGGCCGGCAATATGACGAAGTACCGGCCGTCGGCACCGGACTGGGCGGTCCCCAGCAGCACCGCGTCGCTTCCGTCGGTCGGACGCGTGTAGACGTCCACAGTCGCGTTGGCCACGGTCTCCAGGCCGCCTGGTGCTGACACCGTGCCCTGAAGGATGGTCGGCAGCGCAAACTCCACCATCGCGGACAAGCCCTGCTCACCGACGCTCATCGTCTTCTGGTAGCGCGGGATGCCGCTGCCGGCGGGGGGCACCACCGTCACGAGGTAGTCGCCGATGTCCACGGGCAGCTCAAACAGGCCGCCCGCGTCCGTCTCGACCCAATACTCCAGCTCGGTCGAGGCGTTGGTGACCATATCCACCGCCACCCTGCGCGCCGTGACCAGCGCGCCTTCGACCATGTTGCCCGAGGCGGTCAGCACCTCGCCGCGGATCGTGACCTTGCGCGGTAGCGACAGCTCTTTGTAGGTGCTCTCGCGCACGTCCCATTGCTGGGACAGACCGGACATGGGCAGCGTGGGGTGCGGGTCGGCGGACACAGTGTAGGTGCACTCCGCGCCGGCGGCGCATTGCAGTACATCAAAGGTGACCTTGCCGCCGTTGTCGGTGATCTCGGTGCGCCGCAGCACGGCTTTGGTCCAGACGCCCGGCTCTTCGGGCAGCTCTACGGACAGCGTGACCGGCACGCCCGCGACCACATCGTTGTCCGGTCCGGTGACCTGAATTGTGACGGTAGCCGTGGTGTGGCCCTCTTTGAGGACGATGTCGGGCATCTCCGTGTCGCCGTCGATCAGCGCGGGGCCGGTGCAGTCCTCAGCGACCTCGCAGCCGTGGTTCACCACAGCCGTAAAAGAGGGGACTACGGGCCCGTCGTCGGTCGGTGCGACGAGCATGTCATAGGTGTTTGTGGCGCTGCCGATCGGGCAGAGGATGCGATACCGGCCCAGATGATCGGTGACTGCGCTGGTGCACTGCGCTTTGCTGCTGACGTTGATGGCCGTGACGCTGACGTCCGCCAACGGGAACAAGGTCTCTGCGGCCTGCTGGAACAGGCGCCCTGTGACCACCGGATAGGCCTCCAGGTTCGGCAACACGAACGTCTCGCTGACGTCCTTGTCGAAGGCCTTGGTCATGCGCCAGATCGGGCGCGCCGGGTCAGCGTCTTTGATGGCGACCGAGATCTCGTACTCGACGCCGCGCTGCAGGTGCAGGGTGAAGCCGTCCTTCTCGGTGGCCGTGGACTGCTGCACGATCAGGCCGTCCGGCACGTAGTCTTGCTGAGCGACCGCGGTGATGACGCTGGCCACGCCCGAGTCCAGCAGCGTGTCCTCGACCTGGATGCGCCCGGTGACCGTCACAACCGGCGGCAGCTCCAGTGAGAGCGTCTCGTCCGCGAGATCATGGACGGCCGGTGTCTTGGGGGCGACGAGGTCCGCGTTCAGCGGCGGAGTGGCGACCACAGCGACCTGCAGCGACGCGACATCGGTGGCCACACAGATGCGCGTCACGTCATCGCAGCGCGCGTTGGGTCCGCAGTCGGCGGTGATCGAGCACTGGGGGCTGACGGCGGGCGCCAGGGCCAGCTCGTCGGCGGCGTCGCTGCAGCCCACGAGCGCGCACGCCAGAACCATCGATACCAGGAGGTGTCGCGTCATTACTGGCATCCTGCCTGCGAGCCTTTGACGACCAGCGCCCACGAGACCCGCTGAATGGGCTCTCCGTTGGCGGTGACGCGCGGGTCGTCTTTGTCGTTGTCCACGACCAGGTCGCCTTCGGTGATCAGGGCGTCCACGGTGATGAACATCGGGTCCGTACCGATCAGCAGCGTGTCACAGCCGCGCAGGCGCAGGCTGGTGGCGGGCGTCTCGATGGGCAGCGTCTCGTACTCCTGATCGACGTCGAAGTTGACGAACCAAAACACGTTCACCGGCGCTCCATCGGGCAGGACGATGGCGTCCTTGACCGAAAAGAACTGCTCGTCAAACGGCGTCCGGTTGATCTCGACGGGCCCGGTGCCCGGAGGCGTGAGCAGGTCGAGCATCAGGGAGAACCCGACCTCTTCCACGCGCTCTTCGAGCGGCGGAGGGGGCAACACACAGCTGACGGGTCCACAAAACACGGCCATCAGACAAAGCAACGCCTGTGCCAGCCGCTTGGACGGCTCTAACCTGTGGAAAATATGAAGGTTAGTGTTTGGGCCGCTTTTCAGAGGCTCAAACGGCGGTCGTAACTCTGACACCGATGTCAGCATATCCGGCACAGATTGCGGTCGCCACTAACGCTGTGCTTGCTTGGGCGCTTTCAGGTACTTGTCGAACCAGGCCAGCGTGCGCTCCATGCAGTCTTGGCGATGGGCGCGCTCGGCCAGTCCGTGGCCCTCTCGCGGATACGTGACCATCTCTGTCGGGATCTTCTTGATGCGAAAAGCGGTGTACAGCTCCCACGCCTGCGAGACCGGCACCCGCTTGTCGTCGGCGCCGTGCAACATCATGAGCGGCGTCTTGGCGTTGTAGATGTAGGCCAGCGGCGAGCCCTTCCAGCACTTCTCGCCGTTGGCCGGGCTGTCGTAGCAGTACAGATCCCAGTGCACGAGGCTGTTCTCGTGGGGAATGTCGCTGGTGCCCGTAAACGACCACCAGTTGCCGATGCCCGCGAAGTTTATCGCCGCTGCAAAGGTGTCGGTGCCACGAGTCGCCGCCAAAGCGGACATGTAGCCGCCGTAGGAGCCGCCCACCATCCCGACGCGCGCCGAGTCCGCCAGTCCGGTCGCCACGAGGTGCTTCACGGCCGCCACGTTGTCCAGGAACTCCTGCCCGCCCAGGTCTTTGTGGTCCATCATGGCGTATTTGGAGCCGCGACCCGCGCTGCCGCGATAGTTGGGCATCAAGACCGCGTAGCCGTTGGCCGCCAGCACCTGGGCGGCGCCCAGATAGCGCGTGGACCAGCCGTCCAGCGACTGCCACTCCGGCCCGCCGTGGACGTACAAGACCAGCGGGTAGCGGGTGCCCTCTTTGTAGTCCAGCGGCTTGATCAGCACGCCGCCGATCTCCAGGCCGTCCTGCGCCTTCCATGTGATCGACTGCTGTACCGCCAGGTCCACGCCTTTGAGGTAGTCGTGGCTGTGCGTCAGGCGCTCCAGCGACCCGTCCAGCTCACCGACGTACACATCGGGCGGATCCGTCGACGTGTTGGCCGACATCGCAAACCGCTTGCCTGCCTTGTCCACCGAGAAGCCCAGGTAGATCGGCCCTTTTGTGTCCAGCACCGGCGTCTTGCCGCCCGACAGATCCCGACGTGACAGGTGGCTGCGGGTGCCCGTCACCGCGCTCACCAGCAGCTCGTTGTCGGCGATCCACTGGTGGTGGTAGGCCGTCTCTTCGGCGCCCTTGTTCAGCGCCTTGGGGGTGCCGCCGTCGGACGGGATGATCCACAGCGTGCCCGTGGTCGCATCGTTGAGCTGCGACGCCCCGCGCCAGGCGATGTGCTTGCTGCCGGGCGACCATTGGGGCTGCCCCATCTTGCCCACCTTGTCGACCAGCAGGTTGCCGACAGGCTGCTGCCCCTTGGCGGGAGCGGCCGACGGAAAGACCCACAGACCACGAAACATGTAGTTGTCGTCGTTTTTGGGCGAGGCGCTCATCATGACCGCCAGCCGTGTCCCGTCCGGCGACCAGTCGAACTCGAACACCGTCTTGTCGCTGGGCGTCACCGTGATCGTCTTCTTGCTCTCCACCGTCATAACCTTCAGCAGGTGATGGCGATGGTGGCTGTCGATGACGGTCTCGTCGCGTCCCCCCGAGCGCGCCTTCTCCCGCGCCTCGTCCTTTGCAGCCAGCGTGGTGTACGCGATCTTGCTGCCGTCCGGCGACAGCTTGAAGCGCATCACGCCGTCCGGTGCGTCGGTCAGTGGCACGGCCTCGCCACCGTCCAGCGGCATCCAGTGCACCTGGTTTTTGCCGTCCTTGCCGCCGCGTCGGGCGGTAAACGCCAGGCGATTGTTGTCGGGCGTAAACACCGGGCTGCCTGCGTTCTTGCGCGCGGGCGTGTACCGTCGGGGCGCCTTCACGCCGTCCTTGAGCACCCAGATCGCCGACCAGGCGCGCCCCGGCTTGTCCTTGGCCCCACGCGGCTCGCTGAGCACGTATGCGATCTGCTTGCCGTCCGGCGAGATCGAGACGCCGGACACGTGCTTGAGCTGCAGCACGTGGTCGATGGTCATCCCGTTTTTGGGTCCTGCGCTGGCGCACGCGCTCAACAGCAGCGAAACCACGCCCAGACTAAGAGCAGTTCCCCAAACCAACCGATGTCTCATGAGCTATGGCTCTCCGTACTTTTCCAGGTGCCGGAAGATGGTGCGCGGGTCCACGTCCAGGTCGCGAGCCGACTTGGTGCGGTTGCCGTTGTTCACGCGCAGCACCTCGTTGATGTAGTCGCGCTGGAAGTTCTCTTTGGCCTCTGCCAGCGGCAGAATGTCCTTGAACTCTTCGGTCTCGAAGTCCAGCGCGTCCGGTTTGATGAGCGCCCCGTCCGTAAAGACGATCGCCTTCTTGATGCGGTTCTCCAGCTCGCGGATGTTGCCCGGCCACTCGTAGCGCTTGATCTGGCGGACCGACTCGGTCGAGAAGCCCTTCACCTTGCTGTGGAAGTCGTGGGCGTAGCGCTGCAGCAGGTAGTTGGCGATGAGCACCACGTCTTCGCTGCGATCCTTCAGCGGCGGCAGGCGCAGATTGACCACGTTCAGCCGATAATAGAGATCCTCGCGAAACTGGCCGGCCTTGACCTCATCCGCCAGGTTCTTGTTGGTGGCCGCCAGAATCCGGATATCCACCGGGCGAGGCCGGGTCTCGCCCACGCGCACGATCTGGCGCTCCTGGATGGCACGCAGCAGCTTGACCTGCAGGCTGGCCGGCATCTCGCCCAGCTCATCCAGGAACAGGGTCCCCCCGTCCGCCGCCTCGAACTTGCCGACGGTGGTGGCGATGGCGCCGGTAAAGGCGCCGCGCACGTGCCCGAACAGCTCGCTCTCCAGCAGGTTCTCCGGGATGGCGCCGCAGTTCAGCGTGATAAAGGGACCCTTGGCGCGGTTTGAGCGCTTGTGGATCTCCTTGGCGATCAGCTCCTTGCCGGTACCGGTGTCGCCGCTGATCAAGACGCTGATGTCCGTCTTGGCGAGCTTCTCAACCTTCTTGTAGATGTCGCGCATCGACGTGCAGGTCCCGATGATCTCGCCGTAGCGCATGTCATCGAGGTCTTTCTTCAACCGCGCGCGGTCGAGCTGCAGATCGTTGACCAGCAGTGCGTTGTTGATGATCAGCGCCGCCTGGCTGGCAAACACCCGCAGCGAGTCCAGCTGATAGGGCCGGAACAGGTTCACGATGTTGTCGTTGCCGACGTAGATCAGGCCCAGCATGTTGCCGCGCGTGAGCAGCGGCGCGCACATCACTGAGCACAGCCTCAGGTTGATGATGGACGTGGAGCCCGAGAACTCCCGGTCGTGCAGCGCATCGGCCACGATGACGGCCCGCTTGTTGGTCAGCACCTTCTGCACGATGGAGTCGCTGAACGCCACCTCGTTGCTGAGCAGCGCCTCCTGACTCAAGTTGCGGGCCACCCGAACGACCGGCGTCTCGCCGTCCATCAGGATCAAGAAGCCCTTGTCCGCGCGCGACAGCTCGATGATGTCGTCCATCAGCGTGTTGAGCAGCTGATCGATCTCGCCGATGCCGTACAGCTTCTCGCTGAAGGCCTCCAGCTTCTCCATCGCCTCCAGCGCCTGGTTGGCGGCCGTCGTCGATGCGGGCTCTTCCTCCTCCGTGATCTCGTCAAAGAGAGAGAACGTCAGCATGGCGGGACCCACGCGCAGGCTGTCGTTGTCGGCCAGCTTGTGCGACTTGCGGCGGCGCCCGTTGACCAGCACCTCGCAGTTGCGGTCGGCCTCGCTCAGCACGAAGTCCTTGCCGTTGTACAGGACGGTTGCGTGGCACTTCTCGATGCCCGGCATCTCAAGCCGCACGTCGTTGTCGCGGCTGGCGCCGATCGTCGTGATCTTCTTGAAGAGCGGGAACCGCTTCGGCTTCCCTTTGCCACGTGGCTGAAGGACGAGGTGAGGCATTGTGGTGCTATATCACAAAGGAGGGGTTAAGAGGCCACGTCTCTAACGGGAGCCACCCGCGCGCGGTACCGCGGGCGGCTGTGATGTGCGGCCCGGCTGCGGCGGACGGATGTCCGCGGTCTCGGTGTTGTCGTACGTGGTCTCGGTGCGCACGATCCGCTGCGGCTTGTACCGGGTGTTGGCGTCGATCACGCCCCAGGTGTAGAGCCCGTAAAAAACCGCGCCGCTGATGACCGCGGTTAGCGCCAGGGTGCTCTGCAGCTGCTTGTCGTCGGCGGTCGGCCCGTCGGTTCGCCCGCGCGCCTGGCTGTCCACGATATAGGCCGCCAGCATTGTGCCCACCGACGTCAGCCCGGACGCCGCCTGGCTCGTTGCAAACCAGTAGCCCCAGCCGTCGGCGCCGTCATCGAACTGGGGTACGCCGAACGGCATCCAGGTCGTCGCCCGGCTGCGGTTCTCTACGTACTGGGTGACACGGAGCACCGTGGGGGCCACTTTCGGCTCTTCGATGGCGCTGGCCCGGCGGATGACGCCTTGAGCGATCAGCGTATCCCGCAGCGCCTCAAAGAAGTCGCGCATGGGCTTGGGGTACACAAACTTGTCGAGCACGAGGCCGGGACGCGCCAGCAGCAAAAACTGCCACTCCCGCTCGGCGGTGGTCTTCTCGTCCAGGAACCAATACGCTGCGCCCAGAAGCTCCCGCGCGCGGTGAATGTCGTCGGGTGATTTCAGCTTGGGCGACGGGTAGAGCAGGTCGCGCAGCACGTCCACGGTGCGGCGATACTGCTGCTGGCCGTACTGCTCCTCCGCGACGGTTAACTGGGCCTCAGCGGGCGGATTGGACAAGGCGGTCGAGGGCGCGGCCAACAGTAGGCACACCAACCCCACGACGACTATTCGCCTCATGTACTAAGTATCGGTGGTTAGGCAAACCGGGTCAAGGTGCAGCCGGCTTGAGGGCCATGCGAACGCTCTGCTCCCCTCCGGCGCGAAGCGTCACGCTGCGTCGGACGGTCTCGTAGCCCGTCATGGTCACTGTCACGTATACCCGCTTTGTCGGCGTGCTCATCGAGAAGGTGATGGGCGACCCGGGACGACCCTGCCGGCCGGCCACGTCGACGCGCGCTCCTGCGGGTGCGCCGGTGACCCGGAGCGTCGACTTCTTGAACCCCGGCGAGAACTTGATGCTCGCTTTGCCCGGCACTTTGAAAGACCAGACCTTCTCGATCGCTGATGGGTCGTCGTGCCCGATCGTCACCCGATAGGTGCCGGGCTGTCGGACCAGCGTGCCCGTGATGCCGGACGCGTACTTCTTGCCCTCGAAGACCACGTAGCCGCCGTATCTGGCCGAGATCTTGAATTGATGCCCTTTGGCAGGTGCCGCCGGCTGTGGCGCCGCCGGCTTTACCGCCGGCTTTCGCGGACGCACACGCGGGCGGCGAGGCTGAACGCTGGCGATTACCGCAACCGGCGCCTTGACCACCGGCTGCGGGACATACGAGAGATCCACCGGCCGGCGGTCGGCGAGGCGCCTGGTCATGCCCTCTTCCGCGCCACGAACCACCCGCTGCACAGGCTGGGGCGCGGGCTCCTCCGCCTTGCTGGGCGCGGGCGCGGGCGTTGGACGCAGCTCGGCCGGTTCAACCGCCACTGGTTGTGCCACGGCCTCCTTCTCCGGCTCCGACGCGGCCTTGTCGGAGGGCAGGGCGCCCCACACGATCAGCCCGATCACCAGCAAAGCCGCCACCGCGATGCCGACCCGCCGCAAGGTCGTGTTTCGCGAGCGCGCGTGGGTCAGTCGCTGCACCTGAGTCAGCGCATCTTCACGGTCGCCGTGCAGGGCCAGTACCTGGTTGTAGTGCTCCAGCGCGGACGCCACGCGGCCGTCCCCGGCGTCCTCCTGGGCCAGCTCCATCAACCTGTCGCCGACCCGCTGAGTCAGGGCGGCTTCGGCCGTGGCCGGGTCGTCAAAGTAGATCGCCAGCTCCTCGGCCGGCTCATCCAGGGTCAGGGCGGTCAGATAGTTGGCCAGGTCGTCGCGCAGGCGCTCCACGCCGTCATAGCGGTCGTCCGGCTCGCGCTCCAGGCACCGGGCGATGATCCCGTACAGCCGCCGCCCGATCGCCGGGTTGTGCATGCGCGGATCCTCGTAGTCCGCCTCCAGAATCTGGCGCAGAAGCGCGTGCGGCGACGCCGAGTCGAACGGCAGCCGGCCGGCGCACATGAAGTACAGCAGGGTGCCCAGGCTGAAGACGTCCGCCCGAAAGTCCAGCGGCTTGCCCTCCACATGCTCGGGCGACATATGCGCCGGCGAGCCGACCAGCGCGCCCGTCACGGTCATGGCCTGCATGTCGACGATCTGCGCGATGCCGAAGTCCATCAGCTTCAGCGCGCCGTCGTCCCGGATCATGATGTTCTCGGGCTTGATGTCGCGGTGGATGATGCCCTTGCCGTGGGCGTGGGCCAGTGCGTCCGCGATCTCGTGCACGATCATCGCGCCCACCTCGGGCAGCGACGGCGTGTGCCGGTCCGCAAAGTCCTTCAGCGTCTCGCCGCGGATGTACTCCGTGACGATGTAGCTCTCGGGGCTCTCCAGCCCGGAGTAGTCATAAATCTCAAGAATATTGGGGTGTTTCAGGCTGGCGACGGCCCTCGCCTCACGCTGTAGGCGCATGCGGCTGTCGGCCCGCCCGGCCAGGTGCGGATGCAGGATCTTGATCGCGACTTCGCGGTTGAGCTTCTTGTCGCGGCCCTTAAAAACGACAGCCATGCCGCCCTGCCCGATCTCGTGCAGGACCTCATATTTGTCATCGTGAAGGGACTCTAACACCGCTCTGGCATCTCCAACCGGTCGCCGGACGCACGACGACAACCTTAGTCTAACAGTTGCCGCTGCCTTGCGGTGTTGTTAACTCAAGCGGTGGGCACTCGAGTTCTAATGTTGGCTTCTTCGAGCTGCGCGTCGCTGACGCCATCGGGACACTGCGTCAGCAAACTGGTGCCTTTTTGGGTCTTGGGGAAGGCCACGACATCACGGATCGAGCCGGTCTCGGCCATGATCATGATGATGCGATCCAGACCCAGCGCGATCCCACCGTGGGGCGGCGCGCCGTAGCTCAGCGCCTTCAGCAAGAAGCCGAAGAGCCGCTCCGCCTCGTCGTCGTCGATGCCCAGCGTCGTGAAGACCTTGGCCTGCACCTCGGGGTCGTGCAGACGGATGGAGCCGCCGCCGATCTCGAAGCCGTTGAGCACGATGTCGTACCGATAGCAGCGCACCTTGCCCGGGTCGCTGTTGATGAGCTCGATGTCCTCGTTGTAGGGCCGCGTAAACGCGTGGTGCGCCGCCGCCCAGCCGCCGTCGTCCTCCACCTCGAAGAGCGGGGGCGCCACGACCCAGGTGAAGTTCAGCACGCCGCCGCTGCCGGTCTCGGGGATGAGCCCCATGTACTTGGCGATGTGCGGGCGCAGGTTGGCCATGACGGTCTGCACGCGGTTGTACGGACCGGATTGGAAGATGATCGTGTCGCCGGGCTGGGCACCCGTGGCCGCGTTCACCGCCAGGCGGAAGTCGTCGGTCGCCCACTTCTTGAAGGGGGACTGGGTCCAGCCGCCGTCGAGCGCCACCATGGCGCGCGCCAGGCCCTTGCCGCCGTTCTGCTTCACGAAGGTCTCGAGCCCGTCCACGTCCTTGCGCGACATCTCCGCGCTTTTGGGGATGACCATCGCCTTGATGATCTCCTTGGGCAGATCCACGCGGTACTCGCCCGACGCAAACTTCTCTGTGATGGGCTCAAAGAACGGGATGCCGCCGCCTTTGTGCTCCACACACAGCGCGGTCAGGTCGGTGTGCTCCAGCCCGAAGCGCAGGTCCGGCTTGTCCGACCCGTACTTGTCCATGGCCTCGTAGAAGTCCAGGTGCGGGAAGGTGCCGTCCGGATAGTGCTCGTGCAGATCCACGCCCAAACCGGCCTTGAACATGGCGAAGATCAAGCCCTCGATCTTCTTGAACAGGTCGGCCTGCGTGATGAACGACATCTCCACGTCCACCTGCGTGAACTCGGGCTGGCGGTCGATACGCAGGTCCTCGTCGCGGAAGCACTTCACCACCTGGAAGTACTTGTCGTACCCGGCGACCATGAGCATCTGCTTGTACAGCTGCGGGCTCTCCGCCAGCGCGTAGAACTTGCCCGGATGCAGGCGCGCGGGAACGATGAAGTTGCGCGCGCCGCCCGGCGTGTACTTGACGATCATCGGGGTCTCGACCTCGATGAAGTTGTGGTCGCCAAAGTAGTTGCGTACGCTGCGGGCCACCTTGGAGCGCATCATCAGGTTGCGCTGCATCGGCGGACGGCGCAGGTCCACGTAGCGGTAGGTCAGGCGGCGCTCTTCACTGGCGCCGCCGGCGTCGTCGTCCACCGCAAACGGCGGCGTGAGGCTCTTGTTGAACACCTCCAGCTCCACGCCTACGACCTCGACGTCCCCGGTTGGGATTCGCGGGTTGCGCATGTCGCCGCGGTCGCGCACGTTGCCGCGCACACCGATGACCCACTCCATGCGAAGCGCATCAGCGGCTGCGTGTACGGCCTCGTCGTCGCCTTTGTCGAAGACCAGCTGAGTGATCCCCTCTCGGTCGCGCACGTCGATGAAGATGCAGCCGCCGTGGTCGCGGTAGCTGTGCACCCATCCGAAAAGAACCACCTCGTTGCCGGCGTCCGCCAGGCGCAGACCGCCGCAA
Organism: uncultured Myxococcales bacterium; assembly: GCA_964545715.1. GTDB lineage: Bacteria > Myxococcota_A > UBA9042 > CAZJHX01. The sequence continues at coordinate 33,494 of CAZJHX010000086.1, forward strand.
GAGTGAGTTCGCTGCAATTCGTCGATGAATCGGCCCACGTTGGGTCCTCCCTCCAAGTTGCTCCCAGCAGGAGATTGGCACCGGGACTATCAACGTGTTGCACGCCTGCGTCAAGCTTGTTACACCGCCTTCCATGGCGAAGCTGCACTTCGAAAAGACCCACTCTGTGAGCACCGACGAGGCCGTAAACCGGCTGAAGGCGCTGCTCGAGAAGTTTGCGGTCGACTACCCGAAGCTGAAGATCAAGACCAGCTACACGTCCGGCGGTCTGCGCGGCACGGCGGATGGTCGCGGCTTCGACGGCAAGTATCAGGTAGAGGCAAACCGCGTGACACTGGACCTCAAGCTGGGCTTTATCGCGCGCCCGTTCCAGGGCCGGATCGAAGACGGCATGCGCCAGCAGCTGGCCGACGCGTTCCCCGAGAGCCCGTAGCGCCTGTCAGCCATTGTTGACACCGCTGTCACCCTTTCTGGACACTTTGACGGCCCAAACGGGACACTGCGTTTCGGCACGTGAATTGCTACCCTCTCTCCGTATGTGTCGCGCGCTCATCTTGATCTGCGTCGGAACGCTGCTTGGTTGCGGTGGTCAGAGGCCCATCCCCGAGCAGCCGTGTCCTGCATTGAGCTACAGCGGCGGCAACATCTACACCGGCGGCGATTCGCTCCCGCTCACCGGGGATGCGCTCACCGCGTCGCTGCCCCAGCACCCCGAAACCAAGTTCTCGCTCTTCGGTGGGCACGAGCTCGCGGTCCCACAGCGCGGCGACCTCACTTTGACCATCACCGGCACGCTGACCACCGGCCACCAATTGCCGGCCATGTACTTGTATGGTCCCCGCGACGAGTTCGGCATCTACGGCAGCTGCGCGGTCCAAGTGTTCGCGGGTCGCGGCCAGACGCAGGTTACGTTGACGCACACCGTCGAGCCTGAGAAGGGCGGCGAGTACCTGGTGCTGTTCGGTACCAACCCCATCGCGCTGGGCAAGGGCGACTACAGCCTGACCGCAACCTGCGAGGGCGAGGGCTGCACGGCGCCGGTCTGCAAGTCGCCCGGCAAGTGCGCGGTAGAGGTCTGCGCGACCGGCTTCATTCGAGAGGTGCACCCCGACGACGACACGCTCACGTGTCCCACCTGTGAGTGCCGGGAGCAGACGTGCGGCGCCGGGCGGATCCTGATCTTCGACAAGTGTGTCTGCGACTGCGACGTCTCGCTGGACCCCAAGCCGGTCTGCGGCGAGGACGGCAAGACGTACGACTCCCGCTGCCTGGCCGAGTGCAAAGAGGTCGAGGTGGCCGCCGAGGGCAAGTGCAAAGAGGTGTGCGAGCCGCTGAAAGACTGCAAGCTGGACTGCGAGTTCGGGTTGAAGCTGGAGAAGGGCTGCAAGACCTGTGAGTGCGCCGGCCCGTGCGACAACAAGAACCAGGCCTACAAGCCGGTCTGCGGGTCGGACGGGCTCACGTATACGAACGCCGATCAGCTCTTCTGCCGCAACAACCAGGCGGACCCCAAGGTGTCCATCGACTCCCTGGGCCCGTGTCTGCCGTACTGCAAAACCCCGGTGTGCGAAAAGACGTGCGCCTTTGGCTTTGTGCCGAACGACGAGCCGCTGGCGCCGTGTCACACCTGCGACTGCATGCCGCCGCCCGAAGACAAGCCGGAGCCGGGCTGCGGTCAGAAGAGCCCGATGTGGTGTGCTCGGCCGAACAGCGCGCCCAAGCCGCCGGAGCCCGGGGACCCGCCGCCGGCGCCGCCTGAGAACGGCGGACATCAGCAGTTTTTCGCCGGGCTGTTCGGGCACCGCACCTTCTTGACCTCGTGCATCGCCAAGGAGCAGGACTGGACGCCCGTCTTTGCCAACGCGTGCCCCACCGGCGTGTGCGCGGACGTCAGCGACTGCGGACGGGCCACGGTGGTGCTGCAGGACACGCTGGCGTTTGCCGCCGAGAAGTTTGCGTTGCCCAAGTTTGAGGAGCCGCCCAAGGCGCAGTGTTTGAAGCCGAAGTTTGCCGGCGTCCCGGTCTGCTTCATGAAGCTGCAGCGCCAGTGCAAGGTTGGGGGGCCCGAGGACCAGTGCCCGCAGGGCTCCAAATGCGTGGCCAAGCCGGACGGAAAGACCCGCTGCGAGTTTGGCTGCAAGTGCCTGAACAGCATCGCCGGCCAGGTGTACGACCCGGTCTGCGTGGACGTGGACGGGGAGCCGCGCACCTTCTTCAACGCCTGCATGGCGGTGTGCTCCGGCCTGACGCGCATCGACTATCCCGGCATGTGCTGCGCATCGCGCCTGACCCAGGACAAGCGCTTCGAACATCACCAGGCGGTGGTCGCGTTTTGCACCGGGCTCGACGAGCCGAGGCCGCCCCGAATTTTTGCCGACACCGCGTGCCCGCCACAGGTGGATGCGTGCGCTCTGAACGAGGATCTTTGCTGCCGAAAGGTCACACAGCCGCCGGCGACGCCGCCCGGCGACGGTCAGCCACCGCCGGAGTAGCGATGAGCTGCACGGTGTTGGTTATGGCTGCGCTCAGCGGCTGTGGTGAGGTGTATTCCGCGCTGGACGCGGCCACTCAAGCGACGACAGAGCCCGTTTTTGTGCCCAACGCGGTGTCCCCTAACTCGATCACGCTCATGACCATCCGAGCGCGGTTTGACGCCGACGGCACGGCGTGGGTCGACTCGACCGGCTTCAACGGGCTGTCCGGCATCGCGATGGCCTTTCCCGAGAAAGGGCTGGGCTTTTCGCCCGGTGAGTGTCCCACCGACATCGAGCTGGTCACGGGGGACGTGGCCGAGGACGTGGCCGCCACCGTCTCCGACCCCACCGATGAGCAGGGGCGCTACGTTTTCTGCGGCGCGATTGAGGTCGGCGAGCCGACCGAGTCGATGGTCAACATCCCGATCGTCTTCTGGAACGGGACCGAGAGTGTGTCCGGTACCGGCTCGCTTTCCGTGGTGGCCAGCGTGGCCGACGACACCGAGACAGAGACCGCGACGGAGGCCCAGTGACGCGTCTTGTGGTGGTGGCGCTCTGTGCGTTGCTCGGCATGCAGACCGCCGCGGCGGACCAGCGCTTCGACAAGCTGCTGCGCACCGGCGAGCGCTGCTACGAGGAGCTGAACTACGGCTGCGCGATCTCTCGGCTGACCGACGCTGGAAAGCGGGCTGCCGACAAGGGTCTGACGCCGGCGCCGAAGGACGCGCTACGGCTGCATCAGACGCTGGCGTTTGCCCTGGCCAGCGTGGAGAAGCACGACCTGGCGGCCGCCCAGTTCGAGAAGTGTTTTGCGGTGCAGCCGATGTACCGGCTGGACCCCAAGATCATCAGCCCCAAGATCTACGCCGACTACAAGCGGGCGCGACACAAGACGATCTACGCCATGCTCAAAGGCGCCCGTCGGGCGCCCGGGCTGCCGGGTGTGATCGATGTGCCGCCGCCGACGATGAACGATCTGTCGGTGCATGTGCCGTCCGACGTCGTGCTGGGCGGGCGCCTCGAGCCCGAGCAGGCGCTGAACAACGTGCTGGATCTGGCGATTGGCGGGCACCTGCTGTTCGATGATGACGGCGAGGACTTCAGCACCGGCTTTGGCGTCGCTATGAGCTATATGCGGGTGCTCTCGGAGCGCTTTCAGGTCGGCGCGGTCGGCTTCTTCGCCCAGCACAACTACGCGCAAGCCGACTTGAAGGCGGGCTTCCCCGGCACGCTGTACGTCTTGAACGCGGCCGCCTCGGCGCGCCTCACCCTTCAGTTTGGGGAGTACATCGACATGGGCATCGGGGCCTTCGGCGGCATCGCGCTGGCGGGACTGGGCGGCGTCGGTGACACGGTCGGTGGCTGGGTCGGGGCGGACGTCCGGCTTACGGCGCTCATCACCCGGGAGTTCGGCGTGGGCCTGTCGGTGATGCCCCAGGCGGTCATCGCGTCCGTCTCTGATGACGACACCGGCACCTCCTTTACGCTGCCGGTTCTTCTTCGCTTCGAGACACGCTTCTAACGCCGTCTGAGCCTTAACTCACGACCGCGTCGTCACGATGCGGTTTTACGTGAGCCAGTCCAATACCCAAGCGCAGGCACTTCAGCTTCCCGACGTGGGGAGCGTCATCGCGGACCGCTACAAGGTCGTGAAGATGCTCGGCCGCGGCGGCAGCGGCGCGGTGTACGAGGGCGTGCAGCTGGTGTTGGACCAGCAGGTCGCGATCAAGGTCATTCTGCCCGACGGCGCGGACGACGAGTGGTACCGCGGCCGCTTCATCAACGAAGCGCGCATCTACGCCAAAATCAACAGTCCGTATGTGGTCAAGGTCTACGACTTCGGCCGCGAGAAGGACGACTCGCTCTTTCTGGTCATGGAGTACCTGCCCGGGCTGGACCTGCGCGAGGTGCTCAAGCACGACGGCCACATCGGAACGACGCGCTTGTGCCGGCTGGCCAGCCACATGCTGCAGGGACTGACCGCGGCGCACGAGCTGGGGATCATTCACCGCGACCTGAAGCCGCGCAACGTCATGATCCTGGACGCCGACACTGACAAGCCGTTCGCCAAGGTGCTGGACTTCGGTATCAGCAAGGTCGATGCGTCGCCGTCCTTCGACAAGAGCGCGCCGATGCCCAAGCCCGGCGATGCGTCCGGATTTCAGCACGGTCTGACCATGTTGGGGCCGACCGCCGGCACGCCCGCGTTTATGGCGCCGGAGCAGATCATGGGCGCGGACACGGACGCGCGCACGGACATCTATTCCATGGGCGTCATGCTCTACGAGATGGCGTGTGGGCAGCTGCCGTTCCTGGGGCCGGACCTGAACTCGCTGCTGCTGCAGCACGTGCACGAGGCGCCGGCTGACCTGCGTACGGTCAACCCCGACGTCCACATCCCGGCGCGTCTCGAAGACATCATCATGGTGTGCCTCGAGAAGAAGCCCGAGAACCGCTATCAGACGGCGCGCGAGCTGTTGGGCGACATCGACCATCTGGCCGAGGAGCACCTCGGACCCAAGATGGTCAGCCTGATGGACGCCACGAACTCCATGGAGGGCTCGGGCCATGTGCCGGTGTCCACCCGCTCGTTCGGCGGCGGCGAGTCCGCGTTTGCCGGGCTGGGTCAGGACTTCGACGCGCTGGAGCGGGACGAGCAGGAGGCCGAGGCCGCCGAGAACAAGGGCCCGGCCGCTCCCGAAGACATCCGGCTGGTCACCGACATGATGACCCACCTGGGCAAGGCCTATAAATCGTTCCAGCTGTACCCGCGCGACAACCCGGTCTATGCGGCCGCGATCGACGCCGTGTGCGACCTGCTGGACCACTACTTCGTGGACCGCAAGCGCCTGGCCTTCAACATCGACCGCTTCGCGATCATCTACGAGAAGGTGCAGGTCTACGAGGACACCAACCTGCGCGACAGCTATCCCTTCAAGCTGTTCAGCGACGGCGTACGCCGCCTGTTCTTTCACAAGGGGATGAAGCGCCAGGAGATCAGCGAGTACTTCGACTGCCTGCACAAGGTGTCGACCAACACGAGCCTCAACTCCGACCTCGTCACCCTGATGTGGGAGCGCGAGCTGCCGCACATCAAGTTCCTTCTGGTCGAGGATCTGGTCGAGGAGAACAGTCCCGACGTCAAGTTCATCCAGAAGGCCGTCGGCCGCACCGGCTATGGCGGCTCCCCGGACCAGAATGACTCGCGGCGACGCAAGAACAAGCGCAGCAACGCCCGCGTGCGCAACGACCGCAGCCGCTTTTTGCAGCCGCTCTCAGACGCGGAGACCAACGACCTGGTCGCGTTGCTGGCCGACGATGCCAAGGCCGATCATGTGCGCGGCTTCATCATGACGCTGCTCAGCGTGCTGAAGGCGTCCAAGGACGTGGCCGAGGTCAAAGAGGTGCTCAAGGTTCTGGGGCAGATCTGCACCGCCTTGTTGAAAGTGCCGGATCTCGACCACGCGCTGATGATTCTGATGCCGCTGAAGCAGATCGTGACGCGCCGCCCCGACACGCCGGTGGCCGCGCAGATCAAAGAGCTGCTGGACGATGCGCAGCGCCCACAGTTCATCCATCGCGCTATCGAGTCCATGAAGGATCACGAGACGGACGCGCACCGCGGCTCGGTCGGCAAGTACCTGAAGATGCTGGATGCCCGCGCGGTGCCCACGATCCTCAGCGACGTGCCGGAGCTGGACGAGGCGACAGAGCTGCCAATTATTCAGGCCGCGCTGCTGCACCTGTGCAAGGACACGCCTGACGGTCTTCGCGATGGGGTCACGAGCAACCGCGTGAAGATTCTGTTGGCCACGGCGCGCGTGCTGGGCGAGCTGCCCGGCCGGACATCCGCTGAGATGCTGACGCCGCTGCTGCACAACAACGAGCCCGGCGTCCGCCTGCAGGCGCTGCGGTCGCTGGCGCGAATCAAGCCCAACAATCTGGGCCGTCGCCTGGAGATGTGCCTGTCGGACAGAGACGGGGATGTGCGGTCCGAAGCTGTGAAGGCGTTTGCGACCCTGCCCGAGTCCGAATCGCGCGGGCCCTTGATCGCCGTGCTGAACGACAAGCGCTTCGCCACACGCTCGCGGTCCGAGCAGGTGCCGGTGCTGCGCGCGCTTGCCGGGATGAAGAGCGCCGCTGTGGTGCATGCTCTGGAGCAGCACTTGATCGTCAAAAAGACGTGGATCAACAAGCCGCCGGTGCTGATCGGCGGGTCGCTCACGGTGCTGACGGCGCTCGGGCTGACATTGGGCTGGCTCGTTGGGGCCGTGGCCTGGACCGGGTGCTTGATCGTGGTCCACTTCGCGGGCTTCGATCTGCGGTCCGGTCACTACATCAAGCAGTCCGAGATGCGGGGGCCGATCATCCAGGCGCTGCGCCGCATGAACACCGATCTGGCGCGCCAGATCCTGAAGAAGCACACCTCCAAGAAAGAGCGCGGGAGTGAGTAGATGAGCTCGATGATGGGCGGACAGCGTCCCGCGGACAGCACCGAAGCGCTCGCGGGTGAGGCCAGTCTCAAGCTGGCGAAGACCGCGCGACAGCTGATCATTGCGTTTTACGCGTTTGTGCGCGTGCGCCGCTTTCACTCGCTGGAGAATGACGCCACCGACCGGGCGCTCAAGAAGCTGGTGCAGGCCTTCAAAGAGATGTTCGCGCTGCAGTTCGACGTGACCATCATGTATTACGCCAAGGACTTCTACATCAACGACGTCCGGGTGAAGGTGTCGCGAGAGTGTTACGACTTCTTCGCCAGCTTTCAGGCGGAGCTCGAGCAGCGCAAGGTGGGCAGCCTGAACTTCCGCCGGGTGCCGGGTCGCAACGAGATCGTGAAGTTCGTCACAGAGTACGACAACGTGATCAAGGCCGAGGTCGACGACACGTACAAAGAGCTGGACGCCAAGATCAACGAGGGCGGCGGCATCGGCATCACGATGACGAAATACGTCGACTCCGAGCTGGTCGACCTGCCCGTCATCGACGCCAAGGCCTTCGTCAAGCAGACCTATTTCCGGTCCATCGACGTGGCCGTGCGCATGTATCACGAGGCCCACGCCAACCGTCCCGTCACCATCAAGTACGCCAAGCGCGTTGTGCAGAACTTCATCGATATCCTCGGACACGAGGAAAAAGAGCGCGCGGACCTGCTGCTGCTGCTGACCGAGGTGAAGAACTGGCAGGGCTATCTGGTCAACCACGCCGTCAACACGGCCATCTACTCGGTCGGGCTGGGCATGGCCATGGGCCTCGATCGCGTCCAGCTACGCGACCTGGGGATTGCCGCGATGCTGGTGGATATCGGCAATGCCGCGCTTCCGTCAGACGTGTTGGACCAGTCCGGCAAGCTCACCGACGAGCACTGGGACACCGTGACGCACCACCCGCTCAAGGGCGTGCCGCTGCTGACGCGCTTTCAGGAGATGGACACCACGCTCATCAAGGCCGTGATCGCCACGCTGGCGCACCACAAGGACTATGACGGCGACGGCTATCCCGACGTTGTGAAGGGTCGCCCGTCGCTGTTTGCGCAGATCATCGCCGTGGCTGACCGCTACGACGCGATGACGACGCCGCGCCCGTACCGACGTGTGCCGATGACGCCGCCGCGCGCGATTCAAAAGCTGATCAACGTCTCGGGCACGGAGCTCAACCCGCTGCTGGTGAAGATCTTCATCCAGTGGATGGGCGCCATCCCCGCGGGCTCCGTTGTGCTGCTGGAAAACGGCCAGCTCGGTATGGTGGTCAAGCCCAGCTCGCGCCTGCGCGGTCAGACCGAGGCGCTGGTCAAGGTGCTGCGCACGACGCAGGGTCCGGGCTCGATTGGCGCAATCACAGACACCGAAGAGCTGGTCCCGGTCAGCCCCGACAAGATGTCTGTGGGCACGCACACGCTGGACCGCGCCGTCGGCGGCGACATGGAAGCCATCGAGCGCACCCGCACCGCCTACCTGCTGGATTAGGCGCCCCGACGGAGTCCGCCGGCCGGACCTGCGGTAGACTCCAGACTTGACCACCGTGGATCCCGACAGCGCCCCGACGTTGAGCTCTGCGCAGGAGCTGGAGCGGCTCGACGCGCGCTTGACCAGCCCCGGACCGGACGGACGGCCCGCCTCGTATGACGCCCACGATCGCGCCGGGACGCCTCGGGCCTACGTGGACGACGTCGCCCGTGCCCTGGAGCTGGCGGGCCCGGACGTGGCCCGGGCGTTGCGCTACGCGCTGATTCACAGCTCGGTGTGCACGAGCTGGTCGCTGCTGTCTGTGCAGGTGACCGAAGCCCTGGTGCGCCACGGGATCTGGAGCCCCGAGCGCGCGCGTGAACAGTCCGCTGGCGCCTTGGAGGAGACCGCGCCGGCCGCGGGCGTGGAGGCGCGCTTGTCGGCTCGCGATTTCGGTACGCAGCTGCAGCGCCACATCGCGGCCGCCATCCGCCTGGAGCCCGCCGCGCGTCGCCGAATGATCGCTCGCGCCATCTCGCTGTCGATCACCACGACCGAGGCGCTGCGTCCCGAGCATCTTCGGCACCTCGGCCCTTTGGTCGAGCGTCTCACCACGCTGGATCCAATCGCGGGAGCGCGGATCGGCCGGATGGTTGTCGACAGATCGTCCCTTCCCACGCGGATCCACCATGTGCTGGATCGCCTGGAGGCCGGTGACCCGCATGCCGGGCGCTTCGCTGAGGGCCCGCACGATCCGCGCGAGTGGGTCTTTCAAGGAGCGCAGGCGCACTTTCATCCCCCGCTTCGTCCCACCCTGCTGGCGCGGGTGGCACGCATTTACCCAAAGCGATGCCGCGCAGCCATTGCGGCCGTTTTGCAGGAGCTGCCGCTGGTTCATCCGCGGTCGCGCCGGGGCGAGCTGGTCGCGCAGATCGCCGAGCTCGCCACACCCGACGAGCTGCAGGTGGCGCTGCGCACTCTGACCCGCATCGGCGACACGGAGCCACGGGCTCGGACGCTGCTGGAGCTGCTGGAGGTGGTCCCGCACGAGGCGGCGAGACAGCGCCAGGGCCTGGTGTTGGAGGTGCTCCGGGAGATTCAGGCCTTTCCCGATGCCTGGCTGCGCGCGTCCGGAGCGGCTCGGCTGCTGCGGTTCTTGGAGCCGCAGGAGCAGGGCGCCGCGGCCGAAAAGGCGCTCCACGACGCGGGCGAGATTACCGAGGGCGCGTGGCGGCGGGAGGCGCTGTCTCACCTGGTCCCTCACCTGGCGCTGGCCCAGCACTCACAGGCGTTGGGTCTGGCGCAGGCGATCGAACATCCCGACGCCCGCGCGATGGCCCTGCGCGACCTGGCCGTGGAGAGCGCGCGTCGTGGCTCCGTGCCGGCGGCGCTGGCGGCGTTGGACGACGTGGCGGCCCCGTTTCAGGTCGAGGCGTTCGTGGACGCCGCGCTGGCGCTCGCACGTGGTGGCCACCTGACCGAGGCCGTGTATCTGGCCACGCTCGGTCCGTCGGAGGGGCGGGACCGGGCCGTGGTGGCGGTGCTCCCGCTGCTGGCCCTGTCGCGCCCGGATGAGGCGCGGCAGATCGCGCGCACGCAGCTGACCTCCGCGAAATGGCACGACACCATCGAGGCGATCCTGGGCGGCGCACGTGCACCCAGAGTAGAGCGGTCAGCGGACCAGGTAACGCTGACGGAAGACGACCCGCGGGAGCTTTGGACGGGCGACTTCCTGGACGAGCTGGCGAGCCGCCCCCGCCCCGAGTTGGTAGCGACGCTGGGCGAGCTGGCGCCTCAGCTGCTGGCGGCGTCGGGACCGGGTGGCGTACTGGATGTCGCGCAGGATCTGCTGCGCACGGCGCGGTGGTGGGCATGAGCAGCGAGCGGCACGAGCGGTTCCTGGTCGCGGCCCGCAGGCTGGTCTCGTCCGCGCGAAAGACGGCCATCGAGGGCCCGGCATCCATGCCGCCGGACATGCAGCGCAGGGCCGCGCGCCGGCTGGGGCTTGTGACACTGGGGTTGGGGATCATCTTCATTGTCAGCGCGCTCCCGCGCCATATGGCGGTGTCGGCCGGTTTACCCATCGACAAGGAGATGATGCACCTGGTCGAGATCGGCGCGCTGGTCTGGGGCGTCATCTCCGTGGGGATGTTCTTTTACTCGCGCAACACGGACAACTACGCCCGAGTACTGCGTCTGGGGCTGATCTACGAGGTCGTTCTTTGCGCCGACATCGCTGCGATCGAGCAGCTGCTTTTCAACTTCTTCGACCCGCCGCCGCGCCTGTCCTTCATCACGCTTGTCCTTATCTCCTTTCCGCTGGTCGTGCCGGCCCGATTGCACCGCCGCATCGCCATCACCTTGACGTGCTTTGCCATGCTGCCGCTGAGCACGATCAGCATCCGCGTGTTCATGCAGAACCAGCCACTGCCGGCGTACGCGACCTTCATGTTTGCCCCGACGCTGGCCGCAGCCGCGCTGGCGGTCTTCTTGTCGCAGATCATCCATCGCCTCAACATCGAGGCCAGCGCCGCCCGCCGCATGGGCAGCTACGAGCTGGTCGACAAGCTGGGCGGCGGTGGTATGGGCGAGGTCTGGCGCGCCCGGCACCGTCTTCTCGTCCGCGACGCCGCCATCAAGCTGGTCCGCACCGACGGAGGCGACGCCGGTGAGCTTACCGCCCGCTTCGAGCGAGAGGCCCAGGCCACGTCGACGCTTCGCTCGCCGCACACGGTGCAGCTCTACGACTTCGGCGCGGCGGACGACGGCACCTTCTTCTATGCGATGGAGCTGCTCGACGGCGTGGATCTCCAGACGCTGACCGACCGCTTTGGCCCCGTGCCCGCCGAGCGCGCCGTGCACATTCTCAAGCAGGTCTGCCGCTCGCTCGCCGATGCACACGATCAGGGCATGATCCATCGCGACATCAAGCCGGCCAACCTGTTTCTGTGCCGCCTGGGCATCGAATACGACTACCTCAAGGTGCTGGACTTCGGCCTGGTCAAAGCCCAACAAGCGCCCGAACCCACCGATTTGCACCTCTCGGTCGAGGGCACCGTGGCCGGCACGCCGGCGTACATGGCCCCAGAGGTCTCGCTGGGCCGCGCCGTCGACGGTCGCGCCGATCTCTATGCCCTGGGCTGCGTGGCCTATTGGCTGCTCACAGGCCAGCTGCCGTACGAGGGCAAGACGGCGGTAGAGATGGCCATGCATCACATCCAGACCGAGCCGCCGCCCCCGTCTCAGGGTAGCGAGCTGCCCATCCCGTCCGCCCTCGACGAGCTGGTGGTGCGCTGCCTGGCCAAGGAGCCCGAAGACCGCCCGGCCGACGCCGCGACCCTCTTCTTGGAGCTGGAGGCCATCGAGCTACCGACCCCGTGGACCGAGCACCGCGCCCGCGACTGGTGGCGCCTCCACCTCACCTGACCCGCGACCAGGGGGCTCACAAACGCCGCACATGAATCATGTAGGCCGTTTATGAGCGCTTTTTGCGTCACAAACGCCGCACATGAATCATGTAGGCCGTTTATGAGCGCTTTTGGCGTCACAAAGGGCCCAGATGAATCATGTAGGGCGTTTATGAGCGCTTTTTGCGTCACAAACGCCGCACATGAATCATGTAGGCCGTTTATGAGCGCTTTTGGCGTCACAAAGGGCCCAGATGAATCATGTAGGGCGTTTATGAGCGCTTTTTGCGTCACAAACGCCGCACATGA
>CAZJHX010000087.1:0-31202 GCA_964545715.1 uncultured Myxococcales bacterium
GGTGGCGACGAGCCGCTGGACGGCGAGACCGGCGAGGCGACAACGGGCGACGACACCACGGCGACCACCGACACGGGGACGTCTGAGGACACCGGCACCACGGCCACCGACACCACGGCGGACACCGGAACGGACACCACCGAAGACACGGTGGACACCGGAACGGACACGACCGAAGACACGGGCGACACCACTGAGGACACGACCGAAGACACCGGCGACACCACCGAGGACACAACGGAAGACACGACGGACACCACGGATACCACCGATACGACGGACACGACGGACACCGGCGGCGAAGAGGGCGCGGTGTGCGAGAACGCCGCCAACGATACGCCGTGCACGCTGCCCGAGTGGGAGGGCGACAAGTGCATTGTCGCCGGTAGCTGCCAGGCGGGTGAGTGTGAGGCGCAGGCGGCCCAGTGCGACGACGGCGTCGAGTGCACGGCCGACTCCTGCGACCCGGCGGTGGGCTGCGTGAACGAGGAGGGCCCCGACTGCGAGAGCCCGGACTGCGACGACCCCGCGGACTGCGAGGAGGAGCTGGGCGAGCTGCCGGGCTGCAAGACCCCCGCCTGCGTTGCCGGGCTGTGCGTGGCAGCGGCGGTCGCGGATGGAACCGCGTGCGTCGGCCCCGGCGAAGGCGAGAACAAATGCCTGGAGGGCGGCACGTGCACGGAGGGCAACTGTATTCAGCAGGTCAAAGTCTGCGAGGACTCGCTGGAGTGCACCAAGGACTCCTGCGACCCGTCGACCGGCGACTGCATCCACGAGCCCCAGGGCGATGACTGCGGTGACGAGTGCACCGAGGACGCAAACTGTCCCGAGGGCTGGTTCTGCGATGACGGGCTGATCCCCGGCGGGGCGGGGCTGTGCAAGCCGCTGAAACAAGACGGTGTGGCATGCACCGCCAAGAGCCAGTGCAAATCCGGGCTGTGCGGCGGCTGTGTCAACATCGGCGAGCTGATCAACGCGGGGTGGTGCTACACGGAAGCCTCCAAGATCGCCGCCGAGCCCTGCAAGAAAGACGACGAGTGCATCTCAGGCAGCTGCACGGCGCAGTGCCTGCCGTTCCCGACCAGCGGCGCGTGCGAGTGCATCAAGGACACCGACTGCCCGGAGGCCGACTACTGCGCACAGGGCGCGTTTGGCGGCTTCGGCAGCAACCAATGCAAGCCCAAAAAGGGCGAGTGCGCGGAGTGCGACGCCGGTCAGTGCACCACCGGGCAGTGCAGCCTGGACGGGCTCTGCGCCTCTGCCGACACCATCGATGCGGGCGGAGAGTGCTGCGACGACCTGCAGTGCACGGACGGCTTCTGCGAGGAGTCGGCATGCAAGGTGGCCAAGGCCGTCGGCGAGGAGTGCGGCGCCGACGAGGAGTGCGAGAGCGGCCTATGCAGCGGCATCATCAACTCCAAGTGCGCCGAGGCGCCCGAGGAGTGCAGCAACTGCCTCTTTGACAGCCAGTGTGGGCTGGGCTCGATCTGCTTGACCACGGGCTTCCCGCTGGGCAGCAAGTGCGTGGTGCTGGACTCGAAAGAGGTCGGTGATGCGTGCTGCAAGAACGCGCAGTGCAAAGACGGCAGCTGCGACGGTGGGAAGTGCGTCGCTAACTAGACGGGTCTATGGTTGCGAACCGCCGCCGCCCTCTTCCTCTCCATTGTTGAGGAAGGTCCCGAACAGACAGTTGTTTTTGAGCAGGCACGGATGGATGTCCCCGCAGGACACGTCCGCGCACTCCGCCAGCTTGGCGTTGGAGTCCGCCGTGAACAGGTGCGACATGGAGTTGCACGCGCCCAGGAACTCGCCGGCCTCGGCGTCCGGACACGCGGCGATGGCGCCGGCGACGGCCAGGCACGCATCGGTGTCGCCCTTGTCGATGGTGTACTCGCCCGCGCATTGCTGGAAGAGCGCGCCGCCGTCCTCATAGCTGCCGCACGGGGCGTCTACAATGCACTTGCCGATCGCGGCACCCGGCTCGGCGGCGAAGTAGTTGGCCGTCATCGCGCAGCCGCCCTGGCAGCCTTCCTCCGACTCGGGAACGCAGCCTTCGATGGCTTTGCAGACCTCATCGCAGTCCAGTGCCGGACCGTCCGCCGGAGCATCGGGCACCCAGCAGTCCTCGCCGGGGCCGTCGTCCCCGCCGTCGCCGGGTCCGCCGTCGCCCGTGTCGTCGCCGGGTCCGCCGTCGTCACCCTCGCCATCACCGCCCACGACGCAGTTGGCCGCCGTCAGGCAGGCGCCCAGATCCGCGCACTCCACGGTCGCACAGTCGCCCAGCTTCGCCAGGGACTCTTCGGTGAACGCCGCCGCGATGATCAGGCAGAAGTCGAAGTCGGACGCCTCCGGGCACTCCTTCTCCTTGCCGGCCAGGGCCGTGCACGCCGCGGTATTGGCCGCCGGCGCAACCAGGTCGCCCGACTGGACCAGCTTGCCGATGCACATGCCGTACGCGTCGCCGCTATCGCCGTAGTCGTCGCATTCCAGCGCCAGCACACACTCCTGGATTGGCGCGCTGGCGTCCTTGCGCATGTACAGCTGAGCCATCTCGCACTCCAGGGCACATTCCTCGCCCTGAGTGCCGCATTCGGTGAACCGGGCGCACAGCGCGTCGCAGTCCCAGTCGGTCGCCTCCGGCGCATCGGGCTGCCAGCACTGGGCCGCCGTGTCGCCTGTGCCGGTGTCGCCTGTGCCGGTGTCGCCGGTTGCGTCGCCTGTGCCGGTGTCGTCAGAGGTCGCGTCGCCTGTGCCGGTGTCGTCAGAGGTCGCGTCGCCTGTGCTGGTGTCGCCAGAGGTCGCGTCGCCCGTGCCTGTCGTGTCAGAGGTTGTCGCCGTCTTCCCAGAGCTCCCGTCGTCGTCAGAGCAGGCGAGCACCATGCTCGCGGCAATGAGAACGGCCAACCATGTCCTGTTTGTCATGCTGAAATTCCTCCAGATGTTTCCTTACCTAGATACTGACGCTTTGGTATAGGGTCCAATTCATGAGCAGGCTGTTGACCCTCATTTTGCTGTTTCCCACCCTTGCTCAGGGCGAGACCGTGGTGCGCGGGCCCTACGTGCAGAACGGGTCCAGCGACCGTATGACTGTGGCCTGGCGCACGCTCGGCCCCAGTGACGGCAAGGTCTGGTTCGGGTCCACGCCCAGCACGCTCGACAACGTCGTGGTGTCCGAGGATTTCGCGTTTCAGCACGAGGTCGAGATCACCGGCTTGAAGGCCGCAACGCGCTACTACTACGCCGTGGGGGTCAAAAACGAGCAGCTCTCCGGCGGCACCTCCGAGCATTACTTCGAGACCTCCCCCAAGGCGGGCGACGCACCGCAGATGCGGCTGTGGGTGCTGGGCGACTCCGGCACCGGCGCGGCCGGCCAATACGAGGTGCGCGACGCCATGCTCAAGTGGGTCGGCGTCAACAAGCCGGACCTCTTCTTACACATGGGCGACATGGCCTACGGCAGCGGCACCGACCTGCAGTTTCAGTTCAACTTCTTTGCCGTCTACCAGGAGCTTCTTCGCAACACCGTTTGTCTGCCCACGATCGGTAATCACGAGGGCAAAAGCAGTGACTCCAAGACCGAGTCCGGACCCTATTACGACGCATACGTGCTGCCCCGCTTCGGCGAGGCCGGTGGTCTGGCATCGGGCACCGAGGCCTACTACTCGGTGGACTACGGCAACGTGCACTTCATCGTGCTGGACTCCTACGAGTCCAACCGCGCGGTGGACGGTCCCATGCTCACCTGGCTGGCGGAGGACCTCGCCGCCACCGACGGCGAGTGGATCATCGCCTACTGGCACCACCCGCCGTATACCAAGGGCAGCCACGACTCGGACGTGGAGAAGTCGCACATCGACATGCGCCAGAACGCGATACCCATCCTGGAGGCCGCCGGCGTGGACCTCGTGCTTGGCGGTCACTCGCACACATACGAGCGCTCGTTTCTGATCGACGGCGCCTACGACACGCCTACAACGGCAGACGGCAAGATCGTGGACGACGGCGACGGACGCGGCCTGGGCGACGGCCCCTACACCAAGGGCAGCGGCGCCAACGACGGCACCGTGTACGTGGTCGCCGGCCATGGCGGCAAAGCGACGGCCCAGAAGGGCGTGCATCCCGTCATGTATTTCACCGAGGCGGTCAACGGCTCCTGCATCATCGACTTGCAGGGCAACACGATGACGCTGCACAACATCCGCAAGGACGGCACGGTCACCGACGACTTCTCCATCATCAAGGGCAAGGGGCTGCTGGTCGCGGCCCCCAACGGCGGCGAGAAGGTCGGCGGCGGCGAGGTGTTTCCCATCCGGTGGGCGTCCTCGGGGAGCATCAGCAAGGTCACCATCCGCCTGTCGACCAACGGCGGCGACAGCTGGACCGTGCTGGCGGACAAGATCGCCAACACCGGCAAATGGGACTGGGACGTGCCCTCCAAGGTCACCAACAAGGCCCTGATTCGCGTCCAAAGCGCGACAGACGCCGGACTGGCTGACGACAGCGACGTCCCGTTCAGCATCGGCGCCTCCGCGCCCAAAGTCGTGCTCCCCTGGGGCTCGATCTGGCGCTACAACGACAAGGCCAAAGAGCAGCCTGAGAGCTGGCTGGGGCCCGGCTTCAACGACACGACGTGGGCCGAGGGGCCGGCGCCGCTGGGTTACGGCGACGACGACGAAGCGACGCTGCTGCAGGACTATGAGCCCAACGCGCCGTCCTACTACTTTCGCAAGACGATCACGCTGGATGCGGCCACGATCAGCGCCGACCTGAAGATGGAGTACGACGACGGCATCATCGTCTGGGTGAACAAGAAGGAGGCATTTAAGAAGTACGCGGACTTCGGCACCTGGTACAGCGCCTACGCGAGCGACAAGTCCAGCGACAACGAGAAGTCGTCCACCAGCTGGCCGGAGGGGGGCAGCAACCCGTTCGTGGAGGGCGTCAACGTGATCGCCGTGATGGTCAAGCAGCGCAGCGCGGGCTCATCCGACGTGTCCTTTGACATGGAGCTGACCGTGGTCCCCGAGCCGCCACCCGAGCCGCCGCCGCCGGTCGACACGGGCGACGACACCGGAGATGACGCCGGCGAGCCGGCCACCAGCGACACCGGAGACACGGGCGACGCGACGACGGGCGACGAGACGACCACGGGGGACTTTGTGCCGGACGACACCACATCAGGCGGGGACACCGGGCCGGGTATGAGCGACACCACCGGCGACGACGGCGCGGCAGAAGCGCCGGAGGATACAGCGACCGCCACTGGCGTCGCGGCCGACCAAGAGCCTGACGATCAGGCCGCCGGCACCTCCGGCGAAGGCGAGCCCGTACCCGGCGGTGATGACGACGCCACCGAGAAGGCGCCTCGCGAGCGCGGCGGCCCCGGGTGCACGGCGGGCAGCTCCGGCAGCGGCGGCGTCTGGGTAGTGCTGATCGCTACTCTGCTTCTGCTCGGTGCCTGGCCAATGCAAACTCCTCTTCCGGTGCCCGGACCAGATGGTGACGGCCCCAAACGGCGAACCAGACGAGGCCCAGCGCGTACCAGATGGCCGCGCCAATCGCGACCTTCTGATACACCGGGCCGACGACAAAAAGCGCCGCGAGAGTCGCCCCAGCAGTAAGCAGCGCCACCGCGGCCCCGGCGATGCCGAGCGGGCTTAGCAGGATGCGCGAGCGCCCCACGCTGTGGCACGTCCCCCCCACTGTCGTCCCGCCGCTGCCACGAACGACTGGTCGGGCTCGGAGGTCTTCCACAGGCCAAACCGTGCACCGGACGCCTGTTCGGTTCTTGTCCACAGATTGGCACGTGGGTTGCTCTTCGAAGCGTGGCGGATTCCACTTGAGGGGGTTGAATCACTATGGGCAAGAACGTGCGACGATGTGTCGCTGTCATCGTTTTCATCTGTCTTCCCGCCGCCGCGTTGGCCGGTGGATCCAAGCTGTCCGTCAAGTTGAGCGGCGACGGCGCGTCCGACAGCGTCGTCAGCTTTTACCTGGTCGACTCGAGCACGGGTGAGGCCGTTTACGAGCTCACCACCGTCGACATCTCCAAGGACGGCGCCAAATACAAAGTGAAGGCGCCGGACGACGCCGTCCCAAAGGACGGTGGGGCCTATGAGTGGGCCGTGCGGGTGGATGCGCGCAAAGCGACGAAGCCGGTCAGCGTGGACAAGTTCAAGGCGGACGGTCAGAAGGCGGACCTGGATGGTGAAGACATCAGCGGCACCGCCCGCTGGTACGTCGTCCCGGGCAAGGTGAAATAGGCATGACAAAGCCAACGCGCAAAGTCCTCGTCGTGCTGCTCATCTCAGCTGTTGCCTCGATCGGGCTGCTGTTGTTGCCCACCGGCGATGCTCGCGGGGGCATGTCGTCGTCCGCGCTGGTCGGCGTCATGCTGACATCGGTACAGCCCAACGATCTCATCGTCAGCTTCAAGGTCATTCACACGCCGACCGGCGACATCGTATGGCAGTCGGCGCCGGAAGACATCACCATCGCCGCCACAAACGGTCAGATCCAGTACAGCACGCTGGTGAACCCGAACTTCCGCCCCGACGATCCGTCCTATGATTGGGTCATGTGGGTGTCCGCACGTGGCGCGACGGCCCCCGTCATGGTCCAGGGCTTTTTGTTCAACGACATCTTTGATGTCGACCATTTCAGCCCGAACGCGCCAACCGGAAACATCCAGGGCCGGATCACAGAGCTTCACGTTACGATCGAAAACTGACGCCAATCCGAACATAAGTCCTTTACATACAATGTACTTTGGGCTTGACTTCGCCCCTTGAGAAACTACCTTAGATAAAACCGGACCAAAATGGTCCGCATTTGGGTAGAAAGGGGTGGAATGAGCGGCAACGACGCCATCGTTGAATTGACAGAGCGCGGCTATGACGCCGGGTTTGTCACGGACATCGAGTCCGAAACCGCGCCACCAGGCCTCAGCGAAGACATCATCCGATTCATCTCGGCCAAGAAGAAGGAGCCGGACTGGCTCACCGAGTGGCGCCTGAAGGCCTATCGGCACTGGCAGACGCTGACCGAGCCCACGTGGGCGCACGTCGAGTACCCGCCGATCGACTACCAGGCCATCATTTATTACGCGGAGCCCAAGCTCAAAGAGCAGCCCAAGAGCCTGGACGAGGTCGACCCGGAGCTGCTCGCCACGTACGAGAAGCTGGGCATCCCGCTCCGAGAGCAGGAGATGCTGGCCGGTGTCGCGGTCGACGCCGTTTTCGACAGCGTCTCGGTCGCCACCACCTTCAAAGACAAGCTCGGCGAGATGGGCATCATCTTCTGCTCGTTCAGCGAGGCGGTGCACAACCACCCCGACCTGGTGAAGCAGTACCTGGGCTCTGTCGTCCCGACCGGCGACAACTTCTACTCGGCGCTGAACTCGGCGGTCTTCACCGACGGCTCGTTCGTCTACATCCCCAAGGGCGTGCGCTGCCCGATGGAGCTGTCGACGTACTTCCGCATCAACGCGGCCAACACCGGCCAGTTCGAGCGGACGCTGATCATCGCGGACGAGGGCGCCTACGTCAGCTACCTGGAGGGCTGCACCGCCCCGATGCGCGACGAGAACCAGCTGCACGCCGCCGTTGTCGAGCTGGTCGCGCACGACGACGCCAAGATCAAGTACTCGACTGTCCAGAACTGGTACCCGGGCAACCCCGAGACCGGCAAGGGCGGCATCTACAACTTCGTGACCAAGCGCGGCGCCTGCCGTGGGCGCAACAGCCACATCTCCTGGACACAGGTCGAGACCGGCTCCGCCATCACCTGGAAGTACCCCAGCTGCCTCCTCATCGGCGACGGCTCGGTCGGCGAGTTCTACTCGGTCGCGCTGACCAACAACTTCCAGCAGGCCGACACCGGCACGAAGATGATCCACCTGGGCAAGAACACCAAGAGCACCATCGTCTCCAAGGGCATCTCGGCCGGCCGCGGTCGCCAGTGCTATCGGGGCATGGTCAAGATCGCCAAGAAGGCCTCCGACGCACGCAACTACACGCGCTGCGACTCGCTGCTGCTGGGCGACACCTGCACCGCCGACACGGTGCCTTACATCGAAGTCAATAACGCGTCATCCCAGCTCGAGCACGAAGCGTCGACGTCCACGATCAGCGATGAGCAGCTGTTCTACGCGATGCAGCGTGGCCTCTCTGAGGAGGATGCGGTCAACCTGATCGTCAACGGCTTCTGCAAAGAGGTCTTCCGCGAGCTTCCGATGGAGTTTGCTGTGGAGGCACAGAAATTGCTGGAAGTGAGCCTGGAAGGCGCTGTTGGATAGGCTGCTGGGAGAGCTACATCTATGTTGAGCATTGTCGACCTGCACGTAAGCGTTGCAGGCACCCCGATCTTGAAAGGACTGACGCTGGAGCTTGGCGACGGCCAGGTGCACGCCATCATGGGCCCCAACGGCTCGGGCAAGAGCACGCTGTCCTACGCGGTCTGCGGTCGTGAGGGCTACGAAGTCACCGGCGGCGACGTGCTGCTGGACGGCAAGAGCGTCCTGGAGATGGCGCCGGACGAGCGCGCGCGGGCCGGCATCTTCCTGGCGTTCCAGTACCCGGTCGAGATCCCGGGCGTGCGCTCCAAGCAGTTTCTGCGCGCAGCGGTCAACGGCGTGCGCAAGGAGAGGGGCCTGCCCGAGCTCGACGCCATGGACTTTCTCGGTCTGCTGAAAGAGAAGGTTGCCGCGGTTCAGATGGACCCGACGCTGACCAACCGTGACCTCAACAGCGGCTTCTCGGGCGGCGAGAAGAAGCGCTTCGAGGTGCTGCAGATGGCCATGCTTGAGCCCCGCGTCTGCATCCTGGACGAGACGGACTCCGGGCTGGATATCGACGCGTTGAAGGCCGTGGCGGACGGCGTGAACTCGCTGCGGTCTCCCGAGCGCTCGATGCTGATCATCACGCACTATCAGCGTCTGTTGGACTACATCGTCCCGGACGTCGTGCACGTGCTCAAGGACGGCCGCGTCGCGCGGTCGGGCGACAAGACGCTGGCGCTGGAGCTCGAAGAGCGCGGCTACGACTGGGTGAGCGCTTGATGACAGGTGACACGATGCCGGTCGCGTTCAGCGCGCTGGATGTCGAGGGCCCGGCGTGGCTGGGTACGGCTCGAAAAGCGGCGCGCGAGCACTTTGAGGCGCACGGCTATCCGACGCGGCGCAGCGAGAGCTGGCGGTACACGGACCTCAAGGGCTTCGGCAAGCTGACGTTCGACACGCCGCTGGCCGACGCAGGTCTCGCATTTACCCGTGAGATTCTGGCGCCTTGGTTGTCACCGTCAGCGGGCAACAGCGCTGTATTTGTGAACGGCGTGTTCTCGCCGCGGCTGTCGAGCTTTTCGGCCGTGGCCGGTCTCGAAGTCCGCAGCCTGGCGGAGACGCTGGCGATCGCTCCGGAGTCCGTGCGTCCGTATCTGGGCCACCTGCACGGCTCGCCCGACGGTGGCTTTGTGGCCCTGAATACGGCGCAGTTCTACGACGGCGCGCTGATCCGCGTGGGCCGTGGAGAGCTGGTCGAGGCGCCCGTCGAGGTGCTGTTTTTGACCACCGAGGACGAGAAGCCGACGCGCACCGAGACCCGCGTGCTGGTGCTGGCCGGTGAGGGCAGCCACGTCACGGTGCTGGAGCGCCACTTGAGCCTGGGCAGCTCGCCGATTCTGAAGAACACGGTCACTGAGGTTCTGCCGGAGCGCGATTCGGTCGTGCGGCACGTCAAGGTGCAGCAGGAGGGCGAAAACGCCTACCACTTCGGTACCACGACCGCGACGCCGGCGGCTGGTGCGCGCTTCGAGTCCACCATCATCTCGTTGGGGGCCTCAGTCGCGCGAAACGCCGTGCACGTCACGCTGGCTGAGGAGCGCGCGACCTGCAACCTGACCGGGGTGTACGCTGCCGCCCACAGCCAGAGCCTGGACCACTACACGCATATCGACCACGCGGTGCCGCACTGCACCAGCGAGCAGCTGTACAAGGGCATCGTGTCCGACTCTGCGGTCGGCAGCTACCTGGGCCGGATCCTGATGCGCGATGGCGCGGTAAAGTCGTCGACGGACCAGCTGTCACGGACGCTGCTGCTGGGGGAGAACGCCCGCGCCAACGCGAAGCCGTCGCTGGAGATCGACAACGACGACGTCCGGGCCACGCACGGTGCGGCCATCGGACAGCTGGACCAGAACGCGATCTTCTACCTGCGCTCGCGCGGCATCGACCTGGCCACGGCCCGCGGCCTGCTGATCGAGGGCTTTGTGCGAGAGGTGCTGGACCAGGTGCCTGTGGACGGCCTTGGCGACAGCTTGATCCCCGACGTGCTGCGCCGACTCGACGAGGTCTCCGCATGAGCGTCGCCGAGAGCTCAGCACGGCCGACTCCGCTGGACATCCCCGCCATCCGGGCGCAGTTCCCGGGGCTGCACTTGCAGGCCTACGGCAAGCCGCTGATCTATCTGGATAACTCGGCCACCACGCAGAAGCCGCAGGCGGTGATCGACGCGATCAGCGGGTTCTACGCCGAGCACTGCGCCAACGTGCACCGCGGCGTTCACCTGCTCAGCCAGCGCGCCACCGACCTCTACGAGACGGCACGCACGACCGCGCGGACGTTCTTGAACGCGGAGAAGGACAGCGAGATCATCTTCGTGCGGGGCACCAGCGAGGCGATCAACCTGGTGGCGAACACCATCGGGCGCGAGCGTCTGGCGGGCGGCGGCAACGTGCTGATCACCGGCCTGGAGCACCACAGCAACATCGTGCCGTGGCAGCTGCTGGGCGCGGAGCTGAACGTGGTGCCGGTGCGCGATGACGGCTCAGTTCACATCGACGACGTGGCCGCGTGCATCAACGACGAGACGCGCTTTGTGTCCGTGGCGCACATCTCAAACGCGCTGGGCACGGTCGTGCCGGTGGAAGGCATCATCGAGCTGGCTCACGCCCGCGACATCCCGGTGCTGATCGACGGCGCGCAGGCGGTGATGCACACCAGCGTGGACGTGCGGGCGCTCGGCGCCGACTTCTACGCGTTCAGTGGTCATAAGATCTTCGGGCCCACTGGCATCGGCGTGCTGTATGGCCGCGACGATCTGCTCCGGGCGATGCCGCCGTGGCAGGGTGGCGGCGACATGATCCGCACGGTGAGCTTCGACGGCAGCAGCTGGGCGCCGCCGCCGGCCAAGTTCGAGGCCGGGACCCCGAACATCGCGGGAGCGGTTGGCCTGGGCGCGGCGCTCGAGTGGGTGATGAACCTGGACATGGAGGCTGTTAAGTCCCATGAGTCGGATCTTTTGTCCTACGGAACTGAAAAGCTGACGGAGATCAATGGCCTGCGGATCATTGGTACGGCAGCGCAAAAGGCAGGCGTACTCTCCTTCGTGTTGGACGGAACACATCCTCATGACGCCGGTACGATTCTTGATCAGGAAGGTCTCGCCGTTCGTGTGGGGCATCACTGTGCGATGCCCGTCATGAAGCGGTTTGGGGTTCCGGCTACGACACGCGCGTCGCTGGCGGTGTACAACACGCACGCCGACATCGACGCACTGGTGGCTGGACTGCACACGGTGAAGGAGTTTTTTGGCTGATGGACGAACTTCGAGAGCTGTATCAGGAAGTCATCCTCGACCATGGGCGTCGCCCACGGAACAAGGGTATGCTGCCCAGCGCCAACCACCACGCGGAGGGCCACAACCCCCTGTGCGGCGATGAGGTCACCCTGCACGTGACCGTTGCCGACGGTGTCGTGGAGCGAGCGATGTTCGAGGGCACCGGCTGCGCCATCTCGACGGCCGCCGCGTCCACCCTGACCGAGGCGATCGCCGGCAAGACCGTCGAGGAGGTCGAGTCCCTCTTCGGCGAGTTCCATGACATGGTCACCGGCAAAGCCGTCCGCGCCGACCAGGATCACCTGGGCAAGCTGTGCGTCTTCAAAGGCGTCGCGGAGTTCCCCCTGCGCGTAAAATGCGCCACACTGGCCTGGCATACGCTACGCGCCGCGCTCAGCGACGCAGCCGAACAGGTGACCACGGAGTAATCGACATTTGAGTGAGCCAGGACCCACGCATCCGGATGCCATCCGGGAGTCGATCGTCAACAACATCAAGGGCATCTACGATCCCGAGATCCCGGTAAACATCTGGGAGTTGGGGCTGATCTACGACGTCGACGTCAACGAAGACCGCACGGTCGACATCAATATGACCCTGACGTCGCCGATGTGCCCGACCGCGCAGATGCTGGTCGAGCAGGTCGAGACCGCCGCCAAAGAGGCGCCCCACGTGGAGGACGCCCGCGTCGAGCTGGTCTGGGACCCACCGTGGGACATGGAAAAGATGTCCGAGGAAGCAAAGCTCCTGCTCGGTTTCTAGCTTCTGTCCGCTGAGACCACTCTGTCCGCTGAGACCATTGTCGTGGGCGCCGGATCCGCCGGTGCCGTTATCGCCTCGCGCATTACCGAATCCGCAGACCGCGAGGTGTTGCTGCTGGACGCGGGGCCCGACTACGAGCGGCCCGAGGAGCTGCCTGCGGACCTCTCTGACGGCCGGCGCAACTCGATGCGAGCCCACGACTGGGGCTTCAACCATCGGCCCACCCCCGTGCAGGTCGTTTTTCCCCTGCCGCGCGGCAAGGTTGTCGGCGGGTCGTCGGCGGTCAACACGTGCATCGCGCTGCGCGGACAGCCGGCGGATTTCGACGAGTGGGCGTCGCTGGGGCTGACCGAGTGGGCCTGGGACCGCTGCCTGCCGGCGTTCCGAAGACTCGAGCGCGATCTGGACTTTGGTGCGCGGCCCCATCACAGCGCGGACGGTCCGCTGCCACTGAAGCGACCCGCGCACGATGAGATGGCGGCCTGGCAGCAGGCGTTTGTCGAAGGCTGCCGGGAGGCAGGTCATCCGGACTGCGCCGACTCCAACGAGCCCGGCACGCACGGCGTTGGGCCTCACGCGCTGAACCGGATCGAGGGGCGGCGGATCAGCGCGGCCGAGGCGTGGCTGACGCCGGCGGTTCGAGCCCGATCCAACCTCACGATCAGACCGGACACCCAGGTGAGCCGCGTGCTTTTCCGCGACCGCCGCGCGATCGGGCTGGAGGTGGTGCGAGCGGGCGAGGCGGAAGCGCTCAAGGCCAAGCGCATCGTGCTTTGTGCAGGCGCGATCGGCACACCCGAGATTTTGCTGCGATCGGGAATTGGCCCCGACGCCGAGCTGGCGCGTCTGGGGATCGAGCGGGTGGCCGATGTGCAGGCGGTGGGGGCGCGGCTGCTCGACCACCCCGGCGTGGCCTGCTTCCTGCGTCCGCGCTGGGGCAAATCACATCGGCAGGCGCCGCTGATCGAGGCGGTGTGCCGGTACTCATCCCGAGGGGACGACCAGCCCGTGGATATGCTGCTGCAGGCAGGGTCCGCGGTACCGCTCGGGCGCATGCTGCTGCCGCTGTTCAGCCTGATGGCCTCGTTGGGCAAGCCTCGGGGCCACGGTACGATTCGGTGGCCCTCCCTCAAGCTGGGCGCGCGCCCGATCATCGACTCCCGCTTCTTGGAAGATCCGCACGATCGCGGCCTGGCCGTGGACGCCCTGCAGCGGGCGCTCATCCTTGCGGACACCGCGCCTCTTCGGGCGATGGCGACGCCGCTGTGGCCGGGGCGACGCACGCTGGCGGACAAAGACCGCCTGTCCGCGCGCATCGGCAAGGTGTGTGACAGCGGCTACCACCCATGCGGTACGGTGCCGATGGGCGTCGGCGCGGACGCGGCTACGGACGGTCGCGGGCGCGTGCGAGGCGTTGAGGGGCTCATCGTGGCAGACGCCAGCCTCATGCCTACGATCCCGTCCAGCAACATCAACATACCCACCCTGATGATGGCCGAGCGCTTCGGCGCGTGGCTTCGGGACCTGGACTGACGTCCACGGCCGCTGAGTTGACGTCAGTCCCCCACTGAAATCGACCGCGCGGCAAGCCGCTCCGGGCAGCCATTCGATGTGCTGAGCTGCATCCGACTCCCTGGCACACGCCTTGTACAAGGAGCCGCCCAGCTACTCAGCCAGGAGGAAGGATGTTTCGAGGTATTTCAGGACTATTGATCGTGTTTGCGGTGTCCGCCGTCGCACCGGCGGCGCAGGCCAAGAATCTCAACAAGATCGTGTCGCACACCAAGCAGCGCTACAACAAATTCTTCGGCGCAGCCGAGTACGTGAAGGGCGGAATGATGCTCAACACAACCAAAGGTCAGCTGCTGGGCTACGCGACGGCCAAGGGGTACGTCACGGCCTTTGGACCCTGGCACAACATCGCTGATGTGAAGGGCATCATGGTGCAGGACACCAAAGGCAACTTCTCCGGGTACGCGCGCTTCTTCGTAATGGGCAAGACCCTTATCAACGAGGTCTTCAAGGGGAAGCTGGGTACCAACTGGGCTCACTATTGGGACTGGCACAACTTTCAACAGGTGACGTACTTCGCGGGTACCAAGAAGTTCTGGGGTGTGAAATTCGGGGCCAGCATCACCGGACAGGTGGGGATGGACTACAAGGCCAAGGTCACTTTGAAGGGGCTGGAGTTTTACGCGCAGCCGAGCGTCAAGTCGTACGGGTCGGTGGATCACAGCGTGTTCATCGGCATCGGGCATGCGGGTGCCAGCGGCAGCCTGACGTTTATCGAGGCCCGGGTGCCGTCCACGGTCAAGGCCTGGATCAAGACGACTTCCGGCTATCTCTACGGGTTTGGCTACAAGGTGAAGGTGCGCGCCGTGGCCAGCGTGCTGGCCGGCAAATTCAAGGTGTGGGCCAAGATCGGGTTTGGAAAGCTCAGCAAGACGTTCAAGGCGACACTGGCGAACTTTGTGCTGTGGCACATCGACTCCACGCTGATCAACAAGACCGGCTCTGTGAGCATCCTCTAATGCAGCGCCCACTCGGCGCGATCGCCGTCATCACCGCCATATTGGCTCTGGCGCTCCTGCAGCTGGACGCCAAGCCGGCAGACAACTTGCCGGCGCTATCCATCTCGACGGTGGACAGCCCCCGTCCGGCGGTGCGTCCTCAGCTGCTGACGTCAAACGGGGTGGTGCGGCGATCGGACGAGGTGGGTTCCGCCGCGGTCTCTGAGTTGGGTCGCCGAACGGCCTACAAGCTGGTGGCTGAGCGGGTCTTCACGGTCGGTGATCACGCGCCGCAGAGGCTGCGTCTCAACGGCACCTGGGCCGAGACGGTCGTGGGCCGGGACGAGGGCCACACGCAGGTCCTGATCGAGGTGGACGAACCGGAGCTGGGCCAGGTGCGCTGTTTTCTCAGCCGCGCGGCTGACGGTCGCGTGGAAGCCCTGTGGTTCTATCCGGGAACCACCGACGGCGCGCGCGGCCTGATCGCGGCCTTGGCTGCGGCCATGCAGCGCGTCTCGGATGACGGCCAGGACACCTGGGAAACCGAGGAGACCGATCTCACCGGCGACTACGTGGCGCGCTACCGGCGGACGGAGGCCGGCGTGCAGAAGAAGAAGCTGCGTTACGTCCGGCTGGTGACGGCCGACGGGATGGCTCCGGTCACGTCACAACAGGCCGGCGAGACCACGGGTGAGGCCACGTTCCTCTTGAAATCCGATGGACTGCACGCCGCGCACGGCAGCGACAGCATGCTCGCCGAGCTGGGCGACACGGCGTTGTCTGTCAGCGCCACCTGGTCGGTCGACCGGCTGTTCCGCGAGCGGCGGCCCGACCTGGTGGGAGCGTTTCAGCGGGACTACAGCCGCCTGGCGATGGTCACGGCAACCGAGGCGCCGGCCCAGACGGCGAGGCCGCGTGGGCCCAGGGTCGCCGGCGTCCTGGCTGCGTTGACGGACGTGGACGCTCACGAGAATCCGGACCGGACACGCGCCACGCTGGCATCCGCCCTTGGTGCGGCGGTCCAGGCGGATCCGGCGGCGGCCGAGCAGGTGCTGCGGCGCGTCCAGGCCGGTGACCCGGAGACGTCGACGCTGCTGAACGGTCTGGCCGTCGCCAGCACCCCCGCGGCTCAGAAGGCGCTGGCGACCGTCGCACAGGACGGGGCGCTCTCCCGCGATGTGCGCGCGCAATCCGTGGTGTCGCTGGCGCTGACGTCCAAACCGACGGGCGAGACGGTGACCGCGCTCAGCGAGTTGGTGGATGACCATGACGCGGATGTCGCTGACACGGCGGCTCTGGCCCTGGGCAGCGCCGCCGGCGAGACCGACCAGGCCGAAGCAGCCGATGAGGCTGTCCAGCTGCTGCTACAGCGGTACGACGAGGCGACCACGCCGCCCGAGCGCACGAAGTGGCTGCTGGCGTTGGGCAACACCGCGGACGCGCGCATTCTGCCGGCGATTATCGACGGGCTGAGCCGGACGCTGGTGGTGCACGTGGCGGCCGTTCAGGCGCTGCGGCTGGTGGACGCCCCCGAAGCCCGGGCCCTCATCATCGCCGCGATGATCGACCCCGAGCCGCAGGTGCGAATCGCGGCGGTCTTTGCGGGCAGTTACCAGCGCGGCACTGCGCTGCTGGAGCGGATGATGGACATGCTGCGGGAGGATCCGGAGGAGCGGGTGAGGGCAGAGGCCGCGCGGGTGCTCAGCCGGCACGTGGAGCAGCACCCGGAGATCGCCGCGCTTCTCGCCCGGGAAGGGGATCCCGAAGGTGCGCCGCAGCCGCACTGACGGGGGGCAGCGCCTGTGTTGTTTCACTGATATAGTCTGGCTGTGGTTGTCAGCCCAGGAGAGCCGGTCACCATCTGCCCCACCTGCGGGCTGATGTACGCCGCAGCCCGGACGACGTGTCCGACGGATAACGTGCCGTTGGAGGCGACGCGGGCAGGCGACCCTCTGGTCGGGACCCATATCGGCGGGCGATACCTCATTCTGCGCCGGCTCGGATCCGGCGGCATGGGCGCGGTCTATGAAGCCGTGCAGTCCCAGACGCGGCGCCGAGTGGCCGTCAAGGTGGTGCACAAGGCCCGTGACACGCGGCGCAAGGACCTGGCGCGTATGCAGTTGGAGGCCCGCGCCGTCCAGCTGATCGACCATCCCAACGTTGTGAAGTTTCTGGATTATGGGCAGGAGGAGGAGACCGGCGCGCCCTATATCGTCATGGAGATCCTCAACGGCCGCACCCTCTCCCAGGAGATCAAGGCCGAGGGTCTGCCGATGGATGTGGAACGCGCCTGCAGGGTCGTGATCCAGGCGGCTCGGGGCGTGGCGGCAGCGCACGAGAAGGGCCTGGTTCATAGGGACATCAAGCCCGGCAATGTGATGTTGCTGGCTTCCAGTGAGGAGCACGGGGCGCCGCGGGTGAAGGTGCTGGACTTCGGGCTGGTCGCGGGACCGAGCCGGCTGGCCAATCGGCTGACGATTACGGGCGTCGTGCTGGGGACGCCGCATTACATGAGCCCCGAGCAGGTCGAGCATCCGCCGCGAATCACGGCGGCGTGCGACGTCTACGCGCTGGGTGTGCTGCTGTATCAGCTCGTGGTCGGTCATCGGCCGTTCCAGGGCGACAGCTTCTTTGCGGTCATCAACTCTCATCTGACGCGTCCGATCCCCAAGCCGCGCAATACGGACAAGGGCGCGGCGATCCCGCGGGCGGTGCGGCGGGTGTGGACCTGCGCGCTGCAGAAGGATCCCGATAAGCGCTACAAGGACGCGGGTGGCATGGTGGAGGCGCTGGAGCAGGCGACCTTCGGTGACAAAAGCCAGGTGACCGCGCCGGCGCCCCCGGAGGCGCTGCATCCGGGCGAGCGGCACCTGATCACAGTGCTGACGGTCACGTTTGTGGACAGCGAGGGGGTGCCGACCGGCGTGGAGACCGACACGCACGCCCTGAACGGTGCGCTGGAGCTACTCAAGCGCAGTCGCGGGATGTCGGCGCCGGGGCCCAGCGGCGTCATCCGTGGCATCTTCGGCCTGCCGTCGGCCAGCGAGCAGGACGCGCTGCATGCGTTTGAGACGGGCGCGCGGATTCGGGAGCACGCAGCTGCGACGATCGGGGCCAGGTACGTGGAGATCGGGCTACACACCCGCTACGTGCTGGCGGCCCCGCGCGGCGGGAACACGGCAGAGCTGCGGCCGCTGTCTGACCCGTACGAGGTAGCGACCGCCGTCGGGCGCGAAGGGCGCGGGCATCCGGGCGTGGCGCTGAGCGGGACGACATATCGCACGCTGCGGCGGCATCTGCTCGATCCGCTGCCGGTTGTCGGCAACGCGGCGGGCGAGACGGTTCATGTGGCCCACGGCTCGGACACGCGCCCGGCCGGAATGCGCAAGAGTCGCGTGCTGGCGCTGCCGCCGGTGGGCCGTGAGGACGCCATCCTGGAGATCTGCGGGTGGGTCGATGACTGCATGCTCAACCGCAAGGCGGCGCTGCACGTGGTCACCGGACAAGCAGGTATCGGCAAATCGGCGCTGGCGGTGGCCGCGGGTCGCAGCTCGGCGCAGAAGCATCCAGGCCTGCAGGTGCTGGAGGCGCACCCTGAGCCGGGGCGCAAGGCGCCGTACAACGTGTTTGAGCGATTCTTGGCGGACGCGGTGGGCTTCACCAGCAGCGCGCGGTCCAAGAAGGTGATCAACTGGATCATGGAGGCCGTGTCGATGCACGGCGACTCCGAGGCCCGCGAGGACGCCTGGCATATTCTGCGGCTGATCGGCCTGGACGAGCTGCAGGGGCTGGTGGGCGCCCAGATCGCGACGACGGCGCCGGGCTCGGGCGCCAAAACCCCACCGGCGGCCCTGCGCAGTACTCAGCCGCCCAAGGCCAGCCGCCAGCGCGCGTTTGCCGCTTTTGCGAATCTGTTCCGCTCGATCGCGGCGCAGGGCGGCGTTCTCATGCTGGTCGACGACGGGCATTACGCCGACTCGGGGAGCCTGGACCTATTGGACTATCTGCTGCGGGAGCTGGCCGACTTCCCGCTGTGCGTACTGGTGTTCTCACGCCAAAGCGAGCGGCTGGCGGAGCGGCATGACACCAAGCTGGGGTTGGGGGCGCTGGACAAAGAGGCCGCCACGGACCTGGTGCATCGCCTGGTGGGCGAGGATGGCCTGCCGGCGCAGACGGTGAAGCGGATCGTGTCCCGCGCCGAGGGTAATCCGCTGTTTATCGAAGAGTTGGTGCGCGTCGCGACGGAGGGGCCGCCGGAGTTGGTGGGCCGGCTTCCGCAGCGTCTGCCGGACTCTATTCGCGCGGTGATCAGCGCCCGAATCGACGCGCTGTCGTCGGGGGAGCGGTCGGTTCTCAAGGCAGCGGCCATCGTCGGGCGCGACTTCTGGAGCGGCGCGGTGGCGTGTCAGCCGGGGGTTGTCGCCACGGACAAGCAGACCGACTCGATGCTGGCGTCGTTGATGGGCAGCGGCTTCATCATGCGGCGGACCGTCAGCCGCTTTGAGAGCGAGACCGAGTGGAGCTTTGCCAATCAGCTGATCCAAGAGGCTGCGTACCAATTAGCGGAGGCGTCGCGGCTCTCGGACGGCCATATGGCGGTCGCGCAGTGGCTGGCAGATGGACCCGCGGCGAGCCTGCACGCGCTGATCGCGTATCACCTGGAGCGGTCCGGCGAGACCGATCGGGCGGCGACTGCCTGGCGCGCGGCGGCTGACGCGGCGAGGGATCGGTACGCCAACAACGAGGCAGCGGCCGACTACGAGAAGGCGTTGGCGCTGCAGACCGGATGGCCGGCGCTGGATGTGGCGGCGGTTCAGCTGGAGCTGGGCATCGCGCTGCATCAGTCGGGTGACCGGCAGCGGGCGGAGCGGTTCCTGGAGTCGGCGGCGCGCAGCAAGGAGCTGGACGGGACAGGACGCGTGAAGGCCTTGCGCTACCTGGCGCGGTGCGCGGCATGGGCGGGCGAGCTCGAGGTTCAGAAGAAGCTGCTGAAGCGGGCGGTGAAGAAGTCGGCGGCGGCGTCCTTGTCCGAGCGGCTCCTGGTCGCGTCCGACTTCGCGTACGCGCTGATTCGCAGCGGCCGGATGGAGATGGCCAGCAAGCTGTTGGACGACGCGATCCAGACGGCCTACAGCGCCGAGCAGCTGGGTGAGCTGTTGATGCCGCTTGCACAGCTACACCAGAGTCTGGGGTTGCTCTATCGCAACAGCGGGCGGCTGGCGGACGCCGAGCGTGAGGCCAAGGCCAGCATGGAGCTGTTCGACCAGCTGGAGTACCCGGCGGGCAAGGCGACCACGCTGACCAGCCTGAGCGTGTGTCTGCGGGACCTGCAGCGCTTTCGGGAGGCGGCCGATGCGGCGGCGCGCTCGGCGGAGTTCTTTCGGGAGTGGGGCTATCGAGTGCACGAGCTGACGGCGCTGATCAATCTGGGTTGGAGCCGGCTGGAGGGCGGCGACTACGACCCGGCGTGGCACCTGTTCAGGCAGCTGAGGGCGGAGTTCGAGTCGGTGATCACGTCGACTGAGGCCGTGCTGATAGACGCAGGAGCCGCGCTGTCCGCGGCGGCGTTGGGCGCCAGGGAGGACGGCGAGGCGCTGGCGCGACAGTGCCTGGACACCGGGCGGGGCGCCAAGCTGGGCGAGGTGCGCGGCTGGGCGTTTTATGCGGCCGGCATTGTGCTCAAAGATACGAAGCTGCTGGAGGACTCCGCGGCGTGCTGGGCGACGCTGGATCGGCCGGCC
This sequence comes from uncultured Myxococcales bacterium, assembly GCA_964545715.1. GTDB lineage: Bacteria > Myxococcota_A > UBA9042 > CAZJHX01. The sequence continues at coordinate 20,626 of CAZJHX010000087.1, forward strand.
TGGCAGGCGCGCACATTGGAGGCCCTGGCGACGCTGAGCGAGCCGCCGCTGGACGAGGTGATGGCCGAAGAGGCGGCGACGATTCGCCGGAGTCTGGCCGGGGGCGCCTAGCCGCCCGTCAAGATCGCTTTGAGCGCCAGACCGAAGCCGGCGAGGCTGTGGCCCGCGATGGCGCCCGCTGCGATCACGATCAGAAAGCGCGTCGACCATTTCTCGAAGTATTTGTTGCCGACGACGCCGATCAGGCCGCCGATGAACATCGAGATCGAGTAGTAACCCGAGATGCAGAAGGCGATGCCCATCGCTGTTGGGCTGGGCACCCAGCTCGCCAGGTGTTTGGGTAGGATCTTCTCGAACACCGCGAAGCTGATGCCGACGGTTGCGGCCACGGCCATGGCGGCCAGGGTGCCGGGCGGCAGCTTATCCAGGCCCTGGGTCAACAGCTCGGCCACGGCCTTCCACTGCGCCACGGCCGGGGCCTGCCACTCGTCGGTGAGCAGCATGGTGCTGGGGTCGGGCACGAGGATCAGGTAAGCCGCCGAGCCGCAGAGGGCCCCTGCAAGCACGCCCAGCCCCTGCGCCAACGCCTGCAGGCGGGGACTGGCGCCGATGATCAGGCCGGCCTTCATATCGTGCAGCAGGTCGGCTGCCTGGCTGGCCGCGCCGCCGGTGACGTTGGCGGCCATGAGGTTGGCGGTGGCGTCGGCGGGAGCGATGAGGCCGAAGCTGAGCTGGGTGACCTTGCCCATGGCGCCGACCGGCGTGATGTTGGTCTCACCGGCGACGCGCGCGGCGACGACCGCCAGCAGAAAGGTCAGGATGACGCCGATGACGGCGACGTGGATGCCGATGCCGAACAAGATGACCTGCAGGATTACAGACGCGGCCATGGCGGCGAGCAGGGCGCGCATGAACCAGCGGCGTGGAACCGAATCACTCTTATCGGGTCCGGTGTCTGTCTCGGTACCCCCTTTCCCGCCGCGCATGGCCGCGACGACGGAGCGCCAGCTGAAGGCGAACGACGTCAAAGAGGCAGTGACCATCATGACCACGCCGGGCCACAGCAGCCAGGTGACCATGGGGCTAAACCAGCTCTTGTCGTCGGCGCCCGGCGTGATCCAGCCCTGCTCGATCGCGTATGGACCGACGACCAGCCAGGCCACCGCGGCCCCGAGCAGCATGGACGCCCCGGCGCGGATGCCGCTGAGCACGCCGACGCCGACCATCAGCAGGCTGGGGTCGATGGAGAACGTCAGGTTCTTCATGCTGGCGCCGCCGATGGTCCCGGGCAGGGCGAGGCGCTTGATCTTGAGGACGCTGACCGCGATCTTGAGCCCGCCGGCGACGACACCGCCGCCGACAAGCGCCTTGACGCGTGCCATGGCCTCTTTGCCGCGCGCATACATCTCGTTGAGGGTCTCGGCGGTGGCGATGCCCATGGGAAACGGCAGCTTGTCGACGACCAACATCTGGCGGCGCAGGGCGATGGCGACAACCACCCCGACCAGCGCGACGGAGGCGGTCCAGGCGACCAGGGCGACGTAGCCCCATTTGTAGCCGGTGATCATGGTCAGCGCGGGGATGGGCGCGACGAGACCGGCCGACGAGATAGATGCGGCGGCCGATGCGGCGGTCTGGTTTATGTTGTTCTCCAGCTTGCCCCAGGGTGCGGACCCGATCGCGGCGTGCGCGCCGTTCCAGAAGCCGTAGCTGAGCAGGGCGGCCGCGATGGACATATTGAAGCCCCACCCGATCTTCAGGCCGGTGTAGACGTTGCACAGCGACAGGACGCCGCCCAGCACCATGCCGGTGAGGATGGCGCGCAGGGTGAACTGCGGCACGGTCAGGTCGACCGGCGCGTACTTGATTTCTTCGCTCATAGGGGGGCGCTCTTATCACGAACGCCGGGGTGCGCACTATTGAATGTCGCGATGGATCAGGCCACAGCGCCGCGCCGGCGAGTCGCTGAGGCAGCGGTACAGTCTGTGAAGCTGCTTGCCCCCGTCGGCGGGGACATCGTGATTGCTGACGAAGACGCGTAGGGCGACGGCGTCCGGCAGGCGCCGCTCCACGACCTGACCGATGCGCAGGCGGCCGCCGAATCGGATGGTCTCGTTGCCGGCGCGGTCCTGGGAGACGACGGCGACGAAGACCGGGCTGGGCGCTGACACAGACACGGTGGAGCCGCTGACGGAGACGCGGGCGCGTGCGGTTGTACGGGCTGACAGCCAGCCGTCCAGCCCGGCGCGCAGCTCACGCGGGTCGACACGGACACGAGCCCACGCACGCCAGGTGGGCGGGCCGGGCGCGCAGCTGTCGGTGACACGCTCAGCGTACTGGGCGATGGGGCGCCAGCGGATGAAGCCTCGAGCCTCGGTGCGTAGCTTCTGCTCGATGTCGGTCTGGTCGCCGTCTTTGGTTGAGAAGCGGGTCGCCTCTTTGTAGGTGGCGCCCATGAGGACGCCGAAGTGACCCTCGATCAGGTTCATGGCGGCGGCGATCTGGGCGGCCTGCACAGCGTCGCGGCGGGTGGGTGCGGCCGTGGTGGCGCCCACGTCGTCTTTGGTCAGCCATGCGGGAGCCTTCGGCGCCGTGCTGTCCACGATCGTGACGCGACAGGTCGAGCAGCCCACCGTCAGCATCAGGGCGGCTGTACACAGGCGCCTTATGTATCTCGCGGCGAACACGTGTTAACTATACCGGCGTGACCGATTCGGTGACCAATGCGCCGACTGCGCGCGAGACCCTGCTGACAGTTCGCGGGGACGACCACCTCAACTGCGAGGCGGACCGCTTCGGTGCGCATCCGATGTACACGGTGCAGAAGGTCGACAAGGTCTTGGTGTCGACGACGCTTCACGAGCTGCGGCAGGGCGGCCACGTGTCCGGGCTGGACCCTGAGCGGGTCCGGGACCATCTGATCGGAGACCAGTCGCGGCCACTGATGCCGGGGGTGCAGCGAGTGCCGCCCGGGTCCAGTCTGTGGGTCACCGAGGCGCGCGCAAAGATCCGTAGCGGCGGGCTGTTCCCCCGCGAGGATCTGTCGCGGTTTCAGACGCGCAAGGCGCTGTCTGGGGCGCTGCTGGATCGGCTGGGCGACGTTGTGGACCGGCAGCTGGGCTCCAATGAGCCGGTCGTCTCGCTCAGCGGAGCGCTGGACTCGACCGCACTGTTGGCGCTGGTGGCCGATCGCTCGCCTCGGGCGTGGACGCTTATCTCCGGTCCGCGGGATCCGACGCTGAAGCTGACGATGGATGTGGCCAAGGAGTTTGGCGCTGACCACCACGTGGTGGAGGCCAAAGAGCTCGACCTGCCGGACTCGTTTGTGGAGGCGGTGGAGGCGACGGAGACCCTGCTGTTCAACGGCCGCTGCGTGGCGAAGTATCTGTTCCAGCGCGTGGTGGCCGGCCATGAGAAGACGCTGCTCAGCGGCGCCGGCGCGGACGAGGTGCTGATGGGCTTTCCCGCGGCGTTGAGAAGCGCGGAGGGCGCGCCCCCGATCGCGGTGATGTTCGACGCCGACCGGCGACTGATCCGCAAGGTGCTGGCTGAGGACTTTCTGCCGCCCGAGTTCGAGACGCCGGGGGCGATGTCGATGCATGAGGCGCGGGACCTGACGTTGACGCTGAGCTTGCCGGAGCATGTGCTGCCGTTCGAGTGTCGGGCTGCGGCGGCGTTGGGCATGGAGGTTCTTCTGCCGTACCTGGACGAGAAGCTGTCGTCGTTTGCGCTTGGTCTGGGTGAGACGGATCTGATTCGGGACGCGGTCGGCAAGACCGTGCTGCGGGAGGCCTGGGAAGGCATGATCGACGACGAGATCCGGGAGGCGCCGCGCCGGCCTCGCTTCTCACCGCCGGGTGGCGGCACCGCCAAGACGCAGGCGCGCTGGGCACAGCTGTACGAGGGGGTGCTGTCGCAGGAGCTGCTGAACGAGCTGCCGGCGCTGGATACCCTGAAAGTGCGTCGACTTATCGGTGCGTACGCCGGCGAGACGCGGCGAAATCATCCGGGTTTTGCGGTGATGGACCGTGTGCTGATGCGGCTGGCGTCGGTCGCCGTGCTGCACCGGGCGCTCAGCTGAGCCCGACCTTCTTGAGGCCGTCCAGGAACACGTCCGGCATGGCGATGGCGTCGAAGGTCGCGAGATCGACAAAGCAGTGAATCAGTCGGACGTCGCAGCGGCGGTCGTCCTGATCCCCGTAAACGACGTAGTGGAAGGTGATGGACTTGGCGCCGACGCGCTCGACGTCCACGGTGATACGGAGGTTGTCGCCCATGCGAGTCGGGCGTTTGTAGTCGGCCTCGCTGTGCACGAGCGGCATGCCGAAGCCGTGGGTTTCGAAGATGCTGGCGGGGTGTCCGAACATGGCCTCGAGCAGCTCCTCGAGAGCCGCGTGGCAGTACTCGTAGAAGCGTCCAAAGAAGATGATTCCGGCGCGGTCGACCTCGTAGAAGCGGGCCTTGAGGTGGTGCTCAAACGACATGGCGCGGTACGATAGCACAGTGACTCGCATCACTGAGGCGGCGGTCGAGGCGTACGAGGCGGAGCTTGCTGAGGAGCTGCGCGGGTTCGCCGTCATCTACAAAGATGAGTCGCGGCTGCAGCGGACCATCGGCGTGCTGGTCCGCCCGTTCAACAAGACCTACATGACGCAGTACACCACGGTGATGTTTGGGCGGGTGTACTTTCCGAGCCGGGCCTGGCGGAAGCGGCGAGGACCGGAGCAGATCTACAAGACGCTGCGCCACGAGGCGGTCCACCTGCGCGACATGCGACGCTTCCCTCTGCTGTTTCAGATCAGCTACCTGTTCCTGCTGCCGGCCGGGCTGTCCGCGCGCGCCTATTGGGAGTGGCGCGCCTACACCGAGACGATGCGCGTGGAGGCGGAGCTGCATGGGCGCATCGATGACCGGCTGCTGGACGAGATCCAGGCCCGGTTCACGGGGCCCGATTATCTGTTCATGTTCCCGTTTCCGGGTTTTTTGCGGCGCCGACTTTGTGCGCTGAGGAAGCGGCTCTTGAGCGACCACGCACAATGACGTGCGCGCGCCGTTCCGGTACCCTGTCGGGCATGAACGATCGGCCGAGATGGGCTCTTCTCGGTGCGGCACTGCTCGTGGCGGCGTGCACCTCAGAGTCCGATACAGGAGGTCAGGCCGACGCTCCCGCCGCAGACGATGCGGTGGTGAGTGCGGATGCTGACATGGACGTCGACAACACCACCGACGCTGCGGACGTGGAAGCCGCGGACCTGCTCGACGTGGTGGTGCCCCCGCCGGACAAGGGCGAGGACGCGGGCATGCCCCCCAGCGAGTGGTTCAGCTGTGCGCCCTGCACGGCGTCGGAGGACTGTGACGGCGGTACGCAGTGTCTGGCCATCGACGGGTACTCCTTTTGTCTGCTGCCGTGCGAGCAGGGAGGCGCGGTGTGTGCCGATGGGCTCGCTTGCCGGGATACCGGGGACGGGCTGTTCTGCACGCCTCCGGATGACGCGCTGTGTGACTGCGCCGAGCATCACGAGGGCCGGTCCGGACAGTGCGCCAACGAGGGCTGTGACGGGGCGTTTGCCTGTGAAGACGGCGCGCTGACGGCGTGTGACGCGGCGGCGCCCAAGGTCGAGGTGTGCAACGGCGTGGACGATGACTGCGATGGCGCCGTAGACGAAGACGCCGACGCGACCTGCGATGACGGTAGCATCTGTACGACGGACAGCTGCGGGGAGGCCGGCTGCGAGTATGCGCCGTCGCTGGACGGCTGCTTGATCGGGGTGAACTGCTTTGCCAAGGACTTTGTGTCACCCGTCAACCAGTGCATGAGCTGCAGGCCGGACATTGCGCCGGATGCCTGGAGTCCACTGCCCGACGCGACCCTGTGCAGCGATGGGACCGCGTGCACCGCGGACGACGCATGTGCGGCGGGGACATGCGTGCCGGGGCCGGTGCTGGAGTGCGGTGAGAGCAACCAGTGTACGTCGGTGGTCTGCGATCCGGTGCAAGGCTGCCTGGTCGAGCTGTTTGAGAACAAGCCGTGTAACGACGAGGACCTCTGCACGCTGGAGGACACGTGCCAGGCGGGGAACTGCGTGGGTGTGCCCAAGAAGTGCGACGACAGCCTGCCGTGCACACTGGACGAGTGCATCGAGGGCGTGTGCGATACGAGCACGTTGGAGCCCGACACGTGCCACATTCTCAACGCCTGTTATGCGGGCGGTGCGACGCGCACCGGAGTGCCGTGCGAGGCCTGCCTGCCCGACGATGACGCGACGAGCTGGACGGTGTTGGGCGATGAGGCCTCGTGCGATGACAGCAACCCATGCACCGAGAACGGCGCCTGCACGGCGGGCGAGTGCGTCTCCAGCCTGGTGGACTGTGATGACGGCAACCCGTGCACCTTCAATCAGTGCACGATCACCGGGTGCTTCTCGGCGCCGCTGAACAAGTTGGGCTGCGACGACGGCGATCTGTGCTCTGTTGACGATGTCTGCGTGCTCGACACGTGCCTTGGGACGGGGGTGGAATGCGACGACGGCAGCGCGTGTACGGAGGACTCCTGCGACCCGGCGTCCGGCTGCGTTTTCAAGCCGCTGTCGGAGGGCGCGTGTGACGATGGAGACGCCTGCACCGAGAACGACGTGTGTGACGCCGGCGGCTGCGCGGGGACGACGATCGACTGCGGTGATGCGTATGACTGCACGACCGACACCTGCGTGGAGGGCGCGTGTGAAAGCCAGATCGACTCGGGCTTTTGCGTAATCGAGGCGGCGTGCGTCGCCGAGGACAGCGCCAATCCGGACAATGCGTGCCAGGCGTGTCTGCCGCAGGTCGATACCAGCGCCTACACCGACGTGGCGGCCGGCACCGCGTGTGACGATGGGACGGCTTGTACGACCGGCGAGCAGTGCCAGGGCGGAGCGTGTCTGGGCGGCACGCCGGTTATATGCAGCGACGGTAACCCCTGTACCGACGAGGTGTGTGACCCAGCCGACGGGTGTGTGTTCACCAACAATGACGCGTCTTGCAATGATGAGCTGTTCTGCACCGTGGGCGACGTGTGCGCCGGTGGCAGCTGCAGCGGGACGCCGCAGGATTGCTCTTCTCTGGACAGCGCGTGCTCCATCGGCACGTGCAGCGAGGAGGATGGCGCGTGTGTGGCGGCGCCCGTTGCGGACGACACCATCTGCGACGACGCCAACGTCTGCTCGGCACCGGACCTGTGCAAGGGCGGCGCGTGCGTCGGGACGCCGCTTTCCGGATGTTGCGCGCTGGATCTCGACTGCAATGACGGCAACCCGTGCACGGCGGACTCGTGCGTAGTTGGCACCGGGACGTGTGTCAACGACAGCGGTGTGCTGGACGGGACCACGTGCGACGACGGATCTGCCTGCTCGACGGGCGACACGTGCGGCGGTGGGGAATGCGCCGGCACGCCGCTTGTGTGCGTCGCGGATGAGTGCAACACCGCGTCCTGCAGCGAGAGCGTCGGTGGGTGTGTCGTCCAGGCGGACCCGGATGGGGCCGCGTGCGCTGAGGATGGCCAGCCGTGCACCAGCGACTTCTGCAAGTCGGGCGCATGTGTGCACCCACCGAATGCGGCGCAATGCGACGACGGGGTGGCGTGCACGTTCAACGACAGGTGCGCCGACGGGGTGTGCGCGGGCACGGGCTACGTGTGCGATGACAAGCTGAAGTGCACGGACGACTTCTGCGACGGCAAGGGCTTCTGCATCGAGGTGATCCACGCGGATGCCTGCCGCATCGCCAACGCGTGCGTCGACGCGGGGCAGGGCAATCCCGGGAACGCGTGCGAGGTGTGTGATCCGTCGAAGGACCAGGAGGCATGGAGCGACCTTGGCGACGGGGCAGGGTGTCCGGACGACGGCAACGTGTGCACGGACGACGTGTGTGGGGCCGGGGCATGCACGCATCCGCCGAATGCAAACGCCTGCGACGACGGCGATCTCTGCACCGAGTTGGATGTGTGCGCAGCCGGCGCCTGCGCAGGGAAGGCCTTTAAGTGCGATGACACGATCGCCTGCACCGACAACGTGTGCGATGGGGTCGGCGGGTGCTCGTATCCGGTGACTGCCGGGCTGTGCCTGATCGGTGGCCAGTGTTACGCCGATCAACAGTCGGCGCCGTCGGGGTTCTGTCAGTACTGTGATGTCGCCGCGGCCAACACGAGCTGGACCCACCGGGCGACTGGCACCGACTGCGACGACGCGAGCGCCTGTACACAGCTGGACAAGTGCCAGAGCGGGACCTGCATCGGGGCGCCGATCCCGTGCAACGACGAGAAGGCGTGTACGGACGACTCGTGTGATCCGGCGACGGGCTGCGTGTATACGCCGAATACGAACAGCTGCGAGGACGGCGACTTCTGTACGGTGAGCGACACCTGCGCGGGTGGGGCGTGCATCGGCGTGCCGCGCGACTGCATCAGCGCGGCTGATGCGTGCAACCTCGGCGTATGCGACGAGGCGCTGGACGCGTGCGTGCCGTCACCCAAGGCCAACAGCACGCCGTGTGATGACGGGGTGACGTGCACCGGGCCGGACACCTGCACGGACGGGTCTTGCACGGGGCCGGTGAAGATCAAGTGCTGCACGGTTGACTCGGACTGCGACGACGGCAATGGGTGCACCGCGGACTCCTGCGACGTGGGCGCCGAGACCTGCGTCTTCAACCCGGTCCCGCTGGAGGGCGCCGGCTGCGACGACGGCAAATTCTGCACGCCGACGGACACGTGCACCGCGGGCATCTGTACGGGCCCGCCGCGTGACTGCTCGCTCTTTGGGGACGAGTGCAACGACGGCGTCTGCAACGAGGCGGCGGACGCGTGCGAGCAGTCGCCGGCCAACGAGGGCGCCGCATGTCCAGCGGATGCGAACGACTGTACCGACGACGTCTGCCAGGGCGGCACCTGCGCGCATCCGAACAACACGGCGGCGTGCAACGACGGTGACCTGTGTACGTTCAACGACACGTGCAACGCCGGCAGCTGCGGCGGCACGCCGAACCCGTGCGAGGACAAGCTGGACTGCACGGTGGATGCGTGCAACGGCGTGGGTGGGTGCACCTTCACCCCGACGGCAGGCACGTGCGCGATCGGCGGCGTCTGCTACGACAAGGGCGACACGAATCCCGGCAACCAGTGTCAGGTTTGCGACCCGTCCTCGCCGGGCGCGTGGACCAACAAGGCGAACGCGACCCCGTGCAGTGACGGCGATCCGTGCACGTCCGGCGAGGCCTGCTCGGGCGGTGCTTGTGTCGGCGGCTCGGGCACGTGCGACCCGTGCGACAGCAAGCTGGCCGGCGAGACGTGTGACGACAGCGACGCATCGACCGTGGGCGACATCTGCTTGAAGGGCAAGTGCGCCGGGTTCACCATCCATCAAGGGTATCCGTCGGGCGCCGGCGTCAGCCCCTACCTGAGGCACGTGATGTGGACCGCGGATGCCTTCCATGCGACCGGCGGCGACGGCGAGACCGGCAACGGGCGCGCGTGGGCGGCATCCCTGGGCACCGACGGGTCCGTGAATGTGATCGCCTCCACAAAGAAGAACGGGCAGCGTATGGTCGCCATCGCCGATCGGATGGTGGTGACCAACAAGGCGACCTTCTATCGATACACGTCAGGCTCGTGGGGCGCCGCCACCACCTTGACCGAGAAGCTCAAGGCCCTGCCGACCAACAACGGCACCGCCATGGCGGCTTGGGGCCTGGTCGACGGCGATAAATACGTCTATTGGATCGCAGGTCGAAACGGGGATGCCTGGATCGCCATGTGCGGGGTTGGCACGGGCAGCTTGAGTGAGGATGCGATCTCGTGCTCATCGCAGGGTACGAACTTCAACCTGTTCCCCAAGGAGACGCCGCGGGCGATGCACGGGCTGGGGTCGTTGAGCGGGGCCGACGCGGCGCGGGCATATCTGTCGTCCGATGAGCCGGCCGCCAATGGGACCCACTACAACGACGTGGTCTCGCGGCAGGGCGTAAACGGCAGCCTCTGGTGGGCCGATTTTACCGATCAGTCGAACAACGAGATGGTTGGCCGGGATGTCTTTGCGCGTGCGACGAACAACGTCTGGGTCGGTGGCTCAGGTGGACTACTGCGCGCCCGCACCAGCAGCTGGAGCGGGTGGACGTACGTGGGCGGCAGCCTCAGTGATCAGTACAACCAGGACGTCAACGGCATCTGGGTGGACAGCGAGGTGGTGTTGTTGGCCGTCACGGATCAGCAAGGCGGCAGCAACGTGGCTCTGAAGCTCATCTCGCACCCGATGTCCACGAACCATCTCTCGAGCAGCAACTGGCACGAGCAGATAATGCTGGATCCCCCCGCGGTCCAGGCGTGTTCGGGGGGTGGCTGCGTCGACGCCAAGTTCCAGCCCGCTCGCAGTGGACAGCTGTTGGACGTGTGGTCAAAGGACGGCGTTGTCATGATGACGGGCTGGACGTACGACCAGTCCAAGGGCGGCACCAGAACCCTAGTGATGGTGCGCGACCCGTAACGGGGCTAGAGGTGACCGGGGGGGAATTGGGCCCAACGCCAACAACACCCACCACCCCCCCCACAC
>CAZJHX010000087.1:31212-44831 GCA_964545715.1 uncultured Myxococcales bacterium
GCGGCTGGGGCCGCCCCCCTTAAGGGGGCACGTGGTCAGGGGTCCCAATTGGCACCAGCCACCTAGACCACGCTCTCGCGGTCCCGATGGATCCACATCACACCGCCGGTCCACAACTTGGGGATCAACTCGTTGACGCCCTCATCGATCGCCAGTTTGCGCTCGGCGGCGGTGATAGGAATGAGCCACAGCTGATTGATGGGATCGCCGTGGTAGGGCTCGAACGGGATCTCGGGGGCTCCGGGTGGCTCGGAGACCAGCAGTCCTGCCGGGAACTCCGTGCCGGACTCGCCTACCGGGATGCCGAGAATCGGCACCGTATGGCCCCTGTCCAGCCACACGTGGTGCTGCCAGGGGAACGCTGACAGGCGGCTGAGCACCGTCAGCAGGTCGTCCAGCTCACCGGCAAACCCCGGCGCCAGGGCCAGGCCGATCTCGATGCGGCGGACGCGGCCTGGATCTTCGTAGAAGCGCTGGACCTGCGGCTGAGGGCGAATGCTGACACCGCCGGTCATCAGCGCCACCGACCCGGGACTGGGGACGCGCACCAGGAACTTGGGCGGCCAGCGGTTGCCGTCGATCGAGTAGTACTGGGTGTGCTTAGCCGACAGGCCGCTCTCGATGGCCGCGATCAGGTTGCGCTGAAGCGGCGTCCAGGCGTCATCGTTCTCCCACTCGGTCCAGAAGGCCTCGGCCGCGCGCACGTGGCCCAGCGTCGGGTTGTTGGGCCGGTCGGGCCCCAGAGGCCACGCAAACGGCGTCTTCTCCAGGCACACCTTGGCGTATCCGGCGCAGTCCTGCAGGCCGGCCCAGGGCGGAATGACCGCGATGACCACACCCTCTTCCAGCAGCGCCACAGCGTCACCCTCGGGAAACCAGATGGTCGACAGCGTCTCGGGATCCAGGCTCGGCATGCCCGCCGGGTAGGCGCACGCCGAGAACGGCAGCACAGGTGCACGACCCGCCGACTGCCAGTTGGGGTCCAGCTCCATGGTCGCCGGTCCCAGGTTGCGAACCCAACAGCTCTTGGTCGTAAACTCGGACCGCTCCGACCCGACGAGATGCAGATAGATGGTGCGACCATCGTCCTCGACGACCGCCATCAGGCTGCCGCTCGGCGAAATATCCTCGAGCAGGATCTTGCTCTGATCGTCTATGTGGCCCACTTGATTGGCTTATACCTCCAAATCCGCCGTCGCGCACGATGTTCGGTATAGTTTGGCGTGCGCACGCTTCTGCTAATACTGCTGATCACGCTGCTGACCGCCACCGCCTGCAAAGAGGCTAAACAGTCGCAGTCGCCCGCACCGACCGCCGTCAAGGTCGACAAGCCGGCGAACACCGGGTTTGTCGAGCTCGCCATCGGTGTCGATAACGCCGACGACCGGGCCGCCGCCATGAACGTCATGCGCCGCCGCGTCCAAACCCTGACCGACAGTGGCCTGCTCCCCGACGCCGAGCCTCTCGTCCGCCTGAACGGCGACGGCCACATCGTCGTCCGCCTTACGCTGCCGGGCGGCACCGCCTGCGACGGCCCACAGTTGACCCGTTGGCAGACGCTGCTTGGTCGCGGCATGACCCGCACCGGCCAGCTCAGCTTCCATCGCGTCGTCGTATTGGACGGCCCGCCCCGCGACGCCCTGCGCAATGCAGCCCGCACTCTGCCAGGCGTCACCAGCGCCGAGCACAACCACCTCGGTGGCCTCACCCTGAAAGGCGCTGACTTCGCTGCCGTCGCGCGTCGCCTGGCCGGCCTGCCGGTACCCCCAAAAACCGAGGCCGTCGCCCAACGCAACGATGCGCCCGTTATCTGGGTTTTGGACCGCACCCCCATCATCACCGGCCCCGACATAGCTAAGGTCCAAATGGTGATGGACGACTACACCAACCGCCCGGCCGTGTCCCTGGACTTCACCAAGGACGGCGGCACGCGCTTCGGCACCGCCACCGAGTCCCTCGTCAACAAAGCCATCGCCATCGTCTTCGAGGGCGAGGTCACCTCCGCCCCCGTCGTCAACGAGCCCATCAAAGGCGGCCGAGCCCGCATCGATCTCGGCACCGGCGCCGGCGGACCCCAGCAAGCGCTGGCCGAGGCCAACGAGCTGGTCGCAGTCCTCTCCGCCGGCCCATTGGTGACCAGGGCCAACGTCTTGGAGGCTTCCGGCGTCTGTCCCATCGTCGACTGACGCCACGACACAGCCGACTCCGCTATCATGCGCCGCCACTAAACACGGAGGCGCAAAATGCACGGCCTGGTCCTCGCCCTCACAGCAGCAACCCTGTCCGCCCCGCCAGCGACATTGTCGGTCCAAGGCGCCCTCACCAACGCAGGCGGCGTCGTCGACGGCACCTACGCGGTAAACATCGCACTCTACCCGCAAGAAGCCGGCGGTGACGCCTTCTTCACCCAGAGCGCCTCGCTGGAGGTCGTTGCCGGTGTCTTCTCAACCGTCTTGAACGGCATGGACCCCACCGACTTCGCCAAACCCGGCGACGTCTGGGTCGGCGTCACAGTCGGAACCGAGCCCGAGCTGCCCCGCACTCGCATCGCCTCCGCGCCCTTTGCCCTGGCGTCCCAGAGCGCCGCCGGCCTCAGCTGCTCAGGCTGCCTGACCCTGGCGCACCTCTCCGGCGAAGGCTGCGCGCAAGGCCAGCTACCCCGCTGGAACGGCAAGGCTTGGAAATGCGGCGACAACGTCAAGCTCAACGGCAGCCTGACCGCGGCCTCCGCCGACATCGCAAAGGTCGGCATCGGCTCCACGTCAGTCGAGGAGCTGACCGTCAAAGGCATGATCCGTGTCGAGGGTCACACCTCCGGCGACACCGCCATGATCCAGCTCGTGCCCACATACACGGCCGGCGTCTGCGACGTCACGCGCAACGGCGCGCTGACTGTCGAACAATCAAACTATGGCACCCTCCTTTGCCTCTGCGGCCGCATCGCCGGGTCGATCCCCGGCGCCCACATCTAAGGCTGGATCGAGGTCGGCACGTCGGGCCCCGGCAAACTCAAGTGTCCAGGGACGTGACCGGCCCGACCGAGCGCGGCGCATCGGCCCGCCGACCGCCGCGCGGCGATGAAGCGCCGGCCGGCGCACCCCGCCCTGTCGCAGCCACCGATAGAAGGTGCTGCGCGGCACACCCAGCTCCCGATAAGTCGCAGTGACATCCCCCCCGTTGCGTGCCAAGACCCGCGTCGCCCGCGAGCAGTAGTCCCGCATTGGCTGATAAGTCGGAGACCGCTCAGGCGGTGCCTTCGCGCCCCCGCCGGCCCCGGTCCCCTGATCCGGGTCAGCCACGTCCGCACCTGTCGGGTCGGACTCGGCCTGCGTGGGTCCAACCGCCGGTGGCACGTGCCACATACCTCGCGGACGCAGCGCCCGGACCACATCGTCACGGGCGAGTACGCCGTCGCAGCTCAGCCGGCTCGCGCGTACAAGCACATTGCGCAGCTCACGCACATTGCCGGGCCAGCCGTGCTCGCGCAGCACCGCCATCGCGTCGCCATCGACGACGGCCGCCAGTCCCACGCGGCGCAGCAGGGCGGGCACCAACAGGTCCAGGTCCGACGGTCGCGCTCGAAGAGGCGGCACGTGCACCCGCAGGACGTCCAGGCGGTACAGGAGGTCCTGGCGAAACGTGCCCTGCGCGGCCATCGCGCCCAAGTCACGATGCGTCGCCGCGACCACACGCACGTCCACAACATGCGTGCATTGGCTGCCCAGCGGGCGAACGCGCATCGTCTCGAGAAGTCGCAGCAGCTTCGGTTGCTGCTCCAGCGGCAGCTCACCGATCTCATCCAGGAAGAGCGTGCCGTTGTCAGCGCGCTGAAAAGCGCCCCGATAGGCGGTGGCAGCGCCGGTAAACGCACCCCTGACGTGGCCGAAGAGCTCTGATTCCGCCATGGACGCGGGCAACGTGGCGCAGTTGACCGCAACCAGTGGTCCCGTCCGGTCGGCGGCCGCGTGCACCAGCCCCGCTACCAGCTCCTTGCCCACCCCGGACTCTCCAGTGATCAAGGTGGGCAGACCCGAGCGTCCGCACTGGATGGCCGTGGCGCGGACCTGCTCCATGCAGCCGCCTGGCTGGTACACGAGAGGGTGTGGGTTCTGGCGCTTCAAAGATGGGGTCATGGCAACAAACTCCGTCGATTCTTGTGTCACCCATAGAATCGAAATGAGCGGCGCCGTTGCTCCGCTGCGGTTGCCGGAATACACCGCAGTGTCGCGATTATTTCTTTATCGAATCCACTGCGCGCCGCGTGAGGGCTGCTCGCGAACCGGGGCCTCGGATGGTGCGGGGACGCGCGCACTGATCAGGCGCTCCAGGTCGGCGATCAGGCGCTGCTCCTTGGGAAAGCGCATGCCGTCCAACAGCGTGTCAGCGTGCTCCAACACGCTCAAAGCCTCGGCCAGTCGGCCGTCATGCGCCAGAGTCGCGGCGCGCTTGAGACCCAGGCCGGTGTTGACCAGCATGACCGCGGTTTGCACGCCGGGCTGGGTGTCGGTGACGACGTCCTCGAGCAAGACGTCGCCGCTCGCGATCTCCGGCGCAGCCTCGCGAGCGGTGCGGTAGGACAGGGTGGTGCGCCCGATCGGCTCATCTCCGAACGCCGCGCCGGCGACCGGCTCCATACGCAGGACGATGGCCCCGCGGTTTCGGCTCAAGAACAGGGTTGGGATATGCAGTCGCACGGCGCCGCCTGCCTCGCCGTCAACCCAGCTCGGCACGCCGTATGCGGCCGCGATGCGATGCCCGGGCGTCGGGTGGACCACCATCTCAAAGTCCCACGCGACCGGCGTCACCAGCAGGTCGAAGTCCCGGTCAAACACCTGCGACAGCTTCTCCGGGGTGGCCAGGTAGAAGTAGTTGCCACCGGGAATGCTGCTGATCTTCAACGTCAGCTCCTGTCCGAAGTCGATGCCGACGCCCATCACGGTCAGGCCCACGCCCTTGTCGCCCCAGTGCTGTGCCAGCTCGGTAAAGCTGCCCGAGTCGGTCCGTCCCGTGTTGGGGCGCGCGTCGGTGATGAGGATCACCCGGTCGTCCCGCGTCTCGCTTCGGTGGTTTGCGACCTGGGTGAAGCCCTCGGCCAGCGCGCTCTCGATATCGGTAGACCCGCGCGTGTGGATGCGGTCGATCCACGCGTGCAGCTCCGTGTCGGCCCACCGCCCGATCCGTCTCGACGGCAGAATCACGTCGACTCGATCGTCGAACAGCACGATGGACAGGCGGTCCTGCGGTCCGAGCTGACGCACCAGCTTATGCAGCGCCGTGCGTGCTGCCGCGATCCGTCCACCGCGCATACTGCCGCTGCGATCGACGACCACGCTGAGGTTGAGTGGGCGGCGGCGAAAGCGGTTGAGATCCACGTTGGACGACATGCCGAGCACCACAAAGGCGGCGTCGTGGCCGGTGTCCAGCGCGACTGAGCGGCCGACCGCTGGGTTGAGGCAAAACGACTTCTTGCACGTGGGCCCGGTGATATCGATGTCATGCTCGCTGAGCAGCCCCTCGATGACGAACGCGCTCGGCTGTGGGATCCTCCCCGCGGCCACCAGGTTGCGCGCCAGGCCGATGTCCTGAGCGCCGCCGGTTGTGACGCCGGCCATATTCGGGGCGCCCGAGAACGAGGCGCCGCACGCGCCGAAAAGGGTCAGGGTGAGCAGTAGGGACAGTATCCGGCCGAGCTTAGACATCGTCAGTCTCCTTGAAGCGTTCGTGCCGGGGTAACGCGCCCCCTGCGCATGGCTTACACTCAGCACGTGTCAAAGTCGGATTCAGAACGCTGGGACGCACGGTATTCGCGACACAGCGCGGTCGCTGAGCCCTGCGCATTTCTCTTGGAGCAGGCCGCCTTGCTGCCAACCTCGGGCCGTGCGCTGGACCTGGCGGGCGGCTCCGGCAGGCACGGCCTGTGGCTCGCCGCGCGCGGGCTGTACGTCACCGTGTCCGACGTCTCGGCCGTCGGTCTGGGCATCGCTGAGCGGGAGGCCGAGGCCCGAGGCCTGCAAATCCAGACTCTGGCGGTCGATCTCGAAGATGAGCCGTTTCCGGCGGGCCCCTGGGATGTCGTCTTCGGCCATTATTATCTGCACCGACCGCTCTTCCCTCCCATTATCGAGAGCCTGGCGGCGGGCGGCCTGCTGATCTACGTCCAGCCCACCCTCAGCAACCTGCAGCGAAACAGCCATCCGTCCGCGCGCTTCCTGCTAAAAGACGGAGAGCTGCCGGCGCTTGTGTCGGATCTGGAGACGCTGGTCTACGACGAGAGCTGGAGCCCGGACGGCAGCCACGAGGCCCGCTTCGTCGGGCGCAAAAACCGCTCGGAATAGTCGCCCCGCCGCGCTTGTAAAGAAGCAGTCGGGAGGTGGGGATGTCTCTGGAACACGTCGGTCGAATTGGCCTGGGATTGCGCCGCATGTCGGTGGCTGCACGTCAGGGGCGTCGCTTGGCGCGCTGGGCCCTGCAACCCGACGCGTGGCCGCAGCCTCGAGTCGCCGCCCCGGCACAGACCTTTCCACACCGCGCCTACAGCGTGCGTGTGCCCATCGAGCGCGAAGATCCCCACGCCCATCCGGTCTTCGAGGCCGGCAAACGTCACAACCTGGCCCTGGCCGCGCCCGCCTTCGACGGCCTGGTCCTCAGCCCCGCTCACCCGCTGTCGTTCTGGCGCGCTCTCGGTCGCTTGTCTCGCGAGGCCGGTTACGCATCGGGCATGGAGCTTCAGGGCGGGTGCATCGTCCCATCCATCGGCGGTGGCATCTGCCTGTTGTCCAACGCGCTCTTCGTCATGGCGGCGCGCCTCGGGTGGCACATTCTGGAGCGTCATGGGCACTCGATGGAGGCGGTTCCGGCAGCCGGCCACGACCCCTGGGGCTTGGACGCGACCGTCTTCTGGCCGCACATCGACCTGCGCGTCGCCCCCCGTCACGGCGCCGCCCGGCTCTCCGTGACGCTCACCGGCGGCCAGCTGTGTATCCACGTCGACACCGCCCGGGCGCCCTCTGAGCGCATTGTGCTTCAAGCCATCGACGACTCCGTGGCCCAGACGCCGCAGGGCCGGCGACGGCGCAACAAGATCATCCGCCGAGTCTTCGATCGCCGTACGCAGCGCCTGCGTGACCAGGCCATCGTGGCCGTAAACGACAAGCGCATCCTGCACGACCGCGACTTCTCGCGGAGCTGCCTCACCTGCAACAAGACCAGCTGTGACGCCCGTAAAACGGCGGTGCTGCCATGATTACGATCGTCGCGCCCGAGTCGGCCCCCTGGCTGATGCCGATCCTCGAGGGCGCCGTGGAGCTGGGGCCTGTCACCGTGATCGCGCCCTGGGCTCAGCTGTCCGCGCTGCCGCCGTGGATGCCCCAGCGCCTGCACCGATACGTCGCCCGTCGTCGCCTGCCTGCCCTGTCTCTATCCGTCCTGCGTCTGCCGGGCTTTGCCGCCGCCGAGCTTGGAATGCGCGCCTGGACGGGCTCCCGCGCCGAGCGCCTGCTGGCCGGCCGCTTCGCGCGTCGCGCTCTGACCGACCGCTTGTCAGCGGTGTGCCTGCCGCACCAGACCCGGCTGGTCATCGCGCCGAGCTGTGGTGCCCGCCGGGTTTTTGCTCGGGCGCGCGATCAGGGGGCCGCGACCGTGCTCATCGAAGACCTGCCCAATCTGCGCCGCCTGCACCGCGACCTGGACGTCGCGTGTGGGCGCCATCCTCGCTCCAGCTTTCTGCGACGCTACCGGGCGCCGGCGCGTACCCTGGCCCGACAGGAGGCGGAGCGCGTGCTGGCGCAGCGGATTGTTGTGCGCGGCGCGTTCGCCGCGGATCTGCTGCGCGCCGCCGGCATCCAAGACCACAAGCTCGCCGGGTTCCAGGTGCCCGTGGAGGCTCCCAAGCCGGTGACGGTTCGCCTGGACCCGCCGCGCGTGTTGCTGGCCGGCCTGGCGACGGGCCGCAGCGGTGTCGTGGAGGCGCTGAGCGCGGTGGAGCAGGTCCCCGGCGCCCGTCTGCTGGTGCGCGCCGGTGAGGGCCTCGAGCCGGCCGATCTTCTGGCCCATCCTCAGGTTCAGCGCGCCGGCACAGCCGCCTTGGAGCGACTGGACGGCGTGGACCTGGTGCTGGCCCCTGCCTGGTGTGAGAGCTACCCGCGCCCGGTTCAGCTCGCCGCTGCCGCCGGCGTCCCGGTGCTGGCGACCTCTCGCGCCGCGGGCTTTGCGGTACTGCCCCCCGACGCCGCCCTGGATCCGGGCGACGCAACCTCGATCGCCGGCGCCCTGGGGCGTGTCATCGCCACCGCAACTCCAGCCACTTTGCCGCCCATTAGCACCGTTTTTCGCGCTGTCGTGTAAGCTCGGCGCCACTACGGCGTTGGAGGATCGGCCGGCTGATGGAGCCAGGCCTGGAAAGACGGTTGATCGAGCGCGCGCAGCGAGGCGACATGGCCGCGTACGAGCAGCTCTATCGCGCCTATAAGGACGCGCTCTATCACCGCATTATCCGACCGCGCACAAGCAGCGCGGCCGACGCGGAGGATGTGCTTGTCGAGACCTTTACGACCGGGCTGGAGCGGCTGTCCCAGTTTACGTGGACCGGGCGCAGCATCTTCGCCTGGCTCGCGCGCATCGCGACCAACAAGGCGCATGACGTGGGGCGCCGTATGGCCCGCGACGACAAGCGCCGGGTGCGCATGTTGAATCGCGAGACGGCGGTCGCCGAGCGCCCCGACGAGCAGGTCGCCGCCAAGGCGGACCGGACGCTGGCGCAGGCTCAGGTCGCGAAAGTGCTGCCGCTGCTCAACGACAGATATGCGCGGGCGCTGCAGCTGCGACTGCTGGAGGGGCGACCGCGCGCGGAGTGCGCAGAGCTGATGGACGTGACGCTCGGCACGTTCGACGTCTTGGTGTTGCGTGCGGTGCGGTCCTTTCGGAAGCACTGGGTCGCACAGTATGGTGAGCCACAGTGACAGACGACAAACTAGAAGGCGACGAGCCGCTCGGACCCGACGATCTGGAGATGATCGGCCTGCTCCGCCACGCAGGCGGAACGGAGGCCCCGGACCCGTGGGATCGCATCCGGGGCGTCGCTAGACCCTATCGGGGCAACCGTTGGGCGTTGGCTGGATGGGCCGTCGCGGCGTCGATCGTGCTGTTTTTGCTGGCGCGCCCGGCGCCGCCGGAGCCATTGCCCGCCGGTCCGGACAAGGCGCAGATCGAGGCCGCCATGGAGGCGTTTGACCCGACGGCCGCCCCACCGATGGCCCGACTGGCCGCGTTGCACGCGGTGGCCGCCCCGGCGCGCGCTCGCGTCGTTGCGGAGCTGACCCGATGACGCGCCTGGCTGTCGTCGCCCTGCCGCTGATGATCGCGGCGCTGGTTGGATCGTGCGCCGTCGGCGTGCCCGCGGAGGCGTCCTGGGCGCGCACCGTGGACGGCCTGCGTCGCAGCGCCGATCAGCACGTCGGGCAGCGTCGCATGAAGGCGGCCGAGGCGGATCTGCGCCGCATCTTTGTGCTGGACGCGCCGAAGGACAACGCCGGCGCTCTCCTGCTGTTGCAAGACGCGCACTTCGCGCTGGGGAGCGTGCTCCTCGTCACGGGCCGCTTCGATGAGGCGCTGGCAGAAGCCGACAAAGGCTTGAGCCTGGGCGACGACCAGTCCATATTCGGCGCCAATCTCCACGGCCTGCGCGCGATGGCCCTGGAGGCGGCCGGCAAACCGATCGACGCGCTGCCGGACTACACGCGCGCCATCGAGATTCACAAGCAGCTCTTCGACACGGCGCTGGCGAAGCATGAGGGTGGAAACGGATGAAGATGAGCTCACGAAACCTGGTTCTGGCGCTGGCGCTTGTCACGCTGACCGGCTGCGGTGCGTCGATGGGCGCTGCTACCTCTCCGGTGAGAGTCGATCAGATCGAGGCGGAGCTCGACAGCCTGCGAAGCGAGCAGATGAAGCTCTTGTTCTCGTACGACACGGCGATGAGCGGCGGTCAGGACCAATGCAAGGCGTTGTGCCGGCACCACTCCAAGATCTGTGCGCTGGCGGACCGGATCTGCGCCATTGCGGAGCGCCACAAGCAACACCCGCGCGCCGAAGCGTCATGCGCGCAGGCCAACAAGACCTGCCGGGACGTAACGCAGCGTCTGCCGCAGGAGTGTTGGTGCCGTGATCAGTAGAGGAAGACCGGGCCCAACATCTTGAGCAGGTGCCCGGCGTAGGCCTTCAGATCAGGCTCCGTAATCAGCTGCAGTGCGCGATGCACCTTGGCCTCGGCAAACCGATCGACCGCGAGCTCCGGCGGCATCTTGTAGGTGGACTCACCCTTGTGGCTGTCGTTGATCAGCGCCACGACTGTGGCCTCTTCGGCCGGGGTCAGCACCTCGATGCGGCCCACCAGTGTGCGCTTGATCTCGGTGGGCGCCGGGCGCACGCGCATGGGCAGCAGATCATTGGTCCACTCGTCCGGCAGCACGTAGAGCACGCGCAGACCCGGTGTATGGAAGTAGCTGTGCGTCCACGTTTTGACCATGGAGACCGCCTCGTCGCCGTACAGCCCTGACCAGCGCAGCGCGTTGGCGATTCGGTCCTCAGCTTTGGCCAGGTAGGTGTCCATGTCGTCCAGCCTTGTGGGTGCCACGACCTGGATCTTGCCGTTGGCGGGCAGACGGCCCAGCTCATGGACGGCGCCGCCCTCCGACGTCACGCGGATGAGGAAGGCCGCCGGGATGCGCTGCTCGGAGCCGTTGCTGATCGTAAGCGTATCGGTGCCGTCAGAGGACACCGACGTGATCGTCATCGGCACGGTGAAGCGGCCGACGCCCCGATAGAAGACGAAGTTCTCGTACTCATCGTCGTACGACAGCGGCGTGGATGCCACGCGACGCGACGGCGACCAAATGTCGGCCGGATCCACGTACGGGGCGGGCACGTTCAACAGATTCGGGTGCAGATCCACCGTCCAGGTCATGCTGCCGTCCGCCAGCGCGTCGGCGCCGTAGAGCTTGGGCTGCATCGCCGAGCAGTCAGGGTAATACTGGCTGATGATCCCTTGAGGGAAGTCGACGGTCAGGCTGACGGTTTTGGGCTGCGGACTGTAAAGAAAGACCACCGGGGTCTCCATCTTCTGGGTGACCGCCTCCGGCAGGGCCTCGCCAAGCTTGGAGTACACGCCGAGACCGCGCGAGTGGACAAAGCCGGGCAGCGGCTCTTCCTCGTGGTGCAGGCCCTGCATCGTCTCGCCCGCGGAGCTTTGGACCGACGTAAACGTGCCCCACTCGTGGGCGACGTAGGAGGTCTGATCCCAAGTCAGCACGGGCGCCGGTGGAAGCTGCTCGCCTTGATAGGCGGTGACCGGCTCGCTGCCGCTGGGCGTGGGCAGCAACACTGAGGCCTGCCGCGTGATGTGGGCGGGGCCATCGGCTTCCTGGTCGGCGATGCCGCACCCTAGAAGCGCCATGACCGCGGTCAGTACAAAAGTAGTTCGCATGTGTCCCTCCGTATTCCAGACTTGGCGAAGTCGCCGCACAGTCGTCACAGCAAGAGGGGGGCCAGCGAAGCCAGCCCATGATTACCACAAGTTATGGCGTGGCAGCCGCCGGGGGTGTGGTCGGCTTGTTCTCGGCTGGCAACCTGGTTGCCAGCTGCGTGGACGTGCACGCCAGGGCTCGGTTCAGCGATGCCCGCAGCGTCTTGGACGTCTTCTCGCTGACCGCCTGCACCGCGTTTTCACGTCCCCACATGGCGATGGACTCCGCGACCCGGTCAGCACAGCTTGCGTCCTTGCACCCACAAGCCTGCCGCTCGAGGCGGGCCGCTTGGCCGACCATCATGTGATCCGGCGGCGCATCCGACACCATGCGCTGCTGCGCGGGCGGATCCTCTTTGGTCTCGAGCTTGTCGCTAATCAGCGGCGCCACGATGGTGACAAGCGGCACGATGAAGGCGATTGCGGCCCCAACTGGCAGAAACACGTCAGGCTTCACGTGCGCGACGTTAGACGAGCGCCCTGCACAGGTCAAACCGTGTCTTGCGCAGCCGTCCCAAACGGGTATAGTCCCCCGCACCCGGTTCTTTAGAGGTCAAATCTACTATGAAGATTCACGAGTATCAGGCGAAACAGCTCTTCGCCCAATACGGCGTCCCCGTCGGGCAAGGTCTGCCCGCATTCACTGTCGACGACGCGGTCGAGGCCGCCAAGAAGCTCGGTGGCGACATCTGGGTTGTCAAAGCGCAGATTCACGCGGGCGGTCGCGGTAAGGGCGGCGGCGTCAAGCTGGCGCGCAGCCTGGACGAGGTCCGACAGCACGCGGACGCGATTCTCGGCATGCAGCTGGTCACGCACCAGACGGGCCCCGCGGGCCAGAAAGTGCAGCGCCTCTATGTCGAGATGGGCGCGGCCATCGCCAAGGAGTACTACCTGGGCATGGTCCTGGATCGCGAGCGCTCGCAAGTGGTCGTGATGGCCTCGCCCGAGGGCGGCATGGACATCGAGAAGGTCGCCGCTGAGACGCCGGAGCTGATCTTCAAGGAGTGGATCGATCCCGGCGCCGGGCTGCTCGGCTTCCAGGCCCGACGGCTGGCCTACAAGCTTGGCTTGACCGGCAAGGCGGCGCGCGCGTGCGCCAAGCTCGTGGGCGCGCTGTACAAGTGCTACATGGCCAACGACTGCACGCTGGTCGAGATCAACCCGATGGTGCTGACCAAGGACGATCAGGTTCTGGCGCTGGACGCCAAGGTCAGCTTCGACAGCAACGGCCTCTTCCGGCACAAGGCGCTGCACGAGCTGCGCGACTTGGACGAAGAAGAGCCGCTGGAGGTGCGCGCCAAGAACTTTGGGCTCAGCTACATCAAGCTGGACGGCAACGTCGGCTGCCTGGTCAACGGCGCCGGGCTCGCGATGGCGACCATGGACATCCTCAAGCAGTTTGACGCCGAGCCCGCCAACTTCCTGGATGTCGGCGGCAGCGCGGATACCGAGGCGGTCACGGAGGCCTTCCGCATCCTCATCGAGGACGACTGCAAGGCCATCTTCGTCAACATCTTTGGCGGGATCATGAAGTGCGACACCATCGCCGAGGGCATCATCGCCGCGGCGAAGATCGTCGGGCTGGACGTGCCGCTGGTCGTGCGGCTCGAGGGCACCAACGTCGAGCTCGGCAAGCAGCTGCTGGCCGACAGCGGGCTGCCGATTCAGACCGCTGGTTCAATGAAGGACGGGGCCCAGAAAGCCGCCGCCGCGGTGAGGGGGTAACTCATGGCGATTTGGGTAAACAGCGATACAAGGCTCATCGTGCAGGGCATCACCGGCGGCGCCGGCTCCTTCCACACGCGCCAGATGATGGCGTACGGCACCAACGTGGTCGCCGGCGTCACACCCGGCAAGTCGGGCCAGGACTTCGACGGCGTGCCGATCTTCAACACCGTCAGCGACGCGGTCGAGGCCACAGGCGGCAACACGACCGCGGTGTTTGTGCCCGAGGCGTTCTGCGCCGACGCCATGATGGAGGCGGCGGACGCCGGCGTCTCGTTGATCGTCGGGGTCACCGAGGGCGTGCCCCTCCAGGACAAGGTACGGGTCAAGGACAAACAGAAGGAGCCCAGCACCCCCCATATACGGCCCAACAGCC
>CAZJHX010000088.1:0-44215 GCA_964545715.1 uncultured Myxococcales bacterium
TCCGGGCAGTGATATTTATAACAGCCGTTTATACAAGGACTCTTACCGATTACCGCAGAGCTAAATATTTATTACCGCTAGCCGCTTACCGACGCTGGTCCCCATATATATATATATATATATAGCTTGTAACGGGTAGTTGGCATATATTTTTACTATGTGGTAGTTGTCATCCTGGGTGTGGGTGGTGGGCCGGGGCGGGTGGGGCCGGGCGGGCATGGCCGGGGTCGCGGCGGCCGCTCAGCAGGGAGCGGATGTGGTGGCCTTTGTGGACGGCGCGCTGGCGGAGGATCCCGCCGAGCTCGCGGCGGTGATCGCGCCGATCACCTCAGGAGCCGCTGACTTTGTCGTGGGATCCCGGGTGACGGGGCAGGTCGAGCCCGGTGCCCTGCGGCCGTTACAGAGGCTGGGCAATGCCGTGGCTACGGCGCTGATCGGGTTACGCCACGGCCACCGATACAGCGATTTGGGATCGATGCGCGCGATCCGGCTGCGCGCGCTGCTCTCGCTTCGGCTGCAGGAGCCGGCGCACGGGTGGCCGACCGAGCTGCAGATCAGGGCCATTCAGCATGGGCTGAGAGTCTGCGAGGTCCCGATCAGCTATCGGCGGCGTCGCCATGGGCGGTCTAAAGTCGCCGGGTCGGTGACCGGATCGCTGCGGGCGTCTGCCGCCATCTTGAGAGTCATCGCGGGGTGGGCGCCATGACGACGTCAGCGGCGGTGGCCGTTATCTCGAAGATCCCGCGCGCGGGTGGGACCAAAACACGCCTGGCCGCCGGGGTCGGCGCCGAGGCCGCGCTGGCCTTGCATACGGCGTTTTTGCAGGACGAGCTGGCCGAGCTGGACCGCCCGGAGCGGTGGCGGCTGCATCTGGTGCACGATGCCCCCACGAGCACCGACGAGGCGGAGCGCCTGCATGGGCTGCTGGATGACCGCGCGCAGTCGGTGGTGCCGGGCTGCGACAGCCTGGGACATGAGCTGGCTGCGGCGGCGTCCATGCTGTTGGAGAACCACGATCGGGTCGTCATCGTCAGCGGGGACGTTCCGCAGCTGCCGGCGCGCACGGTCATTCGGGCGCTGGACGCGCTGGATAACAGCGATGTGGTCCTGGGTCCGGGCGTGGATGGGGGCTACTATCTGGTTGGATTGAAGGTCCCGCACGACATCTTCACGCGCGTGGAGATGTCGACCAACACGGTGCTGGGCGCCACGATCGCGCTGGCGCACAACATGGGGCTGGCGGTCAAGCGGGTCGACTCGCTGCGAGACATGGACGAGGCGCAGGATCTGCTGGATCTGGCCCACGCGCCCCGGTCGCTGGCCTCGCGCACGAGGGAAGTGATCGCGGGATTGAGCCGCACACCCGTGTCCTCCGAGCTGCCCGTGGACCTGCAGGTCGAGGTGACCAACCGCTGTAACCTGCAGTGCGAGCCGTGCCTGCGCAGCCACGTGCCGCTGGGGCCGGACAAAGACATGACGCTGGCCGAGTTTCGGCGCATCGTTGACGGCCTGCCCCGCCTGGCGCGCATCACCTTCCAGTTGAATGGCGAGCCGCTGCTGTGTCCGGACCTGTTCTCGATGATCGCGCTGGCCAAGCGACGTGGCGCGTATAGGGCGCTCATTACCAACGGCACCCTGCTGCAGGGCGGGCGCCGGTGGAAGCTGCTGGAGAGCGGTATCGACGAAGTTCGGGTCTCGCTGCACGGGGCTTTTGCGGTGACCCACGACAGGCTGGCGGGCGCGACAGTGTTCGACAAAGTGGTGGCCAACCTACGCGGGCTGACGTCGGGGCGTCGGGACGGTCATCCGGTGATTACGGTGTGGCAGATTGGGACGCAAGACACCATCGAGGAGCTGCCCCAGCTGGTCCGATTGGCGGCCGACGCCGGCGCCGACGGGGTCTACCTGCAGCGGCTTGTGCTGACCGGCACAGGCAACGCTGTGGACTCGGCGTCCCTGTTTGGCCGAGCGGATCGTCGCGTCTGCCGGGCTATCGAGCAGGCCGAGCGCGTCGCCCACGACCGGGGCATCTCGCTGGCGGCCTCCGGACGGCAGGGGCCCCTGGACAGCCTGAGGAAGTCCGAGCTCGACAACCCCTGGCTGGGGTGCTGGCGACCCTGGCGCAGCGCAGTCGTGACGGCGACGATGGACGTGCTACCGTGCTGCATCGCCAGCTTCCGTGCGCCGTATGCGCAGCTGAAAGCCGGCAATCTCATGGACCAGTCGTGGGAGACGATCTGGAATACGACCAGCATGCAGACGCTGCGCAGCGGTCTCCTCAAGGGCGACCCGGTGCCCTGGTGCGCCGGCTGTACTCAGCAGTGGTGTCTGTGAAGCTGGTCGCGCTAACAGCTGCGCTGTCGATCGGCTGCGTCGGCAGCGGTGAGCTCCAAACCCAGATCTCGGGTCAGCTGGTCGGCGAAACCGAGAAGCCGCTGGGTCCCGGGCTGGTGCTGCTGGAGCGCGGTCCAGTGCACGACGGCGCGTACGAGCGCTGCGGCGTTGTCGACCCGGACGGCCGCTTCTCGATCGATCTGCCGGTCGGCGGCGTGTGGGGCATCCACCTGTTCCACGACGACTACAGCTACCTGCCGGCCGAGTTTGAGATCGCCGAGAAGCAGCAGCTGGTGCTGACAAGCCCCATGGTCGTGTGGGGCGACTGGATGGATCGCACGGGCGTTCCCACGTGGCCCGATCAGCCGGCGAACCCCCAGCTGATCCGCATGCCGTGGGACGACCTGCCGTCGGACAACCCGACCCTGCGGGATCTGACCATGACCTGGAAGTCGTCGGACATCTTGGAGATCACGGTGGTCGCAGAGGACCCGGACCACGACCTGTCGCGCATGATTCTGGCCTGCAATCAGGCGACCGGCGACGGGTACGCGTTCAATCCGCCCGGGCCGCCGGTGGATGGGCTGTACCCCGACGGGACCTACACGCTGACGGTGTTTCGCGACGAGCTCGACCGGCCGGGCGAGTCCAAATGGTTCTTCATCGTCTCGGATGATTTGTGCAACAACTCGCCGGTCCTCGAGGCGCCTCTGCCGCCGCTGCCATGAAGCGGTTTCCACACGAGCAGTGGGAGCGCCTGGTCAGCGATCACCGGCGCGCCCTGGCCGAGCCCGAGCACTACGTCACCGCGTTTGAGTGGCCGCGTACGGGCCGCGTTGTCGATCTGGGTTGCGGGCCCGGCTTCTTCACGGCGGCGCTGCTGGACGCCTGTGGGGCAGAGGTCGTCGGAGTCGACGTGCAGCCCCAGATGCTGGAGGTGCTCCACGCCCGCCTCGGGACACCCTCGCGCCTGACCACCGCGGTCGCCGATCTGACCCACGTCCCGTTCGAGCGCGGCACGTTTGACGCG
This sequence comes from uncultured Myxococcales bacterium, assembly GCA_964545715.1. Classification (GTDB taxonomy): domain Bacteria; phylum Myxococcota_A; class UBA9042; genus CAZJHX01. The sequence continues at coordinate 3,365 of CAZJHX010000088.1, forward strand.
GCCTGGTGCGCGTTTGTTTTCCACGAGCTCGATGACATGGTCGCCGTCAGCCGTGAGATCCGGCGGCTGCTGGTGCCGGGCGGCCGAGTGGTCGTCTTGGAGTGGGAGCCGGGGCGGCTGGATCACGGTCCGCCGGAAGACGAGCGCGTGGCCCCCGACGAGATCGAGGCGGCGTTGTCCGGCGCGGGCTTCAAGGTGTCACCGCCGCTCGCGATCACTGCCCAGCAGTATTCGCTAGTCGGTCAGGTGGAAGACCAGCGCGGCGCCGCCTGAGGGTCCGGCCGCCGCGCTGACGTCAAAGACCGCCGGACCGCCGTCCGGGCTGGTCCCGCGCCCCACAGAGCCGCCGATGCGCGACAGGCGCCCGCCCGGCGTCACGGTCCAGCGCGTCGGCAGCGCAAAGCCTGTGGCGGGATCGGTGCGTGCGGCGTCGACCGCCACGTCGAACGGTTGGGTTGCTGCTCGACCTTCCGCGCTCACGACGACGGCTTGCCCGCGGCCCGCATCACCGCTGAGCTGGACGCGGCCCAGGATCAGCCCGCCCGACGGCGTCGTCATCGCCCACATCTCGAAGCGGCCGAAGCGGGGCCAGGGTCGCTCAGCCGCTGCCAGGCGCTCTACCGCGACGACGCCGTGCACGGTCTTTCCGTTGACCGTCAAAGTGGCTCGCCCCGCTCGCCAGATCAGCGGCCCGTGCGGTCCTGTGCCGGACCCGGCGGCCGCCAGCGCCGACGACCGTAAAACCAGGCCACCGGACGGTCTGCGCAGCTTCAACTGCAGGGCGCCGTCGCGATCGGTCCACGTCACCCGCAGCCGGCGCCGCCCTTGCGCGTCTGCCCACGCCCGGACAGCCTCTGTCGCGCTGTCACCCGGCCAGCGACTGACGTCCACCCGGTCGTAGAACGCGGGCCGCCAGGCGTCGCGCCAGACCATAAACGCCTTGGCCTCCAGGCGCGCTCCCGCCGGCGTCCGCGTGCGCTGCAGCGTCACCGTCAGTACGACGGGCTCCGGCGCGTGGCCGCAAAAGACCACCTGCTCGCGGGCCATGCGGGAGGTCGGTGGGGCCGCGCCGGCTGTCACGACCAGCAGACAGGTCAGCAGCGGGACGCGCCCGATCAGCGGGCCTCGGTGATCGTCGTGCAGACGTTGGCGGCGTGCAGCAGATTGGCGTGCGTCCCCAGGGACGGCCGCAGGTTGACCTCGCGCGGACCCGCCAGCGGGCAGTAGGGATCGCGCTCCGCCAGCCCGACCGTCAGCGCCCGCCGCGACGGACAGCCGCCACCGCAGCGCGACACCAGCCTGCAGTCGGTACAGGTCGCCGGGATCTGGCGTGCGCTCGCGAACTCGTCCCCGCTCACGATCGCCGCGCCCTCACCGGGTCCGACCTCCGACAAGTGGGCCGCCGCCCGTGGCCAATAGACACACGGCAGCAGATCGCCCGCCGGGGTCAGCCGCACGCTGCTGTGTCCGCATCCGCAGGGCGACACATAGCCGTTGACCCTGGCGATCAGCGCGGCCACCACCGGCTCTGTGCACGTTACCAGCGAGGTCTGTGCAAAGAGCTGCTCGAAGCCGCTCCAGAACTGCTCCCAGGTCGGCATGAGCGTCCGCTCGTGGACCGGCTGATACACGTTGACGCGAAAGCGGGCGCCCAGGCTCGCGGCCAGGCGCGCCACCTCCGCCAGGCGGTCGTAGTTGGTGCGCATCATGACCGCCAGCACCGTCACATCCAGCCCCAGCGCCACGCAGCGCCGGATGGCCGCCACCGCGCCGTCAAACACGCCCTCGCCGCGAAAGTCGTCCAGCGCCGCGGGATCCGCGAAGTCCAGCGACACCTCCACATCGTGCAGGTCGCGCAGCAGCTCGTCGGGTAGCGTGTTCAGGCTCAAACCGTTGGACGTGAGGCTGGTCGGCACACCCCGCTCCGCCAGCAGCGCCAGCACCGGCCGAAGCGCCGGATTCAGGATGTTCTCTCCCGTTCCCAAGTTGACGGAGCCCACGTTGAAGGCGTCCAGGACGCGAGCCACGTCCTCGCGCGCCAGGTGACGGATCTCGCCGCCGGGGCGATAGCAGTGGGCGCAGCTCAGATTGCACGCATTGGTGAGCCCGATGCCCATGGACAGCGCCTGCGTCACTGGATCAACCGCGCTTTCCTCGTCGCCGTGATCTTGCGGCCGCACCCATCGTGCGCGGTGAGTACGATGTCGGCTACCTGCCCCACGAAAGCCTCGACCTCGGCCGTGAAGATCGAGCGCACGCCAACGAACTCGACCATGTCTTCGCCCGCTGCCTCCGGGATCAGGTGCGCGATGTTGCCGCCAACGACCGCGCCGCCGACGCGCGTGGCCGCGGTGACCAGGGCACGGCCGCCGCCCTGCGATGGCCTCTCAAAGTGCTCGATGCGCGCGCTGATCGTGATCATGTGCAGCCCCTGAGGCCCCAGGACGACCTGCACGTCGGCCCCGTCCGCAAGCTCCAGAAAGCCGCTCTCCAGGTTGCCGAGGCCGACCTCTCCCACGCCGGGGACCGGGTTTTCACAAGCCAGCGGCTCGACGTCCTCCGCCGGCTCGCAGGCCAGCAGACATCCGGCGGCCAATAGCAGGAGCGCTCTCACTTGGGGTCCCCTGCGGGCACCTGCGACGGGCAGTTGAAGAAGACCTTGCCGTTGTTGCCCGGGATGCTGTTGCCGGCCATGGCCTCGGACATCGGCTCGGCCTCTGCCACCAACCCGTCGCTGACCGCGGCCCGGATGTCTTCTGCGCCCTTGTAGTCGGTGTGGTCCTGGTCCTTGGTCTCGTCGATCAGCAACACCGCCTTGTCATGCTCGGGGAACACGCGCACCACGTTGACCTTCCACAGCGGCGAGTAGCGCTTGTCCTCATCGGCGGGTGGCTCGGTGCGCGGAAAGCCCGAGATGATGTTGTTGTTGTCGGCCTTGTCACCGTCCTCCGAGAAGTCGAACTCCACGCCGCGCTCGCTGACCGCCACCAAATCGGCGGTCGCGTGGTCGCACAGCGGGACCTGGGAGCCGCCGGTGCAGTCCCTGAAGAACACGAAGATATCGGCGGACGGCATCAGCGCTCGTGACTCCGTCGCCGTGTCCGGCGGGAAGACGCCCTCATTGGGCGTAAAATCGAAGACCTGAACTCGGTACTGCTTGTGCCAGCCGGTGCTGATCTCCAGCTTCTTGCTCATGACGCCCGGGCGCCCGACGAGCTCCTCGCCGTTGCCCTCGAGCAGCGTCCCCTCCAGCACCAGCAGGCAGTGCATGATCGTCTCGTCGGGGCCCACGTCGCGTCCGTGATCGGTGATGTGCCGCTCCACCACGACGCGCCCGCTTGCCACCGCCTGCTCGATGCCGTGCGTCGACTTGATCTCATCAGCGACGTAATCCTCGGGCACGCGCACCGTCCACACCAACCAGAAGGGCGAGTAGCCCTCTTCGCCGGGGACCCGTGCAAAGACGGGGTCGCCTACGGTGCGGCTGCGGTCGATCACGCCGTCATCATCAAAGGGGCAGGCGGTGTCGCCCTCACGACAGAACCAGAAGACGTCGGCGGTCAGGCGTGACGCGAAGCCGGCAAACCAATAGGCCGACGGCTCACCATCAAAGAAGCCGTTGAGCAGCCGGACGCGACGGACGCCGTTGGGCAGCACGTTGCCGGGCCACACAGTGCGAGCCACCTCGTCCGTGACCGCCTCGATCGGTCCGAGATCGACCTCAGTCTGCTGGTCCTTTGGCTCCTCGCAGGCGGCCAGCGCCAACAGGATCAGCGCCCCAGCCAGCGGAAAAGCAGGATGTTGAAACATCATCGACACGCCTCCAACGATGAGTCTACCGATGTGTGTTGTGCATCGCGTGCACGCACGACGGGCTGGCTGATCGACATCATAGTCGTCGCCTGCGGTCGGCGAAAAGCATGGCGATGATGGTCATGCTGTCGACGATCTCCCCGGCCAGGACCATGTCCATGGCGGCGTCGAACAAAAATCGGCGCACTTCGATCTCCTCGGTGTCGTCAGGCTGCGCCTCGGCAGGTGACAACCCGAAGCCCAGAAACAGGTGCGCGGTCTCGTCCAGGGAGCTCTTGGACGTGTGGTACGTCGAGACCGGGACCAGGCGCTCCGCGGCCACCCCCGCCTCCTCCGCCAGCTCGCGGTGGGCGGCGGTCTCCACGCTCTCGCTGCCGTCGACTCCGCCCGTGGGCATCTCCCAGGTGTGTCGCCCCGCGATGTAGCGGTATTGGCGCACCAGGAGGACGTGGTCCGGGCCCGAGAACGGCAGGACTCCGACGCAGTGGCCGCAGCGCACCACCCCGTAGCTGATCTCGCGGCCGTCGGGCAGCGCCACCCGGTCCTCCTCCAGGCGCAGAAACGGCGTCTCGTGCAGCACTTGTGTAGCCAGGGTCTTCCAGCTGGTGTCGGATCGGTCGGTCATGTCTGGGCCCCTCCGGGCGGCTGTGCACCACCGGCGTCGATCGCGCGTTGAAGCGTCGCGCGGTGGGCTGTCGGATCGTAGCTGCGCAAGTCGAATTGTCGCATCGTGATCGCCCCTTTGATACAGGCGCGCGCGCATTCTCCGCAGGCGGTGCACCGCTCGGGATGTGCCAGAAACGCGATGCCCCTGTGGTGCTCGCCTACGCGGTCCCGGCAGTCGGTCGGGCATGCGGCCAGGCACAGCGCACAGCCGTTGCACAGGACGGCGTCCACGACAGGTCTTGGGCGCAGGTCTCGGGGCACATGGCTCGTCGGCGCGTCATGCTCGTCGCGGACGGCGCTGATCGGGCAGATGGCCCCGCACAACGCGCAGTCGATGCACAGCTCCTCGTCGACATCGAAGCGGACGTCGCGCAGCCCGGCGATCGCCCCCACCGGGCACTGATGAGCACAGGCGCTACAGCCGTCGCAGGCCTCGGTGAAGCGGTAGGTCAATAGCCCTCCCGCGCGCCGATTGTGACCGCACCGAAGGCGCAGACGTCCATACATCCGCCGCAGCGGGCGCACGCCTCGGTGTCGATGTTGAGCCCCAGGATGCCGTCCTCAAGCGAGATCGTTCCGGCCGGGCATTGCGTCAGGCAGCGCTGGCAGGCGTCGCACACCCACGGGTCGATGCGATATCGGATCAGCTCCCGGCAACGCCCGGATGGGCAGCGCCCTTTCAAGTGCGCTTCGTACTCGTCGCGGAAGTAGCGCAGGGTCGTCAGAATGGGGTTGGGCGCTGTCTTGCCCAGGCCGCAAAGCGAGGCCGCTCCCACCTGCTGCGACAGCCGCTCGATCGTCTCGATGTCTCCGCGTTTTCCGCGTCCCTCGCACAGGCGCTCCAGCAGCTCCAGCAGGCGCCGCGTGCCGACCCGGCAGAAGGTGCACCGGCCGCAGGATTGCTGCTGCGTAAACGACAGGAAATAGCGCGCCACGTCCACCATGCAGCGGGAGTCATCGAGCACGACGATGCCGCCCGAGCCCATGATCGCGCCGGTCTCGGACAGCGCTTCATAGGAGATCGGCGTGTCGAACAGCTCCGCGGGCAGACACCCGCCGGACGGGCCGCCCAGCTGAACGGCCTTGATGGGACGATCGGTGCTGCTGCCGCCGCCGATCTCGTCGACCAGGCTCCGGATCGTGGTCCCCATCGGCACCTCGACCAGCCCACCGCGCCGGATGTCGCCGGCCAGCGAGAAGACCTTGGTCCCGCGGCTGTCCCCCATGCCGATCCGTCGCCAGTGCGCCGCGCCCTTGCCCACGATGAGCGGCACGTTGGCCAGCGTCTCGACGTTGTTGATGCAGGTCGGCTGGCCCCGCAGTCCCCGCTCGACGGGATACGGCGGTCGTGGCCTCGGTATGCCTCGCCGCCCTTCGATGGCCGCGATCATGGCCGTCTCCTCGCCGCAGACGAAGGCGCCCGCGCCGCGCACGATTCGCACGTCGAAGCCGAAGTCACCGCCGGCCACGCGCCGGCCCAGAAAGCCGTGGGAGCGCGCCTGCTCGATGGCCGCCTCCAGGCGCTTCACGGCCAGGGGGTACTCATTGCGCACGTAGACGATGCCCTCGGATGCGCCGATGGCCAGCGCACCCAGCGCCATGCCCTCCAGGACCGCGAACGGGTCGCCCTCCAACAGGCTGCGGTCCATGAAGGCCCCGGGATCGCCCTCATCGGCGTTGCAGATCAGCACTTTCGGCTCGCCGGCGGCCGCACGGGCCAACGTCCACTTGCGTCCGGTGGGGAAGCCTGCGCCGCCTCGTCCGCGCAGCCCCGCCTCGGTGACCGCCTCGATCACGTGACGGCCATCGCCCCGGGCAACCGCAGACTCCAGCGTGCGGTAGCCGCCTGTTGCGAGGTACTCCCGAATGGACGACGGGTCGACGACGCCGCATCGCTTCAACACCACGCGCTCGTCGCGGCGCACGAAGGACGCGTCGGCTGAGCCGCTTCCGTTCAGCGAGATCAGCTTGCTCGGGTCGATCTCGTGCCCGTCGAAGTGTGCGCGCAGCAGGGCCGGCACGTCGGCCGCGGCGATATCGCCGTACAGCTGTGTGCCATCCGCGTGCGGCAGCCCGATGACCACCTCGCGATAGCACAGCCCGATGCAGCCTACCGGCGAGAGCGCAACGTCGGGCTGGTGATCGCCCAGCCAGGTCTCCACCGCCTGGTGGACCGATGCCGCGCCGGCCGCCAATCCGCACGTGCCCATGCCCACGACCGCGCGCATCAGTCGCCCACCAGGTCGGCTGCCGTTGCTGGAGTCAGGCGTCCATGGGTCTCGTCGTCGACGACCACCACGGGCGCCAGGCTGCAGCACCCGACGCAGGCCACCTCTTCCAGGGAGTATTTGCGGTCCTCGGTTGTCTGGCGTGGTTGTACGCCCAGCTTTTCGGAGAGCTTCTCCGTGATTCGCTCGGCCCCAAGCACGTGGCAGGCGGTGCCCCGGCAGACCCGCACGATCACGTCGCCGCGCGGCTCCAGGTAGAACTGCTCGTAGAAGGTGGCGACCCCGAAGACCTGCGCCGGCGGCAGCTGCATGCTCTCGGCGACCCGCTCCAGCGCCGGCTGCGGCAACCAGCCCAGCGCCGCTTGGATCCCGTGCAGCACCGCGACCAGATCGTCTCGAGCCCCCTCGATCAGGGCGTCGACCACTTGCTGTTGGGTCACTGCGGCCGTCGTCATGGGGCGACTCCGCGCTTGGTCGCGATGGCGCCCGACGGACACAGCTGCGCGCACTCCAGCGCCAGGTCGTCGCCGATGGCGTCAGCAAACGGTGCCCCGAAGGGCGCCTCCACGCGGGCCTCGAAGCCCCTTCCGACCACGGTCAGTCCCAGCTTGTTCTGCTCGCGGGCGCGCTCGGCCGCTGCGACGCACAGCCCGCACAGGATGCACTTGCCGGGCTCATAGTCGACCAGCTGATGCGACGTATCCAGCTGCAGCATGCGCCGCCCGCCCGCGGCGCGCTTCCACTTGGCCCCGTACTCAGCGGAATAGCGGCGCAGCAGGCAGCTGTCGTGAACCACGCACGTGCAGTCCATGCAGCGCGCCGCCTCGCAAGCGGCTACCGCGGACGGGACCGAATCGATGGTCTCGGCGCGCGACCCGCAGGACACGTTGAAGAAGGTCTCGCGCTCCCCGTCGGTCATCTTGGCGCGAAACAGCAGCGGCGAGGGCGGCGAGGGCGGTGTGGGATCGGTCAGCCAACGTCCGACGGACTCTGCGGCTCTGCGTCCGGCGCCCACCGATCGGATCGTGCTGCCGGTCCGGGTCACCGCGCGGCCGGCGGCAAAGACCCCGTCCAGCCGGGCGCGCGCATCCGCATCGGCGGTGACCCCGCGTCGACCTGCGGGGAGGCCCACCGCGTCCGCCCACAGCGGATCGACCACCGGGCCAACGGCCAGAATCACGGCATCGTGTTGGGTCTGCAGCTCTGTCAGCTGCGCGGCGTCGGCGAGGCGCCAGCCCGGGACAAAGACCGCACCCATGCGGCGGATCAGGCCGGCTTCGGCGGTCAACACAGCGTCGCTGAGGGTGCCGTTGGCCACGAGGTCGAGCATGGCGCCGCCGGGCCGCTCCTTGTTGTCATAGACGGTGCAGCAGTGTCCCTGGCGCAGCAGATAAAACGCCGCTGACAGGCCCGTGGCGCCCGCGCCGACAACAGCCACACTGCGCCCGCTCGGCGTGGCTCGGCTCGGCAGCGCGGCTTTGTCGTCGGCCAGGTCCTGCTCCGCCAGCAGCCCGTGAAGTCGGCGGACCGAGACCGGGGCGTCCACCTCTGCGCGCACGCATGCTGATTCGCAGTGACCTGCGCAGACCTGCCCCAGCACGGCGGGCAGCGCCAGGGCCGACCGGACGATGGAGAGCGCCGTGACCGGATCGTCGTCCTCCACCGCGTCGAGAAAAGTGGCGACGTCCAGCTGGGCCGGGCAGGCGACAGTGCATTGACCGACGCAGGTGCCGGCGTGGTCGGACAGCAGCAGCTCCAGGCACGTCCTCCGGGACTCCCGGATTTGCTCGGAGTCCGTTCGGATGCGGGCCCCGTCGGCGGCCCGGGTACCGCACGCGGGCGCAAGCGTGCCGGCGTCGTCGACCTCGACGGTGCACAGATAGCAGGAGACCTGGGCGGGCAGTCCATCGGCCTGGCACAGCGTCGGCACGGTGGCGCCGGCCGCTCGGGTGGCGTCCAGCAGCGAGGCACCCGCCGGCACCGAGACCGCTACGCCGTCGACAAATACCGTGACTGCGCCTGACACCATCACCGTCACGCTTGCAACCCTTGGACCAGCCCCGAATCGGCCATTTGACGGTCAAACGGGGTGAAGTACCCCGCTTGCTGGGGAGAAACACCCGGTTTTGGCTGTCAGGGCCTAGGAGACGATACCGTCGGTGCGCCACTTCTCGCGGGCGGACAGCGCGGCCTTGGACGGGGCGCGATCGGCGTACAGCGCGTGCAGCGCCTCGATGTGCTCGGCCGGCGGGACTCGAGCGGAGGCACGCCAGACCTCATGCGCCTTCTTGGCGGCGTCGCGGGAGCCGAATATGCGGCTGACAACGCGCGACACGGTCTCACGTCGGCGGCCGATCGACTCGGCGGCCTCCTTGACGCGCCATCTGTGTGTGGCCAGCAGCTGCAGCAGCTCTTCGGGGGTTGGCGGCCATCCCGGCGGAGTTGGCTGTGCAGCGATCTCGAGGGGCGCCGGCGGGGCCGCTGAGGGGGTCGGCGCCCGGCCCCGGTCGGCGTGCTCACGCGCCAGGGAGATCGTCAGCCGCTCGCCTGCGCCCACACGTGCTGCCAGGGACTCCAGCCCGCGTACGTTCTCCGTCCAGTGCGCCGTCAAGAGCGCCTCGGCCAGCTCGCCGCTCTTGACCACCGGCTCATCCGGCCCTCGCTCCAGTCCCGCGCGCTCCAGGGCCGCGCCAAACATGGGCAGCAGGTCCTCGAGCCGCTTGCGCAGCGGTGGGACGGTGACCTGGCTTGTGACCAGGCGGCTCAGGAGGTCCTGCCGGATCACGCCGTCCGCGGCCAGCACGAAGACGTCCCGATTGGTCGCGGTCACCAGCCGGCAGCGAGTGGTGATGCGGCGCGAGCCGCCGACGGCCACGAAGCTGGGGTCCGTGGGGTCAAACGCGTCCAGCAGCTTGGCCTGCGCCAGGGAGGGCAGGTCCGCCAGCTCGTCGAGAAACAGCGTGCCGTCGCGCGCGGTCGTGATCCAGCCCTGCTTCTCTTTGACGCCGGGGATGAAGCCGCCCACCACGCCGAAGAGCGTCGCTTCCTCGAGGTTGTGCGGGATCGCGCTGGCGTTGAAGGACGCAAACGGGCGGTCGCAGCGCGCCGACAGCCGATGGATATGGCGCGCAAGCCGCGTCTTGCCGGTGCCCATCTCGCCGAGCAGAAGCACGCCGTAATCGGTCTTGCTCAGCGCGACCAGCCGCTCCCACAGCTCCATCGCGCACCACGTCCGCACGTCGAAGTCCTCGGGTGGCGGGCTGTCCGCGCGGATGAACGCTGCCCGCTCCAGCGGCGCCTGCCCCACAACAAAGACGGTGCCGCCTACGCGCACGACCTGCCCCACGCGCGCGATAACGCTGCCCTGCACGCGCTGACCTTGCACAAAGGTGCCGTTGCGCGAGCCCAGGTCTTCGATCACCAGGCCGCTCTCGCGCCCGACCGGCAGATGCTTGATGTGGGCGTGGTCGCGGCTGGCCCAGCTGTCAAAGCCCATGGTCAGGGTGCGCCCGCCGTCCGGGTGCGTCGGCTTGCGGCCCATACGCAGGGTGCGCTTGTCGCCGCGTCCAAACGGCAGAATCTGGTCCAGAATGTCGCTGTCGCGCCCGGCGCCCTGTGCGTAGACCAGGCGCAGGTAGGTGGTGTGCGAGGCCGTGCTGTCGGCGCTGTGCGCCTCGGGCGGTAGAGAGAGCGTGGTGCCGTCGTCGGTCATCAGAGGTGGCAGACGTACGGGTGCGTGGTGTTGAGCGGCGCGATGGTGAAGATGGGCCCGCCCGCGCCGATCACGGCGACGGTGCCGACATAGTGGTCGTCGTCGTTGCTCCATTCGGTCTGCATCGCAAGCACCCGGCCGTCCGGCAGTGGGCACGGAAACAGCCACGACTCGTCGACGGGGGTTACGCGCGTCGCTACGCTGCCCTCGTAGTGCCAGATCCCGACCTGGGCGCCCCAGTCGGCCTCGAAGACGATGCCGCCCTGCCGAGTGTAGTGAGCGTTGCGCAGATCCTCGCCGTCCAGCCCGGGCGTGGGCTCGTCGCGCTGCGGGTGCAGCAGGATTTGGGTGCCGCTGCCGTCTGTAGCGGCCTCGCAGATCGCGGCCTCCTCGATCCAGCCGCTCTCGCCGTTTCCGCAGCTGAAGAGGATGCGGCTGCCGTTAGGCGACAGGTGAGGGGTTTGAAAGTGCGTGTAGGCACCCACCTTGTCTGGTGCCGCGAGCTCGGGTGGCTCGATCCCCGTCAGCAGCTGCGTGCCGCCGTCCCAGATGCTGGCGCCCAGGGGCTCGTTGCGGTCCACGCGATGCAGAGCGATGAGCTCGCTGTGGATGTTTGCACCCCAAACGACAACCCGCCCGCCCCCGGCCACGGCGATGTACTCGCCCGGGCTGCACATATTCTCGCCGTCGGGGCAGCCGGCGCCGGACCGCATGCGTGGCAGCAGGTTGGCCGAGTCCTGGCGCTCGAGGTCTACCAGCATGATGCAGCTGTCCCCGCAGTCGGTGTTCAGCACAACCCAACGCGCGTCGGCTGTCACGTCGTACAGCGCGTGATCCCCCAGCCCCGTGACCGCCTCGAGCTGCTCGGACAGGGCCGACTGTGGCTGTCCCGAGCCCACATCGATCGTCTCGATCCAGCTGGAGTCGGCATGGGCAAAGCTGAACCGGGCGGTGAACTCGGCCACGCCGGCCGCGTCCACGCACTCTAGCGTGGGGTGGCAGATTCGGCCGTCCTTGCAGTCGGAGTCAAACTGGCACCCGAAGCGCCCTTCGAGGTCAGCGCACGCCGTTGTCAGGAGCGCGGCGATGATCGTCAGTCCCATCCGCATTGCGGCTATTGTCCTTTCCGCCACCACGTGGTGCAAGCTCCTCGCCCGGCGAACGGGCTCCCCGCTGATCCTCATCTCGAACGTCGCGCCGGGGCAGCAGCGCTCTGACCGCGTCCGACAAGGCGCCTGCCTCCCCGGTGCGCTTGAGCACTACCACCGGGCCCTGGGTGGAGATCACCTCAAACGCGGGTGAGAGCGCGGCCAGATGAGCGCCGATCGAGCCGGGCGGCAACGCGATATAGCTGCCCGCGCCGTTGTAGAGTGAGCCCTCCTCCAGCAGCAGGTAGTCGGCGGCCGCAAACGGTGTGTCCGCGTGACCGTACTCATACAGCTGCGCGCGAGGCGTCAGCAGCGGCAGCAGGTGGCCCACGGCGGTCGCCGAGGCATCCGAGGGGACCAGCGCGGCCGCGGCCTGTCTTGACCGCTGATCCCCAATCGGCCGGTAATAGCGCGGGTGAAACGGGCTCCACGCGTCGGCCGTCTCCAACCCGGTCGCCGGCGGCCCGTTGTTCTCGGTCTCGGTGGCGACGACGGCAGGGATCCACGGCTGCACGTGCGCCAGCAAGACCGCGCCACACACCGCCAACAGCACGCGCCGCCGCTCGGGCAGTCGGGAGAAGGTGACGATGGCTCCGGCGATGGCGCCCGCAACCGCCGGCGCCATCAGATGCAGAATGTTGCCCGCAAAGCCCGCTTTGTTCAGGCCTATCGCCGCAAAGCCCATGGCCCCGACGGCGATCTCCCACGCGCCCAGCGACAGCCCTAGCAGCGGCACCAGAATCGCGGCAAATGCGATCAGATGGGTGGTCTCGAACGGCCGCAGTACCACGTCGGTCAGCCCGCCCGACAGGTTGCCGTGCACGATGGCCTGGGTGTAGTCCGCGGGCGTGACCATCGGCATGATCAGCTGACTCGCCACCAGCAGCCAGGTGGCGCAGATCGCTACTGTGGCCACAATCCACCGCCGCTCGTAGCCACGAACGGCTGCGACGATGGCCAGGGCGCCCGCGCTGATCGCCAGGTCCTCACGAAACGCCAGCGTGAGCACCAACAGGCTCACGTAGGTCCGAAAGCGCCTGGCTGTGAAAGCCCAGATCAGAAACAGCAGCGGCGTGACCGCCAGCGCCAGCGGCCTGAACGTGCCCAACGTCAGCATGATGGTCGGCGGAAACAGCAGGTACACGCCCGCCCAGACCAGCGACTCTCGCTCGGTGAGCTCTCGCGCCCGGGCCAGCATGAAGACGGCTACGGCCCCCGCCCCGATGATCAACGCGGTGAGCACGTGCACGGCAAACCAGCCGCCCCCCAACAGCGCGTAGAGCGGCCACAGCGCCGGTAGGACCAGCGCCAGGTGGCTTGGGCGATGCAGTGGGTGAATCGTGTTTGTGAACGGCTGGCCCCCGGCCGTATTGGCCAGCAGCTGGTGATACAGCGCGTCGTCCTCCCACTCGTAGTGGAAGCCGGCGTCCAGGCGCCACCCCTGCAAAACCACCATGACCGCCGCCCACACGACGGTGGCTGCAACCACGCGCTTCACGAGGTCCCGACCATACCACAGACAGAAAAAAACGCCGCACTGCGCCCCAACACGTCACGGATAGCGGAGCACGGGCGCGGCTCATTTCGATTCTATCTATGCCATGCAAGGTCTTCGCTATCATCCATTTGCGCTGTCCGAGCTCCTGCTGCTGCTGGGGCTGGTCGGTGGCCTGTTGTGCGCTGTGCACTTCGGCGTCGAGGTGGGTCGCGGCGCGGTGCTCCCGGCTGTTGCGATGGGGCTCGCCGGGGCGTGGAGCGTGTTCGGCTCGCGCCGGGTCTGGTTCGGCTCGCTCATGCTCATGGTGGCGGGGGGTCTGCTGGCCCTGGCCCGGCCGCCCCCGCCAGGCCTGCCAGCGGCGATGTTGCGCACGACGACCGACGTGCTGGTCAGCGGCACGATCGTGCGGCCGATCCGCCGGCGCGGTGAGGGCTTCGAGGTGCTGCTCGTCAGCGCCCGCCTGGGGTTGTCGACCGAGCTGGCGCCGAGTGCGCGCGTGCGTCTTCAGGCGGCGGACTCAGCCGTGGTGCGCGGTCTTGCGTGCGGTGATCGGGTGCGTGCGTGGGTGCGGCTTGGGGCGGTGCGGCCGGTGTCCAATCCGGGCGTGCGGGACCCGGCGGCGGTGAGCGCTGCACGGGGCATCGTGGCCCAGGGGCCGGTGCGCGGCGGTGTGATGATGGACGAGCGCGCCCGGGGCTGGGGCGGGGTGCGTGATCGGTTGCGTGCGCGGTATCGGCGGTGGGCCGAGGGCGCGCTGTCGGCGCCGGCGGACGGGCTCGTGCAGGGGGTGGTGTTGGGCGACGGCGGGGCCGTGAGTCGTCCGGTGCGCGACGAGTGGCGGGCTGCCGGCCTGGCGCATTTGCTGGCGATCTCGGGGCTGCATGTCGGGCTCATCGCGTGGGCGCTGTATCGCAGCGTGGCGTGGGTGCTGTGCGTGCTGCCGTGGTTTGTGTGTCGCTGGGCGCCGGACCGGCCGGCCGCGGTGATGGCGATCGCGGGGGCCTGGGCCTACGTGTGGGTGGCTGGGGCGCCGGTGTCGGCCGTGCGCGCGGGCTGGATGCTGACCGGGCTGCTGGGGGCCCGGTTGGTGGGGCGCGGCTCGGATCACCTGAGCGCGCTGGCGCTGGCGGCGCTGTTGGTGACGGCGGACGATCCGTGGGCGCTGACCGACCCGTCGTTTCAGCTCAGCTTTGGCGCGGTGGTCGCGTTGGCGGTCGGGGCAGCGCCTCTGGAAGACTGGCTGCGCGCGCGCCGTGGCGGTTGGTTGTGGGGGGCGCCGGTGGAGTGGGGCGTGCGGGCGCTGGGTGTCTCGGCGCTGTGCACGTTGGGCACGCTGCCGTTTGTCGTCTGGCATTTTCAGGTGGTTCCGCTGGGCGGTCTGGTCGCCAATGTGGTGGCGATCCCGCTGGCGGCGGTGGGGCTGGTTGTGCCCGGCGTGCTGTCGTTGGGGACGGTTGCGTTGGTGGATGTCGGATTGGGCGCCTGGCTGAACGTCGGGGCGGGTGTGTGTCATTGGGTGGCGGAGTGCACGACCGGGGCGGTGTCGCCGCTGCCGACGCCCGGGGCTACGTTGGCGGAGGTGGTGGTGCTCAGCGTTGGGGTGGTCATCGGGTTGATCGTGTTGCGTTGGCGCGGGGATGGATCCCGGCGCGCGCGGCGGCGTCGCTGGGTGGTGGCCGGGCTTGCCGCGTCGCTGGTGGCGGCGCCCGCGCTGGCCCGGCGGTTGCCGGGGGCCTCCGCAGATGTGGCGCAGGTGACGTTTCTGGCGGTGGGGCATGGCGATGCGGTGGTGATTCAGCTGCCGGGTGGGCGCAACGTGCTGATCGACGGCGGCGGCGACCCCACGGACCGGGTGGACGTGGGCGCGCGGGTTGTCCTGCCGGCGCTGGCGGCGTTGGGTGTGCGGCACATCGATCTGATGGTGCTCAGTCACCCGCATCCCGACCACTTCGGCGGGCTGGCGGCGGTGGCCGCGGCGTTGCCGGTCAGCGTGCTTTGGACCAGTGGGCTGACCGCTGTGGACCCACGCTTTGCTGAGCTGATGCGGCGCCTGCGTGTGCAGGGGACCGAGGTGCGGCCGGTGCGCGCGGGCATGGCGGTAGGGTTGGCCGGCGCCCGGTTCGAGGTGTTGCATCCAGCGGTTGTGGATGCGGGGCTGGGTGCCAACGAGAACTCGGTGGTGGTGCGGGTGACGTTTGGACGATTTCGTCTGCTGCTGACCGGGGACGTGGAGCGGCATGGCGAGGCGGCGCTTCTGGCGTCGGGCGCGGACCTGCGGGCCACGGTGCTGAAGGCGCCGCATCACGGCAGTCGGACGTCTTCGTCGCGGGCGCTTCTACGCGCGGTGCGGCCGGCGCTGGCGGTGGCGCAGTCGGCTGATCGGGGGCGCTTCGCCTTTCCGCATGGCGAGGTCGAGACCCGGTACGGGGACCTGGGGATTCCGCTGTGGATTACAGGACGTTATGGGGCGGCGCGGATAAGGACGGATGGTGCGACCTGGACGGTGGACGGCTTCACCCGTCCTTGGTGAGCATGATCGGGATCTTGAAGCGGGTTAGCGGGCTGTCGTCTGCGCCCCTGATCGTCCACTTGCTGACCTTGGCCTTGATGCAGGAGGCGACGCCGGAGTCGCCGGTGCTGTTGGACTCCACGCGCACGGCGCCGACCTTGCCGGAGCTGCTCAGGACGACCGAGATCACGACCTTGCCCGAGAGGTTGGGGACCAGGCGCAGGCGCGACTCGTAACAGGCGCGGAAGGCGGATTGGCGCTCGCGAAAGGCCCTGCCGACTCTGATGAGGGTTCGCTGGGGGGCCTTGCCGGTCGGACGGCGCGTTCGGGCGCGCAGACGCACTTTGGTCTCTTGTTTGTCCGGCTGCGGCCTGACGCGCGCGGGTTTCAGTCGCGTGTGTTTCGACGGATCCCGGACTGCGACCTCCGGCTCTTCCATCGCCTCCCGCTTGGGGCCACCCCGAAAGCGCCGGCCGTCGGCGTCGTTCTGGGCCACGCGGATGCCCTTGCCGAAGGCCTGGTCCTGCGTGATGCGGTTGGCGTTGATGACGACGCCGCCTTTTCCGTTTTTGCCGAAGCCGTTTAGAAACTTGATGATGGTGGCGTCGGTGGCCAGGTTGCGCGGCTTGACGCGCAGCGGGCGGCCGGCGGGCTGTGTGAGCTTGGGCTTGTTGACGGGACGCTTGTCGCGCTTGGCGTCCGCGGTTCGTGCGGGTGCGGGTTGGGGCGCCGGCTGGGGCTTGTCGCTGACCGTCGAGGTCTCCTCGGGGTTCTCGTCTTCGGGCTTCTCTTTGGCCGCGATCTGCGGCTCTTCGGGCTCGACCTTCATGTCCGCGCGCTCGGGGAGCATCTCCACCTGATAGCTGTTGTGGCTGATCGCTCTGAGTGCGCGCCGCTCCAGGTCCTGAGGCGGGGACTCGAACAACATCGACGCGCCGATGAAGCCGCCGTGCAGCACAAATGAGGCCAGCACGGTGAAGAGCACCTGGGCCTCTTCCCGCACGATTGTAGACAGACCGCCTCGCGCGCTGGCGGGCAGGCAGGGCTTGGGCAGCTGACGCGGTGGGACCACCATCTGGAACAGGACCGAGCAGCCGTCGAGCTCGATGCGGCCGCGCGCGTCCTCCGTGAGCGTCAGGGTCCTGGCCGCGCGGGGCAGCCCCTGAAGCGCGACTACCTCACCGTCCACAAACACCCGCCCGGCAGGTTTCTCCGGCAGGCGCAGGCGATACGCGCCGGACCGCACGTCGAACAACGTCAGCTTGTGCGGCAGCGACGCCATCGGCAGATAGAAGTTGGACGACGGCGATTGGCCGATCGTGACTTTGGCGCGCTGCCGAAGCAGCCGCTCTTCGATGATTCTCCCGTCCTGCAGGATCCCTACCCGCAGCACCTTCTCCTGTTGATCAGGCATTACTTCTCCCCGTACCGACAGCAGCCCACTGAGAATACCGGACACCGCGCAACCACGAAGGTTCCGCGACGTTTTGAACTATTTTTTCAAACGGGAGAGTAGTGCCAGACGGGGCTCAGTTTTTCTTTGGCGCAGCTGCCCCGCACCGCTGTGGCGCCTTGGCTGCGAACCATGCCGATGTCATAGGCGGCGCCTGAGAATTCGAAGTCGGCGTGGTAGCGATCGTCGCCGAGGTCGTGAAAAGAGCGGAGCGTCAGCGCGCCGGCCGTCATGATCCCGGTCTGGCGGCGCAGCAGGATCTCTGCCGCCTGGGCCGGACCGCTGAGCGCCGTCCTGCCGCGGTAATAGTCCAGGTCGTAGAGGTCGCCGCGGTCATAGGCATCGATCAGCGCTGTGCCCTGGCCGATGCCCAGACGGCCGTACTGATCGCCGTACGGCAGGCACAGCAGCGTGGGCGCAAAGCGATGACCGCCGAGATGGGACGTCTGCCATACGCGATCGGCCGCGTGCGCCGCCATGGCTCGATACAGCGGGGGCCCATACCGAGCGCAGCATCGATCGCGTTTGCCGTGCGTGCACACCAGATACAGCGGCTGGGTCACCGCCTGCCCGTGGGTGCCGTCGGCCATGCCGTCCAGATCGACGTTCAGCAGCGCCTCGTAGCTGTCGATCGACACCACGCGCCCACTGACAGGCGCAGCCGACCGCATGACGAAGAGCTGCCGGCTGCGACCGCGCGTCTCCCGGCGGATGAACTGAAAGCGCGCCGAGGGCCGGGCTTGCAGAAACGCGTGAAGCCGGCTCTTGATCGCCGTCGACTCCGGCCAGCCCTCCAGCGCTTTGGGCTCCCAGCGCCCCGAGTACTCCAGCAAGACCCAGATGTCCGTTTCGGCCGTGGCGCTGCCCGCCATTGGCTCGCCGGCGGCCAGCGACGACCTGGTGCACTCGTATTGGGTCGGGTCCGGCATGGGGCTCAAACGCTACCATGAAAGGTGCTACTCTCCGCGCCCATGACCACCTCCAGCGAATTCGGCGGTGTCGGCCCGCAGACGATCACGTTTCTGCGCGACCTGCATAACAACAACAGTAAGGCCTGGTTCGACGCGCATCGCAAGGACTACGACGCGCACTGGATGGGTACGGCCCGCCGGCTGGTCACGGGCCTGGGCGACGCGTTGCAGGGGATGGACCCCACGATTCACGCGCTGCCCAAGGTCAACGGCTCGATCTTTCGCATCAACCGCGACACCCGCTTCTCCAAGGACAAGACGCCGTACAAGGACCACATGGATCTGTGGTTCTGGGGCGGGGCGGAGCGCAAGAACTCGACCTCAGGCTTCTTCTTTCGGCTGCGTCACGACAGCGTGCTGCTGGGCGCCGGCAATCACATGTTCGCCAAGGACAAGCTGAGCCGCTTTCGCGAGGCGGTCGACGACGAGAAGCGGGGGGCGTCCCTGACCAGGACCGTCGTCGCCCTGCGCAGCGCCGGCTACGATGTGGGCGGCGAGCACTACAAGCGCGTGCCCAAGCCCTACGACGGCGACCACCCGCGGGCGGACCTGCTGCGCCACAACGCGCTGCACGCCGGCACCGAAGAGCCCCTACCCGAGGAGCTCGGCTCGCCCGAGTTCATCGATTGGTGCATGGAGCGCATGGCCCCGCTGCACGGGCTGCACTCCTGGCTGATGGGCGCGCTGGAGTAACCCGTGACGCGCGCCGAAAAAGCCGACCGCATCAACGCGATTCTGACGCGGCTCTACCCGACCACACCCATTCCGCTGGACCACGTCGACCCGTTTACATTGCTCTGCGCGGTCATGATGAGCGCCCAGACCACCGACAAGAAGGTCAATCAGGTCACGCCGGCCCTCTTCGCGCGCGCCGGCACGCCCGAGGCCATGGCGGTGGTTCCTGTCGATGAGATCAAGGCGCTGATTCGCGAGGTCGGCCTGGCGCCCACAAAAGCGAAGAACCTGCAGGGTCTGTCGCGGATGCTGGTCAGCGAGTTCGGGGGCGTCGTGCCCCAGGACATGGCCGCGCTGGAGACGCTGCCCGGCGTCGGTCACAAAACTGCATCCGTGGTGATGTCACAAGCGTTCGGCGTGCCCGCGTTTCCGGTCGACACCCACATCCACCGGCTGGCGGCGCGCTGGGGGCTCAGCGACGGAAAGAATGTGGTGAAGACAGAGGCCGACCTCAAGCGTGTCTTCCCCAAAAGGCTGTGGAACGCGCTGCACCTGCAGATCATCTACTTTGGCCGCGAGTATTGCCCGGCCCGGTCGCACGACCTGACCACCTGCCCCATCTGCAGCTGGGCGGCGTCCAAAAAGCGAATCGCGCAAGAGGCCAAAAAGCCTGCCAGGCGAGCTACAGCAGCGCGCTGACCGGCACGTAGGCGTTTTTCTCCACGGCCAGCATGGTCACCAGCTTGTGCATCATGTCCTCCAGCGACAGGTCGGCATGCAAGACCCGAAACAGGTGAGCGCCGTCCATCAGCAGGTAGACCGGCTCCGCCTCAGCGTTGGCCAGCTCCACCGCGTCCATCGAGAAGCCGTTGACCGACAGAAACAGGCCCAGCAGCTGTGCTGACTCGGCCTGCTCTTTGCGAAACGCCTCGAGCGTGTCCCGGGTCACCTGCTCGCCCAGCTCCGCGCGGATGAAGATCTCATACCGCTCCAGCCGAAAGGCGCCCCGTACCGCGGATCCCTCGGGCTCCAGCCGGTCGATCCGCTCCAGCCCTGCCAGCCGAAACAAGCGATTCAGCATGCGGCTGAACAGCTCCACCGTCTCGTCGGTGACACCCTTCTCCTGCATGCGGAGGTAGTCGTCGTTGAGCTGCTGCAGCACCACCTTGCCGCGCGCCTCCCGGGCGGCGTCGTCGATCGCCAGGTCGGGGCGCTGCTTGCGAAACGCGGGGTCCAGCAGCGCGCGCACCTCGAACCCCAGCCGCTCGATGATGCGGTTGAGCTGATCGAGCTCCGCGCGCGACACCGGATCGTTGATGCGATCGCGATACTCCACACCGTTTCGCACGACGGTCTCGATCAGCAGCGGAAAGCGCCCGCGCTGCTTCTCGTGGGTGGCGAACAGCAGGCGCTCAATCGCCGCGCCCTTGGGGCCGCTCTGCCAGTACTGCTCCAGGTGCACCTCCTGGCAGGCGCTCAGAAACGTATAAGTCGTGCGCCACTTCGGGGAGCCGGGCAGGAACGAGTACAGGTGCTCTGCAAGGTCCTCCAGCGCCTCCAACTCGCCCGGCTTCATCATGCTGCGACTATATCTTGACGCCGCCCTCACAAGCAGTCATAGTAGGATTTACAGCGTAAATAAAAAGCGATTGGTGGGTCAAAATTATGCGAGCTCGGACGGCAAATCGGGTGGTGACGATACTGGCAGCCTTCTCAATAGGCGCCGTGTTGACTGGCTGTGGCGAAGAAGATGACGAGGCGGTGGCTGCCGCTGCCGCTGCCGCCGCTGCCGAGGCTGCCGCCGAATACGTGCACGCCGCCCACGGCAATGATTCGAACAACCAGCAACACCACAACCAGGGCCATCAGGGCCCACCGGTCAACCCCTGGGCCGGGGTGGAGTCCAACCTGCCCGAGATCGAGGTCAACACCAGCGGCGCGGAGATCAACAGTGAAGAGAAGGTCCTGGGCACGCTGTCCGTGGTCGGTGACGCGACCGACTACCAGGGGTTTTGCGGGCTGAAGTTCCGCGGCCAGTCCTCGCTGTCCTATCCCAAGAAGTCTTACACGCTTGAGATCTGGGACGAGAGCGGTGAGGACGCGGATCCCGACGTAGAGATCCTCGGCTTCCCCATCGATGAGGACTACGTGCTGTACGGCCCGTTTCACGACAAGACCGGCATGAAGAACTACTACACCTACACCCTGGCGCGCAGCCTGGGACGCTGGGCCCCCAAGGCGCGATTTGTCGGCTTGACGGTCAACGGCGTCCATCACGGCCTGTATGTGCTGACCGAGAAGATCAAGCGCGACAAGCATCGCGTGGCGGTGCAGAAGGACCCCAAAGACGGCTCCACCGACCACGGCTATCTGTGGAAGGCTGACAAGGCGGACGAGGACGAGGCCAAGACCGACAAGGGGCGGGTCTTCGTCTACCCCAAGAAGCCCACCGAGGCGCAGATCCAGTTTCTGTCCAAGCTGCTGGAGGACTTCAGCGACTCGATCCCGATCGGCGCTGATCCCATGGTCGGCTACCCGGCGTTCATCGACGTTCAGAGCTTTCACGACGAGTGGATTCTGCAACAGCTGGCAGGCAACCCGGACGCGTTTCACTCCTCCTCGTACTTCTCGCGCGACGCGGGCGGCAAGATCGTCGCCGGCCCCATCTGGGACCTGAACCTGGGCTACGGCAACGCGCCCGGCAGCGTTGACGGCATCACCGGCTGGCTGACCCCCACCAAGTCCTGGTGGATCAAGCTCTCGGCCGACTCCACCTTCGTCAACGGCCTGATCGTGCGCTACCACGAGCTGCGCAAGACCAAGCTCTCCGACGCGGCGATGCTGGCTATCATCGACGACGCCATCCCGCAGATCGGGCCTGTCGCCTCTGTCGAATACGCGGGCGCCGGCGACTGGAACGCCTGGAGCGAGCTGCTTCGCACCTGGATCATCGAGCGCGCTGCGTGGATGGATGCCAACATCGACGCCCTGGCCATGACGTGCACGCCCGACTGTACGGCCAAAGCCTGTGGTTGGGACGGCTGCTCAGGCAGCTGCGGCGGTTGTGCGAGTGGTGAGACCTGCGCGGACGGTGAGTGTATCGAGCTGTGCCAGGAGGCCGGCTGCGCGCTGATGCCGTTCTTCGTATACCGCGACGGTCCCAAGAACAGCTACGAGGAGCAGCCGTTCGGGGCTATCGACACCGCTGTCCCGGAGACCGAGGGCGACGGGCTCATGATCCGCCTGGCCTGCGACGAGTACGACGGCATCGTGTTCTATCGAAAGGACCCGATTCCGGCCACCTACACGCAGCTGGTGTTTCGCGTACACGGCGGCGACGAGGGTGGTCAGCCGCTGCGCGTCAAGCACGGCGACGACAAGATCCCGATCAACCAGCACGTGCTGCCCGGTCAGTGGAACGAGGTTGTGATGCCGATCGTCCCACCCGCGCGCAAGGTGCGCTTCGACTGCAAGAACGGCCACGCAAAGGCCCTTCTGCTGGACGACATCCGCTTCGAGGGAACTCTCTAAGGCGCGATGACGTCCGCCAGCTCCAAGCTGACCATGATGGCTTTCAGCTTGCGCCGCGGATAGGGGCGCCGAGCCTCAACGCGTGCCCACTTGTGATGCTGGGCCAGGTGCTTGTGCTCGATCGTCAGCAGCTCGGCGCGCAGCTCAGCCGCTCGCTCACGATCACCCGACGCATCGGCCACCCGGGACCCCCACAACAGCAGCTGGCCACGGCGGAACGGCGCCTTCTCCAGCGGCAGACCCCGCTCAAAGTGCCCAAGCGCCGCCTGATACGCCCCGGCCTTGGCCAGCAATCCGCCGGCCAGAAAGCGGTATGTCGGCTCCTCGGGATCCACGGTCAGCGCACGCTCCAGCGACGCCAGCATGGCGACCTCGTCGTGCGTCTCCATGGCGATGCGCGCCGCGGTCAGGAAGTGCTGGTAGCCCTCTGCGCCCGGCCCCGACCGAAAGCGCGAGCCCTGCGTCAGCGACACGTCCGAGACCGAGTCGGTCACGTCCTGCACCACGTCCTCGACCACGCCGACCTCTCCGTCCCACGACCACGCGATCTCGTGAAACGGTCCCCAGCCCGTCGGAGCCGCGCCGACACCCATGCGGACGCGGCGCGCCTCGGGCTCGGCCACGATGCTCTTGACGGTGATCGGCTGCGACACAATGCTGCCACCCGCGCGCTCGATGCCGGGCGTGGACGGGTCCTCATGGTCGCCCAGGGTGCACTCCAGGTCGGCGGTCGTCATTCCACCGCGCTCGCGAGCCGCCACCACGATGGCTCGCATGCGCGCCTCGCGCCCGTCGGAGTGCTCCGCCCAGCCGGGTCCCGTCGACACCTGCCCCTCGATCATCAGGGGGTGGCGATAGCGGTTGGTCGCCATCACAAAGTCCTCGCCGGGCTGGTTGCGCACGACGACGGCGCCCTTGCCGTTGCTCTCGATGACGATGCCGCGCTTCTGAGTTGCCGACGACACGGCGATGCCCCACGTCGAGCAGACCGGCCGCTCACGTGCGATGAAGGCGGCGTCCGCCAGCGTCTCGGCCCGGCGAATGATGTCGTGGCCCAGGTCCACCACGGCGGCGCCGCTGAACGTCACGTCCCGGTGAAAGCGGGTGTGCATGGTCATCGTCAGGCCGGCCTCGTTGAAGCCGGTGATCCCGGGGCAGTCCAGCCCGCGGGTCGTCACGAAGCCGTACTTCAGGCCCTGCTCGGGCTCACAGAACACGACCTCGGGCTGGGCATCCCACACGCCGATGCCGCACATGTCGAAGTTGCGCGCGTGTCGCACCGCCCCGTCCGCGCTGTCCCGGCCCCACACCATGAGCGTCGAGCACGCCGGCATACGAGCGCCTGCGCGCTTGAACGGGCCCAGGTGATAGCGTCCCGCGAGCCCGACAGTGTTCTGGAAAAAGTCCATCACCATCATCTTTTTGGACAGCTCCGGGTCGTCGCCGCCCGCCTCGATAAACGCCATAGTGCGGTCTAGATACTCTTTGGGCCGATGCAGCTCCATGCGGCGCATCGCCCAGTCGCCAAAGCGTGACACCAGACGGCGGCGCAGTGACGGACCGGCGCTGTCCGCCAGCAGTCGCTCGTGCAGGTCGTTGTAATAGTCTCGGCCGATCTCGTAGCCGCCGACGTCGCGCGTTATTCGCCCGTGTTGCGCGCCCATTTCGGCCTGCGTGCCTCGCAGCCGCACGACCAGCACCTGATGGGTCGCGCGCGCCGGCGATGGGTTGGGGCTGTCTGAGACAAAGTCACGTTGAACGCTCATTTTGGTTCCTCTTTTTTCAACCGAAGTGGTTCGAGCACCTGGTTGCGTACGAAGTCGGCCATCGGCTGGAAGTTCTCGTGCCCCAGCACGCGATAGACCTGCGTGCCCTCGGTCAGGGTGAGGACCATGTCCACCACTCCCTCGGCGTTGCAGGGCGCTACCACGCCGCGCTCGATGCCGTTTTTCATCAGGGCGATCAGAAACGCGCGATTGGGCAGATAGAGATCACGACCGCGCGCCGCCAGAGCCTCCCGGTCGGAGGTCTCCGCTACGGCGAACAGCTGAAACATCACCAGCTGGTCTTCCATGATGTCGGGCTCCAACGCCATGGACGCCTCCAGCACCGCCTCCAGCTGGTCGATCGGGTGCCGATGGGCGGCCATGCGCGCCACGACGAAGTTGCGGATGCGATCTTGCAGAATCGCCAGCACCTCGTGGCAGATGGCCGTCAGGTTGGGAAAGTAGTGGTACAGCGCCGGGCGCTTCATCTCCAACGCCTTGGCGATGTCGCTCATCGTCGTGCGGTGCACGCCTCGCACGCGGATCACCTGCAGGGCCCGCCGTGCGATCTCGGTGCGCTTCTGATGGTCGATGGTTCGGGCCAAGGTGCCGGTCACTCCTATATCCTGACAGGGTGTCAAGTTATAGAATAAACTGACACCCCGTCAAGTTAAGGATTTGTAAGGGCGCCGAGAGGGTCTACGTGTCGCGTTCAGTGAGCACGGGGCGGCCGGTCTCGGGGCTGAAGTGCACCGAGAAGCGCCCCTCCATGAAGCCCAGCAAGCGAGCGCCGAAGAGCTCTCCGCGCCAGCCGGTCAGCAGCGGACTGCCATCCTGCTCCAGGGTTCCCGCGTGCCACGATGCCACGAGCTCATCGATGACAGCCGTCGTCGCGACCGCGGCGGGCGCGATGCTGGCCTCCTGACACAGGATCTTCAAGAGCAGATGCACGAAGTCCCCGCCCAGATCGCCTTGTGCGGCGCGCGCCCTCGGAGGGGCTTTCTCCGGGACGGGATCCGCTTTCCCCGCCTTGATCGCCGCCAGGATATCCGGGCCTGATCGCTTGATCTCTCGTGGGTGTAGACCCCGGATGCTGCTCAGCTCTCGCTCACGAACCGGCGCCGCCCGGGCCAGCGCGGCCAGCGAGTCATCGGCGACCACCCACCGGCGCGGCACGTCCCGGTGCTGCGCTTCATCCTCACGCCACGCCGTCAGTCGCAGCAGCACGTTGCGCTGGGCGCCCTTCAAGCCACGCCCGCCCTTGATGCGCTTGGCCAGGTGCGCCACGTCCACCGAGTACAAGCTCTCGCGACTGAGCAGCTGCATCTCCTCCTGCACCGCATCGACCCGCTTCAGCTCGGTCAGCCGAGCCATCAGGGCGTCCATCAGCGGTAGCAGGTAGCGCACGTCGTCCAGGGCGTACGACTCCTGCGCCGCGCTGAGTGGCCGCTGCAGCCAATTGGTGTACTGGGACGTCTTCTTCAGGGCCACGCCGAGGACCCGCTCAGTCAGCGAGCCGTAGCCCACCTGATGGCCGACGCCCACGATCGATCCCGCCACCTGCGTGTCGAAGATGTTCACCGGTACGGAGCCGGTCCGATCGTAGAAGATCTCCAGGTCTTGAGTGGCCGCATGCAGGACCTTCAGCACCGTCGGATCCAGCATCAGCGCGTCCAACGGCGCCAGGTCGAGGTTGGCCAGCGGATCGATCAGCACAAAGGTGTCGTTGACCGCGATTTGGACCAGCGCCAGCTTGGAGTAGTAGCTCTTTTCGCGAACGAACTCGGTGTCGAGCCCGAACCGGCCCGCGACGCCCGCCTGCTCACATAGCGCCACGAGCGCCGCCTGGTCATGAATATACGTGGCGTCCCCGTCAGCGCTCGATCGGCGCGGTCGCCGCGTTCAGCCAGCCCACGGTCTCTGCGTCGAGCAGCGGCGTCAGCGTCGTGCGGACGGTGTTGTGATAGCCGTTGACCCAGTCCAGCTCGGCGTCGGTCAGCAGCGACGCGTCGATCAGCGAGCGGTCCAGCGGCGCCATGGTCAGCGTCTCAAACGCTAGCATCTCGCGGTCGCCGCCGGCGACTTTGTCCTGCACGACCACCACCAGGTTCTCGATGCGGATACCGTAGGCGTCGGTCTTGTAGTAGCCGGGCTCGTTGGACACGATCATGCCCGGCTTCAGCGCCACACTGCTGGGCGCCTTGCTGATGCGGTGCGGCCCCTCGTGCACGCCCAGGTAGCTGCCCACGCCGTGGCCCGTGCCGTGATCGTAGTCCAGCCCGACCTGCCACAGGGGCAGCCGCGCCAGTGCGTCCAGCTGAGCGCCCGTCGTGCCGGGGCAGAAGCGCGCAGTGCCCAGCCCGATGTGGCCTTTCAAAACGCGCGTAAAGCGGTCGCGCATCTCCTCGGTCGGCGTGCCGATCGCCACCGTGCGCGTGACGTCGGTGGTGCCGTCGGGGTACTGCCCGCCGGAGTCCACGAGATACAGCGTGCCGCCCTCGATCGGCCGGTCCGTCGCCTCGGTCACCCGGTAGTGCACGATGGCGCCGTTGGGCCCGCTGCCGCTGATCGTGTCGAAGCTCAGATCGCGAAGCGTCTCGTCCTGATCGCGAAAGTCGCGCAGCTTGGCCACCGCCGACAGCTCGGTGATGCCCGGTGCGGGCGCGTTGGCGTCGATCCAGGCCAAAAAGCGGGTCAGCGCGGCGCCGTCACGCCGATGTGCGGCGCGCGTACCCTCCAGCTCAACCGCGTTCTTGCAGGCCTTGGGTAGCGCACAGGGATCGCCCTTGTGCACGACTTTGGCGCCCGCGGCCTTCAGGCGAACCTGAATCCAGTCCGCCGCTTTTCCCGCGTCCAGTTGGACCGCCTTGCCGTCAAAAGCGTCCAGCAGTCCACCCAACGCGCCGGCCGCATGCAGGCGCACGTCGTCACCCAGATGAGCGCGCGTCTCGGGCAGCAGCTTGCGTGGATCGATGCAGAGATCGACCCCGCCATCGGCGTGCAGCACCGCAAACGAGAGCGGCAGCGGGGTGCAGGGGACGTCGCCGCCGCGGATGTTCAGCAGCCACGCGATGGCGTCCGGCGTCGTCAGCACCACAGCGTCGCCGTCCAGCTCGCCGGCCAGGTCCGCCCGCTTCTCCGAGGAAGACCGCCCCGAGAACTCGACGGGATGAGGAATGACCGCCGAGATCGGCGCGGCCGGCTGATCCGTCCATGCGGCGTCCAGCGGGTTCGTCTCGCACGGCTTCAGCGTGGCGCCGGCCTCTTTGCATGCGGTCTTCAGGCGCTTAGCGCCGTCCACCGTGTGCAGCCACGGGTCGTAGCCCATGACCTGGCCCTCAGCCAGCTGGCCCGCCAGCCACTTGTGCGGCGGCTCTTCTATCAGGTGGTGGATCGAGAAGGCGTCCAGGTCGACCTGATCGCGCACCTGCAGGGTGTAGCGGCCGTCGACGAAGATCGCCGCGGTCTCGCGCAGCACGATCGCCGCGCCTGCAGAGCCGCTGAAGCCGGAGACCCACTCCAGCCGCTCGGCGCGCGCCGGCACGTACTCGTTCTGGTGCTCGTCGGCGCGCGGGACAAAGAACCCGTCCACGCCCAGCTCGGCCATGTGGGCCCGCACGTCGATCAGCCGCTGACCGGACCATCGGGCGGCTCCGTTTCGAGAGGCCAGCTGCGTCCGCAGCGCCTGGACCTGCTCGCTGAGCGCGCCGGTCAGATCGGGGTGAACCAGGGAGAGCCAGTCACTGGGCGAGCGGGGCGCCGGAGCGGCGATAATGCCCTCGATCAGGGCCCGGATCTCGGCCACATCGTGATCGAGGCCGTTGTCGCGAAGGAGCTGCTGAAGCTGGTTGTCGCCTGCGTACGTCATGGGCGCCTCAATACCATATTAAGTGCGCCATCATGACGCGCGTGAGCGACCGTGCTTAAGAACGGTATAATCATGTCCAGATAATGCGGATTGTCTCCACAACAGCCGCATCCTACCGTTGGGAGCATGAAAAACACACTCGCCATCGTATCAGTGATCGTCATGGGCTGCGGACCCGTCTCCACCCCCGGCGAAACCTTCCACGTAGACCCGGCAGCCAGTCCGGCCGAGCAGCCGGCGGACAACCCGATCGACGATCCGGTCGACAATCCCGTGGAGGATCCGGTCGACAATCCGATAGAGGAGCCGGTCGACAATCCGATAGAGGAGCCGGTAGAGGAGCCGGTCGAGGAGCCGGTCGACAATCCGATCGAGGAGCCCGGCGAGCCCGCTCCGCTGGCGCATTGCGACATTGAGCAGGCCTGGTGGCACAGTGGCTTCGACGGCCAGTTCATCGGCACGCCGTCCATGCGGGTGTCGCAGAACAGCGGCCTGGTCTTTCGCTCCTCCGAGTTTGCGGGCGAGGTGCGCCGCATGTCCGATGGGGCCCAGCTTGGGCGTCCGTCCATGGTCTCGGCTTACGCGCTGGACAAGTCCTGGTCGCTATCGGCCATGGCGTGGCCCAACAAGAAGAAGATCGTCGTATTCGACGTGACGGACGCCAGCGAGATCATGGAGGTCGCGCTGCCGGAGACGCCCGTTGCCGAGGCCGACTGGCTGAACGATGCGACGGCCGCCCTGACTCCCGACGGCAGCACCGTGCTGGGCTTGACCTGCTTCCGCCAGATCGGCGGGGACGCCAGCGCCGCCACAGTGTCCGCCTGGGACGTCGCCGACGGCGCCAAGCTGATGGAGACGGTGCTGGACGTCAGCTGTGGCAGTGTCGGCTGGTTGGAGCGCCCGTTCATGTATCCCACGCCGGACTCCAGCGGTGTGGTCCTGAACATCCCGGGCAGCAAGGATGTGTACTTCATCGACCTGGCCTCGGGCGCGACCACCAGCATCGACGTGTTGAACGGGGACGGTCCCAAGGGCGCCAAAGAGGGTGAGCCCTCGTTCTCCATGAACCCGCCTGTCTTCATGATCGCCGTGAGCCCCAAGGGCGATCGCCTCGCGACCACAGACTACTCCGGCGCGGTGCGTCGCTTCACGCTCCCGTCGCTGGAGCCTGTCGGTGAGCCGGTCGAGGCCGGCTTTGCGACGGTGAACCTGTTCACGTACGGCCCCTCGGTCGAGAGCCCCGTGGCGTGGTCGGCCGACGGCGGGCTGCTGGCCTTTACCAACACCGACGGCGACCCCGTGCTGATGGACACCGAGACGGGCGAGATCGTCGCCACGCTGGAGCGGCCGGCAGCCGATGCCGACATGGGCAACGGCACGCACAACTTCGCGTCGGCGCTGCAGTTCGCGCCGGACGGGCAGACGCTGGTGGCGTCGCTGGAGGGAGGGGTCGCCGCGTGGCGTTGCAAGGACGCACCCGTCGCGCAGCCCACGCTCAACCTCGAGGTGTCGCTGTCCGGTCCCACAACCATCACCGCGGGCACGCCGACCGACTTCTTTGCCGAGGCCACGGCCACCGACGGCCCCGTCGTCTACACGCTGAACCTGGACGGTGAGCCGCTGACCTGGGCGGGCTCCATGTCCAGCAGCCTGAGCCTGCACACCAACGACGTCGGCGAGCACACGCTGACCGTGAGCGTGGACAACGGCGTGGATCAGGCGACCAGCAGCCAGCTCACAATATCGGTCGTTCCAAAGCCTTAACTCCTTGACTTTTCATGGGGTTGTTGGCATCTCACCCGCATGCGCAACCCCATGATTCTGTCGGTCGCTCTCAGCGCGACGATCGTCTTCGGCTGTGCCGGCGACACCACCACCAGCAACGTGTGTCAGCAGGCTGCCGACTATGCCGCGTCCTGCGCGAGTACTGACAGCGCTACGGTCACAAGCTGCAACGAGGCTGAGGCGTCACAGGTCCTGGCGACCCCGTGCGACAACCTGACCCCGCAGTGGGACTCCACCAAAACGGACTTCTGGGGTACCGGCAACCCGCTGTGCCTGCTGGTCGCGGGTGCGCGCGGAGTGCGTGAAGGCGGGCTGTGCTGCTTCGACCACAACTGCGAGGCTGACGGCAACGTCTGCCTGGACTACCGCTGCCGGCCGCTCAGCGACGCCGGCGGGGTCTGCTATCGCAACGGCCACTGCACGGGCGACCTGCTGTGCTTGACCGGCGACAAATGCGGCGACGCGATCCTCGAGGGCGCGACGTGCGGTAAGGACTCTGAGTGCGCCGGCAACCTCACCTGCATCGCCGAGCTGTGCGCGCCACGCAGCCCGGTCGGGGGCGCTTGTGATGCCGACTCCGACGTCGACTGTGAGCTGGGTCTGCAATGCGAAGAGCAGGTCTGCGCCGCCAAAGCCGGTGACGGCGGCGAGTGCACCGAGAACAAGGACTGCGACGGCTTTCTGGCGTGCGTGGGCGGCCGCTGCGCCGAAGAGGGCAAGGTGGGCGCTGTGTGCGACGCCGGCGATACGACCGACTGCGAGGTCGGGCTGTACTGCATCAAGACCGTCTGCTCCGCGCAGCCGGGACCCGGCGACGTCTGCGAGCGCGAGCCGCATTATATGTGCGGCGACGGGATGACCTGTTGGGAGGGCACCTGCGAGGCGCGTCACCCGGCGGGCGGCGCGTGCGAGACGATGTTCGACTGCGCCAAGGGCTTCTGCGTCCACGAGGTGTGCGAGGACTAGGTCACTTAGCCCTCTCCCTTCTTGCTGTGAGCCTGGACCGCATCAGACCCGTCTTTGACGCGCTGCATGAGGAGGCACCCGGGGCCATCTGGTCGCGCGGCGTGTCCCTGTCGCGCTCGGCCAACGTGCATCAACAGTCGGACGACGGCGAGGAGATCGTGCTGACGGTCACGTCGCCGATCGCGGTGCTGGGTCGGACGGTGCGCATCTTTACCGAGGACGAGGACTGGATGTGCGACTGCACGCCGCGCGAGGAGATCTGCGAGCACATCGTGGTGGGGCTCATCGCGCTGAAGCGGGCGGCCGAGTCGGGCGGTGACCTGAGTGAGTCGTCTGACGAATACGGCACCATCGGTTATCGGCTGGTGCGGGCCAAGGGTGGGCTGCGGCTGAACCGAGTCGTTATCGCGGGCGGTGAGGAGACGCCGCTGCGCGGGACCGTGGCCGCGGCCGCGATGAAGTCCGGCGACGGGCCGCGCGTGGTCGGCAGCCCGCTGGACCTGGAGGTGGAGCGCGTCGTGGGCTACCACCAGCTGGGCTGGATTCCCGCACCGCAGATGATCGCGCTGATGAAGACACTGCGTGAGGCGCCCGTGACGCTGGACGGCGAGCCGATCACGATGTCTACGCGGCAGGTGGGCCTGCGGGTGCGGGTGACCAAGCGAGACGACGGCTACGAAGTGCGAGCCGAGCATGACCCGTGCATCACCCAGCTGCTGAACAACGGGGTGGCGGTGTGCGGCGATGTGCTGCGCCCGATCGGCAACAGCGGGCTCACCGGCCGCGAGCTGGAGGAGCTGCGCAACGGCAAGCTGTACCGCGGGGCGGAGGTGTCTCGGCTCATCGGTGAGGTGCTGCCGTCGCTGCGTCAGCGCATCGAGGTCGTGGAGGACGGCGCCGGGCTGCCCAAAGCGACGCGCATTCCACCGCGGCTGGTGGTGCAGACCAGCCGGCAGGGTCACGAGCTGATCGTGATGCCCATCCTGGTGTACGGCGATCCGCCCATCGCCCGCGTGGACGGCGACAGGCTGACGCTGCTGGGCGACAAGCGCCAGGTCCCGGTGCGCGACACGGCGGAAGAGGCGCGCCTGAAGGGTCGGGTACGTCGCGGTCTGGACGTGGTCGTTGGGCACAAAGAGCGCTTCGACTCCGAGGACGCCGTGGCCTTTGCGCAGCGCCTGCGTCGCTGGAGAGGAGATGTGGAGGGTCTGGGGCTGGACGACTTCTACCTGGCGCCGCCGCTGGATGTGGACGTGGACCCGTCGCGCTCCGGTTTCGATGTGCGCTTCAACTCGCCGGGACATGGCCAGGCGGATGCGGCCGGCGTCATGTCGGCCTGGCAGGCGGGCGCGTCCCTGGTGCCGCTGTCGACGGGTGGGTGGGCGCCGCTGCCGGTGGATTGGCTGGCACGCTATGGCCGTCCGATCGCCGATCTGCTGGCCGCACGAGATGAGCGCGGCGAGCTTCCCGCCTGCATGGTCCCGGACCTGGGGCGCCTCTGCGACGACCTGGACGAGCCCCCGCCGGCGGAGCTTGCGGGCCTGCGGGCGCTGATCGAGGGCTATGACGGCATCCCGCGCGCACCGGCGCCGGCCGATCTGCGGGCCACCTTGCGCGACTATCAGCAGCACGGCGTCGATTGGCTGGTCTTTCTGCGAGAGGCCGGTCTGGGCGCGATGCTGGCGGACGACATGGGGCTGGGCAAGACGCTGCAGGCCCTGTGCGCGATCACCGGGCGGACGCTGGTGGTGGCGCCGACCAGCGTGCTGCACAATTGGGCGGCGGAGATCGAGCGCTTCCGGCCGGACCTCACGCACAGCATCTACCACGGCCCCAAGCGTGCGCTCGATCCCAACGCGCAGGTGACGCTGACCACGTACGCGATCATGCGCCTGGACATCGACAAGCTCAGCGCGGTCGGCTGGGACAGCGTGGTGCTGGACGAGGCCCAGGCGATCAAAAACCCCGACAGCCAGGTGGCCCGCGCGGCCTACCGCCTCAAGGCCGGCTTCCGGGTCACGATGACGGGTACCCCGGTGGAGAACCGTCTGGACGAGCTGTGGAGTCAGCTGAACTTCACCCACCGTGGCCTGCTGGGTGGACGCAAGGACTTTCAGGAGCGGTACGCGCGCCCGATCGCGGACGGCGAGCCCGGTGTCGCGGCCCGCCTGCGCCAGCGGATCCGACCGTTTGTGCTGCGCCGCCTCAAGCGGGAGGTCGCTACCGAGCTTCCGGCCCGTACGGACCTGGTGCTGCGCTGCGTGTTGGAGCCGCCGGAGCGGCAGGTCTACGAGGCCATCGCAGCCGCGACCCGCGAAGAGGTGGTCAAGAAGCTGGGCGCGGGCACCAGCGTGCTGCAGGCCCTGGAGGCGCTGCTGCGACTGCGCCAGGCGTCATGCCATACGGGGCTTGTCCCGGGGCGTGAGGCCGAGACGTCATCCAAGGTACAGCTGCTGATGTCGGCCCTGGACACGGCGGTCAGTGAGGGCCACAAGGCGCTGGTCTTCTCGCAGTGGACGTCGATGCTGGATCGCATCGAGCCGCATCTGGATACGGCCCAGGTCCCGTTCATCCGGCTGGACGGCAGCACGCGCGATCGGGGCGCGGTGGTCAACACCTTTCAGAGCGCGGACGGCCCGCCGGTGATGCTGTTGTCCCTGAAGGCGGGCGGCACGGGCCTCAACCTGACGGCCGCGGACCACGTCTTTCTGGTCGACCCTTGGTGGAACCCGGCGGTGGAGGATCAGGCCGCGGATCGCGCCCACCGCATCGGGCAGGATCGCCCGGTCTTTGTCCACCGCCTGGTCGCCGCCGATACGGTCGAGGAGCGCATCCTGGCGCTGCAGGATCGCAAGCGTGCGCTGGCGGAAGCGGCACTTGGAGAGGGCGCGCAGGCGGGCGGCCTCACCCGCGACGATCTCCTGACGCTGCTGGCGTAGATCTGAAAAGTGGGCTGCGGGTCGAGGACGCCGGCGGTATGCTCGCAGACATCAAAAAGACGGTTTGGGGGCAGCGATGCGAGTCTGTTTCGCGTTGATCGTGGTGACATTCGTGGTCAGTGGGTGCGGTGGACCGGCCGGTGGTGGACGGGCCGGCAACGGCGGTACGAGCGGGACCGGCGACGAGACGGGCGGCACGGACGTGGACACCGGCACGGTGGACGTGACCGGGAGTGATACGTCCGGCGAAACGGACACGGGTACGGTCGGCACGGACGATACGGGAACGGCCGAGACCGACACGACCGGCACGGAGGACACGGGCACCGAGGACACGGGCACGGAGGACACGGGCACGGAGGACACGGGCACGGAGGACACGGGCACCGAGGACACGGGCACGGAGGACACGGGCACCGAGGATACGGGCACCGAGGACACGGGCACTGAGGATACGGGTGAGCCACCGACGGGCGACGCGTGTGTTGGTGGCAGCGATTCCGCGATCTTGGAGACCCAGGACGTGAGCGCGGCGGCGCTGACGTGCGCGCTGGGGTGCATCGGCCAGGACGAGGGCTGCGTTGAGAAGTGCGTGTGGGAGAGCACCGGGCTGTCCACCGGGTGCGCGCAATGCGTCGGTGAGCTCGCCAACTGCGGCCTCAGCAACTGTGTCGCACAGTGTGCGGCGGATCCCGGTGCCGCGGACTGTCTGGCATGTCAGCAGGAGAGTGGGTGCTTCACGGCGTTTGAAGAGTGCGCCGGCGTGGTCGCGCCTGTGCCTGATCCGCCGGATCCCGTGGAGGGGTGTGCCGGCGTTGAGGACCAGTTCCTGCTGCTCGGGGGCAAGGTCACGCCCAAAGCGCTCACGTGCGCGATCAACTGCGTGGGCACGGACCCTGCGTGTGCGGCGGTGTGCATCGCCGACGAGACGGGGCTCTCGGACCCGTGCGCCTCGTGTTACAGCGAGCTGGCGGCGTGCATCTTCGGCGGCTGCCTGGCCCAGTGCTTCGCCGATCCGGGCTCAACGACGTGCTTGTCGTGCCAGGGCGGGGCGGGCTGCACAAGTGCTTTTGAGACCTGTGCCACGGTCGAATACGAGCCGCCGCCGCCGTTGGGAGGCTGCGAGCCGTTTTGTCAGCCGGGCTGGGAGTGCGGGCCGGATGGGTGCGGCGGGACCTGCGGGACCGGGTGCTTCGGCGGCGAGGTGTGCAACAACGCAAAACACACGTGCGAGGACAACGGCGGCTGCGAGCCGTTCTGTCAGCCGGGCTGGGAGTGTGGGCCCGACGGCTGTGGCGGCGTCTGCGGGCCCGGTTGCGGGTTCGGTGAGCTGTGCAACAACGCCAAGCATTCGTGCGACACCTTCGATCCGCCCCCGGACCTGTCGCCGTTTGGCGGCGAGTGCCAGCGCGGCGGAGACTGCCAGCCGTTCGTCAACACCCCGTCCGGTTCTGTCGACAACCCGGCGTGGCCGGCATGTATGAACGCGAAATGCGAGACGGGGCAGTGTTTTGAGCCCGCGTGCACCAAGAGCTGCACGCTGACCAAGGACATCGTCGACGCCGAGGGCAACGTGGGACCCGATGGGATCGACGACCCCGACGCGCCGTTCGACGACTGCCAGGGAGCGGTCGACGGCTGGATGGGAGAGGACTACACGTGCATCGCGTTTGCGCCGCCGGGCCAGGGCATGCCGGTCAACTTCTGCGTGCCGGGCACCACGTTCAAGCCGTGCGCGAACAACAGCGACTGTCCCGGGACGGAGACCTGCCAGCTGCAGTACATTCTGGGGGCTTATTCGACGCGCTGCGCGGCGGCTCCAAAAGGCGCGGCCACGATCGGGGAGTTCTGCAACCGCAACCCCGACGAGGGCGACGTGACGTACTGCGAGACCAGGCTGTGCTTCGGCCCCGGGTGTACCGGCTTTTGCGAGAGCGACGAGGACTGCGGGACCAACGCCATGGTCTGTCTGCCGGACTTTGAGATCTTCGGCGACAGCAATCCCGACATCACGTTTCCGATCTGCTGGGGCAAGCCGTGCGACAGCAACGCGGATTGCCCGGGCGACGAGCACTTCTGCCGCATCAACTTCAACGGAGAGTATGACGAGGGCGCGGCATGGGAGCATTACTGCGCCAGCGCAGCGCCGGACGCGGCGGCTGTTGGCGAGGCGTGCGAGGATGACGCGACCGACGCGATACCCAAGCCACCGTGCGCCGGACCCTGCCTCAACAACGGCACGTGCTCGGCGATCTGCCAGGCCGACAGCGATTGTGCGGCCGGCGGCGACAGCATGAAGTGCAACGCCAACGCGTCGGGCGTCGATTACAACAACGACGACGTTGATGACCAGTACCTGCCGCTGGGGCTGTGCGTGGACTTTCCGGGCACGCAGACCCCGTGCGGCGCCGACACCGACTGTGCCGGCTCGCCGACCCCCGAGGCGTGTGACTACTTCTCGTTCTTCCAGCCCGACGGCGCCATGGACGCAACGGGCATCTGCACCGAAACCAAGCCCGGCGAGGGCGATGTCGGGGACGCGTGCGGCGGCAGCTCCGGGGTTACGTGCAAGTCCGGGTTCTGTCTGGGCTCACAAGGCGACCAGCCCGGCTTCTGTACGGCGCTGTGTTCCAAGAAATCGGACTGCCCGGCCGGCCCTCAAACGCTGGGGCTGTTTGCCGGCACCTACAACATGTTCTGCTTTGCGTATCTGTACTCAAACGGGCTTGACGTCACCACGCCGGAGGACACCGTGTACGTGCCGCTGTGCCGGCCGGTCGTGTCCGAGGTCTCGCCTTTGGACGACTGCTCGGCCGACCTCACCTGCACCGGCGCCGATCAGGCCTGCCAGGCCATCGCGATCGCGGTCGGGGCGACCGGCCCCACAAGCGTGGAGTACCTGTGCTTCGGTGCTGGCTTCAACGACGCGCTTGGCGACTTCAAGCTGTCCACGGCCGACCTCGGTGACGCGTGCGATATCACGTTCGAGTCCTCCAGCCCCAGTCAGCATTGCAAGTCGAATTACTGCCTGCCCGGCGCGGGAGACGACAAGGGTTACTGCAGCAAGCTGTGCGCGACGGACGAAGACTGCAGTGAGCCGAACATGAAGTGCGAGGACCTGGTGCTGATCGATCGAAAGGGGACGGCCCAGGACGTGACAACCCAGGTGTGCAAGAAGGACGACTAAGCCGGGGTCAGGCGCAGGCCCAGCCAGCCGTCGCGCTCCAAGCGCTGCTCCACGGTGAAATCGGGGTATGCGACGCCGAAGGCGGCCTCTTCCGAGACCAGCAGGCCGCTGACGATGAGGGTGCCTGAGCACGCGTGTCGGATGTCGGGCGCAAGCTGGGTGAGCACGCCCAGAAACATGTTGGCGACCACGATCTCGAAGCGGCCCTGATCGGCGGTGAGGGGCTCGCTGGTCCAGCGGGTGCGGTCGGCCACGCCGTTGAGGGCGGCGTTGGCCCGGGCCTGAGCAACGGCGGCGGGATCGATCTCGATGCCGAGCACCTCGGCGCCCAGCTGCGCGGCGGCGATGCCCAGGATGCCGCTGCCGCAGCCGAGATCCAGCACCCTATCGCCCGGGTGCAGGGCGGTCTCCAGCAGGGTCATGCTCAGGCGCGTGGTCGCGTGGGTGCCGGTGCCGAACGAGAGACCGGGCTCCAGGACCAGGCAGTGGGGGACGCCGGGCGGGTCGGCCTCCCAGGGCGGTCGCACCCAGATGTCGGAGGTGATCGGGGCCGCGGTGACCAGCGCGCGGAAGCCGTCCACCCAGTCGGTGTCGCCCCGGCGGCTGCGGACGGCCACGTTGTGCGCGCCCAGGTTGAAGAGCCAGGTGCCCAGGGCGTCGATGAAGGCGGCGTCGGGCCGGGACTCAAAGGTGCACTTGAGGCCGTCTGTATGCGCGACTTCGCACCCGGTTCGGGCGCGGATCAGCTCGTCGACCGCGTCCGCGAGCAGCGGGTCCAGGCGCAGATGAAGCTGCCAAGTCACGGCGCACAGCGTACCATCGGTGCATGACCAACATGTTGAAGCGACTGCGAACGCGGCGACGTGCCGTCATGGTTCAGGCGCTGTGCGAGGGCCTGAGCCGGGCAGGGAGACTGAATCCGCTGGCCGATCCGCGGCGCCACGGCGTGCAGGTGATGCGGGACGTGGCCTACGGGCCCGACAAGCGGCATCACAAGCTGGACGTGTGGCGTCCGGTCGCGCACAGCGGAGTCCGGCCCGCCGTTTTTTATGTCCACGGCGGCGGCTTTCACATGCTGTCCAAGGACACCCATTGGATGATGGCGCTGGCGTTTGCGCGTCGCGGATACGTGGTGTTCAACGTGGACTATCGGTTGGCGCCGAAGCACCCCTACCCGGCGGCGATCGAGGATGTCTGCCGTGCGGCCATGTGGGTCCAGCGTCACGCACGCGCATATGGCGCGGACTCGAAGCGGCTGGTCCTGGCCGGTGAGTCCGCGGGCGGAAACCTGGTCGCGGCGCTGGCTGTGGCGGCGTCCTTCGACCGACCCGAGCCGTATGCCGCGGCCGTCCGACAGGCGGGGGTGCGTCCAGTGGCCGTGGTGCCGGCCTGCGGGCTGCTTCAGGCCAG
Source organism: uncultured Myxococcales bacterium (assembly GCA_964545715.1). Lineage (GTDB taxonomy): Bacteria > Myxococcota_A > UBA9042 > CAZJHX01. The sequence continues at coordinate 41,490 of CAZJHX010000088.1, forward strand.
CGACGCCGGGCGCTTCGGGCGCATGTTTGCCAAGCTGCCGCCGTGGGTCGACGACTACACGCGCTTTGTCGGCGACAGCTACGTGGGTCGCGCCGCGCAGCCCGGACTGGCGGACCCGCTGCGCATCTTGGAGAGCGACGACTGCCCGGCCTCTGCGCTGCCGCCGTTTTTTGCCTTTGCCGGGACCGCCGACCCGCTGAAGGACGACACACGACGTCTCGGTCAGGCTCTGGCGCGACGCGGCGTCCAGCACCAGGCGCGGCTCTACGAGGGCGGGATTCACGCCTTTCACGTACTGATCTGGCAGGCGATCGCGAAGCAGGCCTGGCGCGATCAGTTCGCATTTCTCGACCCGATCGCGCAGCCGCGTACGCACCAAGTCGCTAACTCCTCATAACTAAAGGCTCCCTTTGTTGGCACGCGGATTGCTGACTGCTTAGTCAGGGTTTGTTCCGGTGGTCAACTGAATAAGGGGTATGGATAAGTGCGTTTACTACTCGCGCTCACGCTATTGCTGTGTCTTGCGGCCGATGCCGCCGCCCAGGAACCAAAAACAGAAGAGAAGACGGCGACGCCGACGATGGACTGGGATAAGCCCATCTTCTGCATGTCCGATGAGAAGGGTCGCCCCATCCGCGTCCAGTGCACGAAGCGCAGCGACGACGCGGAGCGGGTCTGCTTGTGGGCCTCCAACTGCGAGAGAGGTGGACAGGGGCCGCGCTGCCGAAAGCTGGAGCGGGTCCGCAGCTGCCGGCATCCGCATCGCTCGCACGAGCGGCGCATGGGCCGGATCAAGGACGGCTATCGTTTTGTGAAGGCCGTCGCAGAGTCGCCGCCGGGCTGGCTGCGCGACGAGCAGGGGCGCGTCTTTCAGTACAACTTCGACCTCAACCGCCGGGTGTGGTTGGGCGCGGGGTGGCCCTATCGGTTGGGTCCCGGCGATCGCCAGACGCTCAACTCGGTCGGCATCTCGACGGGGGTGCGAGTGGACATCCTGACGCGCAAGCTGCGCACCCGCTTTCGCGTTCACGCCTTCGTGGGCGACGTCTATCTCAACCCGCTGTCGGTCGACATGCTGCTGTTGCGCATGGACAGCAGTCACGAGAGCGACACGCCGTTCTTGCGGCTGACGACGTTCTGGCCGGAGCCGGAGCGGCACGACCTGTATCTGAACGTGGGCTGGTGGACTGAGCTGGTGCGCATGGAGTACCGGCCCAGAGGCATTGAGGACTGGATGACGATGCGCATGCTGGCGGGCGGCGCCACGATGGACCTGTGGCACAACCCGGACCTGTCCAGCTACGTGCGGCTGCGTGCCGGGGTCGCCATGGACGCCTTCTTCGACAGCTCGGGCGAAGAGACCCGCGAGCTGTGGGCGGCGACCCCAATCGGGGCGCTCGAGGCGGACATCACGGCCGACCAGGACGGCTTTCACCACCTGACGTTTCACAGCATCTACGAGGCGCCGCTGATCTTTGACACGGGGTCAGCCACCCCGCGGGTGACGCATCGCTTTGCCAACGAGCTGGCGTACGAGGTCATTCTGCTGGCGATCAACGACCAGCCGCTGAGCTTGCGGGCCGCGGTGGGCGGGGGCTATCGGGACGATCTTCCGGAGTCGGTCGCAGGCTGGGAGATGACGGCCGGCCTGGGGCTGCGCATGAGCTTGTGGGCGCCCTCTCGCGACCTGAAGGCGATGGCGCGGGCGCGGAAGTCGCTGGGTCTGGACAAGGAATGAGGGTCGTCGACAACCGCGCGCTGGTCGTGGTCGTCGTCGTGCTGTCGTTCGTTGGCGCGGCCGCGGCTGCACCGCCCGAGAAAGCCAGGACCACCACCTGGCTGGAGGACGCGCGCGGGCGCTTGCTGCGGGTCGGGTTTGACGCCGGGTCACGCTGGATGGTCGGCGGCGCGGTTGGTCTGACGGCGGACGGTGATGTCGCGGGCGCGCTCGAGACCGAGCTGGCTTATCGGAGCTTGCTGGATTTTCCCGACGAAGATGTCGCCTGGAAGATGGTGCACACGATGCTCGGTGCGCGCGTGCTGCTGGACGGCGCGACGCGCTTCGACGACCTCAGCCTGACAGCCACGTTGTACGAGGGTCGCTACCATCGCTGGATGCGGGAGGGCTTCATCACCGTGCCGCTCAACCCGCCGAAGCACCTGCCGTTTCCGCTGAACATCGGCGCGGAGGGCGTGGTCTGCCGGTTTGAGACGCGCCCTGACGATCCGGAGACCATCGGGGAGCTGACCGTGCAGCGCGCGCAGATCGTCTTTGACTTCTGGCGCTCGCGACGGCTGGGCAGCACCGCGCAGATCGGGTTTGGCCCCAGCTACGACATCGTGCTGGGCAAAGACCGGCTGACCCATCATATTGCCCCGTTTACGCGCGCGACGGCGCAAGTGCGCCACGAGTGGGAGTCCGGACGCCAGGTGGTCGATGTCCGTGGCGACGTCGGTTACGCCTGGTCGACCGGAGACGAGTGGGTGTTGCAGGCGACGGCCACTGCCGGATACGAGCTGATCGTGCTGGCGGTCAATGACTGGCCGCTGTCGGTCTTCGCGGATGTGGAGTACCGCTTTCGGGACGACCACGACGTGCGAGGACTGGCCGGCGTGCGCATGGCGATACCGCTGACCCACTGATCTGCGGAATGAACCCCAACGTCGCGTCGTTGGCATCGTGCCAGGGGGCCAGAACGTGGTGCTGCGGCGCCGCCGAAGGGTAT
>CAZJHX010000089.1:0-44040 GCA_964545715.1 uncultured Myxococcales bacterium
CGTGGGGTGAGAGTATTCGAGGTCGTGAAAGCCGCCGGGGTTGCTGTAGGTGCCGAAGACCGACTCCACATAATGACCGATCTCATGCAGGATGACGGCGTCGTCGTGGGCGTCTTCCTCGTTCTTCTCCCCGCTGACGTCCAAGCGGTGCTCTCCCTCGTAGAAGCAGGAGCCGCAGCCCGGTTTCAGAGTCTCGTCCCAGCGCACGATCAGCAGCGGGGGCACCGCGTCTGGGGCGATGCCGTCCAGGGCGTCCGCGGCCATGTGCATCATCGCCACAATGTTGAAGGCGCCTGCGACGTACGGGTCGTCGATGTCGATATCCAGGGTGCCGTCGGCCGGGCTCGTCTGTGACCACGGGGGCGCCGTGACGTCGGTGTTGTGCACGCTGATGTTCACGCGGGGGCCGGTCGACTGGGCCGATGCGCGCACAGTAGGGGTCTCGAACCTGGTGTGCTGGATGGCAAAGGTGCCGTCCTCGGCCGTCAACGCCGTGGCCAGCACGGTGCCGTCAGTCGAGAGGAGCTCGACGCGAACCCGGCCCGCATTGCGCCACTCGGTGCCCGCGTGGCCGTCCTGGTTGGACAGCTGCTTCTTGTAGCGCACGCGGCCGGTGAAGACGTGCGCGGGCGTGGTCTCGCAGCCGAGGACGCACAACGCGGTGATGAGCAGCGTGGCTCTCATGGGCCGGACTCCTGGCGCAGAATCGTCTCGATCATGTGTAGCGGTCTGGGGCGCTTGAGGTCGTGCACCTCGCCTTCGGGGGGGATCTTCAGCGCGATCTCTTTCATGAGCGGCTCGATGCGCAGCCGCAGCTCGGCGGTGAAGGTCGCTTTGCCGCGCGCCGGTACAGGCGCTTTGGCGACCTTCTCGGGCTCGGGCGGCTCGTCCTTTCTGGACCCGGGCCCGAACAGCTCAGGGGTCGCCGCCGCCAGCTCGGGACCGGAGGTGACCTCTCTCGGCGTGCGCATCCCGCTCGTTTTGGCCTGGACGGTGAGGTCACAGGCACGCACGACGTTGTGCGTATCGTCCATCGTGACGCGCCCGACCACCTTGGTTGGCGTGTGGGTTCGCCCCCACCAGGCGTACCAGGCGGGCCCCTCACTTTGCGCGGCTTGCGCAAGCGGCACATTCTTCGGGAGCGACGGCGGCCGCCATTTGCCCACGCCCAGCTTGATGTTGCGGCCGTCGCGATCCCGGGTCATGGCGTCGCCCAGAAGGCGCGTCATCACGTTTAGATGGCGACTGGACCCGCGCAGCCAGGCGACGTGGTCCTTTCGCAGCAGGTCTCGCACCGTCCATTGGCCGAAGCGCAGCCGCGTGTAGAACCGCTGTCCATCGAAGATCGCCTCTCGGCCACTCTGCAGCGGAGGGTCGTCTACTCGTCGGAAGTCGCGATCGACTTTCAGGCGATACCGGCCGTCAGCCAGCACGGAGATCGCTACCCGCTCACGCACCCAGCTCTCTTCGACGCCGTCGTCGCCCACATATCGGAACGTCTGCTCAGCCGTGTATTTGTAGCTGCCCAGCGCGTCCGTCAGCACGTCGGGGTCCACCAGCAGCGGGTCTTCGGTCTTGGCGCCGCGCTCGGACCGATCCGGCCACTTGCCGTCAGAAATGGCGGCTTTCAGCTGGTCGTCTGCTTCTGAAGGCTGCTTCACCGAACAAGCGGGAAGCAGAAGGAGGAGGGTTAAGCTGAAGGCCACGAGCCGCACGCCGGAAGATTACCGACCCGCCACGCCCGTGGCCAACAAGCGGTCCGAACTTACTCTTTGTCGGACTTGTTGCAGGAGCCCAGGTCCTTGAGGGCCTTGGCCTCGAGAACGCACTTGATCTTCTCAGGCTTGTTCTCTTTGTTGCACTTCTCGACCATCTTGGTGCGCTCCTCGTCACCAGTCATCTTCTCGAGCGTCTCTTTGGGGAGGTCTTTCTCCGCCTTGGCGAGCTCGATCACGTGATCGGCAGCTTTCTCACAGTCGCTCTTGCAACCAGTGGACAGGGTCAGGCCAGCAACGGCCACCACGGCCAGGAACATCTTGATAGTGTTACGCATCCAGTTCTCCACCCTTCTCGGGTTTTGGTGGCGGTTGGCCACTCAGTGCTTCATTTGACGCCGCAATCTGTCATTGAGGTATTCATCTTGTCAACTACAGTTCGAGCGCTTGACCGGATTATCAAAGCCTGACGACAATCAGCGCGAATGTCTGACGACCAGATCCAAATAGGCTGTCACGCGGTCGAAGTTGGCTTGATCACTGCTGTTCAGCTCGCTGAGTCCCTCCGTGAGTACTGGCTGGAGGAGGGCTCTTCCAGCCTTTTCTGGCAGGTGCTAATTCGACGCGGATTGCTTGATATGGAGCAAGTCACAATGCTTCAGAGGCAGGTTGACGAGGCATCTCTGCGTCCCAGAAGCCGCGCATCCTTCCTGCCGTCGGCTGATCGACGGTACGAATTTGAGAAGCGATTGGGCGCCGGCGGCATGGGAATTGTGCGCCAGGTGCGAGACCGCGCCCTGGGTCGGTCTGTCGCCATGAAGCAGCTGAACGCGGACGCGATGCTGGAGGATGAGCACGTCGGCACGCTGGTCGCCGAGGCCCGCGTGGCCGGGATGCTGGAGCACCCCAACATCATGCCGATCTACGACGTCGGCATGACCGCGGCGGGCGAGCCCTACTACACGATGCGCTTGATGGACTCCATGAGCCTGGAGGACGTCCTGGAGCTGCTGCGCGACGGCAACCCCGAGGCGGGGCGCCAATACCCGCTCGTGCGGCTGCTGCGCATTTTGCAGCAGATCTGCATGGCCGTAGACTACGCCCACCAGCATGGTGTCATTCACCGCGACCTCAAGCCCGAGAACTTCCGGCTGGGACGGTACGGCGAGGTTCAGGTGGCGGACTGGGGCCTGGCGACGGTGGAGGGGCTGCCCGACCTGCCGCTGCGCAAAGCCCTGGAGGACGCTCGCGAGCGTGGCGAGATCGACCCGTGCATCGTGATCGGCAGTCCCAACTATATGAGCCCTGAGCAGGCGTGCGGCAGAAACGACGAGCTCATGCCGTCGGCGGACATCTACTCGCTGGGGTGCGTGCTGTACGAGCTGTTGACCCTGCACGTGCCGTTCGAGGACACCGACACCATGGTGCTGCTCGACCGGGTGGAGCGCGATGAGGTCGTGCCGCCCAGCCAGCTGACGCCCAACCGCCTGATTCCGCCCGAGCTTGAAGAGCTGTGCATGGCCGCGCTCGAGAAGCAGCCCGAAGACCGCATTCAGGACGTGCGCGTGTTCTGGCGGGCGCTGGAAAACTACGTCGAGGGGCGCCAGCAGCGCGAGGTGGCGGACGACAAGGCGTTTGAGCAGGTTCAGCGCGGGCAGCGTTTTTCGGATGCCTATGCGCGCCTGCGCGACGCGCGCGATGACCTGGCCAAGCGTCTGGAGACCGCGCGCGCGGACGGTGATGCAGACACCCCGCGCCTGGAGCGTGAGCTGGCCTCTGTCGAGCTGTCCATCGCCAACGCCTGGGGCGAGGCCTACGACGCCTACACCCGCGCGATCGGCTACAGCAAGCGGGATCTGGTCGCGCGCGCCAAGCTGGCGGACCTGGCCTGGTCGCGCCTGCAGGACGCTGAGAACGACGGCGACGACCTGAGCTGCCAGCTGTTCTGGAAGATGCTCAACCGCTTCAACGACGGCCCATGGGACCGCTTTGTCGTCGGCAGCGCTCAGCTGTTGGTGGACTCGTCTCCGGCAGGCGCGACCGTCCACCTGGGCAGCTACAACGCCGACGCCGACGCCGGTGAGTCACCCAGTCAGGCGCTCGGTCGCACACCGCTCGAGGCCGACAAGCTGGGCGCCGGTCTCTACCTGCTGTCCGTGGAGCTGGACGGCCACAAGACGTTGACGCGGCCGGTCTTCCTGCGCGCCAACTCCCAGCGCGCGTTCAGCGTTACTTTGGATCCAACGTAGTCCCAGCCGGCAGGTCGAAGCCGCGCACGAAGTCGCTCACCGCCATCCGTCGTTTGCCCTGCAGTTGCACGCTCTCGACCCGGATCGCGCCCTCGCCGCACGCCAGCGTCAGCCCGCTGCCGTCGCATCCGAGCACTTCCCCGGGCGCGCCGTCGCCACGGGTGATCGTGACCGGCGGAAACAGCTTGAGCAGCTTGCCGCCCGGCAGCGTCGTCCAGGCGCCCGGCCACGGGTAGAAGCCGCGGATGTGGTTGTCCAGCGAGGCCGCCGGGCCGCTCCAATCCAGGCGCCCGTCCTCTCGCGTCAGCATGCGCGCGTACGTGGTCTGGGCGTCGTCCTGAGGAGTCGGCGTGAGCTCGCCCGCGATCAGGGCGTCCAGCTGCGCTGAGAGCAGCTCGGCGCCCTGTCGGCTGAGGCGGTCGTGCAGGGTCTGGCCGGTGTCGTCCGCCGTGATCGCGGTCGTCGTGCGGGCATAGACGGCGCCCGTGTCCAGCCCCTCCTCCATGACCATCAGGCACACGCCGGACTCGGCGTCTCCATCGCGCAGCGCCCACTGGATTGGCGCGGCGCCTCGCCACCGGGGCAGCAGGCTGGCGTGCACGTTGACGCAGCCGAGCCGCGGCAGCTCCAAGATGCGCGGCGGCAGAATGCGGCCGTACGCCGTCACCACGATCAGGTCCGGCGCCAGCTCTTCCAATCGCTCTGGAAAGGCCCCGCGCTTGATGCGACGCGGCTGCAGAACCTCGATGCCTGCCTCCAGCGCGGCGACTTTGACCGGCGGAGGCTGCGGCTCTTTCTTGCGTCCACGCCGCTTGTCCGGCTGACACACGACGGCGACCAGATCGCACGACGGATGAGCGACCAGCGCCTCGACGCACGGGACGGCGAAGTCGGGCGTGCCCATGAAGATGACCCGGATGATTCGAGGACTCCCTACGCGGCTGCGACGCCCATTTCGGAGAGGTTTCGCTTCAACTCGCGCAACAGCAGCTTGCGCTTCAGCGGGCTCAGGTAATCGACGAAGTTGACGCCGTTGAGGTGGTCCAGCTCATGCTGGACGCAGACGGCCTCAAGGCCCTCCACCTGCATGGTGTATTTGGCGCCGGTGTAGTCCTGAAACTCCACGGTGAGGTGCGCCGCGCGGGTGACGTCCGCCGTGATGCCGGGAAACGAGAGGCAGCCCTCCTCCCAGATGATCTCGCCGCTCTTCTCGACGATGACCGGGTTGACCAGCGCCTTCAGGTCCGGCTTGCGCTCCTCGCCCTTGGGCACGTCGATGACGATCATGCGCAGCGAGACCCCGACCTGAGGCGCCGCCAGACCGATGCCGCTCTCCACGTACATCGTCTCAGCCATGTCCTCGAGGGTCTTCTTCAGCTCGTCGCCAAACTCGGTGACGGGCTCGGCCTTCTGTCGCAGCACCTCGGCCGGCCAGTATTGAAGCTGCATCACTGCCATCTAATGTGCCTCCGTCGCAATAATACCGGCTCAGTCAGCGCACTGCACGACAGGACGCCACATGGTGCCGTCCGGGGTGTCCATCACCTCGACGCCCATGGCCGTCAGCTCCGCGCGCAGCTCGTCCGCGCGCGCCCACTCTTTGGCCTCCCGCGCCGCTGTCCGCGCGTCCACCGCCGCGTTGACCGCCGCCTCGTCGATGCCCAGGCGAAGCACCGCTTTGGCGCACAGCTCTTTCAAGGTCGGGATGGCGCTGGCGTCGCAGATGCCCAGCACGCACGCCACCTCAGACAGCCGCTCTTTGATGATCTTCAGCGTGCGCCCGCGACCCTTGGTCTTGCGCTTCTTGCACACCAGCTGGTTGGCCAGCTTCAGCACGTCGCTGAGGTGTCCCAGCGCCGCCGGCGTGTTGAAGTCGTCGTCCATCGCCTTCTTGAAGTTGGGCAAAATCGAGTCGACCAGGGCTTCTTCGATAATCGGACCGTTCTCCGTATCGATGCCGTCCGCCAGCGCCGTATCGACCAACCGCAGCGTGTCGTACAGGTACGTCACGCGCGCGGAGGCCTCATCCAGGTTGCTGTCGCTGTAGTTGATCGGGTTGCGGTAGTGCGTCGTCAGCAGGAAGTAGCGAATCACCTGCGGGTGATAGCGCTCCAGCACCTCCCGAATCGTGAAGAAGTTGCCCAGGCTCTTGGACATCTTCTCGCTGTCGATGTTGACGAAGCCGTTGTGCATCCAGTAGCGCACCGGGACCTGCCCGCTGGCGCCGTGGCTCTGCGCGATCTCGTTTTCATGGTGCGGGAAGATCAGGTCCATGCCGCCGCCGTGAATGTCGAACTCCTCGCCGAGATGCGTGCAGCTCATCGCCGAGCACTCGATGTGCCAGCCGGGGCGTCCGTTGCCCCAGGGGCTCTCCCAGTAGGGCTCGCCCGGCTTGACCGACTTCCACAGCGCAAAGTCCATGGCGTTGCGCTTTCGCTCGTCCACGCCGACGCGCGCGCCGCTCTGCAGGTCGTCCAGGTTGCGCCGTGACAGCACGCCGTACGGCTCGAAGCCGCGCACGTCGAAGAACACGTCGCCGTCCACGTTGTAGGCCAGCCCGTTGGCCTCCAGCTGCTGGACCATGGCGATGATCTCGTCGATGTGGGTGCTGACGCGCGGCTCGATGTCCGGCGGCAGAATCCCCAACGCGGCGAAGTCTTTGTTCATCTCACCGATGAACTGGTCCGCCAGCTCCGTAGCCCCGATCTCGCGCTCGTTGGAGCGGGCGATGATCTTGTCGTCCACGTCCGTGATGTTGCGTACCACCGTCAGGTCGTATCCGGCGTATCGCAGATAGCGCTGCACCACGTCGAACGCCACATAGCAGCGCGCGTGACCCACGTGGCAGAGGTCGTAGGTGGTGACCCCGCACACGTACATCTTGATCTTCCCCTCCTCCATGGGCTGGAAGGGCTCTTTATTGCGGGTGAGCGTGTTGTAGATAACGAGGCTCATCGTACCGACATCCTTACGTAAAGCGCGGCGAGTGCGCCGGCCATCTGGGTCCCTGCAAAGCGAATGGTGTCCTGAGTCAGCGGCATGCCGTCGGGATCACCGTGGCTGTCCTGCCACTGATGAAGTTGCGCGTCGTTGGCAAAAAACAGGCCTTGCGGCGGCAGCGCCTCGTGCAGCGGCGCCGATCCATCCCATGCCGGGATGAACGCCGTGAAGTCATGTGGCGCGCTGCGCACTATCGTGCCGTCCTTGTCGAACTCGACCTCGATCGGATCGCCGCTGACACCGCATTGTGTGTGCACTGTCACCGTCTTCTGCAGCGTGGGCGCGATCGTCAGGGCGTCCAGGGAGCTGCGCAGATGAAAGGCCACGTTGTCGGACGTCAGCGCCCGAAACCGCGTCGCCTGGTGCGTGATGCCGCCGATGACCTCAACGATCTTGCCGTCGCCGTCCACCCGCAAGAGTTGGCGGGTGGCGAGCGCCTCCATGGCGCAGTGCACGGCCTCCGGCTTCTCGTGCTCGCACATGCGCTCCGTCACCTTGGCGGCGCTTGGAAACCAGCCGCGCGACGTGCCTGCGGAGACGAGATGCTGCAGGATCTCGTGCTCAAGCTCGCTGACCTCGTCAGCGATGCCCTTGTAGTAGAGATAGACCTCCATGGGCGAAAACCTATAAGCCGGGGGCGTCAGAGTGTAAAGGACTGACTACTACGCGGTCGGAAGCTCGAGGTACACGTGGGTGCCCCCGCTGTCAGGTACTTCGATGCCTATCGACCCGTGCAAACTGCGCACGACCCGACTGATACATGACAAGCCCATGCCGCTCCGGCCAGTCCCTGGACGCGGGACCGGGCGAAACACCATGAAGACCTCCTGCTGTACGCGCTCGGCGACACCCGCGCCGTCATCGCGCACCCAAAAGCGCTCGCCGTCGTGAGTGACCGTGACTTTGGCCCCCTCACCGGCGTGGTTTTTCACGTTGTCGAGCAGCTCGTTCACGACAAAGCTCAATCGCTCCTCATCGCACTCGACCGACGGGAGATCGGCGGCCACATCGCCGTCGATGTCGCGCTCGGCCATCGCAGTCTCAAACATAGCGGTCAGGTTTCGCGGCGCAACCTCGCCGCGTGCCGAGCCGTATCGTGAGAGCCTCAAGATAGCGTCCAGCTGGCCATCCAGCCGATCGAGCACCTGATCGAGGCGGCCCATAAAGCGCTGCGCATCGTCGTTGAGGTCCTCGCCGGCGGTGTCTTTCAGCAGAATCACGTATTGGCGCAGGGCGCGAGCGGGCGCACGCATATCGTGAGACAGCACGTAGACAAGCTCATCGTAGTCGCAGTTATCGTGAAGAGTTACGGTCACGGCGCGCAGCTTACCAAACGATCGCCGCAAATGGCACAAGGGTGGCTGTTCGCTACGCTGAGCGGTATGGTCCCGGGGTGCGTCGCGCCCTTCTGCCCGTCGTCGTGCTCGTCGCGGCCCTGGGATTTGGTTACTGGGTCACCGGGCTCCCGTTACCGGGCGGTGCCGGTCGTGGTCCCTCATCCGGGGGGACCCGCGCGGTCTCGGGGGACGCCGGTGGAGCGCCCTCTGTCGAAGACGCCTTTGTCGCTCGCCCGATAGAGCCCCGCGCGCCTCCGCCGTCCGAGCCGGTCGTCATCGAGTTGACCGAGCCGGCCGCCAGGCGCTACGCCGCGCCAAAGCCGACTGAGGCCGATGCCGTCTACGCTGCCGCAGTCGACGCTCTGGAGCGTGGGGACCTGCTGTACGACGCCAACCTGGGCCGGGCCGCTCGCGAGCTGGCGTATCAGCACTCGGTGCTCGGGACGCTGGTTCCGCAGGACATCGTGAACTTTCTGCTGCGATCAGCCGGCGCTGTCGACCGCTCGGTCATTCAGGGCTACACCGCGACCAGCGGCGACGACATGTCCGCGGTGCGCGACCGCTTGAAAGGTCTGCTGGGTCCGGTCCGCCCCGGCGTGGTGCGGCGCGTGGGCATCGGCGAGTCCTACATCATGGGCGCCAAGCGGCCGCGCTACATCGCCATCCTGGTCAGCTCGCGCCGCATCGACATCTCGCCGGCGCCGCGCCAGGTCGCGCTGGGCGGCACGTGGGTCCTCTCCGGGGTGCTGCCCGCCGATTTCCGGGACCCGAGCGCGCTTGTGTTGCGCCCCAACGGCCTGCTGGAGACCGTGCCCATGACCAGCGCCGGGCGGCGTTTTTCGGTGTCGGTCGAGGCGGGCCGGGACTCGGGGATCCTGCACGTGAGCGTGGGCGCGACGGGCCCGTACGGACCCAGCCCGCTCGTGCAGCTGCCGGTGGCCGTTGGGATGGAGCCGGAGGAGACCTACGACGCGTTCATGCCGCCGGACGAGAGCGATCTGGACCAGGACCCGCGCAAGGCCGAGGTCCGAGCGCTGGAGCTGCTCAACGAGGATCGCGCGCGCTTCGGGCTGTCCAGGCTGGTGCGGTCCCCTGAGCTGGACGAGGTCGCCAGGGGGCACAGCCTGGACATGCGCGACAACAACTTCTTTGGTCACGTCTCGGCCAACACCGGCGGACCGTCCGATCGCCTGCTCGCGGCGAAGTACCGCAGCGCGCTGCACGGGGAGAACGTGGCCAAGGGACCGACGATCTATGGTGCGGAGGCCGGGCTGATGCACAGCCTGGGGCACCGGCGAAACATCTTGCAGTCGGCCTTTACCGAGGTCGGCTTGGGCGTCGCGGGCAAGGTCGAGAAGGGGCGCATCCAGTGGCATCTGACGCAGCTGTTTGCCAAGCCGGTCGCGCTGATCGACGGCGAGAAGGCGTCGGCGCGCTTTGTGGAGCGCCTGGGGCAGCGGCGCGGCGATGCGGATGATCTGGTTCGTCATGGCCGCCTGGACGAGATCTGCGCGGACGAGGTGATGGTGGTCGCCGGTGGGCGGTCAGAGGGGGTGGCGAAGCGCGTCATGGCGGCGGCCAAGGCGGCGGGGCTGACGCGGCGCGGGGCGTACGTCTGGGTCGGTACGACGACGGATCTGGAGGCCATGGCACTGCCCGCCCAGGCCGAGGACGCCGCATACACGCATCTGGGCGTGGCGATCGGCCAGCTGTCGGACCACCCCAACGGGCTGATCGGCGTCGTTGTGCTGTTTACGGGAGATCAAGGTTAGACTTCGCGCGTGATTCGACTTGAAGAGCTGACCCGCGACTATGGCGACCTGCGCGCCGTCGACCGTCTCAACCTGACGGTGGAGGCAGGTGAGGTCTACGGGCTGCTGGGACCCAACGGCGCCGGCAAGACCACGACGCTGCGCATGCTGGCGGGCCTGCTGACGCCCAGCTTTGGGACGGCGAGCGTGGGCGGGGCGTCGCCGATCGATGAGCCGATGGTGGTAAAAACGCGGCTGGGCTACCTGACCGGGGACACCGCGCTGTACGGCCGGCTGACGCCCCGGGAGACGCTGCGCTTTTTCGCGCGCTTGAACGGTCGCGAGGCGGACTGGATCGAGGCGCGTATCGAGGCCATGGCCGAGGAGCTGGGGCTGACCGAGTTTCTGGACAAGCGGTGCGAGAAGCTGAGCTCCGGTCAGAAACAGCGGACGGCAATCGCGCGGGCCCTGGCGCACGATCCGGCGGTGCTCGTGCTCGATGAGCCCACCGCCACGCTGGATGTGGTCAGCGCGCAGTTCATCCTGGACCGGCTGACGCGGGAGGCGGCGGACGGCAAGGCGGTGCTGCTCAGTACGCACCACATGGCGGAGGCCGAGCTGGTGTGCGACCGGATCGGCGTGATCCACCGCGGCCGCCTGCTGGCGGAGGGCACGGTGGCGCAGCTGTGTGAGCATGCCGGTGCACAGTCGCTGACTCAGGCCTTCTTGACGTTGGTGAACCAGGAAGAGGCGGCCTGATGCGCTGGTGGGTGGTCAAGACGCTGCTGTTCAAGGAGCTGCTGGAGGTGGTGCGGGACCGGCGGTCGCTGTTCCTGATGATCTTCCTGCCGCTGCTGATGTACCCGATGCTGTTTCTGGTCACCAGCCAGGTCGCGGTCAACCAGATTCAGAAGATCGAAGCCGAGCTGGCGCCTGTGGGCATCACTGCCGAGGCCGTGCCCGAGGGGCTGTCGGAGCGCCTGACCGCCGAAGACAACATCGACCTGAAGGCGCTGGGCGACGCCGATCCCAAAAAGGCGCTGACGGGCGATCACGTCAAGCTGGTGGTGGTGGTACCGGCGGACTACGAGCAGCGCCTGGCGGGCGACGGCACGCTGGACGTCAACCTGCTTTACGACCAGACCGATATGACGGCGCTGCGCGTCCGCGGACAGATGCGGGATCTGCTGCGGAAGTGGGGCAAGGACATCGTGAAGGCGAGGCTGGCGGGCCGCGAGCTGCCGTTGACGCTTGCGCAGCCGCTGACGGTGAAGACCGAGAGCATCGCGCCGCCCAAGAAGGTCGGTGGGCACCTGCTGGGCCAGATCGTGCCGCTGCTGATCGTGATGATGGTGGTGCTGGGCGCCTTCTATCCCGCGATCGAGGTCACTGCGGGCGAGAAGGAGCGCGGGACGCTGCAAACGCTGTTGACGGCGCCGGTCGCGCCGCTGGAGATCATCAGCGGCAAGTTTCTGTCGGTGTTTTTTGTGGCGGCGATAACGGCCACGGCAAACATCGCATCGCTGGGGCTGCTGTTCGGGATGGTGAAGCTGATGCCCGACGGCATGGCCGCCAGCATCGATCTGGGCATCACGGCGACCACCCTGCTGCTGATGGGCTTTATCGCCGTGCTGATCGGGCTGATGTTCTCCGCCCTGATGATGACGGTGGCTGTGCTCGCCCGCACGTTCAAAGAGGCTCAGGCGTATATGACGCCGGTGTATCTGCTGTGCGTCTTGCCGGTGATCTTTGCGCAGCTTCCCGGCATGCAGCTGGTCGGCCTGCTGCAGTTGGTGCCGGGGTTGAATCAGGCGCTGCTGTTGCGGGAGGTGCTCGAGGGGACGGTCAACACGCAGCACATCTTTGCGGTGGTGGTGTCGAGCCTCATCTACACCTTCGGGACGCTGCTGATAGCGGCCCGCATCTTTGAGCGGGAGGCGATCTTGCTGGGTGAGGCCGGCGTGATGGGGCTGTTCCGCAGCGATGGCACCGCCCGCGCCCGAGCGCTGATCCCGCGGCCGTCAGAGGCTCTGGCGCTTGCGGCGATCGTCTTTCTGCTGCTGTTCTACGCCGGCTCGGTCGCGCAGGCGTGGCATCTGCTGGGGGGGCTGGCGTTCACCCAGTGGGTTCTGATCGCCGTGCCCGTGGTTGTGTTCATCCGGGTGAAAAAGCTTGATGCCGCGCAGACGCTGGGCCTTCGCCGCCCGGAGTCCAAAGCGACGGTCGCAGCCCTGCTGTTGGGGTGCACCTGCTGGTATCCGCTGATGCTGCTGGCCGGCTGGTGGGAGTCCCATTCTCCGGTCGATCCCGACGACCCGAGCCGGCGGATGATGGAGGAGCTGATGCAGCAGCTGATGGGGGAGTCGTCTCCGATCTGGCTGCTGCTGCTGGTCATCGCGGCCAGCCCCGCGGTGTGCGAAGAGCTGCTGTTCAGAGGCGTCCTCATGCGGTCCATGGTCGGGCGTTTCCGTACGCGGACGGTGGTGATCTGGACGGCGCTGCTGTTCGGCGCGTTTCACATGTCGGCCGCCCGGTTTATCCCGACGTCGCTGCTGGGCATCGTGCTCGCGCTGTTGGCCTTGCGTAGCGGCTCGATTCTGCCTGCCATGCTGTTTCACTTTCTGCACAACGGCATCAGCGTGTTGCTGGCGCGGCTGGAGATCCGGGTGGACGGCATCACTGTGCCGGGCAACCCCGACCCATTCCAGGCGGTTGGTGTCGCTTTGGTTCTTGCGGTCGCTATAGCGCTGCTGGTAGCGTCGCGCCCCGACAGGATTGCGAATTTGCAAAGTCGATTAACACAGGATGAATTCGATGGCTGATCCCTTCGATCAAAAAGCGCACGATCTGCCCAGCGACGACGACTACTCGCGGCTGCGCGTGATGGTCTGCGATCCCGGTACGGTCTACCTGTATTGGCAGGCGGGCGCGTGGCGCGGCGAGGGCTGGCGGCTGCGTGTCGTGGCCAACAACACCGAGCTTGTTAATCACACGCTGACGGCTGAGATGCGGGAGTACTGGTTCGAGACGCCGCCGGACTGCAAAGGCGTTGTGATCCTGGAGACGCTGCGCGACGGCAAGTACGTCGTGGTGGCCGAGGCAGGGTTTGTTACTCCGCCGGACGGTCCCAGGGCACCTGCACGCGAGCCCCGCTTTGCACGACCCAGCGGCGGCGCCCCGGGTGTTGAGACGGGCGGTGACGCTCCGGAGATCGAGGACGTGTTTGCAGAGGCGCGCCTGTACCACGGCAAGGTCTGGCGCCCCACAGAGGCAGGTGACACGAAATGAGCGCTCACGGAACCGTCGCGATCGTGCTGCACGCGCATCTGCCGTTTATCCGGCACCCCGAGCAGAAGCTGTTTTACGAGGAGAGCTGGCTGTACGAGGCCATGGCGGAGACGTACATCCCGCTGCTGGGCATGATGGAGCGGCTGTGGAACGACAGCATCGACTTTCGCCTGACGATGGGCGTGACGCCGCCGCTGTGCGAGATGCTGGCCGACCCGCTGCTGACCGAGCGCTTTGATGAGCGCCTGGAGCACCTGATCCACATCGCGACGGTGCAGCACGACCGCTGCAGAAACACCGAGCTGCATGACGCGACGGGCTTCTATGTGGGGCACCTGAACGGGATCCGGGACACCCTGGATCGGTGGGGCGGCTCGATTCTGACCGGGCTGCGCACCATGCAGTATCGGGGCAAGCTGGAGCTGATGACCTGCGGCGCGACCCACGGGTATCTGCCGTTGATGGCGACCGATGAGGGCCGGCGCGCGCAGGTGGAGGTGGCTGCGGCCAACCACGAGCGCCACTTCGGCCGCCGTCCGCGCGGCATCTGGCTGCCGGAGTGCGCGTTTGCCCCCGGGCTGGACGAGGTGCTGGCCGACGCGGGCATCAAGTACTACTTCATGGAGAAGCATGGGCTGCTGAACGGGACCCCGGCCCCGCGATACGGCACAGCGCGGCCGATCATCACGCCGGCGGGCGTGGTGGGGTTTGGCCGCGACCCCGAGTGCAGCAATCAGGTGTGGAGCGCGGACACCGGGTATCCCGGCCACGCGGACTATCGCGAGTTCTACCGAGACCTCGGCTACGAGGGCGACTGGGACCTCGTCAAGCCGCTGATGAGCAGCGAGAACCGGACACCGATCGGCCTGAAGTACCACCGCATCACCGGCACGGGCGACCACAAGGCGCCGTGGAAGCCCGAGTGGGCGAGCGATCGTGCCGCCGATCACGCGGGCAACTTCCTGTTCAACCGTGAGCAGCAGCTGAGTCACCTGGCCGGGCTCATGGACACCGAGCCGTTTGTGGTGGCGCCGTTTGACGCGGAGCTGTTCGGGCACTGGTGGTTCGAGGGACCGTGGTTCCTGGAGAACTTCTTCCGCAAGGCTGCGTGCGATCAGGACAAAGTGAAGGTGGGCACGCCCGGAGAGTTCGTCGAGTCGGACCCGTCGCTGGAGGTGATCGCGCCCAGCATGAGCAGCTGGGGCGACAAGGGCTACTTCCACGTGTGGCTGAACAAGAACAACAGCTGGTGCTACCGGCAGCTGCATCGCGCCGAGGAGCGCATGGTGGAGCTGTGCGAGAAGTTCGGCGACCCGTCCGACACCCAGCGACGCGCGCTGAACCAGGCCGGTCGCGAGCTGCTGTTGGCCCAGGCCAGCGACTGGGCGTTTCTGCTGAGCACGGAGACCGCGGGCGACTACCCGACCGCGCGCACGGTCAACCACCTCAAGCGCTTCATGGAGCTGTATCACCAGCTGCTGAACAACAACTTCGACATCCCCTGGATCGCCGAGTGTGAGAAGCGCGACAACATCTTCAAAGAGCTGGACTACCGGGCCTGGGCCCCGGGCGCGGTTCGACGACGCGGCTCCGGCACTGCTGTGACGACCTGCCTCTGATCACCTGTATCCTGAGCACCACACATTGAGGCCCTCTAAGACGCGCCTCTAGTCGAATTCCCTGTTTAATCAATCTGTTAAGTTGACTGGCACGACCGCTGCTACGTGAGCGGGTGCCGGACGAATCAACGTGGCGGCTGAAAAACAGGAGATCATCGCCATGACCAGGGCAATCACGCTGTCTACCCTCTTCGCATTGACGCTTGGCGCCGCTTTGCCGGCCATGGCGCACACACCGCCGCGTCCGTACAACCCGAAAATGGAGCTGGACCGCGCGCCCAAGCGGCTGCCCCGCACCAGCGTAGCCATGCGGTTTCGCATGAACGTTCAGCGCCGAATGGCCAAGCAGCTGGAGCGGATCTACGGCGGCATCCTGGACGGCTCGCTGACATGGCGTGAGTCGTCCAAGCTCTTCCGCGCCCAGGAGCGCATCGAGCGAAAGCTGTACAAGGCGCTGCGCGACGGCCGGCTGCGCCCCTACGAGCGCCGTCGCATCACGTCGATGCAGAATCGCGAGTCCCGGCGCATCGGCGTCATGCGGCACAACCGCCTGACCCGCCGCTTTGCGATGAGGCGCTTCCGCAACAACAAGCGGCTGCAGCGCAACATGAACCTGGGCAAGCCGCTGCCGAAGATCAAGCGTCGGCCCCGCCTGAACAAGCCCGTGAAGGTCTTCAAGTCCCCGACCGAGGCCCGACGCGCCGTCATCATCGGCATTTAGCGACGGCTTGGTCACGAAACTTGAATCCATCATTGCGCACGGCCGGGGGCAGACAATATAGTCCCCGGCCATGCCTACTTTCGACATCTACACGCCCTCCGAGGAGCATGGTCTGCTCCGCGACACCGTCCGCAGCTTTGTTCAGGCCGAGGTGGAGCCCCAGGCGGAAGCCCACGACGAGAATCAGACGCTGAACAAGGCGCTGCTCCGCAAGTGCGGCGAGCTGGGGCTGCTGGGCGTGACGGTCGACGAGAAGTGGGGCGGCGTGCAGATGGACAGCACGGCCGCCGTCATCATTCACCACGAGCTGAGTCGCTCCGACCCCGGGTTCTGCCTGGCATACCTGGCGCACTCGATGCTGTTCGTGAACAACTTCTATCTCAACGCCACCGACGATCAGCGCCGCCGTTACCTGCCGAAAGTGCTGACCGGCGAGCATATCGGCGCCATGGCCATGACGGAGCCCAGCGCCGGCACCGACGTGTTGGGCATGAAGACGACGGCCGTTCAAGACGGCGACCACTATGTGCTGAACGGCGCCAAGACCTTCATCACCAACGGTCCCGAGGCGGACCTCACGCTGGTGTACGCCAAGGTCCAGGGCCGCATCACCGCGTTTGTGGTGGAAGACGGCACGCCGGGCTTCATCAAGCAGCCCAAGATCCCCAAGATGGGCATGCGGGCGTCGACGATGTGTGAGCTGAACTTCGACGACTGCCGGGTGCCGGCGGCCAACCTGCTGGGCGCGGAGGGGGGCGGCATCACCAACATGATGCGCAATCTGGAGATCGAGCGCCTGACGCTGGCGGCCATGTCGCTGGGCATCGCCGATCGCTGCATGGAAGAGATGGTGCGGTACGCGACCGAGCGCACCGCGTTTGGGCAGCACCTGCACGCGTTCGGCCAGATTCAGCGCTACATCGGCGAGAGCTACGCCAAGACAGAGGCGGCGCGTGCGCTGATCTACAAGGTAGCGCAGACCGTGAGCCACGATCGGCGCAACCGGCTGGGCTCAGACGCGGCCAAGCTCTTTGCGGCGCCCGTCGCCAAAGAGGTGGCGGACAACGCCGTCCAGGTGCTCGGTGGCTACGGCTACTGCACGGAGTTCAAGGTGGAGCGCCTGCTGCGCGACGCCAAGCTGCTGGAGATCGGGGGCGGTACGATCGAGTCGCACCAGAAGAACATCACCAAGGACCTGGTTCGCCGGCTCGTCTAGAAGTCCTACTCGAACGGGTTGATCACTTCCCACTCGCCGTCGTTGATGCGGCAGTCGCGCGCGTTGGCCGACGAGTCAGCCTTGATGCGCACGCGCAAGGTGGCCGCCGTGCCGTCGCAGTCAAGGTCGCCCACCGCGAGCAGGGTGATGCGAGCGGTGGCCATCTCGCCGGTCGACTCCAGGCTGTACGAGTAATAGCGCGACAGGCTGCGCGGGTTGACTCCAAGCACGGACCACGTCGTGTTGGTCCAGGTCTTGGACGCGGCCGGAAAGCGCTTCTGCTCCAGGTCACACGCGGACGGCCCGGGCGTCAGGTCCACGGTCTTGGGGCCCTTGCACGCCAGGCGACCGTCTTTTCCGCGGGTGCGCCGCATGTACTCCAGGACGCGGCGCCGGATGTGGTCCAGCGAGGCCTCAGCCTGTCGAGCGTGGATGCGCCGGAAGAACTCGTTGCCCTGCTTGATGGCGCCGTCCTCGGACACCAGCACCCGGTCGGAGCGCTTCAGGCCGACCCAGTCCACCGCGTGCAGGGCTGTGCCGTAGCGGTCGGTGTACAGGATCACGCCCTTGTTGCTCCAAGCGCCGTCCTGCAGGGCCTTTCGCGCGTTGATCGGCGCGTCATAGTCGTGGTGCCACCGCTTGCGTCGCTGCACGTCCTCAAGCTTGTAGTCGATGTTGAGGTACGCGACCCGGCCCGAGAGCAGGTACGCGGTGGCCTGCCAGATCTTGCCCGCCTGGGGCTCCAGATCGCGCGCCTCGGTGGTGATCGGCTGGATGTTCGTCAGGCCCAGACCCATCAGATCGCGGTCCTGCGGGACCTGCAGACGCGGCTTGGTAAAGCCTGCACGCTTGGCCGCAGCGCGGAACTCAGCCACCGTCGAGCCCAGTCGGAAAGGGCCCAACTGGCCGGGGTTCTTCTTCTTGGCCAGGGCACTGGAGGCCACCGCCAAGCTGAGAAGGATAATCACGAGGTGCCACTTTCTCATCGAAACGATCACACAGGTCTGTTGTGACCACGTCAAGAAACGCGGTAACTTGCGGCCCGTCACGCCACCCCACAAGGAGCTAGCATGTCGACAGAGGCAGACCGGGTTCAGATGCAGGACAAGGAGATCTTCACCGAGGATCACCGGACGTTCAGAAAGACGGTGCGCAAGTTCGCAGAGTCCCTGGCGCCCCATTCTGAGGAGTGGGACGAGGCCGGGATCTTCCCGCGCGAGGTCTTCAAACAGGCCGGAGACCTGGGGCTGCTGGGCATTCGCTGCGACGAAGAGATCGGCGGCATGGGGCTGGACTGGTGGTGGACCGCCGCCTACGTTGAGGAGCTTGTCTACACGACCAACGCCGGCGTCAACATGGCGCTGATGGTCCAAAGCGACATGGCCACGCCGATCATCAACGAGCTCGGCAGCGACGAGCTAAAACGCAACTTCCTGGCGCCTGCCATCAAGGGCGACATGATCGCCGCGCTCGGCATCAGCGAGCCGGGCGGTGGCTCTGACGTGGCCAACATCGCGTGCACGGCCCGGCGCGACGGCGACGACTACGTCATCAACGGTCAGAAGCTGTGGATCACAAACGGCACCCGGGCCGACTTCATCACGCTGGGCGTCCGCACCGGCGGCGACGGCTACGGCGGGCTGACCCTGTTGGTGTTCCCGACCGACGTGAAGGGCTTCCAGGTGGGCAAGTCGATCAAGAAGATCGGCAACAAGAGCTCCGACACCGCCGAGCTGTTCTTCGAGGATTGCCGCGTGCCGGCGCGCTATATCCTGGGCAACGAGGGACAGGGCTTCTACCACATCATGACCAACTTCCAGGGCGAGCGTCTGGTCGCCGCGCTGGCCTGCGTCAGCGGCATGGAGAAGGCGGTGCGCGAGGCCATCATCTACGGTCGCGAGCGTAAGGCGTTCGGCCGCCCCATCGTCAAGTTCCAGGTCTGGAAGCACAAGCTGGTCGAGCACTTGACCGCCATCGAGGCCGCCCGGCGCCTGACCTACTTCGCGGTCGACAAGGTCAACAAGACCCCGATGGGCGCCATGCGGGAGATCACCATGGCAAAGCTCTTTGCGGGCGATCTGGCCCAGAAGGTGCTGTACGACTGCATGCAGATGCACGGCGGCTTTGGCTACACCACCGAGTACCCGATCGGCCGCGCCTGGACCGACTCGCGCCTGATCACCATCGGCGGCGGCACCAGCGAGATCATGAAAGAGATCCTGACCAAAACAGAGGGGCTCTAACTACATCAGGGTCAGCTCGAACTTCTGCCAGCGGGTGAGGCCGTCGCGAACCTGTGCGGCCTCCTCAAACTTCTCCTCGCGCGCCAGCGCCCACATCCGCTCCTGCATGCCCTTGATCGTCTTGCGGACCTCGGCCAGCGAGAGGTTGTCCCACTCCATCGGCGCGTCCTGAATCGCCGGGTTGCCGCCGCGACCACGTCCTCGGCGCCCACGCCCGCCGCCCTCGTCTTCGGGCACCTCGATGTCGATGATGCCGGTCTGGATGGTGGTCGGCGTGATCCCGTGCAGCGCGTTGTGCTCCCGCTGCTTCTCGCGGCGGCGGTCGGTCTCGTCGATCGCGGCGCGCATCGATTTGGTGATCTTGTCCGCATACAGGATGACCAGCCCGTTTACGTTGCGGGCGGCGCGGCCGATCGTCTGGATCAGTGAGCGGCGGGCGCGCAGAAAGCCCTCTTTGTCGGCGTCCAGGATGGCGACCAGGCTGACCTCGGGAAGGTCGAGGCCCTCGCGCAGCAGGTTGATGCCGACCAGCACATCAAAGACGCCCTTGCGTAGGTCGCGGATGATCGCGATGCGCTCCAGGGTGTCGACGTCGCTGTGCAGGTACCGGACCTTGATGCCGATGTCGCGGTAGTACTCCGTCAGGTCTTCGGCCATGCGCTTCGTCAGGGTGGTGACCAGCACCCGCTCGTCAACCTCGATGCGCTTGCGGATCTCGGCGAGCAGATCGTCGACCTGCTGGCCGACCGGGCGTATCTCCAGCGTCGGGTCCAGCAGCCCGGTCGGACGCACGACCTGCTCGGTGACCACGCCGCCGGTCTGCTCCAGCTCCCAGTCGCCGGGCGTCGCGCTGACATGCACGACGTTGGGGACGCGCTCCAGCCACTCGGCAAACTTCAGCGGGCGGTTGTCCTTGGCGCTAGGCAGCCGGAACCCGAAATCGACCAGCACCTGCTTGCGGCTGCGGTCCGCCCGGTACATGGCGCCCACCTGCGGCACCGTGACGTGGCTCTCGTCCAGGATGGTCAGAAACGGTTTGGGAAAGTAGTCGATGAGCGTCGGCGGCGGCAGGCCCTCTTCGCGGCCGGTCAGGTGCCGGGTGTAATTCTCGATGCCCGAGCAGTGGCCCATCTCCTCCAGCATCTCCAGGTCGTAGAGCGTGCGCTCCTCCAGCCGCTGGGCCTCCAGCAGCTTGCCCTCTTCGTGCATCCAGGCCAGCTGGCTTTGCAGCTCGGTGCGGATGCTGTCGATGGCGGACTTGCGCTGCTCCTCCAGCGTGACGTAGTGGCTGGCGGGAAACACGGAGACCTTGTCCAGGCGTCGAATCGCGCGGCCGCGCAGCGGGTCGATCTCTGAGATCTCTTCGATCTCGTCGCCAAAGAAGCTGAGCCGGATCGCGCGTGAGTCCTCCGACACGGGGAAGATCTCGACCACATCGCCGCGCACCCGAAAAGTGCCGCGGTGGAAGTCGAAGTCGTTGCGGGCGTACTGGATCTCCACCAGCTTGCGCAGCACCTCGTCGCGGTCGACCACCTGGCCCTTTTCGGCCTGAAAGAGCAGCCCCTTGTAGGCCTCCTGAGAGCCGATGCCGTAGATGCAGCTGACGCTGGCCACGATGATCACGTCGTTGCGCGACAGCAGAGAGCGGGTAGCGCCGTGGCGCAGTCGGTCGATCTCGTCGTTGATCGTCGAGTCTTTCTCGATGTAGGTGTTGGTCGACGGGACGTACGCCTCAGGCTGGTAGTAGTCGTAATAGCTGACGAAATACTCGACCGCGTTGTTGGGGAAGAGCGTCTTCAGCTCCCCATACAGCTGGGCGGCGAGCGTCTTGTTGGGCGCCATAACCAGCGTCGGCCAGCCCACTCTTTCAATGACATTGGCCATCGTGAACGTCTTGCCGCTGCCGGTCACACCAAGCAGGATCTGGTGCGGCTCCTGCGCCTGCAGCCCCGCGATAATCTCTTCAATTGCGGCGGGCTGGTCGCCTGCCGGTGTCTTCTCGGTCACCAACTCAAACACGCTCATAGCGCGGATGGTACCGCGATCTCCTTGAATTGGGGCGACCGTATCACTACGATGAAACCGGCTACGCGCGCACCAATTCAGGAAGAGATATATGGCCAAAGAGTTCGCAATGCGGGTCGCTCTGACCGCGACCGCCATCAGCATCCTCGCGTTCGCCGGTTGCTCGGCGACCGACGACGTGCCCGGCGGCGAGATCGAGGAAGCGGCCGAGAACCTGGCCGGCGACGAGGCTCCACTGGAGCCGCACGTCGGATATCCCCCGCAGCACCCGACGCAGATCCCCGACGATCCGGAGGGCCCCGAAGACCTGAAGATCGGCGTGGACCCGATCGTGATCGAGCTGACACCGTCCGAAGCGCGCGTCGAGGGTGGCGAGATCGTGACGGTCAACGGCGACAATTTTGCAGACGGCGCCAAGGTGTTTTTCGGCGACGCTGAGTCCCCCGACGTCTTCTACATCAGCGAGACCTACCTCAACGTGACAACGCCGCCCGGCGAGCCCGGCTACACCGACGTGCGCGTCGTCAACAAAGACGGCGCCGAGGGCGTGCTGGAAAACGGCTTTGTCTATTACGACGACCTGGAGGTGCACTCGGTCACGCCGGCGCTCGGTACCCCCCAGGGAGGTGACCCTGTCACGCTGCACGGTCGCGGCTTTGAGACCGGCGTTCTGGTGCTGTTCGGCGACCGCATCGCGCTGGATGTGCAGGTCATCAGCGGCAACACCCTGACCGCCGTGACGCCGCCCGGGGACCTGGGCGCCGCGGACGTGCGCGTTGTTCTGGAAAACGAGATCGCGGCGCTGCTGGAGGAAGGCTTCGAGTATGTCGCCGCACCCGAGGTGACCAAGGTGTGGCCGCCGCACGGTCCGACGATCGGCGGGACCCAGATCGAGGTCACGGGGCGCTACTTCCGCCAGGACATGACGGTGGCGCTGGCCAACAAGCCGGCCCAGGTCATCAACATCTCCGAGGACGGTACGCAGGCGCTGATCATCGCGCCGGGCGACTCGGCCGGACCGGCGACGCTGGTAGCTGAGCACGCCTATGGCGTGGGCTTTTTGCAAAACGCGTTTACCTACCTGGCGCCCGCGCAGGGCGGGGTTGAGCTGTGGAACGTCGTGCCCGCCAAGGGCTCGGCCAGCGGCGGCTACGAGGTCGCGCTCATCGTGCAGGGCCTGCAGACCGACCAGCCGATCAGCGTGACGTTCGGCGGCGTGCCCGCGACAGGCATTCAGGCGGAGCTGTACCCGGACACGGTCTTTGTGCAGGCGCCCCCCGGGGCAGCGGGCCAGGTCTCGGTGGCTATCACGCAGAACGGCGAGACCTCGACGCTGGCCAACGCCTTCACCTACACGCAGCCGCTGGCGGTCACCTCGCTGACGCCGACGTCGGGCAGCGCGGTGGGCGGCGAGGTGGTCACCATCTACGGCGAGGGCTTTAGCTCCGGCGATGACGTGTCGGTCTTTATCGGGCCGCTGGCGTCACCCAGCTTCGATGTGTTGGCCGACGGTCAGCTGCTGGCTCAGACGCCGCAGTGCTCGCCCGGGAAGCTGGACGTCACCGTGGTGGTCGACGGTCGCCAGGCGGTTTTGCCCGGCGCCTTTGACTGCTTGACCAACCAGCCGCATGTCTTTGCGCTGGATCCGCCCTCGGCCGCTCAGGCGGGCGGCGGGCTGGTCCGTGTGATCGGCGCCGGGCTGCCCATGGACGCGGCGCTGTCGTTCGGCGGCCAGCCGGGTGTCGACGTGCAGTGGGAGAGTCAGCTGGTGGTCTGGGCGCGCGTGCCGCGTGGTGACGAGGGCTCAGTGGACGTAGAGATGACGTCCGACACTCTGTCCAAGCCGATCGTCTACAAAGAGGGCCTGAAGTACATCAATCCGGCCAACAAGAAGGCCGGTATCGCGGGCGGCCTCATCGACCGCACGATCAACGTCTCGGTCTTCAACAGCAGCAACGGCAAGGGGCTCGAGGGCGCGACCGCCATTCTCGGGTCCGACGCGCAGACCAAGTACCAGTGCATCACCGATGATCGCGGCCAGTGCGTCATCAGCTATCACGAGCTGAGGGGTCCGCGGACGATCACCGCGGCGCGCAAGAACTTCTCGGCGTACACCATCGCCGGCTTTGGCGGCACGAACGTCACGATGTACATCCGCCCGCAGGATCCCCCTGCCCAGCAGGGCCCGCCCGGTCCGTTTACGTTCGTCAACGTCAACGACCTGACCGGCACGATCAGCGGCCGGCTGAACGGCATCGGCAAATACGTGCTGCCGCCGCCGCCGAACTGCGCCGTGGTCGGATCGCCGGACGGTCAGCAGTGCACCCCCTGCAACGCCGCGCAGCCGTGCGATGAGGGTTTGAGCTGTCAGCCGCTGGCCGACACGGGCAGTTGGTGCGTGAAGAGCTGCGAGGCGCCGTCCGACTGCACCGAGGGCTTTGTGTGCGCCTACATGGGCGACGGCAACAAGTGCATCCCGCAGGGGGGCGAGATCACGGCCAGCTGTGCGACCAGCCGCCGCAACTTCTTCGGCACGAACCCCGATCCAGGCCCGGGCGCGCTCGTGAACCCGACGGACGGGACGTTCTCGCTCACGTCCCGAATCGGTGAGGTCACCGTGTACTGCATCGCGGGCTACACCCACCCGCAGACCGGGCAGTTCATCGCGACGTACATGGGCGTGCAGCCGACCGTGGTGGTTGGGTTGAACAAGTTTGTGACCGACGTGCAGGTCTCGCTGACGATCCCGCTGAGCCGCACCTTGCGCATGCGCGTCTTCGACCTGCCCGAGCATGAGGAGGGCATCGGCGCGCCGATCTATCGCAACGCGGTGGACGTCGGCGCCGAGGGCTGGATTCCGCTGGCACAGCAGCCGACCTGGACGGATGGCGAGATGCGCTTCTTTGCCGGGTATCCCGAGTCGCTGGCGCCCTTTGGCAAGGACGCGGCCTACACGTTTTATACGACGATTATCGCCGATACCAACGGTGTGGCGCCGGTCTCATATCGGTTGAACTATCGCCTGCCCTCGGTGGACGGCGATCCGATCCGCATCCGCAACGCCGAGAACGACGGCTGGGACGTGCCGGGCACCGGGATGACCGGCGATCTGACCGGGGTGTGGGGCAGCGCCGAGGACGACGTGTGGGGCGTGGGTCCCGGCGGGCGCATGGTCCACAAGGGCTCGTTGGGGTGGGGGCCGCAGCCACACTTCACAGACGTTGACCTCAACGCGATCTCGGGTACGGCCTGGGACCACATCACTGCTGTCGGTGACTTCGGCACGATTCTGGAGTTCGCGGGCGCCACCTGGAAGCAGGGCGTGGTCTCGCCGCCCATCGCCTTCCACCTGCGCGCCGTACACGGCGACTGGGCGGTTGGGGACGGCGGCATCGTGCGTGACATCGGCGCCTATTGGCAGCTGCAAGAGGGCGTGCTCCACGCCAGCGGGCTCCGGGGTGTGTTCCAGATCGCGGACGACCTGGTCATCGCGGTGGGCGAGAGCGGCAAGGTGCTCGAGTACAACGGCAGTCACTGGACCTCGACCCTGGCCGTGCCCTCTGGCGAGCACCTGAACGCGGTGTGGTCGGACGGCGTGCGTGCGGTCGCGGTCGGCGATAACGGCACGATCATCATGCGCAACCTGGAGACCGACGTGTGGGAGGTTGTAGAGCCGATGACCCGTCGCGAGCTGCTGACGGTTACGGGTGACGCCTCGGGCGCGATCTTTGCGGCGGGCACGGCGGGTACCGTGCTGCGCTGGGATCCGGCGGCTGAGGCGTGGTTCGACGAGTCGCAGGACGGGGCGGTCCTGCTGGATATCCACGCGCTGTGGACCGACGGCCAGGCGCCCCTGCATGCGGGCGGCTTTACGGCGGTGCCGGTCGGCCCGTGGATGGCCTTCCCGGACCCGATCAGTCCGCGCTGGTACGAGTTCTTGAACAAGGAGCAGCTGTCCTGGGACTTCCTGGACGGCGGACCCAATCCGACCTTCAACTCGGTCTTCTTGAGCTCTGCGGACGGCTTCACGGTCTGGGCGATCGTGGCGCACGGCGACTACAACAGCGTCGATCTGCCGCGCCTGGTGGACGTGATCAACTACGATCCGGTACCGCTTGGACAGAAGTACTTCAACATGACGCGGGCGCTGAACCCCGAGTTCAGCATGGATGGCTACCGCTTCAGTCACCTCAGCATGTGGCGCCGCACGACGTGGGCCAGCGCATACGGAACCTTCTACTAGGTGAGTGGTGCCGAACGACGTCACGCCCCTCGCGGATCCTCGCCGGCGCTCTCGGCGCGGAACGCGCTCGACGGGCCTAAGGGCCCGCCTTCACACGTTACGTTCCCTCGCTTCGCTCGGCGCCGAGATCGCCAGGCGAGGCTCCACGAGGGGCGCAACGCCGTTTGGCACCACTCACCTGGGCCTAGCCTTGGCTAGCCGCTTTCTCATCGCAGCCGCCGCGCTGCTGCTCGTCTCTGCGTGTGCGGAGATCGGGAAGTCGTGGCCGGATGCCGGTCGCGCGCCGCGCACGTTTGACCCGATCGCGGACACGACGGACGACGGTGACGATACGGGCGGCGTGGTCGATTCGGGGCCCGGTGTGGGCGTAGATACCGGCTCCGACCTGGGGGGGACGACCGGCGACGACACGACGGACGTGGGAACCGGTGATACCGGCGTGGGTGACGACACGGGCGCCGACGACACGACGACGAGCGGCAGCGGCGCACCGGGCTCAGGCGGTCCGGGACCGGGCGGCGACGACGGGCCGGACCTGGAGTGCAACGACAAGAACCCGTGCACCGACGACATTCTGAACGACGACGGGCAGTGCGAGTACAACTATATCTACGGGGTCTGTTGCACCGAAAACGGGCACTGCAACGACAGCGACGCATGCACCGACGACATCTGCGTGGGCAGCTTTTGCCAGCACACCAACAACTGCTGTGAAAGCGACGCCGACTGCGCGGACGACGAGGACGCCTGCACCGTCGACACCTGCGTGATCGTGCAGGAGGTGCCGCCGCTGGCCGCGCCGTTTGACGTCGGGTATTGCCTGCATCAGGCGACCGGCGATCCGGCATGCTGCGAGGCAGGGGCGTTCATCTTCGACGTCAACTTCGACGACGGCACGCTGGGCCCGCTGACGGTTCAGAACCTGACGTCGGTGGCCGGGTGGCATGTCAGCGTCGATGGGCCTCAGTATCAGTCCCCGACAGGCTCGCTGTGGTACGGCAATCCCGAGGCGATGAACTACGCGTCGGGCGCCGCCAACAGCGGCATCGTCGGCTTCCCGAAGGTGAAGCTGCCGGGCGGCGGCGTGGACGTCGGCTTCACGTTTGACCTGTTCTTGGATATCGACACCAGCTCGCTCTACGACAAGCTGGAGCTGCGGGTGATCGAGGATGGCGCCGACCACAGCCACGTCGTCTGGCACAAGGGCAAGGCGCAGGCCTACAACGCGTGGTTCACGGCGGGGGTCAACCTGGCGGCCTGGTCCGGCAAGACGGTGACGCTGCAGTTTGTCTTTGAGACGGTGGACGGCAAGTCCAACGACACGCTGGGCATCTTCATCGACAACATCCAGATGGGCAGCCTGGCGTGCGCGCCGACGACGTGCCTGCTGGACAGCGAGTGCAACGACAATCTGGGCGTCACGTCGGACTTCTGCGTCGACGGCTACTGCGTCTACAAGCAGAACCCGGACTTTTGCACGAACTACATCAGCTGCGATGACGGCGACCCGTGCACGTACAACTCCTGCTCCAGCGCGACCTGGACGTGCAGCTATCCGGAGAACGTGAACTGCTGCAGCGAGAACAGCGACTGCGAGGACGGCAACCCGTGCACGGTCAACGACTGTGTGGGCGCCTACTCGCAGTACGGTGGGCACTGCACGGCGCCGGTCGATATCCCGGGCTGCTGTCTGACCTCGTTCCAGTGCAACGACAACAACGACTGCACCACCGACAGCTGCTCCATCGAGAACCCGGCGGCCGTGATCGCGGGCGAGTGCACGAACTCGCCGCTGCCGGGCTGTTGTACCCAGCATGAGGATTGCGCGGACACCAACCCGTGTACTGAGGACCTGTGTGTGTCGGGCTCCTGTCAGAACCCGGTGGTGTGCTGCGCCAGCGACGCGGCCTGCGAGGACGGCGATGTCCTGTGCACCACAAACACCTGCGTCAATGGCCTGTGCGAGACCAAGCTGGACATGAAGGACGGCTGCTGCACGCTGAATTATCTGAGCAGCACGTTTGCCGGCGGGTCGTGGGACGGCTGGAGCGAAACCGAGGACTCGGGCCCGTTTGACGGGGTGGGCTGGGTGCCGACCTCGTCGCCGGCCAAGACGCCGCCGGGCTCGCTGCACTACGGCGGTCTGACTCCTGGCAGTACGTATGACACGGGCCAGCCGAACTCAGGCACGGTGGAGAGTCCGCTGATCGTGTTGCCCGCGACTGCGCAGAGCTGGCTGTCGTTTGAGCTGCTGCTCGACAACGAGTACAGCGCCGGCTTCAGCTCGGCGATCGAGTGGGACCGCCTGGTCGTGACCGCCTACCGCATCGACGATCCGACGCAGGAGATCGTCGTCTGGGACAGCGCGGACGGCGCCCCGCAGTGGTGGAGCGAGGACGCGCAGGGTACGCCCAACGGCGGCAAGTGGACCACGATCGACCTGCTCGACCTGACGGCTTTCAAGGGGCGCAGCGTGCGGCTGAAGTTTCGGTTCGACACCGTGGACGAGGACGCCAACGCCTTCGCCGGTGTCTATATCGACGACGTGACGGTGACGTCGACGTGCGCCCCGTAGATCTCCGCTTTCGGACCTTCTCGCAGCTTCCACTCTCTCGCCCCACACAAGCGGCCCGTGAGAAGTTGAGCGCGGGGCTTGAGGCGATGACGGACTGGCGGCTTTTTGAGCCGGAGGGCGAGCTGCAGGCCTTTATCGCGTGGGGGGATGACACGTGGTGCGGTGTCAGAACACAGCGCTTCATCATCGAGTACGTCCCCGACCGGACGGACGCTCTGGCGTGGGTGCTGAGTACCCTCACCGATCTCCGAGATATCATTGGCCCGGATGCCGATATCCAGGTGAGCGCGGCGCACGTCCCGGTCATGGAGCAGCTGCTGGCGATGGGCCTGGGCATCGAGGCGGTCATCCTGATGGGGGACCCGCGAACGGCGCTGACGCGGCTGGTGGAGACCTGCGATCCGCCCGTCGAGGCCGGACCGGGGTTGCTGATCAGGCAGCTGCAGCCCGACCAGATCGAGGAGACGTGCCGGCTGCGTGCGCGCGTGTTCACTGCGGAGCCCGCCTATTGCTGGTTCGGCATGCAGCCGGCCTTTCTGGAGATGACCCGCACGCAGATCGCGGAGGACCTGGCGAGCGCTATCCCGTCGTACCGCGCGATTATGGAAGGGGATCAGCTTGTCGGGTTTTTCGGCGCCGACGTCGGCTCGGACCCCCGCTGGGGAAAGGTGGCGGGATTGGACCTGGTCTTTGACGTGAGCATTCGCGGCCGCGGCCTGGTGAAGACCGCGTATCGCATCATGCTGACCGACTTCGTGCGCGCCGGTGTCGACGTCTTCAAGGGCGGCACGTCTCAGCCGGCGGTGATGTCGCTGGGGCGTCTGATGGGGCGCACGCTGAGAGCGGTGGCGCTGCGGCGCAATGCAGCGTTTGAGCCGCGCCATTTCGCAAGTTGGCTCCCCGACACATTTCAGTACTAGCCACCTACGTATTTGCCCCGCTATACTTCGCGCCGCCATGAGCACGCCCTTCACTGGTTTTGAGGCTGAGCACTTCGACGCTTACGAGCAGCGCAAGTGGTCTTCCAACCGTTTCAACCTCGAGCGGATGCGTGTGCGCGAGCACATGGAGGTGCTGGTCAAGCAGGTACTTGCCGGCCTCGATGCGCCCCTGGCGCTGCGTTCATCTCAGGACCACCCGACCGTCTTCAACGGCAAGAAGGTGGACGCTCAGTGGGTCACGCTGGTTCGCAACGACGATGCGCGGGCCAAGCTCAAGCCGCTGTCTCGGCGGGAGCTGGCGGCCGTGGGCCTGTCCGACGACTCGGCCCCTCATCACCACGACGCGGCGCTGTCGTTTCGCCTGGACGCCGGTGGACTCGAGCTGGCGCTGCGTATGCACAATCACGCGGCGCTGGATCGCCGAAACCTGGCGGCTCGCCTGGCCAACGCCGACCAATGCGCTGAGTTTTGTGCGCTGATCAATGCGCTGCCTGCCGAGTTTGTGGTTGCGGTCGGTGAGAATCCTGCGACACCGGCTGCCGAGATCACCGCCGAGCAGAGCGCCGGCTGGGGCGCCGCCTTTGATGCAGGCGCCGAATGGCTGATGATCGGGCGGCAGCTCGGTCGTGATGACGAGGCCCTGGCGGGCGAGGCGGCGGCGGCCCTGTGCGCCGAGGTGACCGCCGCGCTGCTACCGGTGTATCGGTTTGTGGCCTGGGCGCCGGACAACGATCACGTGGATGGCGGTGCGTTTTTGGAGGCGGAAGCCCAGCGCGAGCCCGAGCCGGCTCCCGAGCCCGAGCCGCCGGCTGAAGTTCAGCCAAAAGCGCCTGACAAGCCACGGTCCAGGTCGCGGCAGGCGCCTCCGCGTGCGCCCCAGAAGCCGTCCACGAAAGGGGGCTGGCAGTACCGACCGCAGTGGCAGTTTGACGGGGCGGAGAAGAAGGACGAGGGCAAGCCGGTGACGCCGTCGGCTCGCGTGCGTGAGCGCGCGCAGGAGGCGGCGGCCGCATCGCGTGGCTGGAGCTACAAGGGCCCGGTGCGTGAGCCCGAGGTGGATGGCAACCGTCAGCCACCGGCACAGC
The DNA here is from genome assembly GCA_964545715.1 of uncultured Myxococcales bacterium. GTDB lineage: Bacteria > Myxococcota_A > UBA9042 > CAZJHX01. The sequence goes on from CAZJHX010000089.1 coordinate 30,009, forward strand.
AGGGCGCGCAGCAGCAGGACCGGCGGCGTGACCAGAATCGGGGTCCGGGCCAGGGGCGCCCAGGCGGAGACAACCGGGCGCGCGGCAACGATCGGGGACCAGGCGGCAATCGGCGCCCGGGCGAAAACCGGGGACCTGGGGGCGACCGCAACCGGGGCGACGACCGCAACCGGGGCAACGATCGCAATCGTGGCAACGACCGCAACCGCGGGCCCGGGGGCCGCGACAATCGGGGTGGTGGCCGGCGTGACGATCGCGGCCCACGCGGCGGTGGTCGGCGCGACGATCGCGGTGGATTCGGCGGCGGACGCGGACGCGGCGGCGGGCGCCAACGCGGGCCGATCATCGCAGAGGCCAAAGCCGTGACGTCGTGGAAGGACGCGGACGGGGACGCCGTGGCTCAGGACCACGTGCGCGTGACCGCCGGCATGTTCGCCGGCAAGGTCGGCAAGGTCGTCGAGGTCACAAAGAAGGGCTACAAAGTGGCGGTCGGGGACTTCGTTTTTGAGGTCAACAGCGGCGAGGTCGGACGCGTCGTCGAGGGCTGAGCCCGCGCGCTGGTGGCAGCCCTCTTCGGCGGGCGACGACCGCGTTCTGTGCACGCTGTGCCCGCGTCTCTGCAACATTGGCGAAGGTCAGGCCGGGTTCTGTTACTCCCGACAGAACCAGGGGGGCGCGCTGGTCAGCGTCGGGTACGGCACGGCCAATGCGTTCATCATCGATCCCATCGAGAAGAAGCCGCTCAATCACTTCCTGCCCGGCACACGCGTCCTGAGCTTTGGGACGGCGGGCTGCAATCTTGGCTGCAAGTTCTGCCAGAATTGGGAGATCTCCAAGGCGCGGCGGGATCAGATCACGAACCTGACGTGCTCGGCGGACGATGTGGTGCGGCTGGCGGTGCGTCACGACTGTCCGTCGATCGCCTTTACGTACAACGATCCGGTCATCTGGGCGGAGTGGATGGACGCCGTCGCGGTGCGGGCGCGGGCCGCCGGCGTGCGAACGGTGGCGGTGACAGCCGGTTATGTGTCCCGGTCGGCGCGTGACGGGGTCTTTGCCAATGTGGACGCGGCCAATGTCGACCTGAAGGCCTTCACAGACCGCTTCTATCGCAAGTTGACGCTGAGCGCCCTGGCGCCGGTGCTGGAGACGCTGGTGTGGCTGCGGGCTGACACGGACGTCTGGCTGGAGCTGACGACGCTGCTGATCGAGGGCCACAACGACGAGGATGCCGAGATCGGCCAGCTGTCTCGTTGGGTTGCACAAGAGCTCGGGCCGGAGGTGCCGCTGCACTTCACGGCCTTTCATCCCGACCACAAGATGCGGGGACAGTCGCGCACAACAGCGGCGACGCTGAGCCGCGCGCGGGGGATCGCTCTGGATGCCGGGCTTGCGCATGTCTATACGGGGAACGTCTCCGATCCACATGGGCAGTCGACGGTGTGTGCCGGCTGCGGGTCGGTGGTCATCGAGCGCGATCAGCATCGCATTGGCGAGTATCGGCTCGTCGAGGGCAATCGCTGCGGTGGGTGCGGCGCGCGGCTCGCCGGGCAGTTTGTTGCGGAACACCCCTTTCTCAACGGACGGTCGCAGGGCGTTGGACGCTACCATGAGGCCCGCTGCGAGTACCTGCCCTTCGACCCGTCAATCTTCACAGCGTAAAGTAGCGGTTCCCCCTGGCATCTTCCCTTGTTACATTCACAGGCGATGGGGCTGAAAACCGAAAAGGACGACCGCGGCCGGACAGGCGACACGCTGGTCGGCGTCGGGAGCCGGGGCAGCGGTGCGACCACGATGCACGACGGCACTTCCGAGCCCGTGCGCGAGGCGACCGGACCCATCACCAGCTTGGGGCGTTACGGCATCATCGGCCCGCTTGGCCAGGGTGGCATGGGCAAGGTCTACGAGGCCCGCGACCCGGAGCTGCGGCGCAACGTAGCGGTGAAAGTGCTGCTGCATCCCAGGCACGTCGGCCCTAAGGTGCTCGCGCGGTTTGTGGTCGAGGCGCGAATCACGTCCCAGCTGGAGCATCCGAACATCATCCCGGTGTACGACATGGGCATCACGGACGACGGGATGGTGTACTTCGTGATGCGCAAGGTGTCCGGGCAGTCGCTGCGGGAGGTCATAGACGGCCAGCGCGACGGCGAGCCGGACAAATGGAGCCTGCGCCGACTGCTCACCGCGTTCGCGCAGATCTGCAACGCTGTCGCCTACGCCAATGCGCGCGGCATCCTTCATCGAGATATCAAGCCCGAGAACATCATGTTTGGGCGGTTTGGTGAGGTGCTGCTGCTCGACTGGGGTGCCTCGCGGCTGATCGGCTACGAGCACGATATGCCCAACGAGGAGAAGATCGACGCCATCTCGGACGCGCACCGCATCGAGCAGCGTACGATCGGGACGCCCGGCTATATGAGCCCGGAGCAAGCGATCGGTGATCTGTACAAGCTCGACGGCCGAAGCGACGTCTGGAGTCTGGGGGCCGTCCTCTACGAGGTACTCACGCTGGAGCCCGCCTATGACGGGCGGGACGCGTATGCGCTGGTGGTGGCGACGCTGGACGGTCCGCCTATCGATCCCCGTGACAAGGCGCCCAAACGGGGCATTCCCGACGAGCTGTCCGACATATGCCAGCGCTGCCTGGCGCGCGATCGCCACGATCGCTTCCATAGCGCCGCCGATCTGGCGCACGCCATCGAGGAGTTCTTGGAGCTGACCTGAGCTCCGCCGCCGGAGAGCCGGGGGGTCAATCTTTACCCATTCTCAGACACCGGAGAGTGTGCACAATAGAAAGCTATACAGTGTAAATAAAAGTGAGACACTCATGAAAGATCGCACGCCGCTGGTCCCGGATCCGGAGAACATGACACCGACCCTGCTGGAGCTGCCGGTGATCAAGGAGCTGGAGCGGACGCACACCTTCCGTGGTGCTCCGATCGAGCGCCCGGGCGCCGCAAAAGTGCGCTCGGAGCCGGCGTTTATGCTGTTTGTCGGAGACCGGCCCATCATCAGCGAGCCCGCCCGTCTCGGTCGCCCGACTATCGTCGGCGTTCCGCGGGACCTGCTCCAACAGCCCTCTCGCCTGCGTGTTGACCGGATGCCGACGCGAGCTGAGGCCCAGACTGTGCTCGAGCTGCCTGTCGTGAGCGAAGCCGACTTGGCCGCGCTGGAAGCGTTGGAAGCCCCGCCGGCGGAGTGCCTGACGCGCATCGAAATACCCCAAATGGAAGAGCCGCCGGCCACGGAGCAGCGCTTCAGTGAAACAGCCTGGTTCATGTCCGCGGTGTCCGAGGAGCTCAGCGAAGGCCCGGTGGAAGCGCAGGACTACAACGACATGGACGAGATGACCCGGCGGTACGAGCGCCCGCGGACCCTGCCCGGTGACGTGCGCCGAGAGTTCTCCCTGGAGGTCGAGCAGTAGACCCCAACGTTACGTAGTTGGCCGCATGCCAACTATGCAACGTTGGGGTAGAGTTAGTCTCGGAGAAACGCGCTGTTGTGCGCCTCTCGCGGCGGCGGCGCCTCCATCTTTAGAATGCGCTCGCGCTCGTTGGTCAGGCGCGCCCGCTCCCGCCCGCGACGCACCAGCATCAGAGCCAGCGTGGCGCTCAACACACACAGCACCAGTACACCGATCACCAGCAAGCGGAAGAGCGGATGCTGAGTCAGTGGGCTGTCGGGATCGCGGGCGTCTCGGCGCCCTCGGGAGGGCGTGGCGCGCGGGACCTCGGAGGTGTTCGCCTTGTCGCTTCGTAGCCGGGCGGAGTAGGCGGCGTGTGCGGCCTGGATGTCCTCGCTGGCCAGCGACTGAGTCTCACTGTGCGGGTCTGACGGCATCAGCGCCGGAAGGATGTCGCTGCCGTCGATGACCATGGGCGCCTCGCCGGCGTCGCGCATGGCCTGAACGTCGTCCTTGCGCAGGTAGACGGTCTCGCTCATAGCCAGATCGCCGCTGTCCTCCATCTCGATGGCGCGGCTTGTGGTGCGCTCTTCGTAGTCGACCGACAGGCTTCTGTCCGTCGTGGTCTCGCTCATGCCTGCGATGGGTTGCATCGGGATGCCGGGCAGATCGGGCATGCCGCCCGGGAAGATGTTGGTCTCGCGGCTGGGGTTGATGTCCAGCATGCCGGTCTCGGCGGAGTGCACGTCGAGTGGGTGCGGCGTCAGGATCTGGCCGGTGGGCAGCGAGTAAATGATGCTGTGCTCGGTGGGCACGAAGTCGCCGCGCTGCATCAGATCGGCTTGCTTGGTGGTGATCCGCTGGGTCTCTTTGGTCGTCTCGACCTTCTCGAACGCTTTGACCATGAAGTTTGTCAGGCGCTGCCGCTCGAACCCGGGCGCGTGGTTGATCATGAAGCGGTTGAAGGAGGCCTGCATCTCGCCGGCGCTCTGGAAGCGATACGTCAAGTCGCGGGACAGCGCTTTGGCGATGAGCGCGTCGAGCTCTTTGGGACAGTCGGGACGGATCTCTCGGACGCGTGGGATGGGCAGCGTCCGAATCTCGTGCAGGATGGCCAGCGGGTTGGTCGGCCCGCCCTCGCGTCGGAAGAGGGAGCGCCCACACAGTGTCTCCCACAAGCAGATGCCCAGGGAGAAGAGGTCGGACCGCTGATCGACGTCGTGCGCTCCGGCCTGCTCCGGCGACATGTAGTAGAACTTGCCCTTGATGACCCCGACCTGGGTCTGCTGCAGCTGGGTCGACACCTTCGCGATGCCGAAGTCGATGATCTTCACCTCGCCGTCAAAGCTGGCCAGGATGTTCTGCGGCGAGATGTCACGGTGGATCAGCTGCAGATGGCGTCCGCTGCGGTCCTTCAGCTGGTGTGCGTAGGACAGCGCTGCACACACCTCGCGCCCAATGAACGCGGTGATGTCGACCGGGATGTTGAGCTGCTTCTCCCGCGTCACGTCCTGAAGGCGGCTGACGTCGTAGCCGTCCACAAACTCCATGACCAGGAAATAGCGGCCGTCCACCTGGCCCAGATCGAAGACCTGTCCGACGTTTTTGTGGTTGAGTTGAACGGCGATCTTGGCTTCTTCCAAGATCATGTTGTGGAAGTTGCCGTCCTCCATGTACCGCGGGTGGATCATCTTGAGGGCGACGTACTTCTCGGGCCCCTGCGCAGTCCGCGTTCTGGCGAGGTAGATCTCCGCCATGCCGCCCGTGGCGACCTTCTTGATGAGGAAGTAATCCCCGAACTTGGAGAGCGGCTGTGCCATCGCGCCAGAGAGTGTAGCACCTCGTAGCTGGTTGCCGTGGTTTCCGGCCTTGAGTGGATCGATGAGAACTAACACTGGGCTCATCTCGTGCCAGCCGGTAGACTGCATCGTTGCCGCGCTAATCCCAGGAGCATTGATGTCCGAAATAGAAGCACCCCAGCAGGCTGAGCAGACGTCGGAGAGTACGTCCGGCCCCGATGACAGCAGCGCGCGCATCAGCGCCGTTCAGCTGAAGGGCCGCTCCTACGCCGAACAGCAGGCTATGCTGCGGCCGTCGGACAGCGCGGTGCAGCTGCATGGGGATGGCGGTGGCGGCGGTGGCAGCGTCCATGAGATCGCGGCCGCGGGCGTCGCGGGTGGTGGCAGCCAGATGCCGCACTTGGACTCGATTCAGGCGGCCTTTGGCCGGCACGACGTCTCCGGCGTGTCTGCGCACATGGGCGCCGCCAGCGCCAAAGCCAACGAACAGCTGGGCGCCAACGCCTACGCGACGAACGAGAGCGTTGCGTTTAAGAACGCGCCCGACCTGCACACCGCGGCCCATGAGTCAGCGCACCTGGTGCAGCAGCGTGGTGGCGTGTCGCTTGCGGGTGGCGTGGGGCAGGCCGGCGATCGATACGAGCAGCATGCAGACGCGGTGGCCGACGCCGTGGTGTCGGGCAAGTCCGCGGAGCCGCTGTTGGACAAGATGGCAGGCGGCAGTGGTGGCGGCGGCGTGCAGCTGAAGACGAACCCGGCTGCGGATCAGTGCGGAGAGCTGCCGTCCGAGTTCTGGGACGTGCTGGGCATGCAACAGGCGGATGCCGCCGCGGCGCTCACGGCGGATCCGTACGCCGGCCAGGACAAGTACTGGGAGTTTCGGCGATCGGCAGAGGCCGCGGGCACGCTGGACCAGATCACGCTGATGCATCGGGATATCGACCGACTGTGGATGGTCTACCAGACCTGCATGGATCCGGGCGAGAAGGCGGATCTGCCCGAAGAGCTGCGGATCAAAGAGAGCAACTCCGGCGAGGTCGGCTCTAACGCGTTCGACTGGATGGTGCTGGCCGGCCTGTACATGCTGTCGCCCAAGGAGTGTGTTCAGCCTGAGGAGCCGGTGGTCGCGGACAAGCCGTCGCGGCTGGCGCAGGTGTTGCCGCGGATTACGGATCCGACGACCAAGAATATGGTTCAGCTTCTCGTCTCGAACCCGGCGGCCGACACCGGGTTCCTGGACGTCCTACAGAACGGAACGCTGCTGCGCCTTGCCGAGCTCGGCGACAGCGACATGCAGGCGGCCGAAGAGCTGCTGGCGACCGGCAACTACACATCGCACGCATCCCAGCGCATCTCGGTGGCGGACCAGAGCACGGTCGGCGATGACGACGCCTTCATCCAACAGCTCATCGGCGTCAAAGAGTACATCGCCAAGAGCGTCTCCCAGCTGCGCTCGTACATCCGCCCGGCCCATCTGGAGTTGCACCCCGGCATGGGTGTGCTGGCGCACTGGACGACCGAGCGCATGAAGCTGTCCAGCAGCATCCTGTCCGTCTTCGTACACGTCTGGGGCTGATCGCGCATGCGTGCACCCCTGGCGACTTTATTGGCAGCGCTTTTGGCTTGTGGCTGCGCGGAGAAGAAAGCTCCGCCCGCTGAGCCTGAATCGGAGGCGGCGAAGATATCGCGACGTGGGCTGGAGCAGCTGTCGGCGTCGGATCTGGAGGCGGCGCGGGCGTCGTTTATCAACGCCAAAGCGGCGGCGCGCAACGAGCCGCATGGCCGTCTAGGCCTGGCCGCGCTGGCTTTTGTGCAGGGTGATACGGCCGGGGCGCGTGCGGAGATCGACGCGCTGGTGGCGGATGGGCTCAAGCCGGAGAAGGTGGCGCCGTTTCTGGTGGCCGTCGTGCGCGCCGAGCAGCCGTCTCGAGCGGTGGCGGCCAAGACGGAGGGCACCGGTGGTGACGATCCTTCCGCGGAGCCGAAGCTGTCACCGGCTGATCGCGAGCTCGCCGAGCTGTTTCGGGCAGGGCATTACAACGGCGTGATCAAGCGGGTTGAGAGCGACGAGGATCCGTCGGTGTTTCGCCGGAAGCTGTTGGCGGACGCCCATTACAACCTGCAGAACTGGGAGGCCGCGGTGTCGGCCTATCGCAAAGTGCTGGCCAAAGAGCCGTCCAACGAGGGCGTTACCCAGTACCTGGCGGACGCGCTGTTTCGGCTGTCGCGGTACGACGAGAGCATCCGCTTCTATCGGGTGTTGGCGGAGGCGCACAAGGACAAGCCCTGCTACTGGAAGATGATCGGTGGCGTCGCCACGGCCAAGAAGGACAACGAGGTCGCGCTGGCCGCGTACACCAAGGCCGTGGAGGGTGGGTGTGACCGACCTGAGGTGAAGGCTGCGATCACCACGTTGCGCAAGGCGCTGGAAGCCGCGCCTTAGACCTGCTCCGCCTATTCAGCGTTTGGACCGTAGAGCGCCTCGCAGGTGCCGGCGGGCGCGATGATCTCCGCCGTGGTTCCGTTGAGCAGGCTCTTGTTGAACGCGGCGATTTGCGTGTGGATTGCACAGACGGGGGAGTAGTCCGTGGTGCCCGGTTCCAGCGCCTCCATCGGCGGGTACGGGTGCTTCCAGACCTCCGAGCACAGGGCGGTCAGGACCTGCGCGTGACAGGAGCGGTCGCGAAAGAAGATGGCGGCAGTGGTCGTCGCCGGGCCGAAGTTGGCGTTGCCGGTGATGGCGCCTGCGGGCGCGGGGGTGGCGTTGAGCGTGTCGGCGCCGGGGACCGTAGCGTCCAGTGTCCACTCTTCGCCCGATGTGTAGGTCGGGAGGCCGATCGCGTTGGCGTAGGTCAGCTGAGCTGGGTTGTACAGCGTCTCGTCCCAGCTGTTGCCGTTGGAGACGACCGCCGGCAGCTTGTCGGACGGGCGAAAGCGCAGCACGTGAGGTGCGTAGGGCAGAGGGTCGCCGCGCTGGTGCAGCCAGTAGTGCAGGCTGACCATGAAGTCCTGGTAGGCGGCCGCTTGCAGGTCCGCGGGCAGGGTCGGTGTGCCCAGCGCCAGGTTCAGGATGCCGCTGGCTTGTACGGCGTTGCCGGGGGCCATGGGCATGTTGATGGGCAGGACTTGAACGGTGCCGACGCTGCTTGCGATGCCGACGAAGTCGTCGCTGAGCGCCTGAAGGGGCGTGCTGAAGGCCGTGCCGAAGGACAAGCTGTTGTGGAACATGTGGGAGGCGTCGAACGTGAGGCCGGGCAGAATCTGGCTCCAGTCGCCCTCCTTCAGGTAGCGGACCAGCGTGTAGGTGTCGGCTGTGATCTGCAGCAGATTGGCCTCGATGATGAGCGGGTCGGCGTCATATTCGATGGCAAAGAGCGGAGCGACACTCTGGGCGCCGCTCTTGGGGTCGCCGATATAGTCGGGCTCGTCCTTGCCGGTGAACTGGTTGAAGTTGTCTTCTTCCGTGGGGACCAGCAGCGCGTCGTCGGCCAGCCATTTGGTGCGTCGGCGGCTGCCGTGAAAGATCATGTCGATGCCGATGGTGGCGACCCCGGCCCGGCAGTTGGCGTTGGCGTATCCGAGGACGTCGGAGCGGGAGGCACCGCCGCCGCCGTGATTGAACACCGCGACGGGAACGTTGCTCGGGTCGTCCATGTGGGCGTCGCACAAGTAGAGGCTGAAGGGCGCCATCGCGTGTGATCGCACCTGCGGTTTGCCGCCGACGATATTGAGCCGCGCGTTGACCGGCTTCTCGGCGCCGTCGAAGTTGTACAGGGGCACGATGATGCTGCCGTTGATGACGCGCGAGAAGCCGAAGTGGCCGGTGCCGCCCTCGTACACCTGCTCGTAGCCGGGGAGGAGCGTGGCGCGGTTGCGGCTCCAGCCCCAGATGCCGGGATTGAACTCGAACGGCGCGACCGGGAGGCCAAAGTATGCGTCCAGCGCGGCGGCGCCCTCCAGTATGGGCGCCTCCAGGTAGCTGGATGACTCGGTGTCGTACAGATAGCGGCGTGTGGGCGGCTTGAGTTCGAACTCGTCGACGGCTTTGAGCAGGGCGCGTCCGTACTCGATGACCGCCTCCGTCGTGAAGACGGTGCCGACGACCAGATCGTCCGGCGACAGAGCGTTGGCAGAGAGCCACAGTCGCAGTGGAGCGTAGGCCTCCCGGGCGGCCGTCAGGTGCTCCTCTTCCGGTTCCAGCTCCTCAATTGGCGTCACCAGTCGGCGGAAGTTGTGCGCCGGCTCGATGGTCTCGTCGTCCTCGGTGGTGACGCCGTTGCTGATCAGCACCGCGTATGTGGTGTCGCTGACCAGGTAGTGCCCAAACGCGGGAAAGACGCCGAGCGCGCCGATGAGCTCGTTGTAGAAGACGATGACGTCCACTACTTTGTCGGTCTCGGGGCCGGTCAGGGTGACCAGCTGGATCCTGTCCTTGAAGGAGTCGAGATCAGGCGCGGACGCCATCGGGAACCAGATTGGCGAGCCGAGGCCGAAGCCGGTGCGCTCGGTGATGTAGGCGTCCCACTGCTCCAGGAGCGCGGCCTTTTTGGTCGCGTTGGCCAGCTTGGGATCCGACTTCAACCCGACCTCGATGATGCCGTCCTTGTTGCGTAAAACGTCGTTGGGGAACGGGCCGGCGGTCAGGTGCTGGCCGATCGCGATGCCGAACGCGAAGACGCCCTGCGGTGGGGGCTCGCCGGTGTCCGTATCCGTCGTCCCGTCGGTTGCGGGCACAACCGGGTCGGTATCGGCCGGGCATCCCAACAAGAGCAGTGCGGCTGCGATTGTGACGGTGGTGACGTGGGCGTACAGGCTCATCGGTGATGTCTCCCGGTGTAGATCGCCCGGCGCAGAGCGGCCTTGGGCGCCTTGTCGTCGAGCACGACTTTGCCGTTGCGCCAGCCCACGCCGAGCGGGGCCAGCAGCGCGTTCATATCGGGGAACGCGGTTTGCTTCAATACATAAGCGGCCGTCTGGGTGAACATTGGGCTTCCGGCCCAGGTATCCAGGCGCTTGCAGATGCCGGCTGCGCTCCAGTCCTCGGGTGAGCGGCACATCGGCCGCAGGGTGCGGATGGCGTCGTCCAGGCTGCGCTGCGAGCCGGCCTGGTCGCGGATGCGAATGTCGGTCAACAAGGCGATGGCGGCGCCGCCCCAGTAGACGCGCTTGTACGCGCGGGTCTTGTGCATGTCGCGGCTCTCGTCGGCCAGTGTGCGGCCCGACCCGTCGCTCTTTGCGCGTTGGAATCCGTCCATGAGCTCCCACCACATCTGCTCTTCGGTCAGCACGCCGGCGCGCCCGCGCAAAATCTCTTCGTAGTAGGTGACGAAGCCCTCGGACATCCAGTGCTCGGCGATCCAGGGCATGCCCAGGTGAAGCAGCTCATGGATCGCGACCCATTCGCCCGGCAGCGACTCATCGGTTGCGCTTGTCCCCAGGTACATAACGATGTGTCCGCCACCACCGCGGTGGGCCATCCCGTGGTCTACCTTGCTCGACCCGATGCGGCCGGGGATGACCAGCACCGTCACGCGGTCCGTCGGGAACCGGCTCCACAGCTGCGCGGCGGCCCGAATCGCGGTGGTGATCCACGTGCGAATGCCCGTCGCGGTCGCCTTGTACGGCGCATCCATGATCGACAGGGTCAGCCGCGTGCCGGACAGGCTCGTTTGCTGAGTGCGGAATCGTCCAAACGCGATGCGACTGGTCATGGTGAAGGCGGATTTGTTCAGGCGGAAGCCGTCACCCGCCGCCGGCCACGGCGTGACGACCTGTACCCCCGGCGGCAGCTCAAACTTCAGCGTGGCCTTCATGTCGCCCGGCATGTAGGCGGGGCGAAGCAGCCAGCGCTCGCCGCGGGTCAATATCCCACTGGCCATGCGCCGGCCGATCTGGTCGAGCGCCACCTGATAGTTGGCGCAGCCGTTTCGCCCGGCGGACGACGTCGTGATCGCCCAGCGCGAGCGAGGTAGCCTGGTCGTCACATGGCCCAGGGGCACCTCCAGCAGCGCTGCGATGCGCTTTGGCGGGTTGCCGGACCAGCACAACCGGACAGACATCGAGCTCAGGTCGGCGTTTGGGGTGGCGGTGTAGGTCAGGTCCCAGTCGGCCGTGGTCGCCCGGGCCAACCCAGGGGACAAGACCGAAACGAGCGATATGGTGAGCCAGACGCGGAAGAGCACGGCGGTTACGATATCGGATTGACTTGTTGGCTGCGAGCATCAATGCTCCGCGGCAGGCCCAAGGTGGGCCGAATACGCGTCCAGGAGGCAGCGATGTCCACCCTCGATGTCGGGCAGCAGGCACCCGACTTTACGGCAACCACGGATGGCGGCGACACGCTGGCGCTGTCATCGCTGCAGGGCAGCAACGTCGTGCTCTACTTCTACCCCAAAGACGACACTCCCGGGTGAACGAAGGAAGCGTGCGGGTTCCGCGACGCCCATCCTGATTTCAGTGCCGTCAACGCCGTGATCCTTGGTGTCTCCAAGGACAGCATCAAGCGCCATGACAACTTCCGCGCCAAGTACGAGCTGCCGTTCAGGCTGGTCTCGGACGCCGACGGCGCCGTCTGTGAGGCTTACGGCACATGGGTGAAAAAGAAGAACTACGGTCGCGAGTACATGGGCATCCAGCGCGCGACCTTTCTTATCGATGCTGAGGGCGTCGTGCGCCGCGTATGGCCCAAGGTTCGGGTTCCGGGGCACGTGGACGAGGTGCTCGAGACGGTGCGCGCGCTCTGAGCCGGTCGCTCCCGGATCGTTGGCTGGCGGACCGTGGCAGCGCGCTGGCCGACGCCGGGCTTAAATTGAGCCAGATCGTCGTCGATCTGGACGAGACCATCTGGGATTGGCGCATGCCCCTGCTGCGTCAGCTCACGTTCCTGTTCGACCACCGCGAGTACGTGTACGTGCGGGCTCCGCTGCTCGAGCTGCTGACCGCGATAGGCGGCGGACCGCTAAACGCCTGGACGGCGGGCTACGGCTATCGAATCGACCGTATCTGCGCCAAGCACCGAAGCCTGGCGGCCGTGTTGGGATGGCGTCGCGGTGATCGCGCCGAGCGGTTGCCGACGATCGTGACCCGCCTGGACTTCCTGGCGGGGGCGCGCCACGACGTGACACTGCTCACCGGGGCGCGGCGACCCGACGGCCAGAGCTGGGTCAGCCAGAAGATTCCGGGCATGCCTACGGCGGCCAACAAACCGATCGTCGACCAGGCTCGCATCCTTCTGGATGATCGCCAGACCAACTGCGCCCGATTCGTAGCCGCAGCCGACGGCCGCGCTGCTATCTGGCTGCAAGGCACCTCGCGCGATTGGAACGACGCGATGCCGCGCCGCGGTCTCAACCCACCGCCGCCACGGCAGTGGGCTCAGGGCGTGGCCGAGGCCCTGACCTGCATCGTCGAGGGTCAAACCGGCGTCTTCGAGGTGAAGGCACAGCCCGCCTCCGCGACACCGACGCCCGTTCGCGTGCGACTGCCGCACAGCCGTGTGTACCGCGACTGGATACGCCCCAGCCGCGCAGTCCGCGACCTGCTTCGCGCGACCCGGCCACCAGCCGGCGATTGACGCCGCGACCGCTGCCACTCTCCTGCGGTTGGCGGGCGGGCTGGTGGTCTGCAATGATCGCCCCCGATGAGATCCTTGATCGTCCTGGCGCACGGCAGCCGCACCGACGCGGCCAATGCGGAGGTGCGCCGCCTCGTCGACGGGCTGCGCGCTGAGCTGGAAGACGACACGATAGGGCGCGTGGCGGTGGCGTTTTTGGACATGGCGGCGCCCACTCTCGAGGCGTGCGTGCGCCATGAGGTAAGCGCAGGCGCGGCGGAGATCGTGGTCATGCCGCTGTTTCTTGCGTCTGGACGCCATGTGACGGAGCACGTGCCCCGCCTGGTCAACGCGGAGCGCGCCCGGCATGCGGGAGTGCGTTTCGAGGTGCTGCCGCACGTCGGCGGCCTGGCCGGATACACCGGCTTTGTGGCCGGAGCGATCCGGAGGGAGATTACCCCCCCAGCGTTGGCGCACGGCTCATCCGACCCGAGTCCGCCGGACGACGAGAACTGATCTGTTTGCAGTGATTCCAGCGGGTTAGCTGCGTGGCATGTGCATTGCTCTTCTGGGTGCCAACTCATGGAACCCTTTTTAGGAGGTATGTAATGCGGAACTTGATTTTGAGTGTGGTCTTCGGTGCGGTGGCTCTGGTGGGCTGTGGCTCCAACGGCATGGACGCCAAGATCGATGGCGAAGAGCAGAGCTTTGACGAGGTCAAAGTCGAACTTACCGAGGACGGCTCCCTGTATCGTCTGACCGCAAACGGCAGTCAGGAGGCGGACGGCGCCACCAAGCAGCTGCTCTTCGAGATGACGATGAACGCGGCCGCCGTCAAGACCGCCGAGACCGGCAAAGAGCTCTCGGTAGATGGCGCAGCGACCTTCGCCGGACAAGCCACCGTGGCAACCTACGCGCGAAAGACCACCCAGGACGAGGCAGTCGCCGCCGTGTCACTGCGCCTCGACTGCGCAGACTGCACCCGCAAGGGGGACGAACAGCAGGACATCAGCGGCAAGCTGACTCTGGACAGTGTCTCCGACGACACGCTCAGCGGCACGGTCACGCTGACCATCACCGGCGACATCCCCAACTGGTCCAAGGAGGGCGTCACCTCCTCCACGGCTGAGCTGGAGGTGTCCTTTGACACCGAGATCTCCAAACCCGCGGCGCCTGCCGAGTAAGGCAGGTCCCTGGTTGTCCAGCGCCGGTGGTGGCTTCACCTTGGAAGCTGCCGCCGGCGCATCTTTTTAAGCGCTGGGGTGGTTCCGAAGCCCC
>CAZJHX010000090.1:0-43533 GCA_964545715.1 uncultured Myxococcales bacterium
TGGGGGCCGGGGCGGCCTTGGCCTTGGGAGCAGCCTTGGGCTTCTCAGCCTTGGGTGCCGGAGCAGCCTCAGCCTTGGGGGCCGGGGCGGCCTTGGCCTTGGGAGCAGCCTTGGGCTTCTCAGCCTTGGGCGCCGGAGCAGCCTCGGCCTTGGCCTTGGGAGCAGCCTTGGCCTTGGGAGCGGCCTTGGGCTTCTCAGCCCTGGGCGCCGGAGGAGCCTCTGCTTTGGCCTTGGGCGCCGGAGCAGCCTTGGCCTTCGGCGGTGGCGGCGGCGTGCTCGGCAGCGGCGGCGGGGCCGACGGCTTGGCAGCAGGCGCCTTCTTCAGCTTGATCTCGCTCTTCTGGCCGGTCACGGTCTCCAGCGGCAGAATCGCCACCTGCTTCCGCGTCTTCCGGACCGTCTTGAACTCGACGATGCCGTCGATCAGCGCAAACAGCGTGTAGTCGCTGCCGACGCCGACGTTGCGACCGGGCAGGAACTTGGTGCCGCACTGGCGGACCAGGATGTTGCCGGCACGCACGGTCTGACCGCCGTACTTTTTGATCCCACGACGTTGCGCGTTGCTGTCGCGCCCGTTCCGTGTGGAGCCCTGTCCTTTCTTATGACTCATGAACCGACTCCTTTAGCCCGCCGAGATCGCGGTGATCTCGACCTCGGTGAACAGCTGACGGTGGCCCAGCGTCCGGGAGATTCCCTTGCGGCGCTTGTAGGTGCTCACCAGGATCTTCTTGCCCTTGCCCTGCTCGAGGATGCGGCCCGTGACCGTGGCGCCCGCAACCAGCGGGGTCCCGATGGTCAGGTCGTCGCCGTTGCTGAGCAACAGCACCTCATCGAACGTAACCTCGGCGCCGGCGTCGCCGTCCAGCTTCTCCAGCTTCAGCGTCTCGCCCGCCGATACGCGGTGCTGCTTGCCGCCGCTCTTGATCACTGCATACATTTCGCGCACTCCTGCCTTAGGCCCCAAGTCATGGGGGCCCGTCTTTTTACAACAAACCAAAGCCATGTCAAGGAGGATCTGCGGTGTTCAGGACTTGGCTACAAGGGCCCGCAGCGACTCGGTAAAGGGTGGCCTGGCGACCCCCCGCTCAGTGATGATGCCCGTCACGAGCTCGTGCGGGGTCACATCAAACGCAGGATTGCGGACCTTGACCCCGTTTGGCACGGTCGGCGTCCCAGCGAAGTTCGCCACCTCATCGCGCGGCCGCTCCTCGATCGGAATCGACGCCCCATCCGCCATCGTGAGATCGATCGTCGAGATCGGCACCGCCGCATAAAACGGGATCGAGTGCCGCTTGCACAGCACGGCCAACGTGTAGGTCCCAATCTTGTTGCACACGTCGCCGTTGGCCACCGTCCGGTCCGAGCCCACCACCACGCAGTCGACCTCCCCGCGGCTGATGAAGTGCCCGGCCGCGTTGTCCGCGATCACCGTGACGTCGATGCCGTCTTTGTCCAGCTCCCACGACGTCAGGCGCGCCCCCTGCAAATAGGGTCGGGTCTCGTCCGCAAAGACGGTGAGCTTCTTGCCCGACTCAGCCGCCATCCGAATGACCGCCAGCGCCGTGCCGTAGTCGCCGGTGGCCAGCCCACCCGCGTTGCAGTGCGTCAGCACCCGGGCGCCGTCCTCAATGAGCGGCGCCCCGTGCTCGCCGATCTGCCGGCAGATCGCCACATCCTCCCGCAGCACGGCCTGCGCCTCATCCGTCAGCGCTCGCTGCACCGCCTCCAGGCCCTGCTCCCGCACACCGGCGTAGACCGCCTCCATGCGATCCAGCGCCCAGAAGAGGTTCACCGCCGTCGGACGCGTCGCGCCCAGCTTCGCCACCGTCTCAGTGATCGTCGCGTCCAGATCATCGTCCGGGCCGGCGCTGTTTGCCGCGATCGCCACTCCCATCGCCGCCGCGATCCCGATCGCCGGCGCCCCGCGAATCACCATGTCGCGGATCCCCGTCGCCACGCCGTCGACGTCCGTGTACGTGAGGTAGACCTCCTCGGTCGGCAGTCGCCGCTGATCCAGCATGACCACCGCGCCGTCGTGCCACTCAATCGTGAACCAGTCACTCACTTGGTGCCTCCAGCTTGCCCAGCAGAATCTCGCGCACGGCCTGGGGATTGGCTTTGCCGCCGGTCGCCTTCATAACCTGGCCGATGAAGAAGCCCAGCATCTTGGTCTTGCCGCCCCGATACGCCGCCACCTGGCTCGGGTTTGCGTCCACGACCTTGTCGACCTCCGCCTCGATCGCCGAGGTGTCCGTGAGCTGCTCGCCCGTCTCCTCCAAGACCCGCTCCACCTCGCCACCGTCGTAGACCTTGCCGAAAACCTGCTTGGCCAGCTTCCCGGACAGTCGCCCCTCGGCCAGCCGCGCCAGAATGGTTCCCAGCGCCCCGGCTGAGACCGGGCTGTCCTCGATGTCTTTGCTGTCGGCGTTCAGCCGGCCCTTGAGCTCGGACGTGATCCAGTTGGCCGCCGTCTTGGCTTCGGCGCCCGTCGCGATCACGGCCTCGAAATAGTCGCTGAGCGCCTTCTCGGCGACCAGCACGTCCGCGTCGTAGCGTGACAGCTCCAGCTCGGCCTCATACCGATCGCGCCGCGCGCGCGGAAGCTCGGGCAACTCCACCGCCGACAGCATCGCGTCCGGCACGACCAGCGGCAGCAGGTCCGGCTCCGGGAAGTAGCGATAGTCGTGCGCCTCCTCCTTTGACCGCATCGACCGCGTGCGCTGCTTGCCCTCGTCCCACAGCCGCGTCTCCTGCACCACCGCCTCACCGCTGTCCAGCAGGGCCGCGTGGCGCTCTACCTCGTACTCGATGCCGCGCTTCACGTGGTTGAAGGAGTTCAGGTTCTTGAGCTCCACCCGCGTGCCGAGCTCCTCGGCCCCCAACAATCTCAGCGAGATGTTGGCATCACATCGGAAGTTGCCGCGCTCCATGTGGGCGTCGCTGATGCCGATGTAACGCACGATGTTGTGCAGCTCTTTGAGGTACGCGACGGCCTCGTCCGGCCCGCGCAGCTCCGGCTCGCTGACGATCTCCACCAGCGGGGTGCCGGTCCGGTTCAGGTCCACCTGGCTGGTGCCGTCGTCGCCGCTGTGGATCAGCTTGCCGGCGTCCTCCTCGAGGTGGATGCGGGTCAGCTGGATCCACTTGGTGGTCTCCCCGACGTCGATCTCGACCGCGCCGCCTTCGCAGATGGGCGCGTCGAACTGCGTGATCTGATAGCCCTTCGGCAGGTCCGGATAGAAGTAGTTCTTGCGGGCAAACGTGCTGCGCTGCCGGATATCGCAGCCCACCGCGCGACCCAGGCGCAGCGTGTACTCCACGACTCGCTCGTTCATTACCGGCAGCACGCCCGGCATGCCCAGGCACACCGGGCAGGTGTGGGTGTTGGGCGGCGCGCCGACCT
The DNA here is from genome assembly GCA_964545715.1 of uncultured Myxococcales bacterium. Lineage (GTDB taxonomy): Bacteria > Myxococcota_A > UBA9042 > CAZJHX01. The sequence continues at coordinate 3,404 of CAZJHX010000090.1, forward strand.
CCGTGCTGCAACCACAGAAGATCTTGGTCTGCGTCGCCAGCTGACAGTGGACCTCCAGACCGATGACCGTCTCGTACTTACTCATCGGCCACCCCCGCGCTCTCGTGGGCAAAGGCGGCTCTCAGCAGCGTCTGCTCGCCCCCCGCGGGACCGAGCAGCTGCAGCCCGATCGGCAGGCCGTTGTCGGGTGACTTGCCGCACGGGATGCTCAGCGCCGGGATCCCGGCCAGGTTTGCGCTGATCGTGTAGACGTCCATCAAGTACATCGACAGCGGGTCGGCTTTTTCGCCCAGGCGAGGCGCCGTCGTGGGCGAGGTTGGCGTCGCGATCACATCGCATTGCTCAAAGGCCTTGGCAAAGCCGCTGCGGATCAGCGCCCGCACACGCTGCGCCGTGCCGTAGTAGGCGTCGTAATAACCGGCGGACAGCGCATACGTCCCGACCATGATGCGGCGCTTGACCTCGCGCCCGAAGCCGCTGCCGCGCGTCGCTTTGTACGTGCCCAGCAGGTTGGGGGCGTGCACCCGAACGCCGTAGCGCACGCCGTCGTACCGCGCCAGGTTGCTGGAGGCCTCGGCCGGGGCGATCACATAATAAGAGGCCAGGCAGGACTGGGTGTCGGGCAGCGAGACCTCCACGATCTCCGCACCCTGCCTCTCCAACCCGGCGATCGCGGCGCGCACGGACTTCTCGACGTCGTCGTCCAGTCCCTCCCCGAAGTACTCGGTGGGGACGCCGATGCGCAGCCCCTTCACGCCGTCCTCCAGTCCCGCGGTGTAGTCCGGGACGTCCTCGTTCAAGCTGGTGGAGTCGCGCGGATCGTGCCCGGCGATGACCCCCAGCGTCAGCGCCAGGTCCGTCACGTTGTTGGCGAAGGGGCCGATCTGATCCAGCGACGACGCGAACGCGATCAAGCCGTAGCGGGACACGCGGCCGTACGTCGGCTTCATGCCAACCACGCCGCACAGGGCGGCAGGTTGGCGAATCGAGCCGCCGGTATCGCTGCCCAGGGACACGCATGCCAGGTCAGCGCCCACCGCCGCTGCAGAGCCGCCGCTGGAGCCCCCGGGGATGCGGGTGGGGTCGATCGGGTTGCGCGTCGGCCCGTAGGCCGAGTTCTCCGTCGACGAGCCCATCGCGAACTCATCCAGGTTGGTCTTGCCGATGATCAGCGCGCCCGCCGCCTGCAGGCGCTCGACCACGTGGGCGTCGTACACCGGGACAAAGTTCTTCAGGATGTGCGAGCCCGCCGTCGTCGTCAGCCCGCGCGTCACCATGTTGTCTTTGATCGCCACCGGCACGCCCATCAGGGGGCCCAGGTCGCGCCGGCTCATCACGGCGGAGTCGATGGAGCGAGCCGCGCGCTTGAGCCCGATGCGATCGATGTCCAAAAACGCGTTGAGCTCGCCGTTCTTCTCATCGATGCGGTTCAGGTACTCCTGAGCGATCTCGCTGGCGCTGAAGGTGCGCGCGCGGACACCGTCCCGGATTTCGGTGATCGTGCGCATCAGTCCACGACCTGTGGGACCACGAACGCGACCCCGTCCTGCACCGGCGCCTGCGCCAGCGCGTCTTCCACGCTCAGCGACGGCTTGATCTCGTCTTTGCGCATCGGCGTGCCCGCGCCCGCGCCCGCATCGGGCTCGATGCCGGACAGATCCAGCTGCTGCAGCGTGTCGACGTAGGCCAGGATCTGGTTCATGTCGCCCGCCAGCGCCAGCGCCTCGCCCCGCGCGAGCTCCAGCCTGGCCAGCTGGGCGATCTTTTTGACGTCCTTGGCCGTGATCTCAGCCATGTTCAGTCCTCGCTCGGCTCACAGCGCCCTCGATGTCCCCCTTGATCCGCTCCAGCGCCGCCTCGGACTGCGCCTCACAGCGCATCACCAGCACCGGCTGCGTGTTGGACGCGCGCACAAGGCCCCAGCCGTCGTCGTAGAGCACCCTGGCGCCATCGATGTCGATCACCTCCTGCCGTGCCTTGAAGTGCGCCACGCAGTGGGCCACCACCGCGTCTTTGATCGCGTCCGGGCAGTCCAGGCGGATCTCCGGGGTCACGTGGGTCACCGGCACATCGCTCATCAGCTCGGAGAGCGAGCCGTCGCTGCCTGCCAGGACCTCCAGCAGGCGGCACGTCGAGTAGATCGCGTCGTCGTAGCCGAAGTAGCGGTGCTTGAAGAAGATGTGCCCCGACATCTCGCCCGCCAGCAGCGCGCCCTCGTCTTTCATCCGCTTCTTGATCAGGCTGTGTCCGACCTTGGATAGGATGGGCCGGCCGCCGTGCGCCGCGATGTCATCGAACAGGGTCTGGCTGCACTTCACTTCGCCCACGATGGCGGCGCCGGGCTCCTCTTCCAGCAGCTTGCGCGACAGCGCGATCAGCAGGCGGTCACCCCAAAGAATGGCGCCCTGGTCGTCGATGACGCCGATACGGTCCGAGTCGCCGTCATAGGCCACGCCCAGGTCTGCGCTCTCTTCGCGCACCCGCGCGATCAGCTCCAGCAGGTTCTTCTCGGACGTCGGGTCCGGGTGGTGGTTGGGGAAGTTGCCGTCCATCGTGCAGTACATCGGGACGACGTCAAACTTCAGCTCGCGCAGCAGCGGCTCGATGATCGGGCCCGCCGTGCCGTTGCCCGCGTCCACGACCACTTTCAGGTCTGTGCGCGCAAACGCCACATTGGCTTTCACCCAGTCGATGTAGTCGCGCACGATCGGACGCTCGCGCACGCTGCCTGCGCCCGTCTCGAAGTCGTCGGCCTCGATCAGGTCCCGCAGCTCAGTGATGTCCGGCCCATGAATCGAGGTCTGGCCCATGCAGATCTTGAAGCCGTTGAAGTTCTTGGGGTTGTGGCTGCCCGTGATCACGATGCCGCCGTGCACCTCGCTCTCCAGGTGGAACAGCGAGAAGTAGACCAGCGGGGACGGCACCACGCCCAGATCGACGACGTCCAGCCCGGTGCTCAGCATCCCGCGCAGCAGGCCGCCGTGCAGCATCGGAGAGTGGGTCCGGCAATCGCGGCCGAGCGACAGCACCTTCCGGTCGTCACGCAGCGCCTTCGTGGCGATGGCCTTGCCCAGCAGCTCGGCAAACTCCTCGGTCAGGTCGGTGCCCACGACGCCGCGGACGTCGTAGGCGCGAAAGATGTGTGCCGCAACCTGGCTCAAACCAGCTCCTCCCGGCCCGCTTGTCGCAGGGCCTTTGCGTGTGCGCCGACCTCCTGGGCGCGATCCAGCGGGGCCACCAGCACGGCATCGCCGGTGACGACGACCGCCACCCCTTTCATGCCGATCACGGCCACATGCGGTCCCTCGGAGACCAGCACACAATCCGTGCTGTCGGTGCTCGTGACGTCGCCGCGCACAAAGTTCGTGGCGCCGTCCTCGCGGAAGTCGAGGACAGTGCGCCAGGAGCCCACATCGCTCCAGCCGAAGTCGCCCGGCACCACCGCGATGTTCTCGGCCTCACGCTCCATGACGCCATAGTCGATCGAGATGGCCTCGCACGTCTCAAAACACGTCACCAGGGCCTGATGCTCACCGTCAGAGCCCATCGCGGCACGGTATGCGCCGATGCCCTCGGCCAGCTTGGGCATGTGCTTGCCCACGGCCTCCAGCAGCACGTCGGCGCGCATGAAGAACATGCCGGCGTTCCAGTGGTAGTGCTCGTCCGCCACGTACTTTTTGGCGGTCTCGAGGTCGGGCTTCTCGACAAAGGCGTCCACCTGGTACACGCCGTCCGACAGCTTGTCGCCGCAGCGCGTGTAGCCATAGCCGGTCTCGGGATGCGTCGGCACGATCCCTACGGTGGCGATGCGTCCCGTAGCCGCGACCGTGGCGGCGCGGTCAAACACGTCACCGTAGCCTTTGACGTCGCTGATGTGCTGGTCTGCGGGCAGCACGGCCATCACCCCGTCGGGCGTCTCGGCCGCCACGATGGCTGCCGCCAGCGCGATGCAAGGCGCCGTGTTTCGCGCCATCGGCTCCACAACGACCCGGCAACCCAACGGCTCCACCACGGCGCGTGTGGCCGCTGCCAGATGTGGGCCGACCACAACCAACACGCGGTCGAACGGTACCCGGCCGGGCGCGATGCGCGTAACCGTCTCGATCAACAGGCTTTTTTCGGTGACCAGCGAGAGCAGCTGCTTGGGCCGCGTCTGCCGGCTGGCGGGCCAGAAACGGGTGCCTGAACCGCCTGCCATGACTACTGCATACGTCTTGTCGTTCACGGCGAAGGGCATAGCCCAAGCCCTACCCTAGATCAAGGCCAGCGCCAGCGCGACGGCGCCCAGTGCCCAGCAATACCAGGCGAAATGGTGCAGCCGGCCGCCCTTGACCAGCTTCACCAGGAGCACCAGCGCGGCGTATCCCGAGATGGCTGCCACGACGGTTCCGGCGACGAGCGGCGCGACCGGCACGCCCCCTTCGTCCAGCGCTTTCGCCGACTCCAACAGCACTGCGCCGCCGATGGCGGGGATGCTCAGCAAGAAGCTGAAGGTTGCCGCGGCCTCGCGGTCCACACCGAGCTTCAGCGCTGCCACGATCGTGCTGCCGGAGCGGCTGATCCCGCGCAACAACGCCACGCTCTGAGCGCAGCCGATCAGGATCGCGTCGCGCCAGGTCAGCTCGTCCAGCTGGCGCCCCCGAGCCGGCGGGTTGCGGGCCAGCATGAGGATGCCGCCGTTGAGAATGAGAAAGACGCCTACTGTGGTGACCGACGCAAAGTTGGACTCCAGCACGTCGCCGAAGCCGATGCCGATGACCGCCGCGGGCAGCGTCCCGACGATGATGAACACGCCCAACCGAAAGTCCGGGTTGCTCCAGCCCGGCTGCAACAGCGCCTTCAGCAGCCGCAGCACCTCTTTTCGGTAGAAGGCCAGGACCGCGCCGAGCGTTCCGGCATGTACGCAGACGTCGAAGAGGGTCTGCGCATCCTGGACGCCAAAAGCGGCGGACATCAGCCGCAGATGGCCGCTGCTGGAGATCGGGAGAAACTCGGTGAGGCCCTGAACCAGTCCGAGGACCAGAGCCAGCAGAAGGGTCATTCGCCCAGGCCCAGGCCCACCTTGCGGCGGACCTCTTCCATCGTCTGTTGTGCGAGGCCCCGCACGCTCTCACCGCCGGCGCGTAGGATGTCCCGCACGTCGTCGGGCCGCTCGGACAGCTCGGCTGCACGCTCGCGAATCGGCGCCAGGCGCGCGTTGACGTTGGTCGCCAACAGGCCCTTGCAGTGGCCGCAGCCAAACGACGCGGCGCGACAGCCGGCCGCCATCTCCGCCTGCTCGTCCGCGCTGGAGAAGAAGCCGTGGAACGTGAAGACGTTGCAGACCTCGGGGTCGCCGGGATCGGTCAGGGTCCCACGCTGCGGGTCCGTGAGCATCTTGTTGATGCGCTTGCGGGTCTTCTTTTCGGTCGAAATGAACGGCAGGTGGTTGTCCAGGCTCTTGGACATCTTGTTTTTGCCGTCGATGCCGAGCACCCGCGCCCGCCGGTCCTCTTTGATCAGGGGCTGCGCCTCCGGGAACGTCTTGCCGTAGCGCGCGTTGAACTTGCGCGCGATCTCCCGCGTCAGCTCCAGGTGCTGGCGCTGGTCCTCACCGACCGGCACGAAGCCGGCCTTGTACAAGAGGATGTCGGCCGCCTGCAGCACCGGATAGTCGAACAGGCCTACGTTGACGTAGTTGCCCTGGCTGTTGCCGGCCCGGCTGCTCTTGTCCTTGAACTGGGTCATGCGCCCCAGGTCGCCCATCGGCGTGACGGTGTTGAAGATCCAGCACAGCTCGGTGTGCTCGGGCACCTGGCTTTGTACAAACAGCTTGCAGCGGTCCGGATCCAGCCCGCATGCGATCAGCCACGTCGCCATCTCGAGCACCGTGGGCCGAAGCGCCTTAGCGTCCACATTGCCGGTGATGGCGTGGTAGTCGACGATGCAGAAGATGCACTCGTACTCGTCTTGCAGCTGGACCCAACTCTCGATGGCGCCCAGATAGTTTCCGACGTGCATAGAGCCGGTCGGCTGCATGCCGCTGAAGAGCCGCTTTTTCATGCTGGACCTATTTGATGATGTGGAACTCGACGCGCCGATTTGTCGCGCGACCTTCCGGGGTGTCGTTCTCGTCGATGGGCCGGTCCTCGCCGTAGCCGATGGCCTCCAGCCGGTTGCGCGGGATGCCTCTGGCCATCAGGTAGCGCTTGACCGAGTTCGCCCGGTTGGTGCTGAGCTTCAAGTTGCGCTCGGCCGGGCCCTCGCTGTCCGTGTGGCCCTCGATGCGCACCCGCATGCGTCCGTTGGACTTCATGGCGGCCGCGATCTCGTTCAGCACGCTGTTGCTGCGCCGGTCCAGCTTGGGCGTGCCCTGCTTGAAGAAGATCGCCTGCCGCAGCTCGATCTGGTTCTCGCGGAAGATGATCAGCTTGTAGTTGTCGGGACAGCCACCGCTGGCGCCGGGGCCCGGCTTGTTGGGGCAGCGGTCCTGCAGGTCCGGAATGTCGTCGCCGTCGTTGTCCGTGTCCGGGCAGCCGTCCAGGTCCTGGAAGCCATCGAAGTCCTCCGACTGGTTCGGGCACTGGTCGCTGGCGTCCATCAGGCCGTCGCGATCGTTGTCAAAGTCCGGGCAGCCGTCCGCATCGGCGAAGCCGTCCTTGTCCTCTTTCTGATCGGGGCATTTGTCGCGGTCATCCGCCACGCCGTCGTTGTCACGGTCGTAATCCGGGCAGCCGTCCTCGTCGTTCTCGTTGTCGAAGTCCTCGGGGATGTCCGGGCAGCGATCGATCGTGTCGGGGATGCCGTCACCGTCGCGGTCGCCCTCGCACTTTGAGCCGACCGACTTGTCGAGAACCGCCGCGACCAGCCCTTTGGCGCGCGTCAGGTGATCGTCCGCCGCCAGCGTGTTGCCGGCCAGCGCCTCGTGCCGTGCGAAGACGATCGCCGCCTCCGCTTCGCCCAGCTCACGGGGCGCGCATGCGACGGCGCCTTCGTGGTTCTTGCCAAGCGTCGCGTCCAGCTCAGCCGTCTCACGTGTCACGGTGCTCAACGTCACGCAGCTGACCACTGTGGTGGCGAGCAAGGCGGTGGCGACCAGCAGAACGGTGATGTGGCGCGCCACGCTCATTTCTCGGTGTCCGGCTTGGGCTTGTTGGTCATCGTCGGCGGCAGCAGCTTGCGGCGCTTCACCGGCCCGGTCTTTGTGGGCGTCTTCAGCGGACGCTTGATGTTCGGGTTTTTGGGACGGATGCGCCGCGGCGTCTTGCGACGCGGGTTGTGCTTGCGTTGGAACTGCTGCTTGCCGCGGATGCGTCGCAGCTCCAGGTCTCGGCGCCGGCTCGCCGTCTCACGGGCCTCTTTGGCCAGCTCGCCAGCCCGCTCCGCCCAGGCCTTGGCGACCTGAAACTCGCCATAGCCGTTCTTGTTCTTGGCTTGCGCCAGATAGGCCGTGGCCTTGTAGTACTCGTAGCGCGCGTATCGCGTGGCGCCCTTTTGCTCTGCTTCCACCAAGACTGCGGACGAGTCGGTGATAGCGGCGGTCGCGTTCACCGCGCCGCATCCAACCAGCGGCGCACACAGCACTGCGAGGCATAAAAGGGCGTATCGCATGCTGAATGGACTGCCAGACAGGTCGGTGGCTGTCAAGCTGCCGATTCTTGACTTGCGCACCCCTCAAGCGATAGACCGGACCCGGTATGCGCAGCCGCTACGTTATGCTCGCCGTGGTCCTCGTGGTCGGCGTCTTCCTCGACCAGTGGTCCAAGATGTGGGCGGATCGCTCGCTTGGCACCATCGAACACCCGCTGCCGGTGCACATCACGGCCGACGAGGCCGGCAGCACCCTGGGCGACGTGTTGACGGCCCGGTTCGAACTGGACGCCGCGGCCCTGGAAGAGGTCCAGAAGCTGGGACCAGCGGGCGTCGTCATCCTGTACAAGAACGGCAAGCGCGGGCCCGACGACCCGGCCTTCAGCCAGTTCAACGGTGAGCCGCGTCCGACCTACTACTGGGCCTTTCACCACCGCACCCTCGACCTGCCTCCCAGACGCATCCCGCTGGCGCAGCATGTTCAGCGCGACGTGGACGAGCACGGCACCAAGACCCTGGCCGAGTATCTGCCCTACGCCCTGCCGTACCTCTCCGAGGACGTGCACCCCGAGCTGATCGAGAGCTACCTCTTTCCCGTCGTGCACACCCCGTTGACGATGCAGCGACAGGTAAAGGACGGTGAGAGTTACCTGCTTCTGCATCGCCCCATCGAGGTCATCGACGGCTTCCTGCAGTACAAATACGCTGAGAATCCAGGCGCCGCCTGGGGCTTTCTGGCGGGCCAGAGCGAAGGCTTTCGCAAGTGGTTCTTTTTGTTCGTCTCCCTCATCGCCGTGGGCGTCATCAGCACGATGTTCTTTCGGCTGGAGCCGCACCAGCACATGCCGGCGTGGGGCTTTGCGATCATCCTGAGCGGCGCGATCGGCAACTTCATCGACCGCGTGCGCTTCAACTTCGTGATCGACTTTGTCGACATGTACGTGGGCGAGTCGCACTGGCCCACCTACAATGTGGCGGACGTCGCGATCACCGTTGGCGTCGCGCTGCTGCTGATCGAGGTCTTCATCAAAAAGGACGAGTCGTTTCTGGCCGCGGGCCAGAAATCACCCGAAGCACCCGAAGCACCCGAAGCACCCGAAGCACCCGAAGCACCCGAAGCACCCGTGGAGGCCGCGTAGTTGCACGGTACTTTTGTAATCCTGGGGATAGACTTCCCCGCATATTTTACGCTGCTGATGGTCGGCTTCATGGTCGGCATCTACTTTGCCTGGAAGCACGCGCCCGCCGCGGGCATCGACCCCAATCGCATCTTGGACCTGGGCATCTTGCTGGTCGTTTGCGGCATCGCCGGAGGGCGCATTGCGCACGTGCTCTTCGACGGCCAGCTGATGGACTACTACTACTTGTGCGTGGACCCGCTTCAGACGCAGGGGGAGTTCCTCTTTAAGGGGGCCAACGCCTCGGCGTGTGTCGATGACGCTCAATGTGCCGCAGCCGGCGTCGGCGAGCTCTGCCATCCGTTTGCGGGCACCTGCCACTGGGGCCAGGACTGCCTGCGCGTGTTCAAGTTCTGGTATGGCGGCTTGACCTACTACGGCGGCTTTCTGCTCGTCGTCCCCGTCGGCATCCTGTTCCTGCGCCGCTTCAACATCCCGCACTGGAAGGTCGGGGACATGGCAGCCTTCGCCATTCCCATGGGCATCGGGTTCGGGCGCATGGGCTGCTTCTATGCGGGCTGCTGCTACGGCGGGCTCTGTGATCTGCCCTGGGGCATCAGCTTTCCGCCCGGCTCACCGGCCTGGCGCGCGCACCTGGACGAGCACCTCATCGGCGTCGCTGACGGCTCTCTGCCGGTTCACCCCGCGCAGCTGTACACGGCGTTCTCCATGTGGGCGCTCGCCGGCCTCATGCTCTGGTGGTACCACCGCAAGAAGACCTTCGATGGGGAGTGCTTCTGGCTGTTCGCGCTGCTTTACGCAGGCGTGCGCTTCGCCATCGAGATGTTGCGAGACGACGCGCGGGGCGAGTACTTCGGCATGTCGACGAGCCAAGGCATTGGCGTGTTGCTGATCATCGGCTCGCTGTACATGCTCTCGCGTCTGTACAAGCGCTCGTTGGCCGAGGGTCCTGTGACGACGCACGAATCCACCGCGGCGCCCTCAGGCTAACCACCGGGATCCGATTAGAAGATTGGTTGTGGGCAGCAGCGCTGGTCCAGAAAACTGGCTGCGCTGCACCCGGGAGCATCCCTGGTTAAGGGCCTTAGCCTTGCGGCGTGGGCTTGGGACGCGGAAGGGGAGCGGGACGCCAGGTTGTGTCGCGAATCATTGCGGGCCTCTCTCTATGGGTGACTTTGAGCTCTCTCACCCTATGCAGGAATCCAAACCTGCACGGGCAATCGCCATTCTATGCGAGGCAGAACGCGCGAATCAAGGATGGTATGAGGTAAATCAGAAACACTTAAGAACGAGCGTTCTGTTTGGAGGCCGGATCGCAACGCTGCGACGGCCCCCTGAGAGGCGGGTAGTGGGAAGCCCTACTTGGGAACGACGTTCAGACCCGCGCCCACACCCTTCTTCTCAGGTGCCGCAGCGGGGGCAGCGGCCGGAGCAGCGGCCGGAGCCGCCTCTTTCTCGGGAGCAGCCTCGACCTTGACGGGCTCGACAGCGCGAGCCGGCGGGGGCGCAAGCTGGCCCATCGCGAACTTCTTGCCGGCGAGCACGAACTCATCCAGCGAGCCATGAATCTCGAAGCCCAGGGTGTTCTCGGCGGCCGTCACCGACATACCGACCGAGGTGCCCGGCGCGAACGTCGGCAGCTTCTCGTTTTTGTCGATCAGGTTGATGAGGGGACGGAAGGAGTCCAGCGCGCCCGCCACGTCCACGTGCATGAACATCACGGTGCCGGCCGGGAAGTCAGCGACGAACTTCGCGCTGCCGGTCGAGCCCTTCGCGATGTCCGTCGCGGTCTTGACGCCGTTGGGGCCCATCGCCATGCCGATGGTCTTGGAGCCGTACGCCATGGCGAACTCAAGCTTGTTGCCCAGCATGCCGGTGACCTGACGACCCTTGGCCGCCGCTTCGGGGCCGCCGACCTTGGCCAGCGTGTCGATGTCGACCTCGATCGTGAGCTTCTGCACCACGATATCGCCGTCCTTGCTCGTGCCCGCCGCCAGCTTCACGCCCGCGGTCTGGCTGATGCCGTTGAGGGCCTCGACCAGCTTGGAGAAGTCGTCGGTCGGCAGCGCCTGCAGCTGCGGCGGCATCAGCTCTTTCACCATGGCGAGCGCCTTGCCCATCACCAGGCCCATGTACTGGTCGAAGACCTTGTTGTACTTGGCGCCGTCCGTCGTGCCGGCCGCACCGGCCATGGCCATCGGGAACTTGCCGTCGGCGTACATCGCCATCCAGGTCTTGCCGTCCTGCAGCTCCATGAGCTGCTTCATCATGCCGGTCAGCTTGCCCTTCTCTTCGTCGTTCATCTGCAGCAGGCCGCCGGCCAGGTCGGCCGACCAGCTCATCAGGCCGCTGAAGTTCTTGGGATCCATGTGGCCGCCGAACGCCAGCCACGAGTTGGCGGGCGCGCCCTTGGCGAAGCTGATGTCAGCCTTGGCCAGCTTGCCGGCCAGGGTCGCGATCTTGCCGCCCGGCTTGGCGGTCACGCTGAACGGGATGGACAGGCCACCCTTGTCGTCGAGCGTGAACGACATCGAGACCGTGTTGGCCTCGTCGATGATCGTGTTGGCCATCTCCATGTAGAAGTCGAGGATCTTGTCCATGCCGCCCAGGCCGGGGAACGGCATCTCGCCCTGCAGCTGCTTGCTGAGCATGGGCTTCATCTCGTTCATCTGGCCACGGAAGGCGGTCAGCTCGTCCTTGAAGATGGTGCGGAGGTTTGTGGCGGACACCTGGATGTCGAACACGCCGCTGCCCTTGTAGTTCTTGGCGATATCGGCCGCCACCGTCTTCGCCGCGGCAAACAGCTTGGCGTCGCTGGTGATCGCCACGTAGTCGCCCACGGTGTTCAGGAAGACCTTCTTGCCGGCCACGTTGAGCGCCAGCTCGTTGCCGTCGACGTTCTCCTCTTTATCGGAGGGCAGCGCGGCCTTCAGCTTGTCGGCGCCGGTGATCGGGATGAGGATGACGCCGCCCTCACCACTTTTCTTGGGGTTCCACGCGATGACCTTGATGGGACGCTTGGCGGCGAACCAGTCCATGGAGGTCAGCTTCAGCAGCCCCTGGGCCTGACCCAGCGCGGTCTCCTTGGTAATAGGCAGCGGCACGCCGTACTTGCTGGCCTTGGCCGTAACGGTGTCGAAGAGCACGTCAAAACCAGGCGTGGATGCGACGCCGATCACATCGCCGGCCATGGCAACCGCGGGAGCGGCGGCCGCGACAGGCGCCGTCTTCGGCTTGTCGGAGCTGGCAGGCTCAGCTTTCGCCTCGGTGGCCGGCTTGTCGGTCGCAGGCGCCTTGGCCGTCTCGATCTTCGACTCGGGCTTGTCGTTGGCGGGCTTGTCGTTGGCGGCCTTGTCGCCGTCACCCGGCTTGGCTTCCGTCCCCTCAGAGGTCTTGGCAGCGCCCTCTGCGCCCGCCGTCTTCTCCGTGTTTTCAGCCTTGGCCTCGTCGGCCTTAGGCTCATCTTTTTTGCAGCCCACTGAAAGCATGAGCGAAAGCGTGAGTGCGGTTACTAACCAGCGCATTGGATACTCCTCCCGAATTTGGACGGCGTACGCTAGGACGGCGTACTTTTTTTGTCAACGGACAACTTCGGGGGGAAACAACGCCGACCTCAGCCGGTATGTTCCATCGGAGCCGGCTCTTCCACCAGAGGACTGGCTTCGATGCGGACGCGGATGACGCGTGTGGGCTCCGCCTCCAGCACTGTAAACAGGTAGTCGCTCATGCGCACGTGCGAGCCCACGTCGGGGATGTCGCCCAGCTCGGTGACGATGTAGCCGGCCACCGTGCTGTAGCGGTCGTCTTCGGGAAACTCGATGTCGATGGCGTCCTCGAGATCGCGGCAGGAGATGCGCGCCTGGACGTCCCACGCGCCCTCGCCGACCTCCAACACCAGGTCTTCACCGTCGGTGTCGTCCGCGTCGTCGTACTCGTCGTAGATCTCGCCGAAGACCTCTTCGATGATGTCTTCGACCGTGATGATGCCGGCGGTGCCGCCATGCTCGTCCACCACGATGGCCATGTGTGTGCGCTCCTGCTGCATCTCACGCAGCGTGTCCGCGATGTTCTTGGACTCGGGGATCACCCACGGTGGGCGGATCCGCTCGACCAGGTTCAGCTCGGCGTCGCGCGGCTTGGCGAACCATGACAGGAGGTCGCGGATGTAGAGCACGCCGACGATGTCATCCAGGTCCTCGCCATACACGGGATAGCGGCTGTAGTTGCTCTCCTCGACGGTGGCCAGCACCTCGGGCAGCGTGGCCTTTGTCGGGATTCCGACGACGTCGGTGCGGGGCCGCATGACCTCGTGAACGATGATCTCGTCGAAGTCGATCACCGAGCTGAGAAGCTTCGCCTGCTCCTCGTCCAGGTTGCCCTGCTCGGCGGCGCGCTCGATGTTGTCCTCGATGTCCTCTTCCGTGACGACGTCCTCGCCCGGAACGATGCTGCCGCCGGAGCGCATGATCACCCACACACTGAGGCGCGTGAAGAGCCAGGTGACCGGCCTGAGCACCACCCAGAACGGGTACATGATGCGCGTGATGGCGACAAAGCGCTCCGGGTTGTTCTGGGCAAACGTCTTGGGGATGATCTCGCCGAACGTGAGGATCAAGAAGGTCGTGAAGAAGATGGCGACGAGCACTGCCATCGAGGCCATCGCGGAGCCCGCGAACATCTTCTCGAAAGCGACGGTAGCCAGCGCGGACGCGGTGATGTTGACGATGTTGTTGCCGATCAGGATGCACGTCAGCGCGCCGTTGCGCTGGTCGGCCCAGATCTCGAGGAAGCGATGGCGGCGCTCATCAATCCGCAAGCGCTCCTGCAGCTTCTCCAGCTTCGTGCTGCCAAGCGCATTGAGCGCCGTCTCAGAGCCGCTAAACAGAATCGAGAGAAGCACGCATCCGAGGACGGCGGTGAGTTCCGCGTAGGGAACGGCAGTTATGCCCAAGGCCTAAGCAAGCCTCCGAAGGCAGTCGAACATGCCTGAATATTACCTTATTGACCCTATGGTGGCAAAAATGGCGCGACAAACTTATACTGCCGAGCACTTTTCGGTGACTCGTTTGAGCCCCGGTTACGGAGGTCGCTTATGTCCAGTCGCGCACGACTCTTGGTCTTCAGTTCCGCCCTGCTCCTGGCATTCGGTGGCTGCACTGACTCCGATACCGGTGGTCCGGTAGGCGGTCCGTCACTTCCTGACGCCGGCACGGCCTTCGGCGATACCAAAGCACCAGACGACCCTGATACGACCGTAAAGCCGCCGCAGGGTGGTGAGAAGCTGGACTTCAAGCTGGCCCAGGGTGACGACGGCAAGCCGTGCAAGGGAGTTGACCGCTGCGCGCTGTTCACGTCGTTCAACAACACGCGCGTGCTCGAGGTCGTCGCGACCCGGAATGGGCAGCCGGCGGGTGACCTGGAGATCAGCTGGGAGATCACCAAGAACAAGAACAACAGCCTGTCGCTGCAGACCAAGACCAGCTTTACGGGCTCGAACGGGCAGACCCAGAACACCGCCAAGACGTCGGAGCAGGAGTTCCAGTACGAGGTGAAGGCGTTCATCAAGGGCTCGGAGGCCAAGCCGCTGTTCTTTGATGTGGTCGTGACCACCAAGGGCCAGGTCCCGCTCATCGTCAGCTACACCTACGGTGGCGCGCGCACCTTCCAGGCGGTGACCACGTACCTGTTCAAGCACGAGTCGCCGCAGAAGGCGCTCAAGTGCGCCGGTCTCGATCCAGGCGATCTGCCCAGCGCCGATGTCGCGGGCCCGCCCAAGGGGCTGCAGCAGTCCGCGGCGTTCTCCAGCCTTCCGGGGCTGACGGAGGAGGGCACCCAGGCCTACACCATCGTTGGATTGGGCAGTGACCAGAACAAGCCGCCCGTGGTCTGGGGCTGCAACGAAAACGTCACCGTGACCTCCACCGGGTCACAGAACGTCGTGATCCCCTTGTCGGATCTGCCGCCCAAGTGGAAGGGCGCCTATGAGGTCACGACCAAGTTCGACATCGTCAGCGCGCTGCCCGACAACGTGGAGCAGGTCGTGGACACGATCCTGGGCTTCTTCCTGGATCCCTCCGGCCAGCTGCTGGTGCTGGTTTGCACGTTCGGGGCGGACCTGGGCGTCGTCGGCGACCTGTGCGACTTCATCTTTCAGGATCCGAGCAATCCGTGCCTGGAGGATGCGTGCTTCGAGACGGCCGGTATCGCCGCAAAGAACATCATCAACAACCTGCTCAGCGATCTGCTGGAAGACAACGTGGGTGGCACCATCCTGGAGACCGGGCAGGACATCGCCAAAATCCTCACCGAGCTGGAGCTGCAGGCCACCTTCACGTTCCACGCCGAGCCGCGCGCAGACGGTACGTTCGACATGGTGCAGGAGGACAACAAGCCGTGGACCGCGGAGGAGTGGCACTCGATCTCATACCGCTGGACGCTGGGGTTGAACTGCCCGCCAAACGATGACAACTGCGGCAAGCACACGTTCCCGATCAGCGCCTTCCAGGGCGGCACGGTCACCGGCGCCTTCTCGGGCAAGGTGGAGTACGTCGGCAACGACTTCTTCCTGCACGTGGACAAGCACCCGCTCAACATCAAGTACGGCGCCTTATTGGACTACATCATCCAGAAGCAGCTGCTGCCGCTGATCACCGGCGACGGCTCCAGCGGCGTGAAGGTCGACACCTACGAGGAGTTCTTGAAGACCCTGCTGGGTGGGGCGGAGTGTCTAACCTGGGAGATCGATCCCAGCGTCGACAAGACGTGCTGCGAGCAGTTCGCCGCGGATCTGGCCGGGTCGACCACCAGCCTGACAGCCGATATCGCCGAGGCCGCGTGCTCCGCGGGTATCCCGGTGGTCTCAGAGCAGCTGAGCAAGCTCCTGACCGACCTGGACGTCGACACGGACGAGGGAGGCTTCACGCTGGAGACCTCGGTGGGGTGCCAGTGCTACGACCACGACTCCAACCAGTCGATCGACACCTGGGGCGCGCTGGACAAGCCGTGTCACTGGTCGACCAAGCTCAGCGTCGGTGATCCCATCGAGAACGACTTCTGGGCCACCGAGCAGCAGTAGCCGGGAGCGGCCGCCATCATCGGGCTGCACGCCGATTACGTTCCGGATAGCGGCGAGCTTGCCGCGTATCGTCACGCCAACGCGCCGTATGCGACCGCCAACCTGGGCGTGATCTCCAATCCGTTTTCCCGGACCAACTCCCGCACGCGTCTCAATGACCGCATCCTGCCCCGGTTCGTGCCGGACCGCCGCAACGCTATCGACACGCGCACTGTGGACGACCTCGATCGAGCGATTAGGACGCTGCTGTTTGAGCGCGGGGTCAACATTCTCGGGCTGAATGGCGGGGACGGCACGCTGCATCTGGGCGTCAACCGCCTGGCGGCCCTCGCGGCGGAGGTCAAGCGCAAGACGGGCGAAGACATGCCGCTGCCGCGCCTGCTGTTCTTGAACGGCGGGACGCTGAACATCGTGTCCCGGGCTACAGGCACGACGGGCAATCCGGCCCGGACCGTTCGCGCGTTTGCCAAGCGACGCACGGGGTTGCCGCTGTCGGCGATTCCCACCAGGGCGCTGCCCCTGATGGCTGTCGAGCAGGCCGGCGCGCCGCCGCGCTACGGCTTCGTGTTCGGCACCGAGATCGTGGCCAACGCGCTGGAGATGTACACCATGTTCGGCGAGGGCTATGTGGGCCTGGGGCGCTTCATGGCGGAGCTTTTGGCGGGCTACACGCTGACGACCCGCCTATGGCAGGAGCACGGCTGGAAGCTGGATGCGCCGTCGAGCGCGATCACGGTCGATGACGTGACCTATCCGCACTACCTGGCGGCCGTGGCAGCCACGATCGATCTGTCGATTCTCAAGGGCGTGCTCACCGCTGTGCGGGTGCCTGAGGGCGGCGCGGGCTTTGTCTCTAAGCTGCTGCTGGAGACCGACAAGGGGCGCATCATCCAGCTGATTCCACGGCTGATGTTCGACCTGCCGCACGAGCGCGTGAAGAACCTGCCTGCGGTCAGCTCGCTGTCGGCGGTGGGTGGCTACACGCTCGATGGCGAGGTGTTTCTCGATCGCTCCCCGCGCGGCCTGCGCCGGACGCTGCAGGTGACCCGCGCCCCGTTCGAGGTGCACGCCGTCGCGCCGGACTAATGCGCGACTTCGGCCTCTACGTTCACTTTCCCTACTGCATTCAGCGCTGCACGTACTGCGACTTCAACACGTACGTGGTCGACGCCATCCCGACTGGCGATTACACCGAGGCGGTGCTGACTGAGGGCGCCAGGCGGGCGCAGGATTATGCGTCGTGGCGGCTGGCCACCGTCTACTTTGGCGGGGGCACGCCGTCGCTGTGGGGCGCCGCGGGGGTCGGGCGCGTGCTGCGGGCGGCCTCTCAGTGGTTTCCCCACCGCGCACCGGAGCTGGAGGTGACGTTGGAGTGCAACCCCGGTGAGGCGCAGCCCGGCTTGCTGGCGGCGTATCGCGAGGCCGGCGTGAATCGGCTGAGCCTGGGGATTCAGGCGCTGGATGACCACCTGTTGACGCTGATCCACCGACGACACACGGCTCAGCAGGCGCTGGAGGCGGCGCGGACCGCAATGGCGGAGGGCTTCAAGAGCGTCAGCTGTGATCTGATCTTCGGGCTGTCCGGCCAGGATCTGGCGCGCTGGGTCAGCGACTTGACGACGATTTTGGAGCTCGGCGTGCCCCACGTGAGCCTGTATCACCTGACGCTGGAGGACGGCACCGCGCTCAAGCGGGAGGTCCAGGCCGGGCGGATCGTGCTGCCGGACGAGGACACCCAGGCGGACATGTGGGAGGCCATCGAGCCGACGCTGGCGCCGTACGGGCTGCGCACGTACGAGGTCTCCAGCTTTGCGCGACCGGGGCATGAGAGCCGGCACAACGGGATCTACTGGCGTGGCGCGCCCTACCTGGGGCTGGGCGCCGGGGCGCACTCATTTCTGCCGCCTCAGGCGTGGCGTGGGGACGGCGCCGCAGCCACACGGACGTCCAATCGCCGCCACCACAGCGCGTATGTCGCCGAGATCGCGCGCGATGGGGTGGCGGCCGACGTGGTCGAGCAGATCGACGTCCACGCGCACCTCAGAGAGCGCCTGTTCACCGGCCTGCGGCGCCTGGACGGTGTGTCATTGGACAGCCTCGCGTCCGAGTTGGGGGTTGACCCGCGCACGGCGTTTGGCGCTCAGATCGACAAGCTGATCGGGCAAGAGCTGTTGGCTTTGGACGGAGAGCGGCTGGCTCTGACCCGGCGTGGCTTGAGCTTTGCCGACGATGTGTTTGTGAGCTTCTTCTAGTCCCCTGACTAGCGCCGGCTGGCGGTGAAGGTGCCCTTGATCCGCTTGCGGTTGACGGCGCCTTGATAGCTGCCGCTGACCCACAGGGCGCCCCGTCGCAGGCGCGCCGAGATGCGGATGTAGTCCTTCTCGTGATTGCCGATCAGCTTGAAGTTGCCGTCATTGAGGTCGCTGGGACGCAGCGTGTAGGCGCGCCCCCGGACCTGCGCGGACGCGTGGGAGATGCGGTCGCCCTTGATGCGAAAGCGGACCGTGCCGGCGCCGTCGCTGAGAGTGCCCGTAAAGCGCCACGCCAGCGCCGGTCCCGTGGGCGTCGCTGGTTTGGCGGGCTCGGGCGCCGTCTTGGCGGGCGCTGGTTTCGGCGGTGGACTGTTGGCCGGCGGCTCGGGGGGAGCCGTCAGCAGCAGCGATGTGAGTAATGCCAGTGTCACTTAGCGGCCCGTCGCGCTCCAGCTGCCGGTGTGCTTCTTGCCGTTCACCGCGCCCTGCCAGCTGCCGCTGGCGCGATGGTTGCGGATGCGGCCCTTGATTCTGACGAAGTTTCGGCCGCTGCCGCCGTTGATCTGGAAGCTGCCCCTGGCGCTGCCGCCCTTGAGGCTGAACTTGCGACCGCCCAGGGTTGCGCGACCGCCTTTGAAGCGGCCGTTGACGACCTTGAACGAGATCGCGCCACCGCCGCGTCCGGACAGCCGACCGCTGTACTTCCACGTCGTCTTGGTGGGCTTCGGCGCGACCGCGGGCTTGGTGGCTGGGGACACGCACTTGCCGTTTTCGCAGATGCGATCGCCCTTGCAGTCGTTGTCCGCGCGGCAGCCGCCGCCGGCCGGCTCAACGGGCTTGGGCTCGGGCGCTTTGGGCGGCTCGACAGCCGGCTTTGCAGGCTCCGCGGCGGGCTTTGCAGGCTCCGCGGCGGGCTTTGCAGGCTCCGCGGCGGGCTTTGCAGGCTCCGCGGCGGGCTTGGCGGGCTCGGCCGGCTTGGCGCCCGGAGGTGTGGGCGGCGCGACGCATTTGCCGTCGACGCAGAGGTTGTCGCCAGAGCACTCGGCGTCCTTGGTGCACGTGGGGGGCTCTGTGGGCATCAGCTCCGTGGGCATCATGGGTGCCGCGGGGCCGCCTGCCTTGGCCGTGACGCACGCGATGACGCGCGTGGTCAGCAGGTCCGAGAAGCTCTTGTCGGACTGCAGGCGCTCGGAGGCCTGGCTGAGCGTCTTCTCCAACGTCGCGCGGTCGGCGACCTTGGGCATGCCCTTGCAGATGGGGCCCGTCAGCGCCTCGAGCAGCGCCTTGGTCGTCTTGTCCGGCTTGGGCGACTTGGCGACTTCGGCGCCGGCGGCGGGACAGTGCTTGCGGCCCTCCTGGCTGGCCATGGCGAAGTCCCGGGTGCCCATGAGCGGCGTCAGCGCGGTCGCGTAGTCCTCGGCCGAGATGCCCGCTTTCTCGTGCAGCGCCGTCAGCGCGGCCGACAGCGCGTCGTGGTCGGTGATGCTCTTGCCGGCGCAGCCGATCGCGACAGCCAGCACCAGCATGGTGTTGTTGCGCAGGGCCGCGGCGGTCTCGGCGTCCAGCTTGTTCTCGGTCGGAGCGTCGGCGGTGCCGGTCGGGGCCGCGGCTTTGGCAGTGTCGGCGGGTGCCTCAGCCTTCTCGGCAGGCGCTTCAGCCGTCTCGGTCTTCTCGGCAGGCGCTTCAGCCTTCTCTGCGGGTGCTTCGGCCGTCTCTGCGGGTGCCTCGGCCTTCTCAGCGGGTGCCTCGGCCTTCTCAGCGGGTGCCTCGGTCTTCTCAGCGGGTGCCTCGGTCTTCTCAGCGGGTGCCTCGGCCTTCTCAGCGGGCGCGGTCTTGGCGACCGGCGTTGGCGCCTCCACCTTGGGCGCGGCCTCAGCCTTGACCGGCAGCGCGGCCTTGACCGGCGCCGCCTTCACCGCCTCGGCGGGGACAGGTGGGGTCTGAGCCTGCTGTCCGACCGTCGCGTTTTTCTGCGGCGTGACGGTCTTCTCTGTTTTCTTACAGCCCAGCGCTGCCACCAGGGCCAGCGCGGTTGCCACGCGAAGCGTCCACTGAGTGTTCATATTGCCCTCTCTCCTTCATCGCCGTTCAGTACAGCGATCGGGAGGCTAGCGGCTGGGTGGCGATACTGTCAACACAGTGGCCATTCGTGCTATCTTCCGCCCCACCATGAACCGCCCACGTGCCCTGCTGACCACCTTGCTGCCCGCACTGATGCTGGGTTGCCCGCAGGAGAACCACCAGCCGACGCTCGACCCCATCCCCACGCAAGAGGTGCGTGTGGGCGAGACGCTGCGGCTCATGCTCACCGCGCGTGACCCCGACGGGGACCCCCTGGTGTTCAAGGCCACGCCCAAGCCGATCACCGCCTACTTCGAGGTCGTTGACGGGCAGACCTTCTTCGTCTGGCCGCCGCTGATCAGCGAGACCGGCCCCACCGGCCGATCCCACTCCGTCACCTTTACCGTCGAAGACGGGGGCGGCGGCATCGCCTTCCGCGCCGTGGATATTGTTGTTCTCCCTCAGATGAACGCGCCGATTTTTATCGGCCCGCAGGGCTACATCCTCAACCTGAGCGAGGACGACGACATCAGCTTTGCGCTGGCGGTCAAGGACGACGACTCCGCGGACGTCACTATGCGCGTCATCGGCGGCGACTGCACGGACTGTCCCGAGGGCACCGAGTGTCGCGAGGGCACCTGTCAGCTCAAGGGCTCCCGCTTTCAGAAGCTCGATCCCAAGGCGTCCACGTTCTATTGGAAGCCGACGGCCAAGCAAAAGGAGATCGGCAACTATTGGCGGCTGGTCGTGGGTGCGCGCGACGAGGTGCCCGCCCATGGCGAGATCATCACCGAGATCTCGATCCTGCTGATGAACAGCGACGCCGCCAAGAGCTGTGCAGGGACGCCGCCGATCATCTTCCCCTGCAGCGACGAGTCGTGCGTGCCGTTGAAAGACCTGTCCGGCACCGGCGCCATCGTGTTCCAGGGCCAGGGCATCGACAAAGAGTCCCAGCTGCGCGAGATGACCGTGCACTACGCCACCATCAACCCGCTGGACCCGACCTCGTACAACAACAACCAGGTCACGATGAGTCGCTGCGAGTTCAACCCCGAGTTTCCGCAGCTGTGCCCTCAGGAGATCGACGAGCGCCCCTTTGTGGGCACCATGCTGAACCCGGTCGCGCAAGCCAGCGAGCCGCTGTTCGTTCACTACTTTCTGACGGCCACCGACGACGACGACATCAAGGGCACCAAGTGCGACCACACCACGCGCTTCCCCAAAGAGGGCCACTTCACACTGGCCGTTTACCCCAACGGCTGGGGCGGCGGCTGCAAAGACGATCCCAAAGAGCCCAACGACGTGATCGGCCAGCCGGCGGTGATCGATCCCGGCGTCACCTACGATCTTCGCTGGTGCATCGGAGGCTCCTCGACCGATTGGTACAAGCTGGATGTCGAGCCCGGCGCCATCCTCGGTATCGAGCTGCTGCACGACGAGCGGCACGGCGATCTGGCGGTCAGTCTGCACGACGCCGCCGGCGCTCAGCTGTACCCGCTGGCGGGTGAGAAGCCTGCGCAGCACATCGGCTTCACGCCGCAGACGTCGCCCGTCTTCATCAAGGTGGACCTCCCGCCGGGAGGCAAGGCCGGAGATCAGACGTACGGGCTCATGGTCGACCGCACCTTCGGCGGCTGTCCAAACGACGAGTTCGAGCCCAACGACACCTTGGACGACGCCGTACTCGTCGGCTCCAACCAGGTGTTCACCACCGTGATCTGCCCGGCCGATCGTGACTGGCTCAAGGTCTCCGCCCAGGCAGGCCAGACTATCGAGCTGACGCTGGACTTCCAGCACTCTTTCGGGGACCTGGACCTCTATCTCTACACGTCCGACGGGCAGGTGCTCGCCCGCAGCGAGACCGCGACCAGCCGCGAGCAGCTCGTTTTTCACAACGGTACACCGGACACCTATTACATCGAGGTGCGCGGCTACCAGGGCGCGGTCAACACGGGGGAGCTGCTCGCCAAGGTCGTGCCGACCAACACGTGGTGCTTCGAGGACAAGTTCTCACCCAACCACGGCCCCGGAAACTCGCTGCTGCTGCCCGAGAACGTCTACTACGACCTGCTCATCTGCTCGGACAAAGAGGACTGGTACCAGGTGGACATGAACGCGGGCGAGACGGTCACGATCACAGTCGCGCCCCAGCTGCCCGAAGACTCCCCGCTGCAGGTGGTCGGGTTCAATGATCCGGAGGGCAAAAAGATCCTGGGCGCCGTGGACGCGTCACCGGCTCCCAACCAGGTCCGATGGAAGGCCTTCATGCAGGAGGCGGGCTCGTTCCGCTGGCAGGTGCGCACACTGGGCGCCGAGACCACCATCTACGCCATGTCCCACTTCGTGTCGGACCCGCCCGGCCAGTGTGTGGACGATCGCTTCACCCCGTCCAACACGATCAAGGACGCTGAGGACGTCGCCTGCGACGTGGGCTTCGTCACGCGCCTGAAGATCTGCGCCGGCGGTGAGGACTGGTTCCGGATCAAGGCCTCAGCCTACGAAGAGCTGTTCGTTTACGTCTTCGGCTTCCCCGACGAGGCGCCCTTGCAGGCCAGCTTGCACCAACTCGTTCCAAAGGAGGACGAGGAGGACGTCTTTGAGGTGGTGGAGGTTCTGGCCGGCGAGTCCACCAGCAACGGCGTCGAGTTGATCTGGCTGCCGGAGGAGAACGGCGAGTTCTACGTGCACGTCGAAGGCATGCCGGGCGAAGACCATCACTACGATCTGGTGATCGACTGCAAATGAGACACGTGTGTTGCCTGCTTATCGCGGTGCTCCTGCTGAGTTCGGGCTGCTTGTCCGAAGCGGGGGACACCTGCCGTCTGGACAGCGACTGCGACGGCAGTCTCGTTTGCGGGCTGGACAGCGTGTGCACCCAGCCGACCTGCGCGGTGAACGGGACCTGCCCGCAGGACGCGGACGCCGCGGTGCCCGACGTGGAAGAGGGCTGCACGGCCCCGGCGAGCAAGCGGCGCGCCGACGAGATCCTGGTGCTGGTGGAGGGCGGGCTCAAATCCCTGGCGGCGCTGGCCAACCCGGTGATCGAGGACGGCATCGCAAGCGGCGACACCGTGGTGGAGCTCTGGGTTTACGGGGATCTCCCGCCTCTCTGTGATGACACGTGCGTGTGGACGACCGCCGAGGCTCAGCTCGAGGAGGACTGTACGCCGATCTACGGAATGGACTTTCCGCTGCCGATCCCGCTCTTCGGTGGCTTCACGGCGCTGGTGACGGACGTGACGTATGACACCAAGACCGGCAAGCTCACCGGCGTGTTGAACGAAGACGACATCCTGCAGCAGGTGCCCGAGGGCTCGCTGCGCGACACGGCAGACGGTCTGATCGAGACGGACGTCGACACCGACAGCGACGGCACGCCCGACATGGTCAGCGTCGTGCTCACGATCAAGCTCGCCGCCGATGCGTCTGCCACCGAGTGAACCGACGCGACTGGCTGGCGGCCGTGGGCGCGCTGGGCGTGACCCTGGCGGGGCGCTCCAGTAACGCGATCGGCGACGGCGCCAAGCTGCGCGTCGCCCAGCTGAGATATGCCGGCAGCTGGGATCCTCGGCCTCGCGCGCCGCTGGTCTGGGCTCAGGAGGTGCGCTTTCGGACGTCGGTGGACGTGCAGCTGAAGCCCACGGTGCTGGAGCTCGGTGACCAGGCGCTGTTTTACCACCCGCTGCTGTTGCTGCTGGGCGACGGGCGCTTCCGCTTCAAGGCGGCGCACCGGCAACGCCTGAAGAAGTGGATCGAGGCGGGCGGCTTCCTGGTGATCGACAACACGGGGCGTACGGAGCCGTCGTCGACGTTTGACAGCTCGGTGCGCGCGGAGGTCGAGGCGATGTTTCCCGGCCGCGACTTCATCAAGATCCCGCCGCAGCACGTCCTTTATCGCACGTTCTATGTGCTGGACTTCCCGGCCGGCCGCGCAATCCACCGTACGTTTATGGAGGGGCTGTTTATCGATGGCCGACTGGCGGTGCTGTACTGCCAGAACGACCTGACCGGTGCGCTGGATCGCAACAAGGTCGGCGGTTGGACCTTCGATGTGCGCCCGGGCGGTGAGCTGCAGCGCGAGAAGGCCAAGCGGCTGGCGATCAACATCGTCCAGTACGCGCTGTGCCTGGACTACAAAGACGACCAGGTGCACCTCGACTATCTGCTGCACCGGAGGCGCTGGCGGATCAAGCCGCCGACCATCGACTGATGAACGCCCTGCGCGAGTTCCTCTTCGGCGAGGAGCTGCCGACCCAGTCCCCCGGCACCGGCGTGGAGTGGGTGCAGCTGGCGCAGTGGTCCGATCGCGAGCAGCTGTTGGTCTGGGTCTTGATCGCGCTGGTGCTGGCCGTGTCGATCTGGAACCTGCGCCGTGTGACGGGCATGTGGAAGCGGGCAGGGCTGTTTCTGCTGCGCTTTTGCATCGTCTGCTTGTTGCTGTTCGCGTTTTATCAGCCCGCGCTGTTGGAAGAGCGGCGCGCACGGTCTACCAACACGATCATTGTGCTGGCAGACGACTCCGCCAGCATGTCGCTGCCGCATGGCGAGGGGACGCGGCGGGATCACGTCGCGTCGTTTATTCGGGACCACTCTGCGATATGGCGGGCGTACGAAGAGTCCAACGTGGTGGAGAGCTATCGGTTCTCGGACTCGCTGGAGGCGACCGACTGGCGCGACATGGACCAGACCCTGTCCGCGTCCGGCCAGCACACGCATCTGGTCGAGACGCTGGAGGAGCTGCGCGATCGCTACCGTAACCGGGACATCGGCGGCATTCTGCTGCTGAGCGACGGCATCGACAACGGGCGCGCCGGGCGTGTGCTGCGCGGGGGCAACGACCTGGACCAGGAGACGGTGCGCCTGCTCAAGAGCTTTGAGGCGCCCATGTTCACGTTTGGGCTGCGCGGCGGCGACATTCGGGACGTGAGCGTGGCCGAGCTGCGGTACAGCCCGTTTGCGTTCAAGCGCAACCAGAGCACCATCGAAGCGGAGATCCAGGTGCACGGCTATCAGGGCGGCACGCTGGAGGTAGAGCTGATCGAAGAGGGCAAGCTGGTGCGCTCGGTCACTCGCGAGATCGAGGACGGCGTCTCGGTGTACACGGCCACGTTCGACTTCACGCCGGTCGAGCTGGGGCACCGCGTCTATGCCGTGCGGGTGAAGCCGTTTCTGGGCGAGGTCACGTTGGAGAACAACGAGCGCCACGCGGTCATCCGGGTCAACCGCGACAAGATCCGCGCGCTGCAGATCGCCGGGCATCCGAGCTGGGATGTGCGCTTTCTGCGCAACCACCTCAAGCGCACGCCCAACATCCAGCTGATCTCGTTTTTCATCCTGATCAACCCGAGTGGGACGCTGCGCACGGTGAGCTCCAAGGAGACGGCGCTGATTCCGTTTCCCGCGGACGATCTGTTCGTGAAGGAGCTGGGCAGCTTTGATCTCGTGATCCTGCAGGACTTCAACTACGGCCCGTTTCAGCTGCCGCGCCACCTCGTCCGCATACGGGACTACGTGAAGAAGGGCGGCGCCATGCTGATGGTCGGCGGGCGCTTGAGCCTGGGCGCCGGGGACTACGAGGGAACCGAGATCGAGCAGATCCTGCCGGTGGACATGACGGTGCCGGATGCGTTTGACGACGCGCTGGACAATGCGGAGTTTGCGGCTCGGCTGAGCAAGGTCGGGCGCACGCACACGATCACGCGTCTGGCGTTCGATCCGGCGACCAACGAAAAGGCGTGGGCGGCGCTGCCGAAGCTGGAGGGGCTCAACAAGTCGCGTGGGATGGCCAACGGGGGGACGTCGCTGGTGGACCATCCGACGCTGAAGATGGAGGACGGTCGGCCCATGCCCGTCATCGCCGTCGCCGAGCCGGGGAAGGGGCGCAGCGCGGTTATCGCGACAGACAGCCTATGGCGGTACAAAATGCCCTCGACCGGCGCAGGTGAAGAGGGTCGGTACGACGAGCTGTGGAGCAATCTGGTGCGTTGGCTGATAAAGGACCCGGACCTGGACCTGGTGCGCGTGCACCCCAGCACCGGGGTGCGGGCGCTGGGTGAGAGCGTCAACCTGGAGGTCCGCATCTTTACGCCCGATTACCGGCCGGCGGTCGACCAGGGCTTCTCGATCAAGCTGAGCCGCCGCCCGACACTGGGCCGCGGCGTGACCCCTGAGGTCGTGCACGAAGGGACCGGCCTGCGCACCGACGAGCACGGGCGGTGGACCGTGGTGCGGAAGCCGACGGCGCCGGGCATCTACGACGTCGAGGTGGTGACGGTGGTCGGTGGGCGCCAGCTGAAGGCCCGCACAGTGTTTGTCGTCAGTGACGAGCGGCCCGAGATGCGCCAGGTCCTCAGCACGGACAAGCTGCTGGAGGCGGTGGCGTCCGTGACCCGGGGCTCGGCGTACTCGCTGGACGATCGGGACGTGCCGCTGCACTTCAACCCGCCGCGTGTTAGTGATGTGGTGAGCCGGCGTTACCACGAGCGATGGAACGTGCCGGGAGTCTTTTTGCTTGCGTGCCTGCTATTTGGGCTGGAGTGGTGGGCGCGCCGCCGAGTGGGGTTGCTGTGAGAGAGACTGTCTTGGTTTTTGCGCTGCTGGGGGTGGCGACGGCGTTCGCTCAGGAGGGCGACTACCCGATTCGTAAGGGGATCGAGCTGCCGCCCGTGGTGGTGACGCCGACTCGTGGCGAGCAGACGATTCTGGAGACACAGCGCAGTGTCAACGCCATCGACGAGGAGCGGCGTACCGAGCTGGGAGCGCGCTCGATTCCCGACATGCTGGAGGGCCAGACGGGGGTGCAGGTGCAGCGGACCAACCGTGGGTCCGGTGCGCCGATTATTCGAGGGCTCATCGGTCCGCAGAATCTCATCGTGGTCGATGGCGTGCGCCTGAACACCAGCACGTTTCGCACCGGGCCCAACCAGTATCTGGCGCTGATCGATCCCAACGCCGTGTATCGGGTTGAGGTGGTGCGCGGACCGTCATCTGTGCTGTACGGCAACGGCGCGATGGGAGGGGTGATGCGCATGTTCACGGTCGACCCCGTGGTCGGGTTGGGCCACGGCGCGACGGTGTCGGGACGGGTCGCGTCGGCGGACATCAGTGGCGGTGGCTCCGCGCGGTACGAGGGCTCGGCCGGCGACTTCGGCTGGGTGCTGGGTGGCACCTACGACCACTTCGGGACCCTGCGCGCGGGTGGCGGCGAGGATGTGCCGGTCTCCGAGTACGATGCGGCGTACTGGCAGGCCAAGCTGCGCTGGGAGCCGTCGCCCACGTGGTCCTTGAACGCCGCGTATCTGGGCATGCTGATGCGCGACGCCGGCCGGACCGACAAGCTGGGACGCGGCGAGGTGCGGCTGTACGACAACGACGACCACCTGGCTTATCTGCGGCTGAACTGGACCGGCTACGGCGTGGTTAAATCGCTCCGCACGGCCTTCAGCTTTCATCGCCTGGACGAGTTGGTGGAGCGAGCCAACTGCGCGACCAACGACGACAAGACCGTCGTGGACCGCGCGCGCTGCGCCGCGCTGGACGCTGCCGTTATTGAAAAGCGGCGCCGCAACGACGATCGGGCGGATGTCCTGGGCGGAGACTTTGAGCTGGGTCTGGGGTTTTTGGACGATCGTCTGCGCCTGATCACGGGCGCCGACCTGTATCTGGACGACGTCGGGTCGACCCGGGAGGACGCCAAAGCTGACGACGGCTTCGTCTTCACGCCCAAAGCTCGCGGTAACTTCTCAGATGGTTCTACCTATCTCTCCGTCGGCACCTACCTGCATGCGGACGCTGTGGTGGCGCGCATGAAAGACGTGTTTGATGTGCGCTTGAACGGTGGCGCGCGGTTCTCACATTTCAGCGCCAACGCGCCGGATGTCCCGGGTGTCGGGGAGGTCGACTACGGCTTCAACGGGCTGGTCGGGTCGGGCGGCGTGCAATTTGTGGTGCCCGACAAGCTCAACGTCTACGCCTCGTTTGTGCAGGGCTTTCGCGCGCCCAACCTCCAGGAGACGACCGTGCTGGGCAACACGGGCTCCAAGTTCGAGGTGCCCAACGCGGACCTGAAGCCCGAGCGCAGCAACACGATCGAGACGGGCGCCAAAGCGCGGCTGGGCGCCTTCCAGGTGTCCGCGGTCTACTTCTACTCCATGCTGGAGGACGCCATCGACGAGGAGCCGGCCACCCACGAGGGCGCCGCAGAGGTCGACGGCACGCCGGTGGTCCGCCGCGTCAACACGGCTGAGGGGCTGTATCAGGGCGTAGAGGGTGGCATCAGCGTCGACTGGTGGCGGTTTACAGCGGCGGCCGGGGTGGCCTGGATTCAGGGTGAGCTGACAGACGGCGACGGCGTGACGACCGACGCCCGGCGGGTTCCCCCGCTATCCGGCACCGCATCCATTCGCTACACGCACCCGGATCGGCGCGCTTACGGTGAGGTCGGTGTGCGCTGGGCCGCGCGGCAGGACGCGCTGCACCCAAGCGACCTGAAAGACCTGCGGATCTGCGAGACGGCACGCTACTCGGGACTCCTCAAGGACAACTGTGACGGGACGCCGGGCTACGCGGCGCTGACGCTGCGAGGTGGCTGGCGCTTTCATCCGATGGTTCGCGCGGACCTGAGCATCAGCAACCTACTGGACTCGGAGTATCGCGTGCACGGGTCGGGTTTCGCGGCGCCGGGGATCGATGCTCGGTTGTCTCTGACGGCGGTCTTTTAGGCACCAAAATGGTGCAGGGTGGGAGCGATCCAACCCAGCTCGGGCCCCAACATCGACAGCATCAACACCGCAAAGGCGGCCAGCGCCAGCCAGCTGGGCGTGTCGGTGCTGCCGGGCAGGTCGCGCTGGGCTAGAAAGTAGAGGCCGTACAGGCCCAGTACCACGATCATGGCGTACAGCTTGGGGTCGGCGAGCGCGGGACCGCCCCAGACGAAGTTGCTCCACACCATGCCGGTGGCGGCTGCGGCGGCCAGCAGCAGCGTGGCCATCAGCGCCAGGCGGCCCTCCAGCGCGTCGCGCTGCGGGGAGTGTTCGGCCGGCGGGCGGTGGGCGACAAAACAGAGACCGAGCGCCGTCAGCGCCAGCGTCAGCGGCAGGGCGGGCGCGGCCGGGCCCCCGTTGTAGGGACCGTCGGGCGTCTTGATGTCGCCGGCGCGCTCGCCCAGCTGGCCGTCGCGCTGGACCGTAGCCGACGCCTGTGCGGTCAGGTCGTCAGCGGTCACACCGAGGTCCCGAGGGATGGCCGCGCTAAAGAGCAGCAGCACGTGCAGGCCGACTCCGACCAGGGCCGCCCGCTCCGTCCAGCGATGGGTCGGCGTCGTGTGCGCGACGCGCCGCACGATGGCCGTCATGAGCGCGATGGCCAGCACCAGCACCGCAAGCATGCGCAGCGGACCCTCGCCGGGCAATGCCGCGCGTGCCGGCAGCGTGATCTGGGCGCCCTGAGCGCCCGCGGGATCGGCTAGCGCCACGCTGACGGTCGCCGGCTCACCATCGGCGTAAACCGTGACGGCGGAGGCCTTCGTGCCCGCCAACGGCAGCGCGGTGATCAGCAGCGCACCAGCCAGGAGGCCGATCGCCTGACCGCGCAGCCTGATGAGCGCCAGTAACGCGACAGCGGCGGCGGCGCCAACGCCAAGCACGGCCAGCAGCACATGAGGAATCGCCCAGCCCGCCCAGCCGACCAGGTCCGGCCCGGCCAGGGTCGCCGACCAGACCGCCGCGATCAGCGCCAGCACGGCCTGCGACGGCACGACCTGAGTTGTGATGGGCAGCTTGGGACGCCAGGCCAGCAAAGCCGCCGGGATGCATGTGGCCAGCACGGCGGCGCCGGCCCATCCGGTTGGCAGCAGCGTGCCGCGAGTCACCAGCATGAGCACGGCGCCGGCGATCTGAATGCCCGCGGCGACGCGGATCAGGCCAGATTGGCGCTGCTGGTGTGCGGCGAACCAGACGGCCGCCGCGGCAAACAGAATCAACGTGCTCATCCCGCGGACTCCAGGGCCTTCTTCACGGCCGTGAGTTGTTGGGCGGGTCTGGCCAGCAGCCCGACGCCGCGCACGTGTAGGGCCCACTTGCCGCCCTTGCGGCTGGCGCGCACCCGATAGCTGGGCAGCACGCCGGCGACCAGCAAGCCGATCAGCACCATGGTCAAGCCGGCCCATACCCACGGGTCGTGGTTGGTCCGGCCCACGGCAAGCTCCAGGACGACGCGCGGGTGTGTGCGCACGGCGAGGTCGGCCACCGACTCGGGTGGCGTGCCCGTGTTCAACAATACGCCGATGGGGTCGGCGGGCGCGTTGCCGCTCACCAGCAGCGTGGCCAGCGTTCGATCGCCCTGTGGCAGGTCGACTGGGCTGCCTACGGCCGCCGTTGTGCGGGTTGAGGCTCCCGCGTTGGAGATCTCCATGGCAAAGCCGCCCACCCCAGAGCGGCGCCGGACGCCGACCAGGGTCAGGCGATACCCCAGAAACTCGAGGTCACGCCCCGGCTTGAGGGTGGCCTGATGCGGCGAACCGTCGATGTTGATCAGGCACTGACGGTCGCCCAGCAGGCTGCCGTCACTGGTCTGAGAGCAGGTCATGTCGAAGTCCGGGTTCCACGGCAGGCTGGTGTCGCCGGTCAGGTGCTCGGCGCGAAACCGTGACTTGGCGGCGTCGTCACCCCCCGTCATCACGAAAACACGGCCCCGCTCACCGGACAGCTCGGCCACTGCCCACGCCGCGCACAGGGTCAGCACGCCGACGAGAACGATCACCACGCCCTCGGTGACGAGTCCGCGGGAGGCCAGGGTGGTGGCGCCCGCCTCGCGCACGCGCCACTTCGGCAGGGCGGCTTGCAGCGCCTGGGCGATCGGGGTCCCGGCATCGGGGCCGTCCACGTCGTCTGCGTCTACTACCGTTGCACGCCAGGCGTCCCCTGCGGCTTCTTCGGAGGGCTGCAGCTGTGACTTCACCAGGCGCGCGGAGACGTTCAAGATCAGCAGCACCACCAGGAGCTGGGTCGGCCATGCCCCGGCGACGTGATGCACGCCGAAGGCCCGGATTACCTGGGCCAGCGACGCCGAGTAGCTGTGGCCGATGGTGTCGTACGCTACGTGCTGCGGGACGACCATCCCCAGCGCCAACACGCCCAGCAGCATGCCGAGCAGGACGAAGGTCGTGCGTGGGGACGCCGAGACCAGAAACGCGTTGGAGTGGCGCTGCGCTGTGCTCAAGACTGGGGCCTCTTGCCGTGGTTTACGAGCGGAAGCGCCTTCTTGTACCGAAACGGCAGGATAGACGGCGTCTCCGGCGTGTGGCAGCGGCTACACATAGACACCGAGTCCCCGCGGCGCAGGCCCAGCGCTTCAGCCAGCTTCACGTCACGCATGACGTACCCCGGCCAATAGTCGGCGCCAGGCCCATGACAGCTCTCGCATTGGACGCCGTGGCCGCCGTCTCGGGTACTCGTGGTGTGGCAGCCGGTGCAGCGCGGATCCTCGCGGTCGGCAGGACCCAGGACATCCCAGGTGCGTGCGTGCGGCGTGGCCAGCCAGTCGCGGTACTCCGCCTGGTGACACGCCCCGCAGGCGGCAGCCCCGATCACGCCGTCGTCCCAGCGTGTGGCGTCCGCCCGGCCGCCCGGCGGCTCCGCGATGCCGTGATCGGCAACGGCAAGCACAGCGGCCCCGGCGACGATCGACATGAGCTGTGGGCGCATCGGCACGTGCGGTGACTCCGTTCAAGAGCGATTGCGCTACCAGTCCCACGGCAGTAGTGTCAAGCAACGGGCGACCTGCCCGGGGACTGGACGGAGGCGCGGCTATCCATATTGTGGGTCTGACAGGCGGTATCGCCAGCGGGAAATCCACAGTCGCGGCCGCGCTGCAACGTCGGGGTCTGCCGGTCGTCGACGCCGATCAGCTGGCCCGCGACGTGGTGGCGCCCGGCCAGCCGGCGCTGGCGGCCGTAGTCGACGCCTTTGGCGCCGAGCTGCTCGATGAGGACGGCTGTCTCGATCGCCGCGCGCTGGGTCGCGTCGTGTTTTCAGATGACGCCAAACGCAAGCGGCTGGAGTCGATCATGCACCCAGCCATCGGGCTGGCCAGCCAGCAGGAGTTCGTGCGGCTCCGGCGCGAGGGGCACGAGATCGCGTTCTGGGAGGCCGCGCTGCTGGTCGAGACGGGGTCCTGGCGCTCGATGGCGGCGCTTGTGGTAGTTTCGGCGCCGGCCGTGGTTCAACGCGCGCGGCTGCTGGCGCGGGACACCGATCTCACTGAGGCCGATGCGGATGAGCGCATCGCGTCGCAGATGCCGCTGGCGGAAAAAGAGGCCGTGGCCCACTTTGTGGTGGTTAACGACTCGACGACGGATGCGCTGGAGGCCCGGATCGACGCGATGCTCGACGGGCTGCGGGAGAAGCTGAATGGCTGATGTACTGGTGACCGGATTTCCGTCGTTCACGGCGAGGCGGCTGGTTCGCGTGCTTGTGACGGCGGGCGACCGGGTGCAGATCCTTGTGCGCCGGCGTCATCTCGAGACGGCCGAGCGCTTCGTGGCGTCTTGCGACGGACCCGGTGAGGCCGCGGTGCTGCCGGGCGACGTCGTGCTGATGGACCTGGGGCTGAGCGGCCCCGAGGTGCGCCGGCTGCTGCGCGAGGTGGAGGTCATCTATCACCTGGCGGACGTCTCGATGCGGTCCAAGCGCGCGGAGCAGGCGCAGCTGGTCAACGTGGACGGCACCCGATCGATCTTGGAACTGGCGCTGGGTGCGGACCGCCTGCGGCGCTTCAACTTCTTGTCGACGGCCTTTGTCTCGGGGGACCGGGTTGGCGTGGTGCTCGAGGAGGAGCTGCAGCGCAATCAACGCTTCCGCAGCGAGTTCGAGCGGACCAAATTCGAGGCGGAGAAGCGGGTGCGGCGCGCTGCCAGCGATATCCCGGTCTCGATCTTTCGGCCGTCGCTGATCGTCGGGGACAGCCGGACAGGCGAATTCGACACGCGCGATGACCCGTATCACATGATGCTGGCCTTTCTGAACGTGCCGCTGGATATCCCAATCCCGTTGCCCGGTCGCGGGGACTACCCGCTGAACCTGGTCCCGGTGGACTACGTCGTGAAGGCGCTGCACCACATCTCGTCCGACCCGCGCGGGGTGGGCTACACGTTCCACCTGACCGATCCGAATCCGCTGCCGGCCGCGCGCGTGCTGGACCTGCTGGCGGATCACGGCAACCGCAAGCGCCCGCGTGGCGCCATTCCGGCCGGACTTGCGCGGCGCCTGTTGAAGTTGCCGGGCATTGACCGCTTCGGGGCCCACCCGTCCGTCGTCGACTACTTCAATCAGCTGGTCATCTACAACACGACAAACACGCTGCGCCTATTGACAGGCACCGACATCAGCTGCCCGCCGTTTGAGAGCTACGTGGGCAATCTGGTGACGCACTTGAAGACGGTCGGACAGACGACCGGAACGCACCCGAAGGAGGCTGACTATGGCACGAAGCAGGCTCGGTGAGCTGCTCGTCGCTGAGGGGACGGTAGAGGAGGCGCAGGTTGAGGCCGCGCTGGAGCAGCAGCGGTCGGGGGCCCGCAGAATCGGCGATCTGCTCGTGGACAGCGGCGCCCTGGATGCGGCCGCACTCCGCGAGGCGCTGGGCACCCAACACGGCCTGGCTGCGCTCGATCCCAACGAAGACCCGCCGGACCCCGCGGCGCTGTCACTGGTGCCGCCCGAGCTCGTGCGCCGGCTGCTCGCCGTCCCTCTGGGCGTGGACGGCAAGGCGCTCAAGATCGGCATGGTCGATCCCGGCGACACAGCGGCCCGATACGAGCTGTCCGCCGCGAGCGGCCACGAACAGCTGAAGGTGTCGGTGGTCTCGTCCGCTGACTTTGCGCGCTTCTCCGTGGAGACCTACTCCGCCGGGCCGGCTCTGACCGTCGCGGTCGATGGGGCCGAGGACGCCGCCCAGGCCCTGGCCGAGCACCTGCTGACCGAGCTGACGCGGCGCGATGCCAGCGACCTGCGCGTCGAGCCGCACGCCAGCGGCAGCCGTGTGCGCGCCCGCGTCGATGGCGTGCTGGAGACGCTGCTGACCGTGCCTGCTCGGCTCCACGGGGACCTCGTGACCGCGCTCGAAGAAAAAGCGCCGTCTTTCGGGGTCGAGGCGGTGTCCGCCGAGTCCGCTTTTGGGGTCTGCACGACCATTCGCAGCGGCTCGGCTGAGGTGCGGGCGCTGGACTCGCTCGGGCTGCAGGACGCCGTCGCCTCGCGCCTGGGCAAGCTGCTGGAGGCCACTACCGGGCTGGTGCTGATCGCCGGCCCACGAGACAGCGGCCGTACCGCCACAGCTCTGGCCATCGCGAGCGCCGCAAATCGGCCGAGCCGTCAGCTGGTTACGGTCGGCGCGGCCGCGGTGGGATTGCCGGCGGCCATCGCGTGCACCGAGCTCGCCGGCGCGCTCAGCCTGGACCCTGACGTGCTGGTGGTGGACGCCGGCCGAGACCCCGACACCCTCGCGGGCGCTGTCGCCGCGGCGGTCGAAGGTCGCCTGGTGATCTGCGTCATGAACGGCTCGCGTGCCATCGGCTCACTGCTGGACCTGGCCGCGATGGGCGTGCCGCGCTACCAGATCGCCGCATCGCTGGTGTGCGTTATCGCGACGCGCCTGTGCCGCCGGCTGGACGACGACACCGCGGTCTCGCGCGACCCGACACCGGCCGAGCTGGTCGAGTTCGGCATCCCGGTCGAAAACGCGGCGGGTGGCTCCTTCCGCAAGGCAGTCCCTGCCGCGACCAACCACGGTACGGGCTTCGCGGGTCGCATCGGGGTCCAGGAGGCCGCCTTTGCCTCCGACGCGCTCCGTGCCGCCATCATCGGCGGCGACGCGGCGCACCGCCTGACCGAACTCGCTCGCGAGGACGGCTTCCACACGTTGTGGGAGGACGCGATCGTGAAGGTCATGAAAGGTCAGACGACCTTTGAAGAGCTGCGCGCCACCCTGACGGGCCCGCAGTAGGCCTAATTCAGCAGGGCTCGGAAGCGGTCGTCGTCGATGACCAGGTCGTGCTCTGTGCAAAACGCCAGCAGGCGCTGATGGATGCCGGCCATGCGGGCTGCGCTCCAGCGACGTCGCGCCTCCACGTTGCCGCCCAGCGCGCGATTGAAGGCGCGCGGAGGCAGCTTCTCGGCCAGGGCCGCCACCAGCGCCGCGCTCAGCTCGGCGTCCGGCTCCGCTTCGGCGAAGGCTTTCAGCTCTGCGATGCCGTCCTCGTAGGTCGCGCGCGGGATCTCGATCCACTGGTCGCCACCCGTGCGCTTGAGAATGCGCTCGCGCACCGTCTCGCCGTCCATGTGGCTGGTGTACTCGACGTCGCCGGTATCGGTGTTTACAAAATACACGGCGTCCGGGCTGGTGATGATGAATGCGGCTTCGAAGTCGTCCCAGCGCACTGTCAGCGACCTGGGCATCTATAGGGTGGCTTCGGTGGTGATCGTTTTGGCGCGGATCAGCTGACTCAGCACGGCCACGGTCTCGAGGCGCGTCATGCTGTTCTGCTTCATGATCTTGTCCATGCTGGCCTTGCCGTCGACGCGCTCCAGCACGATGCCGATCTTGGGTACGGCCAGGAAGCTGCCCGGCATCGGCTCGTCGTTCTCCGTACGGAGGTGCGGCACCTTCTCCCAGGGGCCGATAATGGCGTGGTAGAGGTCCAGCAGCCGCTCCTCGTTGACCCGGATGAACTCGTTGAGGTCGTCGTTGAGGTCCGTGGATGCCAGCAGGCGCTCCAAAGAGATCAGCGCGCCGTCGCTGTCGCCCAGGCGGAAGAGGCGCAGTGCATCGTCAAACAGCAGCTCGGCCGGTCGGGTCCAGCCCGGTGTAGTGGGCTCGGCCGCGGGATCGTCCTCAGGCTCGGGGGCGTCGGCGTCCGCCGCGTCGGGCTCGTCAGCCACCACCACGTCCGGCACGTCCTCGCCGGGCTCCGCGATCTCGGCGCCCAGCGCCTGCATCTCGTCGTGGTCGTCCGCGTCGTCGCAGGTGTCCAGGTCCTCGTCGACCGGCGGCGTCTCAAACGCGCGAATGGCCTCTTCGGTGGCCACCGGAGTGCGTGCGTCCCCCAGCAGCTCGTCGCTGATGGCATCCACCACCACGGTCTTCTGCTCGTAGAAGTCTTCCCCACGCGGGTCGCCGCGTTGTGGCCCGATCTGGGTCTCGGCCAGCGGGTCGGCCGTGTCCTCCAGCGGATCCGGTGCAAAATGCGTTGCGCCCAGCGGGTCCACGTCGTCGCCCTCGAAAAGGTCAGCGACCAGGTCGTCGGAGGCCGCCCGCTCCTGCGCGTCGATGACCGCCTGCTCGGCTGCCGCCGCCTCCTCCGCCTCAGCGGTTGCAGCGTCATCCTCAGTCGTATCGTCTTCCGCTTCTTCGTACGGCTGCGTCTCGCCGGCGGGCGTTGCGGGCGTCTCCTCCGCGGGCTCTTCTACCGGCGCCGGGGCGGTCTCAGCCTCGGCAGCCAGCACCTCTTCACGCTGGTCCAACGCCAGCAAAAGCGCGTCCAGCGCCTCGACGGTGTTGCCCAGCCAGCGCTTGCGCTTCTTCTTCAGCGTCTTCAGGCGCGAGGTCCTGAGCGCGGACAGATCACTCCCCGAGGTGTTGGCCAGAAGGCCCTCGAGGACCTCTGTCAGCTCCACGACGTTCTCAACTGTCAATGCTGCTCTCTACCCTGCTTCAGCGGGTGGATCCCGCTCCAGATCGGCCAAAACATCCGTGAGTATGTCAACTGCCGCTTTGATATGCGAGCGTTGAGCAATAAGCGGCGGGAGAAAACGTAACGTGTTGGTGTTGAGCTTGTTGACGAGCAGGCCACGCTTCGTGCATCGCTCCAACGCTGCAGGCGCCCACGGCTTGTCGAAGCCGAGCCCCTGAATGAAGCCGCGGCCTCGCGAACCCGTCACGAAGTCAAAGCGGTCTTTCAGTCCATCCAGCTGCTTGCCGAACCACGCGCCCGTCGCCGCCACATGGTCCAGCAGGCTGTCGTCCTCGATGACCTCCAGGACGGCCAGCGCCGTCCGGCAGGCGACCGCGTTTCCGCTGAACGTCGACCCATGGGAGCCCGGTTGGAACCCAGGCGCGCACGTCTGGTTGGAGATGATCGCGCCGATCGGCAGCCCGCCGCCCAGCGCCTTGGCCAGCGTCACGATGTCGGGCTTCACGTTCTCCTGTTCGTACGCGAAGAACGTGCCCGTGCGCCCGCAGCCCACCTGCACCTCGTCCAAAATCAGCAGGGCCCCGCGCTCTTCGCACAGGCGCTTGACCGCGGACAGAAATCCGGGCTCCGCGGTGTACAGCCCGCCCTCCGCCTGGATCGGCTCCACGATCACCGCGCACGTCTTGTCGTCGACCAGCTTCGACACCGAGTCGAGATCGTTGAAGTCCGCGTATTTGAAGCCCCCGATCAGCGGCTTGAAGCCGTCGTGGTACTTCGGCTGGCCGGTCGCCGTCAGCGCGCCGAGCGTGCGCCCGTGAAACGAGCTTTTGAACGACACGAACCCCGTGCGTTTCGGCTGCTCCAGCACCTTGACCGCGTACCGCCGCGCCAGCTTGATCGCGGCCTCGACCGCCTCGGCGCCGCTGTTGCACAGGAAAACGCGGCCGTCGCCGTACCGATCCGCCAGCGCCTGGCTCAGCAGGATCTGCGGCTCGTTGAAGTACAGGTTGGACACGTGCCAGAGCTGGCGCAGCTGCCGGGTGGCCGCGTTGATCAGCCGCGGGTGGCTGTAGCCGAGCCCGTTGACTGCGATGCCGCCCACGAAATCCAGGTAGCGTGCGCCCGCGCGATCCCACGCGTACATCCCTTCACCGCGCACCAGCACAACGGGCGCCTGGCGAAAGTTCAGCGACATGCTGCGGCGGCCGATTTCGACCATCTCTTCCTGGCTCAGCCCGTGGTTAAAAGAATCACTCAAAGGATATACCTCTCCAGATCCTGGTCCTCGATGATCCCGGCAAGCTGCTCTTCGACAAAGGCCTTGTCGATGACGATCGGCTCGTTGGGCATCTCCGGCGCGCGAAACGACAGGTCCTCCAACAGCTTCTCCATTACCGTATGCAGCCGTCGCGCGCCGATGTTCTCCGCACGTTTGTTCACGTCCGCCGCGATTTGCGCGATGGCGAGCAGCGCGTCGTCCTTGAAGTCCAGCGCCAGCCCTTCCGTAGCCAGCAGCGCCTCGTACTGCCGCGGCAGTGAGTTTTCCGGCTCCGTCAGGATACGCAGCAGGTCGTCCTTGCCAAGCGACTCCAGCTCTACGCGAATGGGAAAGCGGCCCTGCAGCTCTGGAATCAGGTCTGTGACCTTGCTGACGTGAAACGCCCCCGCCGCCACGAACAGCACATGGTCGGTGCGCACCTGGCCGTACTTGGTCGACACCGTCGAGCCCTCGATGATCGGCAGCAGGTCGCGCTGCACACCCTCGCGGCTGACATCGGGGCCCTTGCCGCTCTCGCGCCCGGCCACCTTATCGATCTCGTCGATAAAGATGATGCCCGTCTCTTCCGCGCGCACCTTGGCCACCCGCACGATGCGCTCGGTGTCCATCAGCTTCTGCGCCTCCTCCTCCAAAAATAGCTCCAGGGCGTCGCCTACCGGCACGTCACGGGCGCGCGTCTTCTTGGGAAAGACGTTCTGGAACATGTCCTGAAACTGGATGCCCATCTCCTCGACGCCGCCCTGGCTCGAGAAGATCTCCAGGCTCGGGAAGTTCTTCTCGGTCGTCTCCACCGAGACCCGGCGGTCGTCCAGCGTGCCCGCCTCCAGCATCTCCCGAAACTTGTTGCGCGTGTTCTGGGCGCGTGCGGCCGTCTCGTCGGTGGGCGCGTCCTTCTCGAAGCCGTGGGTAGGGTCTATCGGGCCCACCAGCAGGTCCAGGATGCGCTCGATCGCCGCAGCGCGCGCGCGATCGGTCACGCTCTCCCGCTCCTCTTTCTTCACCATGGCCACGGCCCTCTCGACCAGGTCGCGCACCATGGACTCCACGTCGCGCCCGACGTAGCCGACCTCGGTGAACTTGCTGGCCTCCACCTTCACAAACGGAGCCCGCGCCAGCTTGGACAGGCGTCGCGCGATCTCGGTCTTGCCGACGCCGGTAGTGCCGATCATGATGATGTTCTTGGGATAGATCTCGTCCTGCATCGGCTGCGGGACCAGCCGGCGGCGCCACCGATTTCGCAGAGCCACCGACACGGCCTTCTTGGCGTCGCGCTGCCCGACGATGTAGCGGTCCAGCTCGCCGACGAGCTCCCGCGGGGTGAACGAACTCTCGACCGGGATTTCGCTGTCGTGCGCTGTCATCGCGCCTCCTCCAGGACTTCTATGGAGATATTGTCGTTGGTGTAGATGCAGATCTCCGCGGCCAGCAGCAGCGCCTCTTTGGCCACCTGCTCAGCGCTCATGTCGGGCGCGTGTTTCACCATGGCCCGCGCCGCCGCCAGCGCATAGTCGCCGCCTGACCCGATGGCGATCACGTCGCCGTCGGGGTCGATCACGTCGCCGGTGCCCGAGATCAGCAGCGTCTTTTTGCGGTTCACGGCCAGGATGATCGCCTCGAGCCGCCGCAGCGCCTTGTCCATGCGCCAGTCCTTGGCCAGCTCCACCGCCGCGCGCGTCAGGTTGCCGTTGAAGTCCTTCAGCTTGCCCTCGAACCGCTCAAACAGCGTGAAGGCGTCGGCGGTCGACCCGGCAAAGCCCACGATCACCTCGCCGTCCAGCAGCGTGCGGATCTTGGACGCAGTGCCCTTGACCACCGTATGGCCGCGAGAGACCTGCCCGTCCCCGCCGATGGCGACTGTGCCGTTGTGCCTGACGGCGATAATCGTGGTGCCTTTGAACATGAGGTCTCCTAAGAGTCGTCGCGAGCGCGCGGGTGCGCGTCATCGTACACGCGCATGAGCTTCTCCAGGCTGACCTGGGTGTAGCGTTGGGTGGTCGCCAGGCTCTTGTGGCCCAGAAACTCTTGTATGTGGCGCAGCTCCGCGCCGGCATCCAGCAGAACCCTCGCC
>CAZJHX010000091.1:0-43263 GCA_964545715.1 uncultured Myxococcales bacterium
CCGGCCCCCGCCCGCGCCCCCCCCCCGGCCCCGGGGGGGGGCGCCCCCCCCCCGGGGGGGCGCCCACCCCCCCCCCCCCCCCGCCCCCGCGACGTCCGCCGCCGCCGCCCAAAGCCGCCGCTCCGGCTCCCAAGCCGGCTGCGGAGCCGCCAAAGAAGGGCATCGTGGTCGAGCCCGCCGGGCCGTCGCCGGACGAGTACAAGAAGGCCAAGAAGCCGGCCAAAAAGGTCGCAAAGAAGGCCGACAAGAAGAAGGCCGACAAGAAGCCGGTCGCAAAGAAGGCCGACAAGAAGCCGGCCAAAAAGGTCGCGAAGAAGACCGACAAGAAGAAGAAGGCCGACAAGAAGCCCGCGCCGGACTTCAGCAAGATGAAGAAAGCCGAGCTTCAAAAGGCGCTCAAAGACAAGGGCGTCAAGTACCCCTCCAAGGCGACCAAGGCGCAGCTGCTCGAGCTGCTTAAGTGAACGCCACACAGCCTTACCGTGAGCTGACGGTTGCGGCCGTCGTTGTCGGCGTGTTTCTCGGCGCCATCATGTGCTCGTCGTTCGTGTACATCGCGCTCAAGCTGGGCACCGGCATCGGTGGCTCCGCGGTCGCGGCCATCCTGGGCTTCGCGATTCTGCGCGGCGTGCTCAAAACCGGCCCCATTGTCGAGAACAACATCAACCAGACCGTGGCCAGCGGCATCAACATCGCCTCCAGCGGTGTCGCCTTCACGCTGCCCGCGCTCTTCCTGCTCAGCGTCAAGGACCCGTCACTGGCGGACTTTGACGCCCTGCCCTTCATCCTGGCCGCCATGGCCGGGTCGTTTATGGGCATCCTGCTGATCATCCCGCTGCGCAAGCAGATGATCGAGTACGAGCGACTGCGCTTCCCCAGCGGCATCGCGGTCGCCAGCCTGCTGAAGTCACCGGGCGCCGGCGCGCGGCAGGCTTGGTTGCTGGCCGGCGGGCTCGTCATCTCGGCCTTCTTCACCGCGCTGGACCGCACCGGAGTCATCTCCGAAGAGGTCAACATCGGCGCCTGGTTCGACGTGCCGGCCTACATCCCCATCGTCATCGCGCTCAGCTTCGCCAACTTCGGCGCCGGCCTGCTCTCGGGCAAGGGCGGCCTGGCGTTTGTCGCAGGCGGCGTGCTGGCGTGGTGGATGATCAGCCCGATCGTCTACACCGCCGGCTGGGTCCCCGACACCGGCCTGGCCGGGCAGATGGACTGGCAGACCGGCGACATCATCCACGGCCAGATGATCCGCCCCGTCGGCATCGGCATGCTCGTCGGCGGCGCGCTGATGGGGGTCGTCGTCTCGCTACCGGCGCTCAAGAGCGCCATCAAGAGCCTCAGCTCCGCCATCAAGCTGCAAACCGGCGGCGAGGCCCAGGAGCTCAGCACCAGGACCCTGTCGTTTGGGCTGGTCGCCGCGGTGCTGGCGCTCTTCGGCGCGGCGCTCAACGCCACCGGCGACATCACGACGATGCAGGCGGTCGGTGTGGCCATCATCGGCAGCTGCTGGCTGGCGCTGGCAGGCCTGGTCGTCGCCCAGGCCACGGGTATGACCGACATCTCGCCCATCTCGGGCATGGCGCTCATCGCCGTCACGCTGATGTTCTTCATCACGGCGGGCAACGTCATCGCCTCGATCATGCTGGGCGTGGCGGTCTGCATTGGCATCGGGCAGTGCGCGGACATGATGCAGGACCTCAAGACCGGCCACCTGGTCGGCTCGACACCGCGACGCCAGCAGATGGTGCAGTTCGGCGTCGGCTGGATCGGCGCCCCAATCGCGGTCGGCACGGTCTTCATGCTGTGGGCGGCGGGCGACGGCGGCACCGGCGGCTTCGGCCCCGGCACAGAGCTCACCGCACCCCAGGCCGGCGCGCTTCAGGCGATCATCGAGAGCCTACGCGCGGGCGACGTACCGCTCGAGAAGTACACAGTCGGCACCGTGCTCGGCGGCGTGCTGGCCCTCTTCCCAATCGGCGGCATCGCGGTCCTCGTCGGCCTGGCGATGTACCTGCCGATCTCGATTACGCTGGGCTATGGCGCCGGCTGCATCACCGCCATGTGGCTGGAGAAGCGCCACGGCCGCCGGTGGATCGGCGCGGTCCTCATCCCGGTCGCCGCAGGCTTTATCGTTGGCGAAGCGCTGACGAGCCTGGTCATCACTCTCATCAAGCTGACGACGGGGGCCTGACATGAAGCACTTGGGACCCATTCTAGTCACCGTCGGCTGCGCGCTGGCCGCAGCCTACGGCGCTCGAAATACCACCGACGTCATGGACCGTCTCAAAGCGGAGGGCCACGCCAAGCTCACCGCCAAAGCCGAAACCAAGGCGTTCGAGGCGTACTGCAAAGCCCGAACAGACGCCGAGCTGGCGATCGCGGACGGCTGCCCCGATCCGGACAAGAAGGACGAGGAGAAGAAGGCGCCGCAGCCGGATGAAAAGGCCGAGGCGCCTACCGCCAACGAGTTGATCTCTCAAGGACGAGCGGAGCTGGCGGCCCTGGCCGTTGTGCCTGACGGGCTCTCCAAAGAGGTCGCTGAGGCGCGCGACGCATGGCTCAAGGCCAAGGAGGCCGCGCTGGGGCCGGGCGTCATCGCCAAGACCCTGCCCGAGGCGCCCACCGGCACCGCGCGACTGAAGCGGTGGGCCGGCGAGAACGGCCTCCCGACCGTCATCGGCCTGGTGCTCGTCGTCGTCGGGTCACTGCTGACCCGAAAGGCGATGTTCGCCGAGGCGACCTCCGACGCCCCCACGGAGCCGGGCGGCGCTGCACCACGGGACTTCGGCGAGATGCTCCGCGACCTCAAGAGCCAGGTCGACACGCTGGCCGGGGACATGGACCCCGCGACGACCCCGGACGTCGGCGCCATGACCGTGATCAAGGACCGACTGCAGGTTATTCAATTCGACACGGTCGAGCCCCTGATCGAGGCCCGCACCCGCGTCCAGGCGCGCTTCGGCATCGCCGGCTTCGCCGCCATCTACGGCCCACTTGCCGGCGGCGAGCGCAGCCTCAACCGCACCTGGTCGGCCCTGGTGGACGAGCACTGGCCCGAGGCCTGCCGCAGCATCGCGTTTGGGCAGACCCAGCTCGACGCCGCCATCGCTGAGCTCGAGCAGCAGGTCAGCGCCGCCTGAGCCCGGCTCAATGCGCGCTGTAGTTCCAAAGCGCTTCGGCGCGAATCCGGGTCGCCCGGCTGTGCCCACATTCGGTCACCCAATAGTGCTCACCGTCCGGGTCCGCCGCGATCGAGGTCACGGTGCGCGGGTGCTTGAAGGCGGTACCGTCTGCGTTTGAGGGGGCCGCCAGCGCCGTGGTGAAGCCGGGCTGCCCGATGACCCGCGCCGCCGCCATGCCGTTGCTCAGCGAGGCGGTGTCAAACGCCAGAATCCGTCCCGCTGACGAGTCCGGTACCAGCACGTAGCCGTCCGCCGAGGCCATCGAGGACGTCCACAGACCCGAAAAACGTGTAGCGCTCGGCGACAACGGTGCGTCGTTGGTCTCGAAGTCATCCTGGCCCAGCACAAACGCCGCGGCGGCGCCGTTGGTCGTGGGTACGCCGTCGTAGACCATCACGCGATCGTAGGTGTCGTCGGCGATGAACAGGTACGTGCCGTCGTAGTACGCGCCCATCGGACAGGCCGCCCCGACCGCGGTCAGGGCGGCGCTGGACGTCTCGAAGTCGGGCTGTCCGATCACGACATCGGCCACCGCGCCGTTGGCGGTGATCGGCAGCGAGAAGATCAGCGAGCGCCGGTTGGCGCAGTCGGAGACCACGAGCTTGTCCACGCCGCCAACAGAGATCACGTTCACGCCCTCGGGATCGGAGATTCGGCCCGCGGCGGGCACGAGCGGATCGTTGGCGCCGCTGGTCGTCAGATCCAGGTGCCCGATGACATAGTCCGGCTCCACGCCACTATCGGTCGGGACCTCGTTGTAGACCAGGACGGCGCGGCGACGATACCAGTCGCCGATGTACAGCCGACCCGCAGTATCGGCCGCCACCCCCTCGGGGATGACGAGGTTGGTCGCGGTGGCCTCCTCACACTCGACCCAGCACGTGGACTCAAAGTCCGGCTGCCCGATCACGGCGATCGGGCCGTCCTCGACCGTCGTCTTGTC
Organism: uncultured Myxococcales bacterium; assembly: GCA_964545715.1. Classification (GTDB taxonomy): domain Bacteria; phylum Myxococcota_A; class UBA9042; genus CAZJHX01. The sequence continues at coordinate 4,126 of CAZJHX010000091.1, forward strand.
GTATACCAGCGCGCGTCCGTTGTTGCGGTCCGTTACCACCACGTGCGCGTCGGTGGCCGCCACGGTCTTCGCACAGTCGAAGCCCAGCGGTCCCGGTGTGGTCTTATTCGGATCCCCGGTGTTGAATGCGTCCTGACCATGCAGCGAGACGGCCGTGGTGTCCCCGGTGGGTGCAGGCTCGAACCGGAGCACCCGGTGGTTGTTCGTGTCCGTCACATAAATGCCGGCGGCGTCACCCGCGACATCGTTGGGAAAGTCGAAGCCGTTGGCGACCGGCGACGCCTCACCGCGGTTTGCAGCGCCGGACACAAAGTCAGGCTGTCCGAGCACGCCGTCCGCAGGCGCGCCGCTGACGGTCGGCACCGTGTTGTACACCAGGAGGCGCCGGTAGGCCCCATCCACGACATACAGGCGATCGGCGATGATCGACGCGCCTTTCGGCCCGCACATGCCGGTCTGCGTGTTTGCGCACACCTTGGTCTCAAAGGTCGGCTGGCCCACCACAACATCAGCCGGCGTGTTGTCCTCGGTGGGGATCTCGTCCCACAGCAGAACCCGGTTGTTCGCGCGATCTGCCACGACCAGCCGCGTCCCGTCTGTGAACACCCGATTGGCCACAAAGACCGTCCACGCCTCGGGCGTCGGCAGCCCCGCATTGCCCTCGAAGCCCTCGTACGTCAGCTGCCCGATCAGCACGTCCGGCACCGCGCCGTTTGTGGTCGGAACGTCGTTGTAGATCAACAGCCTGTGGTTGCGGTCCGCGATGATGAGCTTGCCTCCACCCACGGCCACACCGAACGGCTGGTACAGGGTGTCAGCGCTCGGCGCGTCTTGACCGCGATTGCGCAGATTGCTGAAGAAATCGGCCTGACCGACGACCACATCGGCCGGGGCGGCGTTCTCGGTCGGCAGCCCGTTCCACAACAGGATCCGATGGTTGCGCCAGTCGGCGACCGCCAGGTTCTCGCCGTCCCAGCTGGACTGGATCGGGCCGTTCAGCGTCGCTGCCGTAGCGTGCCCCAGCGACTGATTCGCCATGCTGGAGGTCAAGTCCTTCTGGCCCAGAACCACCGCCGGCTCGCCCGCGATTTCCCCGTCGAAGATCAGCACCCGGTTGTTGTTGTGGTCGTTGAGCACCCACTGTTCGCCTGCCGCGGTGAGATCGCGCGGAGCAAACAGCGTGTCGGCCTCGGGGGCCGCGCCATTCGGCGTGAAGCCGGTGAAGTCGGCCTGCCCGATCACCAGCATGTCCAGCAGGCACTGTCCATCGGAGCACGATCGCCCCTCCCCACACGGCGTTGCGCTGGGCAGGGGATCGTGGGCGCACAGCACGTCGCCGCACAGATCGGCCGTGCACGGGTTGGCGTCATCGCAGTCGGCGGGCGCCTCGCTGATGCACTCACCGCACTCCAGGTTGCCGAAGGCGTCGGTACGCATGAGCCAGGCCTCGACATCATCGCCGACCGAGTTGTCGCCGCCCAGTAGGTAGCCGCCGTCCGCAAGCGGCACGGCCACCCACAGGTATTGGCTGTCCTCGTTTCCGTACTGCCGCTGCCACATCAGGAAGCCGTCACCGTCCATCCGCAGCAGCGCCCCGGCCCAGCCGCCATCAGCCGTGGACTCCGTGTACATCCCGCCCACATAGCCACCGTCAGGCACGGGTCGGACCTTCCAGAACAGGTCGCCCTCGGCGCCGCCGTATGTCCGATCCCACAGGACCTCGCCCGACGCGTCGAACCGCACCAGCCAGGCGTCCCAGCCGCCCAGCCCCCGCGATCGGGTGCCTCCGGCAGCCACAAAGCCGCCGCTGGGATCGGGCGTCACCGTGTTGATGGCCTCGGACTGGTCGCCGCCAAGCTGCCGCTCCCACATCAGCGCGCCGGTGCCGTCGACCCGTGCCAGCCAGCCGTTCTGGTTCCGGGCGCCGACGATGATCGCACCACCATCGGGCATCACGGTGAGGTCCGACGGGGCCGTCGTCTTGTCACCCAACAGGTTGGAGTCCAACAGATTGCCCGCGGCGTCCGTGCGGATCAGCAGCGCGCGCGCGGACGCGAAGTCCCCCACGGGCCAGGTCCGACCGACCACCAGGAAGCCGCCGTCCACCGGCTGCGCGTACTTGCCCTCGGAGCGACCCAGCCCAGGATAGAGCCGATCGAAGACCACGTCGCCATTCTCATCGGTGCGCACCAGCCGCATCACCGGCGTCGCAAACTGGCCGACGCTGCCGACCATGATCAGCCCGCCGTCAAAGACCTCCAGCGAGCCGAGGTGGTTCTCGACGCCCTCCTCGCCATAGGTCTTCGTCCACAGCACCGCACCAGACGCATCCAACCGCTTCAGCTCAGCGTGCCGACCCGGAAAGAACCCCGCCTGGGTGAGCAGCAGATACCCATCATCCACGACCTGCAGCCCCCACACAGAGTCCGGCTCAGCCTCCACACCCAAGGTCAGGTCAAACAGCTTGTCCGGGGCGCCCAGGCACTGGCCACCGTCGCAGGCGCCGCTCAAAGTGCAGGCGTCGCCGTCATCGCAGACCCCCTGCTGGCATGCGCTGCTGTCCGCCACCACGCTCGTGACGCAGACAAACCCGTCGCAGGTCGCGTCCGTGCGGCTGCCGGCGCATGAGGACACGTCATCGCATGCCGGCGCCACAGCCAGGTCGGCGCAATCCTCATCCGCGGTGCAGCACGTGCCATTCGGGTCGCTCTCGTCGACCTCGCCGTCGCAGTCGTCGTCGTCGCCGTTGCACACCTCGACTCCAGCGCCCTCCAACGGGTCGCAGATCTGCGCCACACCCGCCACACAGTTGTCCACGGCGTGCTCGCAGACACCCGTGCCGCACGTGGTCTGCCCAAGCTCTTCGTCGGTCGTACCGTCGCAGTTGTTGTCGACGCCGTCGCACACCTCGTCGGCGGCGCCCTCCAGCGCATCACACTCCTGCACCGTCCCGTCCACGCACCCCGGCACGGTGTGCTCACACGCGCCCAGACCACATGTCAGGGCCGCCAGCCCGTCGTCGACCAGGCCGTCGCAGTCGTTGTCCAGGCCGTCGCACAGCTCATCGACGCTGCCCTCCAGCGCATCACACGGCTGGACCGCACCGTCCGTACAGTTGTCGACCGTATGCTCTCACTCGCCCAGCCCTCAGGTCGTCGCGGCCAGCGCGTCGTCCTTCTGGCCGTCGCAGTCGTTGTCCAGCCCGTCACACAGCTCCGGAGCGGCGCCCAGATAGGGATTGCACAGCTGCGCCACCGATGCCTCACAGTTGGCCACCTCGTTTGCGCATTCCCCCAGCCCGCACGCCGTCGTGCCCAGCTCCTCGTCCGTCTCGCCGTCGCAGTCGTTGTCGACACCGTCGCAGAGCTCGTCGCCGGCGCCCTCCAGCGCGTCACACCCGTTCGGCTCCCCGTCCACGCAGGCCGCCACGGTGTGCTCACAAGCCCCCAGACCACACGTGATGTCCGGCAGCGCCTGGTCCACCTCGCCGTCGCAGTCGTTGTCCAGCCCGTCACAGACGTCGTCGGCCTGGCCCTGCAGCGGATCACACGTCTGGACCTCCCCGTCGAGACAGTTATCCACCGTATGCAGGCACTCACCCAGACCGCAGGTGGTCTCGCCCAGCCCCTCGTCCACCACGCCGTCGCAGTTGTTGTCCACGCCGTCGCACGTCTCGGGCGCCGCCCCCGCAAACGGGTCGCAGAACGCCGGCGCGCCGTCCACGCACGTGTCGACCGTGTGCTCGCACGCGCCCACCCCGCACTGCACGCTGGTGATGTCCTCGTCCACCGTACCGTCGCAGTCGTTGTCCAGCCCGTCGCACACCTCGTCGCCGGCGCCCTGGGTCGGATCGCAGACCTGCTCCACGCCGCCGACGCACGCCGCCACCGTGTGCACGCAGACACCCAGCCCGCAGCTCAGCGTGGCCAGCTCCTCGTCGATCTGACCATCGCAGTCGTTGTCCAGCCCGTCGCAGACTTCGGCCGTGGCCCCGTCGAACGGGTCACAGACCTGCTGTCCACCACTGCACGCCGCCTCGTGCGCGCACGCCCCAACGCCGCACTGCAACGCCGCGATGCCCTCGTCGATCTCGTCGTCGCAGTCGTTGTCCAGCCCGTCACACAGCTCAACGGTCGGCGCGCACACAGCCCCCGTGACCTCCGCCCCATCGACGGCCGTATCCGCGCAGCCCATGGCCGTGATCAGAACGAGACAGACCAGCAGCGCCAGGCACGCACTGCGTCCAGAGAGAAACCGATTTGTGATCATGTCCTAGATGTTCCGCGACCAAGCGCGGAAGATCAAACGGGAGGTCTCAAGCTCTCAGCCGCCCGACGGGCAGTCCGAGTCGTCCTGGTCGCCGCAGGTGGCCGGACAGCAGCCGTCACCGCTCACGCACTCGACGATGTCCGTGTATACACACTCGACACCGCACAGCTCGCCGGTCAGCTCGCCGGCTTTGCACGTCTCGGTGGGAATGCACTCGGTCGGGCAGTCGCCGTCGCACAGCTCGCCGGTCTCCGGCACGTCGTTGCCGCACACGGGCGCGCAGTCGTCGTCGTTGTTGGCGTTGCAGCCGTCCGCGCAGCAGCCATCCGCCTCGCACACGTCGATCTGCGTAATCACGCACTCGGTCAGGCACCCCTCGCCGGTCAGCGTCGCGATGCCGCACGCGTCCTCAGTCGTGCACTCAGTCGGGCAGTCCCCGTCGCAGACCTCGCCGCTCTCCAGCTCACCGTTGCCGCACTCGGGGGCGCAGTCGTTGTCGTTATTGGCGTTGCAGTCCGCGTTGCAGCAGCCGTCGCCGTCGTTGCAGGTCTCGACCAGCCCGCAGTCGATCGCGGTCGCGATCTGCAGGTCATAGCTGTTGCTCGCGCCCGACAGGCCGTTGACCCGCAGGAAGTACGACGCCGTGGTCTCGGCCTTGAACTTCAGCTCCTCGCCGTCATTGGTCTGGAAGGCCTTTACGATCGGCTTGTTGAAGTTCTCCGCCGAGTACAGACGCAGATCCAGGTCGCCCGTCTCGTTGATGAAATAGGCGGTGGCGGTGATCGTCTCACCCGCGATCAGCGCGATGCTGTACCAGTCCAGGTCGTAGGGGCACACCTGCAGGCCGTCGTACAGCCCCGGCGTCAGCTCCGGCGCCAGGATCGGCAGCGGGTTCGGCTCCTGACCATCGTCTACGCAGATCTTCAGAATCTTGTACGGCGCTGAGTGGTCGTTGTTGCCCTCGTTGGACTCCTCGACCTGCTCGTCGTGGTCCGCCATCACGTACAGGTTGTAGTCGCCCGGCGGCGTGTCGAACGGCACCGTGAACTTCTCCTGCACCAGCAGGCTCTCGCCCCCGGCCAGGGTTGCGCCCACCGGGGCCTCGTGCACCAGCACCGCGTTCTCGTCCAGCTCGTCGGCCTGAGACATGTAGACGCCGAAGTTCACGGTCTCGACGGTGTCCAGGCACTGGTTGATGATCTCAAAGCCGACGATGTCGTCCTCACCCTGGTACGCCTCGCCCGCGACCGGCTCCACGGTCAGCACCTGCAGGTCCACGCCCGCGATGCCGTCGAAGAAGATCGTGTAGTCGAAGTTGGTCACCTTGGTGTTGGTCGTCTTGGGCTCGACCTTGATCCAGTAGGTGGCTGGCGCGTCACCCGAGGTCACCGACGTGGACCCGTTGCCCGTCAGCTTCAGCAGCTCTTTGGCCTCGGGGTTGGCGTACACCAGCAGACGCAGCTTGGAGCCCTCGTTGCTCAGCGTCAGGTCGACCGTGGTCTCCGCCGGCAGGTCGAACGTCAGCCAGTCCTTGTCCTTGCGGCACATCGTCATCTGCTTGAGACCGCAGCCGACCCCCGCCGCATGGGCGTAGTCGTTGTTGGTCTCGTACTGGTCGGTGGCGCACTGATCGGCCGTGTCGCCGTCCGCGATGACGATGTCCAGATCGTACAGATACGGCTTCCACTTGCTCTTCTTGGGGTTGTACACGCGCAGGTAGTACGTGCCCGGATCCCACGTCCAAGGCAGCTCCACGTCGGTGGACTTGGACTTGGTCCCCTCATCCAGCACCGCGATGCCGTTGGGGTCGATCAGCTGGATGTACAGGAAGCCCTTGGAGCTCTTGTAATCGTACGTGATGGTCGCCGTGATCCGGTCGCCCTCGGCCAGGTCGATCTTGTACCAATCGTCCAGATCGGGACACACGCCAAGGCCGAGGTGCGTCTGACTCTCGCTGACCAGCGGGCTCGCGTCGCCGATGGTGTTGTTGGGCTCAAAGACCTCCAGGTCATCGACACACGGGTTGTTGCCGTCGATCTGGATAGGCGCCGAGACGCCCACGTTGTTGGTCTCGTCCTCTTCCTCGATCACCTCGCCCGAGTCCACCTGCAGAATCACGTTGTAGGTGCCGCCCGGGATATCCGTGGGCAGGATCAGCGCATCGTCGCGTTGCACCGTGGACGTCGGCTCATGACCAGTCAGGCTGACCGTGCCGACCTCGATGTCCTCTTCGCCCAGCGTCTCGTCCGTCGACATGAAGACCTTCACATCAAAGGCGCCCGCGGGGGTCTTGCCCAGGTTGATCAGCTTCCAGTTCAAGTACAGCGCACCGCCCGAGAACGTCTCAGCAGGCGCGGCCTTCACCTTGGCCGGGAAGAGGTCGATGCCTTCGACGGGCGGCTTGAACTGCACGTTGACGCTGTAGTGCGCCTCGTTGCCCTTCTTCTTGGGCTTCACGCGCAGGTAGTAGTAGGCCTCGGCCGGCACGACAAACGCCAGCACCTGGTCGCTGGGTCCTGTCTTGGCGCTGGTGTCCGCGATGAGCTCATCGGGACCGTACAGGTCGACATCCAAATCCCACGGCACGTCTTCCAGGCTCAGCGTCGCCTCGGCCGTCACGTCCACGACCAGCGTGTTACCCACGGGCACCTTGATCTGGTACCAGTCGTCGTCGTTGCAGCCGCCCAGGCCCTCTGTCAGCCCCTCGGGCAGCTCCTGCGCCAGCTCCAGGGTGCCGTTGGGCTCGAAGTCGTCTTCGAAGCACCCGCCCTGCGGCGAGATAACCGTCAGCTGCGACGACGCGAACGCGCTGTTGTTGCCCTTCTGAGTGTCGCTGCCCAGCGTGTTGGCGCAGTCCGCCAGCACGCCGATGTTGTAGGTGCCAATCGTGTGATGCAGCGCCAACGGCAGGGTGTATTTGTCGGTCGGGACCGGCGAGACCTCGGTGTTGCCCTCGATCGCGTCCTCGATGCGCTTGCCCAGCACGATGTCCTTGCCGGAGTTGACCTCACTGAAGCTGGTCTTCTTGTCCTGGCTGAGCACAACGCAGACCTCGACGCCGGCCGCGGTCGACTTGTCCTGGTTGCCCAGAATGTAGGTCACCTTGATGTCCTTGCCCGCGTGCTGCGCCTTGGACCCGGGTGTAAACGTCACAGTCTCCACATACACGTCGGTGTACGCCTTGGACGTCACGCCTACCTTCTTCTCGTTTTTGGCGTAGTTGTTGCCCTCGTCCAGCTCCTCAACGTCGTCGTTGGGGTCGATCTTCACGATGCACCAGAACTCGTTGATCGGGATGTCGCCCGGGACCTTCACGACCGTTTTGACGTCCACCTGCTGGCTGGCCTCGATGCCGGGCTTGCCCTTGCAGTCGTTGCCCTTGCACAGCAGCCAGCTCGTCGCGGGCGTCGGCGCCGGGTTGCTGCTCAAGTAGATCTCGTAGTCCCAGTCGGGCGTGGTCACGTTGCCGCCGTTGGCCACGGTCATGTTGACCGTGATGTTGCCGTTCCACACCGCGTCGGTCGGCGTACAGTTCATCGCGATGATGCCCAGGTCGGTGCCCTTCAGCTCCTCGAACTCCACGTCGAAGCAGCTGGATGACTTGGCGAAGTTGTTCTCCTCGTCCGACTCTTCGATCTGGTCGTCGATGTCCAACTCCGCCGTCAGGCAGTAGCTGCCGTTCTCCGTACCCTCGGGGATCGAGTAGCTCAGCACGATGTCCAGGGACGCCTCGGGGTCGATGCCGAAGATGGGCTTCTCGTCGATCTGCGCGCAGTTCTCGTGGTTGCCGTCACAGAGGTTCAGCCGATACTTGAACTGCTCCGCCTCGGCGTCGCCGGTGTTCTTGATGGTCAGCTTATAGCTGAGCTTGTCGTTCCAGTTCTTGGGGAACAGCTGATCGTCCGGGATGGCCAGCTCTTCGATCGACAGGTCCACGGTCTGGCTCTGGGTGTTGTCGATCGTGATGAACGTCGTCGCAAACTTGGAGTTGTCACCCTTGTTCGACTCGTTGACCACGTCGCCCGAGTCCGCCTTGCACAGCAGGAAGAACTGGCCCTCAGTCACGTCTTCAGGCACGCACATCTCCTCGTTGGTAAACGAGACCTCCTGCGTCACGAACAGCCCGTTGCCCATGCCCTCCTGGCTGTACGTCCACACGGGGATGTGCTGGTCGGGCGCGTCGTCCCAGTTCTGGTGAGGAATGGGGCTCAGCACGCAGCTGACATCGAACGGGTCGTCGATTTTGCCGCCGTTGTTGCGCATGTTGAACGTGACGTCCACGCATTGCCCGGGCGCCACTTCGGCCTGGCTGTTGATCTTGGGTGACGTGATCGACAGCTCGGCGCTGTCCTTGACACGAACCAGCTGGCAGGCCTCGACCACCGACCCCAGGCCATCCTGGCGCCACGCCTGGCAGCAGACGTTGTAGTCGTTGGCCACGTGGTAGGTGAACCCGAGCTGCTCCGGCTGCGAAGCCGCCGCGCCCGTGTCGAAGTCCCATTTGTAGTACATGTCGGCGCACTCTTCGCCTTTGACCTGACAGCGCAGGTCGAGCGTCAGCGGCGCGTTCCCTTCCAGAAGCTCATCGCTCGTTCCGGGGGCGTTGGAGACCACCGCCACCTCGAACTCCTGCACGGGACACTCGGGCCCGGTGTCTTCCTCGACCTCTTCCGTGTCGGGCTCATCGGTGTCCGGCTCTTCCACGTCGACCTGGCCGGTGTCCGGCCCGGTGTCGTCGCCACAGCCGCTCAGGCCGCCAAGTGCCAGACCGAAAATCACACCCAGGGTCACAAAGCCCCGAATCGCCTCGCGCATCGTCTAAAGCTCCAAAGCAAGGGAGGTTCCAACACGGTTCACCACCAAACTGGTATTGGCCGCCGTTTTGGAAGGTTGTCATTTTGCATAACAGCCCCTCTTAGTCAAGCCGAATCAATGGGTTACACCCACCGCAAATCGCATCACTGCGCCCCGGCGGCCCCATCATGTCACCGCGGCTACGCTGCGGGTGGTAAACTACACGGCCAATGATCAGCGACACCGTCCAAATCGATTCGACGCGCCGGGGCGCGATCTGGATCACCAGCAAGCTGAACGAGGCCGGCTTCGAGGCCTACCTGGTCGGCGGATGCGTGCGCGATCGGCTCATGGGACGTCCCATTGGGGACTACGACATCGCAACCAGCGCGAAGCCGGACGAGGTCCAGAAGATCTTCCGGCGCACTATCGCCGTTGGTGCCCAGTTCGGGGTCATCATCGTGGTCACGCGCGAGGGCGAGTACGAGGTGGCGACCTTCCGCGCGGATGCCGCGTACAGCGACGGGCGGCGACCGGACTCGATCAAGTTTACCAATGCCCGCGAGGACGTGCTGCGGCGCGACTTCACCATCAACGGCCTGCTGGAGAATCCCGAGACCGGCGAGATCTGCGACTTCGTGGACGGCAAGCGGGACCTGGATGCGCGCATCATCCGGGCCATCGGCGACCCGCACGCGCGGTTTGCGGAGGACCACCTGCGGGTGCTGCGGGCCATCCGGTTTGCGGCCGTGCTCGGGTTCGACATCGAGTCCAACACGTTCAACGCCATCATCGAGATGGCGCCGATGGTCGCCCAGGTGTCCGTCGAGCGGATTCACAAAGAGCTCTCGCGCGCGTTTACCGAGGGTGATCCCGCGCGCGCCTATACGTTGTTGGCGTTGAGCGGCGTGCTGGACGCGGTGCTGCCCGAGGCGGACTGGCTGGGCTCCAACGTGGCCGCCAAGTTGCACGCGCTGGGCCGGGTCCCGTTTGCCGTCACGCTGGCGGCGCTGCTGGGCCACGCGCCACCCAAGGACGGCATCGCGGTCGCCGAGCGCCTCAAGACCTCCAAACAGGAGCGAGACCTGCTGGCGTACCTGCTGAAAGGTCGCTCCGCCGTCCTGAAGCTGGACACGCATGCGGACACCGTGCGCTTCATCCGCCACCCGGACTGGTCGCACCTGGCGGCGCTCTTGCTTGCGGAGGCGGCCTCGCGCGGCAAGCCGACCGACCCGATCGACGCGCTGGTGGCGCTGCAACAAAGCCTGACGGAGGAGCAGCTCAACCCGCCACGCCTGTTGGACGGGCAGGACCTCAAAGCGATGGGGCTCAAGCCGGGCCCACAGTTCAAGCAGCTGCTGCACGACCTGGAGAGCGCTCAGCTGGAGGCGCGCGTGACGACGCGGGACGAGGCCGAGGCCTTTATTCGGGCAGCTTCTTCCCCTTGAGAAGCGTCGCGGCCTGGCGAATGCGCGCCCGGCACAGCGGACCACCCAGCACAGCCATCGTCTCGAACAGCGGCGGCGTCGCCTTTCGACCCGTGCAAGCCGTGCGGATCGGCGCAAACAGGTGACCAGCCTTCCACTCCAGCTCGGTCGCCAGCCCGCGCATAGCGGCCTCCAGCGCCTCGTGGTTCCAGTCGCGCACCCCGTCCAGCGTCTCGGCGGCCTTCAGCAGCGCCTTGCGCACGTCTGAGACGGTGCCCTTGAACTTCTTCTTGGGGACCAGGTTCTCCCACGGATAGTCGAGGTCGCCGCCGCCCAGCATGTAGCTGACCATCGGCACAAACTGGTCCAGCCGCGTCACCCGCTCGATCACCAGCGGCGCGATGGCGTTCATGGCGTCGCTGTTCAGGTACGCCGCCGCCACGCGCGCTGCCAGCTGGGCCGGCTCGAGCTCGCGAATGTACAGCCCGTTCAGCCACTCCAGCTTGGCGATATCGAAGACGGGACCGCCCAGGGCCACCTTCTTCCAGTCGAACGCCTCGATCATCTCCGGCACCGTGAACTTCTCGACGTCATCGGGCATCGAAAAGCCCAAGAGTCCCAAGAAGTTGACCATGACCTCGGGCAGGACCCCGATGCGCTCGTAGTAGTCCAGGCTGACCGGGTTCTTGCGCTTGGAGATCTTGGACTTGTCCTGGTTGCGCAGCAGCGGCATGTGCCAGAAGCGCGGCGGCTCCCAGCCAAAAGCCTCGTACAGGCGCACATGCTTCGGGGTGGAGGAGATCCACTCCTCGGCGCGGATCACGTCGGTGATCTCCATGAGGTGATCATCCACGACGTTGGCCAGGTGGTAGGTCGGGAAGCCGTCCGACTTCAGCAGCACCTGATCGTCGATCTGCTGGTTATCGAACGTGATGTTTCCACGAAGCCCGTCGGGCACGACCGTCTCGCCGTCCACCGGGAAGTCCAGGCGCACCACAAACGGCTCGCCCGCGGCCATCTTCGCCTCGACCTCGGCCCCGCTCAACGCCATGCAGTGCTTGTCGTAGCGCGTGCTGGCCTTGGCCTCCATCTGGCGCGCTCGCAGCTCCGTCAGTCGCTCGCGGGTGCAAAAGCAGCGGTAGGCGTGCCCCGCATCCAGCAGGCGCCGGCAGTGCTCGAGATAGTGCTCGGTGCGCTCGCTCTGGCGGTAGGGGCCAAACGGCCCGCCTTTGTCGGGACCCTCGTCCCAGTCGAGCCCCAGCCAGCTGAGCGACCGCATAATGGCCGCCTCGCTCTCCGGCGTTGAGCGCGTCTGGTCGGTATCCTCGATACGCAGCACGAACTTCCCGCCGTTTTTGCGCGCCCACACGTGGTTGAACAGGGCCATGTAGGCCGTGCCGACGTGTGGATCCCCGGTCGGAGACGGCGCGATGCGTACTCGTACGGTCACTGGACCACCTCCGATAGCAGCTGCTCGACCTCGGCAAGTGACGGCGCCGGCCGAACGGCCGCTCCAGTCGCAACGATTGCGCTCAAGTCGGCCACCGCCGCATCCAGGTCGTCATTGACGATCAGGTGGTCGTAGAGGTCGTAGTGATCCAGCTCCTTGCGGGAGTTCTCCAGGCGCACTTTGATCTCGGCCTCGTCATCGGTCTTGCGTCCGCGCAGCCGCTTGGCCAGCGCATCCATCGACGGCGGCAGAATGAACACCGTGGTCGCCTTTGGATAGAACCACTGCACCTGCTTCGTGCCCTGCCAGTCGATGTCCAGCAGCACGTTATGGCCCGCTGCAAAAATGCGGACCAGCTCGTCGCGGGACGTGCCGTACCGGCTGGTGTGGACCTGCGCCCACTCCAAAAAGCGGTGCGTGTCCAGCATCGTGTCGAAGTTATCGTCGTCGACAAAGTAGTACTCGCGCCCGTGCTTTTCGCCCTTTCGGGGCTTGCGCGTCGTGTGCGAGATCGAGACCTCGAACCCGGGCCGCTCTTCCATCAAGCGGCGCGCCAGCGTGGTCTTACCCGCGCCGGACGGGGACGAGATAATCAGCATCATCGGAGTCTTTCGCATCATTCTAGATTGGCCACCTGTTCGCGAACCTTCTCCAGCTCGCACTTAGCGTCGATCACCTCGGTCGTGAGATCCGCGGCGCCGACCTTGCTGCCGATGGTGTTTACCTCGCGCAGCAGCTCCTGGGTCAAAAACTCGAGCTTCTTGCCGCGCCCCATCGGCGTGGCGTCCAGCTCGGCCATGAACTGATCGAGATGACTGGACAGCCGCGACAGCTCCTCACTGACATCGCTCTTGTCCGCCAGAAACGCGATCTCGTGCTCTATGCGGCCCGAGTCCAGGCGCGCCGGATCGGTCAGCAGCGCGCTGATCCGCTTCTCCAAACGCTCCTGGTGCGCCGCCACCACCTCGGGCAGGCGGGCCGTCACCGCGACAACCATCCGGCGCAGCGCCGCGATTCGGCCCGAGAGATCCTGGGCCGTGCTCCGGCCCTCGACAGCGCGCATCGCGATCAGCGCCTCGATCGCCTGATCCACGCCAACGCCAAAAGCGTCCAAATGCTCGCTCGGGTCGATGCGCCGGCGTCTGACCGCTACGACGTCGCTGAACGCGGTGAGATCGCACACGGCGATCGGCGCGTCCACACCCAGTGTCTGACGCAGCCCGTCCAGCTTCTGATGCAGCTCGACCGCGAGCGGCTCATCCACCTGCACCGCGCTGCGTGACGCGGTGCCCGGATCGGCCTCGATAAAGCCCTCCACGTGCCCACGCTCCAGCCGCGCTTTCAGCCGCTTGGTGAAGATCGACTCCAGCGCCATCATGTCGCGTCCAAGCCGCAGCTTGATGTCCAGAAAGCGGTGATTGACCGCGCGAAGGACCACCGTGTAGCGGTGCGTGACGCCGTCGCCGGTATCGATGTCCACCGTCGCGGACCCGTAGCCTGTCATGCTGTGTACGGTCATGCCGCCTTCGTCTCCCGGTAAAACGCCACCGTGCGACGCAGCCCCTCGGCAAAATCCACCGCCGCGGCAAAGCCCAGCTCGCGCTGGATCTCGGTGATGTCGGCGTAGGAGTGCTCGATGTCTCCGGGTCTCGGGTCGGTGTGTACGGCCGCCAGGTCGGTACCCAGCACCTGGTTGAGCGTGTCCACCAGGTCCAGCAGCGTGATGCGGTCCCCGCACGCCACGTTGTAGGTGTTGCCGGCCACGCCCGGAGTCCGACACGCGAGCAGGGATGCCTGGGCCACGTCCTCCACAAAGCAGAAGTCGCGGGTCTGCAGGCCATCCCCGAAGATCGTCGGCTGTCGCCCGGCAAGCATCAGCGAGATGAACTTGGGAATGACGGCGGCGTAATCACTGCCCGGATCCTGGCGCGGTCCGTACACGTTGAAGTACCGAACCGTCACCACCTCGAGGCCGAAGAGCTGCGTGTACAGTCGCCCGTAATACTCGCCGCAGAGCTTGTGCAGCGCATACGGCGACAGCGGCTCGGGCTGCATGGCCTCGGTCTTGGGCAGCTCTGGAGAGTCGCCGTACACCGCCGAGCTGCCGGCGAAGACCACGCGCTTCACCCCGGCCTGACGGGCGCACTCCAGCAGGTTGAGCGTGCCGTTGGCGTTGACGTCGTGCGTAAAACGCGGCTCGTCGACGGAGCGAACGACGCTGGGGATGGCCGCCAGATGCAGGACGTAATCGCAGCCCTGCAATGCCGCGGTCATCGCCGCCTCATCCCGGATGTCGCCCTCGATGAACTGCGCATCAACGCCGTCCAGGTTGGACAGGTAACCACTGGAGAGATCGTCGTAGACGCGCACGGTCTCGCCATCGGCGACCAGCGTCGCGGCGATGTTGGACCCGATAAACCCGGCTCCGCCGGCAACGAGATAGACAGCCATCAGTGGGTCACTTCTCCCAAAACGCCGAGCTCTGCAGCCAGGTCCAAAACCGTATAGCGCGCCCGCATGTCGCGTACGTGCGACCAGCGCTGCAGGTCGCCGGTCAGCTCGTCGGCCAGCTGGCCTGGACGTGTCGGCGCCCCCGCGTCCACCAGCGCCTTTTTGACCGCGCCTGCCTCTAGCAATGCGCCGCCCACGTGCTCCAGGACCGGGCGCAGGTTGGCCCGCAAACGGGACAGGCGCGCGCGCTGCTCGGCGGGCGGCCGCCACTTCTTTTCGGCCTCCGCCACAACGCGCTCTCGCACGTCCTCGGGCAGCGCCGGGTGCCGTGCGCGGATCTGCGCGCGCGCGATCTCTATAGTGTGAGGCCACCGCGCCATGGAGGCGTCGATGTCGATCCGGTCCGCCGTCAGGGAGCTGATTCGGTGATGCAGCGGCTCCACCAGGCAGCAGGCCACGCCGACCTGAGTGCCGTGGAGCGCGTGCGGATGCTCATCGCGGGCATAGCAGATCATGTCCCAATAATGACTGACGAGATGCTCGCCACCGCTGGCGGGACTGGAGACGCCGGCCATGGCCATCGAGGCGCCCGAGAGCAGGATCGCGTCCGCCAGGCTGCGCAGCGCCTCCGGCTTCGCCCGGCCGATCTCGGTGGCGTCACGCAGCATCCGGGCGAAGGCCTCGTCCAAGACGGAGCCCGGCCGGTCGCAGTGGTAGCCGCCGTCGATATGATAGGCCAAGCGCCAGTCAGCCTCGCTGAAAGGCTTGGACAGCATGTCGCCCAGGCCGGCCAGGGTCATGGTGAGGGGCGCGGCCGCGCAGACGTCCAGGTCGATAATGACCCCCGCGGCCGGCTGTGTCGGGACGGTGCGCTTGACGCCACCGCTAAGCAGCGCGCTGATCGCGCTGGTATACCCGTTCATGCTCAGCGCGGTGCCGACCGAGAGAAACGGCAGCCCCGCAGCATCGGCGGCTGACTTGACGATGTCGTTGATGGTGCCGGAGCCCACGCTGACCAGGGTGGCCGCGTCGTCCAGCTGCCGGGTCACCTCGGCGATGGTCTCGGGACCGGCGACCGGGTGGTGGCCAAACAGAAACTGGCGCACGGCGTATCCGGACGCCGCAAGGCTCGCCAGAGCGTCGGCGCCCGCCGCCGCAAACGTCTCGGGATCCGCGACCAGCAGTACAGGGGACTCCAAGTCCAGCCGGCGCGCCAGTGGGCCCGTGGACGCTACGGCGCCGCGACCGACTTCCACCTGGCGGGTGTGCACCCTGTGGGTCCGACCGCAGCCACACTCGATCGCGCTGCCAAACAGGTCACCGAAAGTCATCCGACGGGCATCTAAACGCAGCGACATGGGCAAGTCAACGCGCCGTTTCGGGGCGTTTCAGCCCGGTTGCAGAAGGACATGCACAGAAACTGAACACTGGACACCGCATGGCGTACATTTCATGAACAGTGGCATCAGTCCGGCAGGATCTTCGCGAGTTAGAGATATCGTCCCACAGCACTTGGCTCCCGCTGTTCAGTTTCTGAACACCGATATAGATCAGTGCCTGTTGTAATTCCGCCGAGTTAGGTTTTGGCACGCATGATGCTATGTAGTTGGGACGAAGGCGCTGCCGGAAAGAGGGAGCGCGAGTCGTTAGCCGACACCAGAATCGAGAGCCTTCGGGCAGGAGAGGACGGAAGGCTTGAAAACATCAGAGCGGAAGACAATCCATGAGAGTGGAGAGTCAACGAACCGAAGGGAACACGCTGAAGATCAGCGCAGGAGACGAGCTTGAACGGCTTCTGGGTAAGGTCATGAGCGGATGCAGTCGGTCGAAGAACGAAAGAACGGAAGGTGACCTCGGTTGCTGGAAGGGAAAGCGGACTAAGGCAGGCGGCCAGAGCGGGGAGGAAAGCCGCAGAGGTGGAAGTGAAACTCAGGAGGGCATCGAGCTTCTGGTGGGTGAAATACCCCGCAGGAAGGAACGGATTCTCGCAGGAAGACTGACAGGTGACGAGCCTGCCATAGCCTGAGAGAGGGAAAAGCCCTGGAGAGTAGAACCCCATGGGCGAATGCAGCACGAAACAAGGCTGCGACGCTGGGAGAGGATTAAACCCTCAAGGGTCTGAGAAAGGCCGCAGAGGGATGGCGTTCGGTTTGGAAGCCGAACAGGAAGCAGAGTTCTTCGGAACGCTGTGGATAGCCGACTCACCGAGTGGAAAGCGCTGGAGGGGCAAAAAACCTCATGGGAGGAATCCATGGCAGAAGAATGGCGGCTTGCCGGCGTTCGGAAGACATGGGTGGCGTCCAAAGGGTCTCTGAAGAAGAGCTGAAGCTCGAGAGAGGATTACCGCTAGATGTGTGAATGTCTGGCGGGGACACGAGCGGGAAAGCCATAAGGGTGAGCATTTATGCAACACCGAAATGGAGCCCAGGTAACCAAATCACTGGTACCGCTCGCGTTGATAAGACTCTGAGGAGCACGGCAACTTCATGGGAGGCGGACGAAGCGCGCTTAGGCGGGCCGAGTCGACCGATGGGTGGCTGAAAACTCCGTAGAGGAAACGCGACACGCGAAACCGCTCCCGACGGCGTTCTTCGTCGTTAACCCCTTCCCCCGAAATCCCAACCATTCTTAGTAGTAGATGCCGCCTGTGCGTCCGAACGTGACCGCGCCAAAGGCGTTGACCGCGATACTCACCAGGATCAGCGCCTTGGCGCCGCGTGTAAGCGGTGCGTCACCGACCGCAAGCGCGATAACGAGGAACGGCAGCCAGTCCAGGCCGAAGCGATAGCCAAACTGCTCCCAGCCGGTGTTTTGGTAGAAGAGGCCCGGCAGCGCGACGACGAAGGCGGTGCAGACCAGCGCCTTGAACAGCGGACTGCGGCGCGGTGACTTGAACAGCAGCAGCAGCGCCGGCGTCGTCCAGAGCAGCCCCAGACCGTGGCGTGTGATGCGGATGATCGGACCGCCTTCAAACGTAATGACCGGCGGATTGATCAGCGCGGCGCTGAGATTGGGCCCCAGGAACCAGCCCGACATCAGGCCGTGTGTGCGGACCGAGTGCCGGGTGCCTTCGGCCAGGTAGGTGTGGCCGAACTCGAAGACGTTTTCAAAGCGCATGTAGTTATAGGTCATTATCGCGCCCAGACAGGCCGCCACGGGCACGGCAAACAGGGCCATCCGCCCGACCGCCTTGCCCCACTGCGGGGCGGATTGGCCGCGCGCGTTGAACACGACGATGAATAAGATGAAGAGGCTGGAGAAGACCAGCGGTGTGCGCGTCGCCAGCCCCAGTCCGACGAAGAGACCCGCCAGAAGCGGGCGCTTCAAATCGATAGCGCAGGCGATCGCCGCCAGGTTCAGGGTGACGCCCACGATGAGCGCCGTGAACCAGACCTCGCCGCGCACACTGCTAAAAAAGTGAACAGTGCCGAAGACGAACAGGGCCGTCAGCCACAGGTTGTCGCCCCGAGAGCGGCTACTGTGGCCGTTTGCGGTGAGGCGTTGCAGCAACAAAAAGAGCAGCAGCCCGTTGAGCGCGCCGAAGAAGAGCGTGAACCAGACGTCGTTGACGTCGTAACCCCAGATCTTGGCCAACGGCATCATCAGCACGGCGGGGAACGGCGGGAAGCTGATGTAGTACTTCAGGTGATCGGGCTTGTTGCCGTGGCAGCCGGCCTTGACGTCCTTGCGGCAGTCGATGCTGTATAGGTCGCCGGTCAGCGAGTGGAACTCCTTCCTGCGGTCGTCCTTCTCGCCTTTCCATGGGAAGACGCCTTTGAGCGTTTCGCCTCCCTTCAGCTCCAGCACGCGGTAGCTGGCCCAGTCGTTCCAGCCGCGCGGCGAGCCGTCCGGATTGGTGGTCTGGCGCGCGATGGCGTCGTAGTAGCCGCGCGGAGCCGAGACGTCCTTCTCCGCGTCGCGCTTGTGGCGCCTCGGCGTGTCCGTGTCCAGCCGCCCTCGCAAAAAGGAGTGTGCCAGGTCCACAAAGTGGAACTGGGGCGAGGGCTCTTTCAGCCGCTCCCACGCGAACGCCGCCAGCACACAGAGCGTGCAGACGAACACCGCAACTGCGGCTGTCAGTGGCCGGCGGATCATCGCGGCGCACCATATCCAATCGCCTGCAATTGTTCTACTGTCTGGCCATGGACTGGGCACCTTGGGCATATCAATACGGCGTCGGGCTGATCCTATTGCTGCTCGGCGTGTGGGCGGGCTTCAAGAATGGGGTGTGGTCCAGCGATAACAAGCGCTGGCTCGTGATCGTCGTCGTCGGCTGGCTGACCATGCTGACCCTCCAGGGGCTGTTTCAGTACTGGGGCACCAGCTGATGGAAACCGCGGATATCGTCGTCCTGGTTCTCTACTTTGCAGCCGTCACCAGCTTCGGCTTTTTGAGCGGGCGCGCGACCAAGAGCACTCACGACTTCTTCTTTGCCGGTCAGCGCTACGGCTGGTTCTTGATCGCCATGAGCTGCATCGCCACCGTCGTGGGCAGCTACTCGTTCGTAAAATACGCCGGACTGGCCTACGAGTTCGGCGTCGCGGGCACCCAGAACTACCTCAACGACTTCATGTGGGTCGGGCTCTTCATCGGAGCGTGGCTGCCACTGCTGTGGGCCAGCGGCGTCTACAGCGTGCCCGAGTACTTTCATCGGCGCTTCGGCCCCGCGGTCAGACACGCCGTCACCGCGCTGCTGCTGCTGTATATGGTCGGCTATATCGGCATCAACTTCCGCACGCTGGGCGCCGTGATGCATGTGCTGCAGCCGCTGGGCGACAGCGCCTGGTCCTCCCAGATGTGGTGGACCGTGATCGTGGCGGTCCTGTGCGCCGCATACGTCACCAGCGGGGGCCAGGTCTCGGTTATCGCCACCGACCTGGTGCAGGGGGGGCTGCTTTTGGTGGCGGGCGCCGCGGTCGTATGGCTGGGCGTGGACGCGCTGGCCGACCACGGCGGCTTCTGGAGCAACTTCCCCAAGGGCCACGCCGCCGCCTTTACGGACGCGACCAAGCCCTCCAACGCCGCGGCGATCGGGCTGTTCTGGCAGGACGGCGTCGCAAATACGGCGGCCTTCCTGTTTGTGAACCAGGGCCTGATGATGCGCTTTTTATCCGCCAAGAATCAGGCGGAAGGTCGCAAGGCGATCGTGGCTGTCGTGCTGATCTTGATGCCGCTGGCAGCGTTTGCGGTCTGCGGTGGCGGCTGGGTGGCCCGGGCAATGGTCGATGCGGGCATCCTGGAGCACATTCCAAAGCGGGACGAGGTGTTCATCATCGTGACGCGCGAGCTGACGCGTCCAGGTGTGTTCGGTCTGATCATGGCGGCGCTCGTGGCTGCGCTGATGTCGACGGCCGACACCCTGATCAACGCGACGGCCGCGGTCTTCGTCAACGACATCTACCGGCCGTACGTGCGTCCTCAGGCCTCGGACAAACATCACCTGAGCGCAGCGCGGTGGGCCTCCATCGTCACGGCCGGCATCGGCATCGCGCTGGTCCCGATCTTCATGGGCTTCTCCAATATCTTTGATGCGCACGGCATGTTCACCGCCTCGATCACGCCCCCGCTGGTGGTCGCCCTGATGATGGGCATCTTGTGGAAGGGGTATACGCCGGCGGGCGCCCTGGCCACGCTGGTCGGTGGCGTGCTGCTCATCGGCCTGAGCATGAAGATGCCAGAGATTATCGCGCCGTTCTCGCACGGCATCGAGCCGGGCGGCGAAGGCCCCAAAGCCTACAAGTACATCCGGGCGCTGTTCGGCCTGGCCTGCTGTGGCGCGCTCGGGGTCATCGTCAGCTTGTTCACCAAGCGCCGAACCGACGAGCAGCTGGCAAACCTGGTGGTCGGCGAGATTCGGCCGACTACTTAAACGAGGCGGCGATGGCGGCCAGCTGCGCGACGCGTGGATCGGCTCCGTCCGCGCCCTCGAACGTCCCCGCCAGCAGAAGCACGCCGCCTTTGACCGGATGCGCAAACAACAACATGTGGTGCGTGCCGCTGCCCTGAGCGCCCTCGAGCGTGGCCTTTCCGCTCTGAAACAACCCCTTCGCCTTGCCGCGCACGCTCACCGGCTTCCACTTTTTGGCGGCGCCCCAGGTGACAACGCCTCCGCCGACAAGCTCGGCGAACTTGCTGAGCACAGCCTGCGGCTTCAGATCCGCTCCTGTCTTCAGGGTCGCACGAAAGATCGCCTTCTGATCCTCGGTCCGCAGCCTCAACTCGCGCTGCCGACCCTGGGACGCCACGATCCAGCCGTCGGGCAGCACGACCCGGACATCGGTGTGCGGCACGGGTACCCAGATGCCTCCGGGGCGCTTCCACTGAGCTTTGAACGTCTTGAGGACGTGCTTGGCCAGCTTAGTGACCGCCTTGCCGCGTTTGGGCGGCGCGATCGAGGTCACTGCCAGCGCGAAATTGGCGCCCTTCACGACCGTCACCGCAACGCCGGTGGCGACCCCGGACGGACTCGCTTTCGCGGACAGGCCCAGGCCCCGGCGGGGCTTCTTCCACTTCAGCTCGCCAAACTCGGCTACCAGCAGCTGGCGGCGGCCCTCCAGCGCGACATCAGGGGCCGTGCGCGCTGCGTAGAAGATCTCCAGCCGTGCGCCAGTGCCATCCGACAGCAGCAGCAGCGAGTTCTTGGCGTCGGCTTTGACATCCCAATCTTTCGGCACATCGACCCAGAGCCCCTGCGCCGGGATCTGAAACCACCGGGCCTCCGCATTGGCGGGGTCGCAGTAACCGCTTAATACGGCCGTAATGAGCAACATGGAGAGGCTGGCGTGTAACTTCATGCGGGCAACCTTACCCTAACGCGCCCGAAAGCCGCCAACCCCGGTTGCCGCCGTCTGTACGACTGCTATCATGCACGGCTGTAGTGGTTGACTACGAGCCCATGACGCTGAAGCTGCCCTGCGTGCTCGGTGGACGCTACGAGTGCACCAAGCGCATCGGTTCGGGCGGGATGGGAGAGGTGTATCTGGCCCGACATATGGGCCTTGATCGCGACGTTGCGGTCAAACTCCTCACCCTGACGAGCGGTAATCCGAGCCAGCAGGAGCGCATTCGAGAGCGTTTCCGGCGCGAAGCGGTTGCGCTTAGTCGCCTGCGGCACCCCAATACAGTGCAGGTCATCGATTTCGGGTGGACCAACGACCAAAGGCCGTACATCGTCACCGAGCTGCTGACGGGACGCACGCTGGACCTGGAGTTGGTGGATAACGGGCCCTTCCAGCCGGATCGCGCGCTGCACATCATGATCCAGATCTGTCGGTCGCTGGCGGAAGCGCACGGCTTCGGCATCGTGCACCGCGACCTGAAGCCCAGCAACGTCTTCCTGATCGAGGCCTTCGGCACGCAGGATTACGTCAAGCTGATCGACTTCGGCGTGGCCCGGATCGACGACACGGACGAGTCGGCCAAGGCGCGCCCGCTGACGGTCGAAGGCACGACGCTGGGCACGCCGGACTACATGGCACCGGAGCAAGCGCGCGGCCACAAGCCGTCGCCCGCCACCGACGTCTACGCGCTTGGCTGCATGCTGTATGAGATGCTGATCGGCAACCCGCCCTTCACCGGCGACTCAGCGCTGCAGGTGATGATCAAGCACATCAAGCAGGAGCCGAAGCTGATCTCCGAGGTGCGACCGGACACCGTGTGGCCTCCGGGGCTTGAGCACGCGCTGATGATCTGCACACGAAAAGCGATGGAAGAGCGACCACGCAATGCCGGCGTGCTGGTAGACCTGCTGCGCGAGCTGCAGAAGTCGGCCGCGCAGCTGGGCATGGAGGCGGTCGCGTCGCTGGACGGCTTGAGCGACGTCTTCGGCTTTGACGAGATCCCGATCCACGAGGGCGCCAGCAAGTCCCGTCCCGGCTCGGGCAGCCGCTTCTTTGCAGACGCGGCGTCCGACATCAACCCGGCGGTCGGGGACCAATCGGGGCTTCACCGGGTTCGCACGACCCAGCGCACGGACCCCGGCAGCAAAGGGGGCTACCGGCGACCGCTGAGCCTCAAGCGCGGCGCGCGGGGCAAAAACGATCGGGGTCTGCGAAATACGCCCGGGGACGAGATGTTCCCGCCAGAGATCTCGCGCTCGAACATCTCTTTGGATCTCGAGCAGGTCGAGAGCTCCGTTCCGGGGGAAACCGCGCGGGACCCGGCGCCCGTGCAAGCGCCCCCACGACCGCCGTCGCCGGAATCGGGTCAGCGTGTCACCAACCCGACCGAGGAGATCGTCGACGCGGCCCTGGTGGAGGCGCACGTCCAGGTCGACCGCCTTCCCGACCCGATCTATCCCGACCAGGAGCAGTTCGACGGCTCGACACAGCCACGCATGCAAAAGGCGACGACACCTCCGCGCACATCCACGGTGCTCGGCAACGCGCTGTCGATGGAGCGTCGCAAAGAGGCCGAGGATGCAGCCCGACCCAAGGGACCGGCAGGGCTCTTCGCCACCACCGTGCCGTTCTTCGAGCCGCCCAGCAGTCCCAAAAACGACCCGCCGCCCGACATGAAGGACACGGTGCTGGACACGGCCCCAGTCAAGCGCAAGGCCAAGCCGAAGCCGGACGACCGCACGAAGCCGGTCCCCGCGATGGCCGATGACGACATGGAGACGCGCCAGGACGTGAACTCCCAGCTCATCGAGCGCCACATCATAGCGATGGAAGAGACCAAGGCGACGACCGAGACAGATCCGCCGGCGTCCAAGCCCGAAGCTCAGGCGTTTGTCCAAACCATCGAAGAGAGCATCATCGAGGACGGCCGCTCGGCGAAGCGCTGGCTGGTGCCATTTCTCGCCGCCACCGTCGTGGTCGCCGTGGGCGTCTGGGCGCTCCTGCACTTCATCTTCTAGAGCACTTCCAGGTCGGTTAAAAAAGAAAAGCCGAAGAGCAACATGGCTCTCCGGCTTTAGCGGTACCCCGTAGGGGAATCGAACCCCTGATTCCGGCGTGAGAGGCCGGCGTCCTAACCGCTAGACTAACGGGGCGTGGTTCGGGAACTAGGATTCGAACCTAGATCGACGGAGTCAGAGTCCGTTGTCCTGCCGTTAGACGATTCCCGACCAGCTTTTAGTTCACGTTCCACAGCCATCCGCGGCAGGATTCGTACGAAGACCCCGCCGTCATAAGAGCTCACGTTGATGTGCTCCCATTGGGTGGTGTCCACGAGGCTGTGGAAATGCGTGTATTTCACGCTCGCTCTGTGAATCCGGCGCTGCGCATCAAAAGGCACCTTTGCTCGCTTCAAAACACGTTTGAAGTGGGCCACGGCCTGATCGTATCCGAGCTTCAGCTCATAGCGACCGTCCGTGAGTGCTTTCGAGCGAGCAGGAAGCTTCACCCCCAATGAGGTTTCGGCTTGAGTCGGAGGACTGCACAACAAGGTGATGACCGCCAACGTCGTTCCCAGAACGCGCGGCATGGAGCCTATTCGGCACATGCGCGCTGGATATTAGGGACGACCGCTGGACGTGTCAACCCGTTTGTCCTAACCCTTTACGACGATGATTAACGTCGAGTTTTACGCGGACTTCATCTGCCCGTTCTGCTACTGCGCCGAGCAAGGGCAGTTGCCCGATCTCATCGAGAGCTTCGACCTCGAAGTCACGTGGCGACCATTCGAATTACACCCCGAAACTCCGGCCCAAGGGGCGACACTGCCCAAGGCGGACGCCGGGCGGATCTGGGGCGGCTACAAGCGGATGGCGGCCAGGTGGGACCTGCCGATCTCGCGCAAGGCGCCCCGCAGCCTGCCCAACACCCGGGCGGTGCTGGCCGGCGCGGAAGCGGCGCGTACAGCCGGCCGACTGGCTGCGTATCGAGCGGCCGCCTACGACGCATATTGGGTTCACGGCCGTGACCTCAGCAATTCGCGCGTTATCGCCGGACTGGCCGAGGGCCTGGACCTTGCCGCTCCGAGCTACGGCGACATGCTCGCGACCACGCGCACGGCCGCCCTGCGTAACTGCATCACGGCGGTTCCGGCAATGGTTGTGGGGGGGCAGGTCCTCTTCGGACTGCAGGAAGAGCACGTGGTGGAGCGCTTTCTGCGCGCCAACACGTAAAGAGCGCTACTCTTCGGTGGCCTCGTCGGCGGCCGGTGCGGCCTCCTCAGCGGGGGCGGCCTCGGCAGCCGGTGCGGCCTCGGCAGCCGGTGCGGCCTCCTCAGCGGCAGGCGGAGCCTCAGCGGCAGGCGCCTCGTCGAACGTCTCTTTGCTGGTCACGGGCGCGGCCTCGGTGGTCGCCGGGCTCTTGCGCGCAGGGCGCTTGGACGCCGTGATCTGCTCGTCCGCACCGAGCAGCTCAATGATGGCCATATCGGCGCAGTCACCCTTTCGCCAGCCCAGCTTCAGGATGCGCGTGTAGCCACCGGGTCGATCGGCGAACCGCTCGGCGTACTCGCCAAACAGCAGGCTGAGCGCGTCCTGGTTGCGCACGTACCGGGCCGCCAGGCGACGGTGGTGCAGCGTCCCCTTCTTGCCGTAGGTGATCATCCGGTCGACGATGCCGCGCAGCTCTTTGGCCTTGGGCAAGGTGGTCTGGATGCGCTCGTGCTCAAGCAAGCTGGTCACCATGTTGCGAAACATGGCCTTGCGGTGCGAGTTCGTGCGGTTGAGCTTTCGCCCTCGTTTCATGTGGCGCATTGTCTAACTCCTAAGTCGTCCCGTCTTACATCGGGGAGGACGTGCCGGCCGGGCGACGCTCTGGGTCCCACCCATCGAGCTTCATGCCCAGCGACAGGCCCATCTCGGCCAGGATCTCCTTGATCTCTTTCAAGGACTTCCGGCCAAAGTTTTTGGTCTTCAACATCTCGGCCTCGGTGCGCTGCACCAGGTCGCCGATGAAACGAATCTGAGCGTTCTGCAGGCAGTTGGCAGACCGGACACTCAGCTCGAGCTCGTCCACCGTACGGTAGAGGTTCTCGCTGAACTTCGGCTCCTCCGCGACCTCGACCTCGACAGGCTCCTCGATGGCCTCGTCGAAGTTGATGAAGATCTGCAGCTGCTCTTTCAGGATCTTCGCCGACAGAGCGACGGCGTCCTCGGGGAGCACCGCGCCGTTGGTCCAGATCTCGAGCGTCAGCTTGTCGTAGTCCGTACGCTGGCCAACGCGCGCGTTGGTGACGCGGTAGTTGACGCGCTGGATGGGCGAGAAGATGGCGTCGATGGCGATGGTGCCGACCGGCGCGTTCGGGTCTTTGTTGCCCTCGGCGGGGACGTAGCCACGGCCCTCTTTGATGATGAGCTCGGCCTCGAACTTGCCACCGGACGCGACGGTCACGATGTGCTGGTCCTTGTTCAGAACCTCCACCGTCTCGTCGGACTCGATGTCACCGGCGGTGACCGGACCCTCTTTGTCCACTTTGATGCGGACCGTCTTGGGACCGATACCGTGCATGCGGAGCTGGACCTCTTTGAGGTTCAGGATGATGTCGGTGACATCCTCCACCACATCCGGAATCGCCGAAAACTCGTGCAGCGTGCCCTCGATACGGACGCCCACGATGGCGGCTCCGCGAATGGACGACAGCAGGATGCGTCGCAGCGCGTTGCCGATCGTCAGACCAAAACCACGCTCCAGCGGCTCACAAGTGAACCGGCCGTAGGTATCCGTGGCCTTGTCGATCTGAAACTGCCGCGGACGAATGAGGTTGTGCCAGTTACGGTACATTGACGTGTTCTCCGATTACTTCGAGTACAGCTCGACGATGAGGTGCTCAGCGATGGCGGCGGTGACGTCACCGCGGACGGGCAGCGACTTGATCTCGGCCGTCTTGGCGTCCTTGTCGACTTCCATCCACGCCGGGAACCCACGCCGATCGACACCCGCGAGGGCGTCATTGATCCGCAGGAGCTTCTGGCTTTTCTCTTTCACGCCGATCACGTCGCCGGGGCGAACCAGCAGCGACGGGATGGTGGCCTTGTGGCCGTTGATCGTGAAGTGACCGTGACGCAGCAGCAGGCGCGCCTCGGTGCGGTTGCACGCGAGACCAGCGCGGTAGACCGCGTTGTCCAGACGACGCTCGAGCAGCTGGATGATGTTCTCACCCGTGACGCCCTTCATGCGCGCGGCCATCTTGTAGTAGCGGCGGAACTGCTTCTCCAGCACGCCGTACATACGCTTGACCTTCTGCTTCTCACGAAGCTGGGTCCCGTAGTCACTGATCTTGCGGTGACCCTGACCGTGGATGCCCGGCGGGTACGCGCGGCGCTCGATGGCGCACTTGTCCGTGTAACAACGCTCGCCTTTGAGGAAGAGCTTGAGCCCTTCTCGGCGGCAGAGACGACAAACAGGTCCGATATAACGTGCCATGGTTCTTCTAGCTCCTAGACCCGGCGCCGCTTCGGCGGCCGGCATCCGTTGTGGGGCACGGGGGTGACGTCCCGGATCAGGCTGATGCGCAGACCGGCGTTGCCGAGCGACCGCAGCGCAGCCTCACGACCGGCGCCCGGGCCCTTCACGTAGACCGAGATGGTCTTCATGCCGTGCTCCATCGCTTGACGGGCGGCATCCTCGGCGCACAGCTGGGCGGCGAAAGGCGTGCTCTTACGTGAGCCCTTGAACCCTTTCTTGCCAGCGGAGCTCCAGGCCACCGTGTTGCCCGACACATCCGTGATCGTGACGATCGTGTTGTTGAACGTGCTCTGGATGTGCCCGATCCCGCTCTGGATGTTCTTGCGGACCTTGCGCTTTCTTGTCTTCTTGGGTTTCGCCATTGTTCTACTTCTTCTTCTTTACGGTGGCGCGACGCGGCCCCTTACGGGTACGCGAGTTCGTGTGCGTCCGCTGACCGCGAACCGGCAGGCCGCGACGGTGACGCAGGCCGCGATAGCAGCCAAGGTCCATGAGGCGTTTGATGTTCATCTGCGTCGAGCGACGGAGATCACCTTCAACCTGGTACTCGTCATCGATGAGCTTCCGAATCGCGATCACCTGACCTTCTGTGAGGTCGTCGGTGCTCGTACCGAGCGGAATATTCAACGTCTCGCAAATCTTGACGCCTGACGTCCGGCCGATGCCGAAGATGTACGTCAGACCGATCTCGATCCGCTTACGTCGTGGGAGGTCTACACCCGCAATGCGTGCCATTTCTAGCTACTCCTCAGCCCTGCCGCTGCTTGTGGCGCGGGTTGTCCTTACAGATCACACGGACGACTCCACGTCGCTTGATGACCTTGCACTTGTCACAAATGGGCTTCACTGAAGCTCGCACTTTCATCTCAAACCGCCTTGATCGGCAGACCCTGACGAACCTGCCATTGCCTGCTCGATACGAGAGGTGATGTCAGACATGCTGCCCACCCCGTTGATCTCGCGGAGCACATTTCGCTCCGAGTAGTACCGGATGAGCGGCGCCGTACTGCTGTGGTACACGCTCAGTCGGTTCTTGATCGACTCTTCGTTGTCGTCCTGGCGCTGGTACGTCTCACCACCGCACTTGTCGCACACGCCTTCCGTCTTCGAAGGCTTGAACATCAGGTGGTACATCGCCCCGCACGCTTTGCATGTGCGGCGGCCCGTCAGGCGCGCCGACAGGTCGGCCTCCGGAACGTCGATGGACAGCACGTGGTCGATCTGAGCCAGCTGACCGAGCGCCTCGGCCTGCGCCACCGTCCGCGGATAGCCGTCGAAGATGGCGCCATCCGCCGCGTCCGCCTGGCTCAGCCGCTCTTTGACCAGCGCCAGCACGATGTCGTCCGACACCAGCCCGCCCTCGTCCATGATCTTGCTGACCTTCTTGCCCAGGTCTGACCCGGATTTGCGTGCCGCGCGCAGCATGTCGCCAGTCGAGATCTGCGGGATCCCGAGCTTGTCGACCAGCATCTTGGCCTGGGTGCCTTTTCCAGCCCCGGGCGCGCCGAGCAAAATCAGATGCATCGTTACGCCTTGCTCCTACGGCCACGCACACGACCACCGCCCGGGGCAAAGCCCTCGTAGTTTCGCGTGATCAAGTGGCTCTCGATCTGCTGAACCGTATCCAGCGCCACGCCGACGACGATGAGCAGACTTGTGCCACCGAAGTAGAACGGCACCGCGTACCAGTCCTGCAGAAACGTCGGCAGTACGCAGACCGCCGAGATGTACATCGCGCCACCGAACGTGATGCGTGTAAGCACCCGGTCGATGTACTCCGCCGTGCGCTTGCCCGCGCGGATACCTGGGATGAACCCGCCGTACTTCTTCAGGTTGTCCGCCACATCGACGGGGTTGAACGTGACCGCCGTGTAGAAGTAGCAGAAGAAGATGTTCAGGGCGACGTAGATGATGTTGTAGAGCAGGTAGCCCGGGATCAGCGCGTTGTTCATGTTGATGACCCACGCCGACGTCGGGAAGACGTTCAAAAGCGTCATGGGGAACATCAGGATGGAGGACGCGAAGATCGGCGGGATAACGCCGGCCGTGTTGACCTTCAGCGGCAGGTACGTGTTCTGCCCGCCGTAGAGCTTTCGCCCGACGACCTTCTTGGCGTACTGCACCGGAATGCGGCGCTGGGCACGCTCGAAGAAGCAGATGACCGCGATGACGCCGAAGACGATGACGGCGATGAGAATCAGCGTCATGTTCGTCAGCTCGCCGCCGTTTACTTCGGACAGCTGCCAGGTCTGTACCAGCGCGTCGGGCAGCGCCGCGACGATGCCCGCGTAGATGAGCAGCGAGATGCCGTTGCCGATGCCACGCTCGGTGATCTGCTCGCCGAGCCACATCAGGAAGCAGGTGCCCGTCGTCAGCGTCAAAACCGCCAGCAAACGGAAGCCCCAGCCGGAGACCGCCACGACGCCCGCGGCATCACTGACGTTCAGCGACTCCAGCCAATACGCGATGCCGAAGCCCTGGACCACACTGAGGAGGACCGTGCCGTAGCGCGTGTACTGGTTGATCTTTTTGCGGCCCTGTTCACCTTCTTTGTTCAGCCGCTCCAGCGGCGGGATAACCACCGTCAGCAGCTGAATGATGATGCTGGCCGAGATGTAGGGCATGATGCCGAGCGCGAAGATCGAGAGCTGCTCGATCGCGCCGCCACTGAACATGTTGAACATGCCCAGGAAGCCCGTGGTGGCGGACTGCATGTACTCGATCATGCGATCCCGGTTCACACCGGGGACCATGATGAACACACCGATCCGGTACACCGCGAGCAGGCTCAGCGTGTAGAAGATCCGCTTGCGGAGCTCGGGGATCTTTCCGACGTTGGCGAAGCCGTTAGCCACCGATTAGCCCACCCTCACCTCGCCGCCAGCGGCAGCGATCTTGGCGGCGGCAGACTTGCTGACCACCACGAACTCGGAGCGACGCGCGAACTTGGTGCGCTCGGGACGTGCACCCTTCTCGGCGATGCGGGACGCCTGCACGACCAACTTGGTCGTCAGCTCGCCGCTGCCCGTGATCTTGACGCGCGCGTCGTGACCCGTAACCAGACCGGCGCGCTTGATGGCGTCGATGTCGATGGTCTCCCCCGCTTCGAAGCGGTTGAGCTGCGACACGTTCACAGCTGTGTACTCCAGCTTGTGACCGTAGTTGGAGAACCCACGCTTCGGCAGGCGCCGCTGCAGGGGCATCTGGCCACCCTCGAAGCCGACCGGCGGCTTGCCGCCCGAACGGGACTTCTGGCCCTTCTGACCCTTGCCGCACGTTTTGCCGTTGCCGGACGCGCGACCGCGGCCCTTACGGCGGCTGGTCTTGGTCGACCCGGGAGCGGGCTTCAGGTTGCTGAGCTCGTTCATTTCACTTCCTCAACACTCAGGAGGTGCGGAATTTTGTTAATCATTCCGCGAATCTCTGGCGTATCTGCGAGAACCTTCGACTTGCCGATCCGGCCCAGCCCAAGCCCCACCAAAGTGGCATGCTGGCGTTTCGGACGCGCGATTGTACTCGCGGTCTGGGTCACCTTCAAGCGTTTAGTCATAGCCGTTATCCCAGCATCTGCTCGACGGTCAAACCGCGGCGAGCAGCCATCTCATCGGCGCTCACCAGGTGCTGGAGAGCGTCGACCGTGGCGTGAACCACGTTGTGTGCGTTGTTGGTGCCGATGCACTTGGTCAGAACGTCGTGCACACCAGCGACCTCGAGAATGGCGCGAACAGCACCACCCGCGATCACGCCCGTACCCGCACTGGCCGGCTTCAGCAGAACGCGACCGGCCCCGTGCCGCCCGATGATCTCGTGCGGAATCGTGCCGTCCTTCAGCGGGATGGCGAACAGGTTGCGCTTGGCCTTCTCACGACCCTTGCGAATCGCTTCCGGAACCTCGTTGGCCTTGCCCAGACCGGCGCCCACGTTCCCCTGCCCGTCACCGACCACGATGATGGCGTTGAAGTGGAACCGACGACCGCCCTTGACGACCTTGGCTACGCGGCTGATCGCCACGACTTTCTCTGTGAAACCGTCGTCTTCCTTCTGCTGGAAGCCTCGACGTCCGCGACCACCGCCGCCTCTTGGTGCTGGCATTCTCTTGTCCTCGCCTAAAACTCGAGTCCGGCTTTGCGGGCAGCATCTGCCAACGCAGCCACTCGGCCGTGGTACTTGAATCCGTTGCGGTCAAACGCGACCTTCGTGACGCCGGCCGCCTTGGCTGCCGTCCCGATCGCCTCACCCACGAGCTTGGCGGCGTCCGCCTTCTTGCCCTCGAGCTTGGCTTTGACGCTCGCGGTCAGCGTAGACGCGGACGCGAGAGTCTTGCCGGTGTCATCGTCGATCACCTGACCGTAGATGTGCTTGTTGCTGCGAAACACGACCAGGCGTGGGCGCTCGGCGGTCCCCGACAGCGTCTTACGAACGTGCACCGCACGCTTGCGACGCTGAATCAGTTTTTTTGCAGTCTTACTCATTTTTCATGCCCCTACTTACCGGCCTTGCCAGCCTTGCGGCGGACGACCTCGTCGGAATAGCGCACGCCCTTGCCCTTGTACGGCTCTGGCGGACGGAACCCGCGAATTTTGGCGGACACATGACCCAGCGTCTCCTTGTCCGGACACTCCAGGTTGATGCGCATCCCGCGCTCGGCGATCTCGCCTTTGACGCTCTTGGGCAGCTCAAAGACGACCGGGTGCGAGAAGCCCAACGCCAGCGTCAGCTTCTGCCCCGCCAGCTCGGCCTTGTAGCCCGTGCCAGTGATCAACAGCGAGCGCTTGTGCCCCACGCTGACGCCCTGGACCATGTTGTTGAGCAGCGCCCGGCCGAGGCCGTGGCACGCGCGGTCACTGCGGGCTGTACCCGCCGCAGACACAACGGCCGTGTTGTCGGCCAGCGCCACGGTGACCCGCGGAAGCGTGCGGCTGAGTTGGCCCTTGGGCCCCTTCACCGTCACGGTCGCGCCGTCGCTGCCGATCTTGACTTCGGTCCCACTTGGGATGGGCACCGGAAGTTTGCCTATGCGTGACATACCTTGGTCCTCCTACCAGACCGCGCAGACGAGCTCGCCGCCTACATGCGCCTTGCGGGCGTCACGGTCCGTCATCATCCCCCGCGAGGTGGAGACGATCGCGACACCGAGACCGTTGAGCACCTTGGGGATCTCTTTGGACTTCACGTACTGCCGACAACCCGGCTTGGACAGCCGGCGCAGGCCTTTGATGGCGCTGCTCTTGTCGGGCAGATACTTCAGCAAGACCTCGATATGGCCCTGGGGACCCTCATTCACGAACTCAAAGCTGCTGATGAAGCCTTCGGCTTTCAGAATGGCCAGCAGGTGCTTCTTCACCTTGGACGCGGGGACCTTGAGGCCCGCGTGCCGCTCGGTGGAAGCGTTACGAATTCGCGTGAGCAGGTCCGCGATGGGATCGGTCATCATCGTGGGTTCCTCCTACCAGCTCGACTTGGTCACGCCCGGCAGCTCACCGCTGAGCGCCAGAGCCCGGAACATGTTTCTGCACAATCCGAACTTCCGGATGTAGCCACGCGGACGACCCGTCAGGTTGCACCGGTTGCGCTGACGCACCGGACTCGAGTCGCGCGGAAGCTTAGCCAGAGCCGCGTAGTTGCCCTCTTTCTTGAGCTGCGCGCGAATCTCGGCGTATTTCTCCGCCGCTTTCTGCCGTCGCAACTCACGTCCTTTCAGACACTTTCTCGCCATTGTGCTCTTCTCCTGCCCTTACTTGCGGAAAGGCATGCCGAGGTGCTGCAGCAAGCTGAAGCATTCCTCGTCGGTGGTGGCCGTGGTCACAAACGTGACGTTGAGCCCCTTGATCTTGTCGATCTTGTCGTAGTCGATTTCCGGGAAAATGATCTGTTCCCGAATCCCCAGCGTGAAATTGCCACGCCCATCAAATCCCTTCTTGTTCACGCCGCGGAAGTCGCGGACGCGAGGAAGGGCGATGTAGATGAGCCGCTCGGCGAACTCCCACATCGCATCGGCGCGCAGAGTCACCTTGGCGCCGATCTTCATGCCTTCACGCAGCTTGAATGCCGCGATCGACTTGCGCGCCTCGGTGACGTAGGGCTTGCGACCCGTCAGAGCAGTCAGCTCTTTGACGGCGGAGTCGATGATCTTCGGCTCCCGCGCCGCTTCGCCCAGCCCGAAGTTCACCACGATCTTGGTGAGCTTCGGAATCTGCATCACGTTCTTGTAGCTGTAGTCGGAGACCAGCTTGTCGCGGACCTCGCTGACGTACACCTCTTTCAACCGTTTTGACTCAGCCATGGGTCTGCTTCCCTAGTCGACCGCGTCGCCGGTTTGCTTGGCGACGCGAATCTTACTGGTCTTGCCGTCTGTCGAGCTGACCTGGTAGCCCACTCGAACCGGCTGGTTATCCTTGGTCAGAAGCATGACGTTGGAGATGTCCAACGGCATCTCCTTGTCCACGATCCCGCCCTGGGGGTTGGTCTGGGTCGGACGCTGGTGGCGCTTGGCCATGTTCAGCTTCTCAACCACAACTTTCTTACCGCCTTTGGTGACGCGGAGGACGCGGCCTGCACGGCCTTTGTCCTTTCCACAGATCACCATCACGGTGTCATCGCGCTTGATGCGGGGCATCAGAGCACCTCCGGGGCCAGCGACACGATCTTCATGAATCGCTTGGCTCGAAGCTCACGCGCCACGGGCCCGAAAATACGGGTACCCAGCGGCTCGCGGCCGACATTGATGAGGACAACCGCGTTGTCATCGAACTTGATGTAGCTGCCGTCGTCGCGCCGGACCTCTTTCGCGGTCCGCACGATTACAGCGCGCAACACCTGACCTTTTTTGACCTTCGCCTGCGGCATGGCCTCCTTGACCGACACCACAATGATGTCGCCAAGGCCGGCGCTCATGCGCTTGCTGCCACCCAGGACTTTGATGCACTGAAGGCGCTTTGCCCCCGAGTTATCAGCCGAGGTGAGCATGGTCTGCATCTGGATCATTGTTTGGCCCCTACGCTCGCGCGTGCGTCTTGACGCCGACCAGACGCCAGCGCTTCTCTTTCGACAGCGGACGGCTCTCGCGGATGGAGACCACGTCACCGACGTTGCACTCGTTCTTCTCGTCGTGCGCCTTGTAGCGGCTCGAACGATTTACGTACTTCTTGTACGTCCGGTGCTGGAATCGCCGAGTCACCTCGACGACGATCGTTTTGTCCATCTTGTTGCTGACGACTTTGCCGGTCAGCTCTCGTCTCAGACCTCGTTCACTCATCGTTTACTCCTCTGCCCCGGCGGCGGAGATCCCGAGCGTACGCTCGTGACTGATCGTCCGAATCCGTGCGAGACGCTTCTTCGTCCGCCCCAGCACAGCGGTGTCGCTGAGCTGGCCGGTGTGGTGCTGAAACTGCAGCTTCCACAGCTCTTCGGCGGTGTTGCGCTCGGCCAACGAGAGCTCCTCCGCGGTCAAGGCCCTGATATCTCCGGGTTTCATACCTCAATATCTCCCTTGCGAACGACCTTGGTCCGCAACGGCAGCTTGGTCGCCGCCAGCCCGAGGGCCTCGTGCGCCAGCGCCTCATCAACGCCATCCATCTCGTAAAGGATGCGGCCGGGACGCACGGAAGCGACCCACAGCTCGGGCGAACCCTTACCTTTACCCATACGAGTCTCGGCCGGCTTCTTCGTGAGCGGCTTGTCCGGGAAGATCCGGATGAAGACCTTACCGCCACGCTTGGCCTTACGAGTCATAGCGACACGAGCGGCCTCGATCTGACGCGCGGTCAGAAAGCCGTTCTCGAGCGTCATCAGCCCGTACTCGCCGAAGCTCACTTCGCTGCCCCGGTAGGCAACGCCGCGGCGCTTACCCTTGAAGGTCTTGCGGTGTTTTACTTTCTTTGGAGACAGCATTACTTGAACACCTCTCCCTTGTAGATCCAGCACTTGACGCCGATGACGCCGTAGGTCGTCTTAGCGACCGCCAGACCGTACTGAACGTCTGCGCGAAGCGTGTGCAGGGGCACCTGACCCTCGCGGTACCACTCGCGTCGACCCATCTCCGAGCCGCCGAGGCGGCCGGCCGCCAGGATGCCAACCCCCATGGCGCCGCAGCGCAACGCCGTAGCGACCGCCATCTTCAAGGCGCGACCGCAGCTTACGCGACGCTCGAGCTGCGTGGCCACGTTCTCGGCAACCAGCTGCGCATCGAGCTCGGCCTTGCGGACCTCGTGAATCGCCAGTGTGACCTCGGCGGCGGTCAGCTTCTGCAGCCGCTGCTTCAGGTCCTCAGCGCCGGAGCCCTTCTTGCCGATGATGATGCCCGGACGCGCCGTGTGGATGTTCACTTTCAGGCGAGTGCGCGCACGCTCGATATCGATCTGCGAGATCCCGGCGTGCTTCATGTTCTTGCGCACGTAATCCTTGATCTGCAGGTCCTCGAGCAGCCACTTGCTGTACTTCTTCTCCTCGTACCATCGCGACTGCCAGTCACGGATGATGCCGAGGCGGAACCCGTACGGATGTACCTTCTGACCCATCTTGCTCTCCTAACCCCGGGTCCCGTCAGCCACGAAAAGGTGGACGTGACTGGTGAACTTGTTGATGCGCGTGGCGCGACCCATCGCACGCGGACGCCAGCGGCGGTTGTTGGGTCCTTTGTCGACCATGACCCTGGAGATGACGAGGTTGTCGACATCACCCAGGTTCTGCTCGCGAGCCGATGCGATCGCGCTGGTGAGCAGCTTGTGCAGCACCTCAGACCCGCGATTCGGCGTGAACGCCAGAATCTCGAGCGCCTGGGGCACACCCTGGCCACGGATCATGTCGGCGACAATGCGCACCTTACGAGGCGCAATGCGCACGAACTTGCCGGTCGCCCGGACCTCGAATTCGTTGGTTTCCAACATAGCTATCTCCGCTTGCCCTTTTTGTCCGAAGCGTGACCGTGGTAGGTGCGCGTCGGGGCGAACTCGCCGAGCTTGTGGCCGACCATGTTCTCAGTGACGTAGACGGGCCAGAACTTCTTGCCGTTGTGCACGGCGAAGTTCAGGCCGATCATCTCCGGCATGATCATGGAGCGACGCGACCAGGTCTTGATGACCTTCTTGTTGCCGCCCGACGACGCGAGATTCACCTTCTCCATGAGGTGTGCGTCGACGAAAGGACCCTTTTTGATAGAGCGTGGCATGGTGCTTCCCTACCTCCCTACTTCTTCCGCCGCTTGACGATGAAGCGGTCAGTCCTGCGGTTGCGCCGCGTTTTCTTGCCCTTGGTCGGCATGCCCCACGGGCTCACCGGGTGACGACCACCACTGGTCCGGCCCTCACCACCACCGTGCGGGTGGTCGACCGGGTTCATGGCGACGCCTCGGACGTGACCCTTGAAGCCCATCCAGCGCTTGCGGCCGGCTTTGCCCAGGTTCAGGTGTCCGTGTCGCTCGTTGCTGACGCGACCGATCGTCGCGCGGCAGGTGCCCAGCACGTTGCGCAGCTCGCCCGACGGCAGCCGAACCAGTGCGTACTTGCCCTCTTTCGCCATCAGCTGCGCCGACGTGCCCGCGCTGCGGACCATCTGCGCGCCCTTGCCGGGCTTCAGCTCGATGTTGTGCAGCTGCGTGCCAAGCGGAATCGCGTTGAGCTGCATGCAGTTGCCGGTCGTGATGTCCAAGCCGTCGTCGGCGCTGTGGATCGTCATCCCGACCTCGAGGCCCTTCGGCGCCACGATGTAGCGCTTCTCACCGTCGTGGTAGTGCAACAGCGCGATGCGAGCGGACCGGTTCGGGTCGTACTCGATCGTGGCGACCTTGGCGGGCACGCCGTCTTTGTTGCGCTTGAAATCGATGATGCGATAGCGCCGCTTGTGCCCGCCGCCACGGAAGCGCACCGTGATGCGACCGTTGTGATTGCGACCGCCCTTCTTGGTCAACCCGACGAGCAGGCTCTTCTCGGGCTTGTCCGTCGTGATGTCCGAGTTGTCATGGCTCGTCATGAATCGACGACCGGCTGACGTCGGGCTGTAGATTTTGATGGCCATTGGCTATGCCCCCTCGAACAGGTCGATGATGTCCCCTTCACGCAGGGTCACGACCGCCTTCTTCCAGTTGGCGCGCTTGCCGATGTGCCGGCCAACGCGCTTGACCTTGCCGCGAACAACCTGGGTGTTGACCTTGACCACGCGGACGCCGAAAAGCTTCTCGACGGCCTTGGCGATCTCCACCTTGTTCGCGCTCTTCGCGACCTCGAAGAGGTACTTGCCCTCTTCGTCGCGCATGTCCTGGCCCTTCTCCGTAAGGAGCGGGCGCTTCAGCACGCCATAGGTGCTGACGTTGAGGAGATCGCTCATTTGGACAACGCTCCCGTAATCTGCTCCACCGCGGCTTTCGAGATCACGATGTTCTCGTAGCGGAGGATGTCGTAGACGTTCAGGCCCTCGCGCGCCAGGTACTGGACCGTGGGCAGGTTGCGGGCCGACTTCTTCAGGTTCTCGTTGCGCTCGTCAACGAAGATGGCGCTCTCGAAACCAAACGCCGAGCAGATCGCCTTGACCTGCTTGGTCTTGATCTCCGCCAGCTCCATGGAGTCGACAACGAACAGCTTCTGCTCGTGAAAGCGACGGCTCAGCGCACTGCGGCATGCGGCGCGACGAACCTTCTTGGGCGTCTTGTAGCTGTAGTCGCGCGGCCGGGGGCCAAACACAACGCCACCACCCTTCATGATGTTGACCTTGCAGTCACCCTGACGGGCGCGACCAGTCCCCTTCTGCTTGAACGGCTTGCGGCCGGTGCCCGTCACCTCAGCGCGCGTCTGCGTGCTGTGCGTACCGGCGCGCCGGCTCGCCATCTGCTGCCGAACGACCTCCCAGAAGAGGTGCTCTTTGACCGGACCCGAGAACACGTCGTCGTCAAGATCCATCTCGCCGACTTTCTCGTGCTTCAGGTTATAGATGTCAGTTGTTGCCATCGTCCGTCCCTCAGGTCTTGATCTCGACGTCGACACCAGCTGACAGGTCCAGCTTCATCAGCGCGTCGAGCGTCTGTTGCGTGGGCTCCAGGATGTCGAGCATGCGCTTGTGAGTGCGAATCTCGAACTGCTCCCGCGCCTTCTTGTCGACATGAGGACCACGCAGCACGCAGTACTTGTTGATCTTCGTCGGCAGCGGAATGGGACCGGCGATACGAGCTCCCGTACGCTTGACCGTCTCGGTGATCTCACCGACGGACTGATCGAGAAGCTTGTGATCGTAGGCCTTCAGCCGGATCCGAATTTTGTTGGAGTAAGCCATTTCTCTTCTGCTCTCCTAACCTTTACCTGCGCGCCCCGGTCACGATCTGCTCGCTGACCGCGGCTGGTACAGCCTCGAAGCTCGAAAACTGCATCGAATACGTCGCCCGACCCTGGCTCTTGGAGCGCAGGTCCGTGGCGTAACCGAACATCTCTTTGAGCGGCACCTCGGCGGCGACAATCTGGGTGCTCCCGCGAGCCTCCAGGCCACTGACCTTGCCGCGACGACTGTTGATGTCGCCGATGACGTCGCCGAGGTAGTCCTCGGGGACGACAACCTCGAGCGCCATGACGGGCTCGAGGATTTGCGGCGCAGCCTTGTGCACCGTGTTTCTGAAGCCGAGCATCGCGGCGGCTTTGAACGCCATCTCGCTGGAGTCGACCTCGTGGTAGCTGCCGTCGAGCAGTTCGAAGGCCACGTCCACCATCGGGAAGCCGGCCAGCGCGCCGCCCTCGGTCGCCTGACGGAAGCCTTCGCGGATGGCGTTGAAGTACTCGCGTGGCACGGAGCCGCCGTGAATCTTGCTCTCGAATGTGAAGCCGGCGCCGGGCTCGCCCGGGAACATGTCGAAGATGACATGACCGTACTGGCCGTGGCCACCTGTCTGCTTGACGTGCTTGCCAACGCCGCGCACGCGCTGAGTGATCCGCTCGCGGTAGGCGACCCGGGGCCGACCGACAGCGCAGCCGACCGAAAACTCGCGGACCAGACGGTCTACGATGATCTCCAGGTGCAGCTCGCCCATGCCCGCGATGATGGTCTGGCCCGACTCGGGGTCGGTGTGGACGCGGAAGCTGGGGTCCTCACGGACGAGCTTCTGCAGGCTGGTCGCCAAGCGCTCTTCGTCCTGCTTTGTGGCGGGCTCGATCGCGACCTGAATGACCGGGTCGGGGAAGTCCATCGCCTCGAGCAGCACCTGCTCCTTGTGATCGCACAGCGTGTCGCCGGTGGTCGTGTACTTGAGACCGGTCGCCGCGGCGATGTCGCCTGCGTTGAGCTCAGCGACCTCTTCACGCTTGTTGGCGTGCATCATCATGAGCCGCGACATGCGCTCTTTCTTGCCGCGCACCGGGTTGTACACGCTGTCGCCCGCCCGCACGGTACCGGAGTACACGCGGAAGTAGGTGAG
>CAZJHX010000092.1:0-32381 GCA_964545715.1 uncultured Myxococcales bacterium
GTCCGCCTGGGCTTGTTTCTGGGGCGGGTGGCCTTTGTGCTGCGGGTTTTGGGGGTGTGGGTGTTGGTTGGGGCGGGCACCCTCGCACAGCGCGACCGGCGTGTCGGCGAGCCGCAGCACGACCTCGGTTTGGGCCGGCGGCGAGGTCGAGATGATGGCTGTCAGAACTAAGAAGATCACGCGCGTGCAAAGGTACCATTCGCCGCAGCCGCTGATATACTCCCAGCCCTGGTGAAGAAGGTCTGTACCCAGTGTCAGCGGGAGTACACGAGCCCCGACGTCGCGCAGTGCGAGTCCGACGGGACCGACCTGCTCCCGGTGCTGTGTGAATACGAGCCTGAAGAGAAGGCGCTGGTCGGCCGGGTGCTGGGCGGCCGGTATGTCATCGACAAGCTGTTGGGCGTGGGCGGCATGGGCATCGTGGTCCGCGCGCGCCATGTCTTTCTCGACCGCTTGGTCGCAGTCAAGCTGCTGCACCCCGAGCTG
Organism: uncultured Myxococcales bacterium; assembly: GCA_964545715.1. Taxonomy (GTDB): domain Bacteria; phylum Myxococcota_A; class UBA9042; genus CAZJHX01. Next base: position 487 of record CAZJHX010000092.1, read on the forward strand.
CTGGTCGTCAAAGAGGTCAAGGACCGCTTTCTGCGGGAGGCGCGGACGGCCAGCGCGCTGCGGGACCATCACGTCGTGGAGATCAGCGACTTTGGCGTGACCGCCGAGGGTCTGCACTACCTGGTTATGGAGTTTCTCGAGGGCTGCGATCTGCACGACTTCGGGACCGCCAAGTCGCTGGTCGAGCTGGACCTGACGCTGCAGATCGGTGTGCAGGTCTGCAAGGCGCTGGAGGTGATCCACGCGCAGGGCATCGTGCACCGCGACCTCAAGCCCGAGAACATCTGGATGGTCGCGGGCGACGGGCTGCACGTGAAGGTGCTGGACTTCGGCATCGCCGGGATCATGGCCGACGACGAGGGCGAGAAGGTGCGCCTGACCAAGACCGGCAAGACGGTCGGCACCCCGCATTACATGGCCCCCGAGCAGGGCAGGGGCACGAAGATCGACGGGCGCGCCGACGTCTACGCGCTGGGCTGCATTCTGTACGAGATGGTCACGGGCCAGCCGGCTTTCGAAGGCAACAGCGCCCTGGACATCCTGATGGCTCACCTGATGAAGCAGGCGCAGGCGCCGTCGTCCGTGCGCAGCGAGCTGCCGATCTGGTTTGACGAGCTGATCCTGCGGTGTCTCCACAAAAACCCGGACGACCGCTTTCAAACCGCCACAGAGCTGCGGATCGAGCTGGAGCGGGGGCTGGGTCTAACGACCGCCGGCTTGGACCGGATCCCGAAATCCGCGCGTCCGACAACAGAAACCGCGGCCGAGGTCACCCAGATACTGGACGGGGTGCCGGCTGTCGGCGAGGCGGATACGGTGACGGCCGCGCCGCCGGTCTCGCGGTCCTTGAATCTACGGCCGACGATGACGGTGCCGCCGACCGCCGGGTTGGACGTGGTGGAGTACCGCCGCTCGGGCAACAAGACCGCCTTTTTTGCCGGTATCGCCGCGGCATTGGCAGCGGTGCTGGTGTTCGTGTTGTGGCCCTCGAAAGAGCCGCCGGCCGAGAAAGCTCCCGCCGCGGCAGCGCCCGCACCGCCCATCGCAGCGCCCGCGCCTTCTGCCGCGCCTGATACGGCCGCGGTGGTCGAGGCCGCTGCAAAACACGACGTAGAGCGGGCCGACCGCGTTCTTCCCGAGCCGACTGCGGACACCGCGGCCGAAGAGGAGAAGCGTGCGGCCGAGAAGACCGATCGCGCCCCGGAGCCGGCGGTCTCCGTGGCGGCGCCCGTGCAGCGCCGTGTGGCCGAGGTCGAGGTGGACATGTACCAGCGCAAGGGCATCGACTTTGCCGCCGTGACCGCGACACCGGAGCCCAAGCCCAGGGCTAAGCCCAAGACGAAGGCGTCCCGGCGCGTAAAGAAGAAGGACACCGGCGCGGTCGGGGGCAAGGCCAAGCCCAAAACCAAGCCGAAACACGACACCAACATCTTGATGAAGCCCGAATGAGCGCGCTGAGAGTCATTGTGCCGGCGCTGCTGCTGCTGGTCACCGTCACAGCGTGGGCCAAGCCGCCCAGCCCGGAGAAGGCCGCGGCCCTGGAGGAGTACGCCAAGGGGGAGGAGCTCTTCGGCGCCGGCAAGTTCGACGCGGCAGCCACGCGCTTCAAGGCCGCGTTTGACCACTATCCGGACCCGGCCTACTTGTTCAATATCGCGACATGTTACGAGCGCGCGGTCCGCTGGCCGCTGGCGATTCGCTACTACGACATGTTTTTGGAGAAGGCGCCCGACTCCCCTGCCGCGGATCGGGTCAGAGGTCTTCGCGACGCCGCAGTCAAAGCGCGTGAAGCGCGGCGGGTGACTATCAAGCTGGTCACGGATCCGCCGGGCGCGACAGCCTCGGTGTCCGCCCCGTCCGGCGATACACAGTGTGAGACTCCGTGCACGGTGAAGACGGATCCGGGCGCGATCAGCATCATGCTCACGCTGGGCAGCGTCGTGCGTAAGCTGCAGAAGACCCTGGCGCCCAGCGCGACCTGGGACACCAAGGTCTCCATGGCGGCCGCGGACAGCGACCCGACAGGGACCCTGGTCATCGACGTGGACGTCATCGGGGCCATGGCACAAGTGGGCGGCCGCATCGTGGCATCAGGCGCGAAGGTGCGGCTGCCGGTGGGCGTGCACAAGGTCATCGTCACGCACAAGGACTACAAGAGCTGGACCAGCAAAGTGGATGTCGGGCTGGGCAAGGTCACAACGGTGTCCGTGCAGCTGAATCCGGCCTCTGAGGGGCGCACACAAAAGGTCGCCGGCTGGATCACGATGGGCGCAGGCGGCGTGCTTCTGGTAGGTGGCGTCGTGTCGGGCGCGCTGGCGCTCACGGCGTTCGATAACGCCAAGGACCTGGAGAACGGGCCATTCACGGCCAAGAACGAACTCGAGTTCGAGAAACACAAAGACAAAGCGGACACGCGGGCGCTGGCGGCGGACGTCACGTTGGGCCTTGCCGCGGCCGCGCTCACGACGGGGTTGGTGTTATGGCTGACCGCCGATTGATGCGCACGCTGGTGGTTCTGCTGGCGGTCGTGCCCATCGGCAGCTGCTCGCTGATTGTGGACACAGAGTCCCTGGGGTCCTACGAGCCGCAGGCCAGCATCAGACCGCCTGTTGGTAACTGCGAGATGGACCTGAGGTTTGCGTTTTCGTTGGCCGGCGGCTTGTGCCTGGTCGACTGCAGCCCGGTCGATCTCGTGCTCTCTTCAGAAGACAGCGTCGGCGTCGAAGTCACCGAGTGGAGCTTTGAGAAGTCAAAGTGGCTGGCTGTTACTCCGGCCGAGCCCACCACGGCCGAGGTGCGGGTCAAGCTCAGCGTTGACGGGGCGCAGTGCGACAAGGAGTTTGGTGCGTCGGACACACAGGACGACGCGCGCGTCCGGGAGGCGGTTGAGAAGATCCTGGGCAAAGACGTGACGCCGAGCACGCCGCTCGAGTTCGGCAAGGGGGCGGTGAGCGTCGACACCCAGATCGACGTCACGCTCACGGTCGCGGACGATGTCAGCACCACGGTCCCGGTGGGGTTGAAGGTCAACCTGCGGTTCAATCCGGAAGACGCGCTGGGGGACCCTTGCCCGCAGGACGCCAACCTCGTTTGCGAGTAGAATAGCCACCCTATGCCCACAGAATTTGACGTTACGATGCTGGACTTCGAGTCCAAGACCGCCGACGAGCTGATCAAGACCGCGTGCACCATGTGGGGCAGCGGCTTCAAGATCGCCTGTGCGTTTGCGCTGGAAGATCTCGTCATCATCCACAAGGTGCTGCAGCATGGCGTAAAGCCGACCGTGTTCTTTATCGACACCGGCCGCCACTTTGAGCATACGTATGCCGCCGCAGACGCCGCACGAGCGGCCTTCGGCATCCCCATCCAGTGGGTCTTTCCCGATTCACGAAAGCTGGGTGAGCTGCTGGATCGGGATGGGCCATCCGCCATCGTGCGCGACGCGGACACACGCCGCCGCTGCTGCGACGTGCGGCGAATCGAGCCGCTGAACCGGGCCCTCAAGGGGGCGACGGGCTGGATGATTGGGGCGCGCCGCTCACAGTGTTCGGTGCGGTCCAGGCTGGTGAAGATGACCGTCGACAAGGACCACGACTGGATCCCGCGCATGGCGCCGCTCGCGGACTGGTCGTGGCAGCAGGTCGTGGAATACGTCAACTCCAACCAGCTGCCGTGCAATCAGCTGTTCCGCCGCGGCTATGCGTCGGTGGGGTGCTCGCCCTGCACGCGGCCGATCAAGGCCGGGGAGACGGAGCGGTCGGGGCGGTGGCCGTCCGAGGATCCGACCGCGCGTGAGCACGGGGACCACATCAGCGGACGCTGGTAAGCCTCTTTGGCACCCGAGTCACAGGGCGCGGATCGAGTCGAGTGGATCGGCTGGATCGCGGTCGTGAGCACCCCGGCGCGGCTGGTGGCCGATCGCTGCATCATCTGCGGCTCTTCGGACGGGGTCATCGAGGTCGAGAAGACCTATGAGGTGGCCAAGATCACGGCGCTGGCGCGACGGCCACAGCGCGTGACGTACTCCTTGTGCCGGCGCTGCCAGTCGCGATGGTCAACCAGTCACAAGATCCACCTGGCGATGGTCTCCCTTGGGCTCCTGCTGCTGCCGACCGGCTTCAGCCTGCTCGGCAACATGGTCAACGAGGACTTCGGCGTGCTCGTCGGCGCTGTGGTGGGCTTTCTGGTGTGGATGCTGGTGCTGGTGGTGTCGCGGCTGGTGCTGGTCTTTCCGCGGCAGGTCCGGGTCGTCAAGGTGGACCCGGGAGTGCTCTCGCTGCGCTTTCCGGATGCGACCCTGGCGCGCGAGCTGCTCGGGCAGGCCGACCCGGATTACTCCGAGAACCAGGCGTAGTCGAAGACGACAAGCGCCTTGGTGTCGGGGAAGTGCATCACGTACACCGAGCCGGACGCGTCGACGCTGGGCCACGGTGTGTCGGAGTAGGTGCCCAGGCCGACCTCGAAGTCGCCGCCGCCGCCAAGCGCCTTGGCCGGGGTCAGCACATCGCCGAGCTCCATGTCGTCCGCGATGCCCTGAATCAGGGCGGCGCTGCTGGCGCCCCGGTTGTCCCAGTCCGCGTCCTCAAACTCGATGGTGGAGCGCAGCGCGTCGACGATGGTGACGATGGAGGGGTTCTCCACGTCGTAGTTATAGGCGTTGATCTGGACGGCGCAGAAGTCGTCGCAGGCGTCCCAGGCGGCCTCTTGAATCTGCTCCAGCTCCTCGTTGAGCGCCAGCGTGTGCAGGCCGATGTCGGGGCCGGTGTCGCTCAGCGCCTCGGTGATGCGCGTGGTGCACGTCGGCAGGTAACCCTCGCTGAACTTGTCGGCGCCGCCCGCGCACCATGCGGGCGGGGTGGTGAAGGCGTCCTCGAAGCACAGACCCTCGTACATATCGAGCACGTCGAGCTGGTCCAGGCAGATGCTCAGCGCGGCCTGACGGTCGACCTCCAGGTCGTCCTTGGTCTCCTGCACGCACTCCAAAATGTTGTCCTCGATCTCGTCGGGGCAGGTGTCCGTGGGCACGTCCTCGACGGCGGGCTCACAATTCTCGCCGGGGCAGGTGACCAGCAGGCGGTAGCGGCCGCGGCCCTGCGCGCTGGGGGTGCCGACCACGATCAGGTACTGACCACCCTCGAAGAGCCGGAAGTCGTCGATCTTGCTGAGGCGGCCCCAGCCGTCGTTGTTGTCTTTGACGATGGAGCTGCCGCCGAAGCCCGAGGCCTTGGGGCCGTAGATGAACAGCGTTGTATCGAAGCCCGCGGAGCTGCCCTTGTGGGTGGTCTCCACGGTGACGCGCGCGCCGGGCTCAGCCTTGAGCGTGTAGCCGTGGAATTCGAAGTCCTCAGTGATCTCGGCCGTAATCGCGGTGTCATATTTGATCAGGCCCCGCATATCGACCCGGTCCGAGATGTCCGCTTTTCCGGCCAGATCCGGCTCAGCAAAGGCGTCCGTGGTGTCGACGACGGTGCTGTCGGCGCATCCCATGACGGCGATGATCCAGATGCTGATGACGATGCTGCGCTTCATCGAGTCTCTCCTCGGCCCGTATTTAGTCGTGGTCGGGGCCCGCGAGACCCCAGTGGGAGCGCTCTACAGCAGCAACCGTGCCAGGGGGCGCAGTCGTGCGGTTTTGATGCCAGTGGAGCCGAAACTCCCCAGCGTCGCGTCGAGCTTCTCCTGTACTATGGCGTGCGGAGGACGCCCATGAAACGCATCGGGGTGACCATAGCGCTGTTGGCGTTGACCGCCTGCGGTTCGGATGCCGACGAGGGCGGGCTCGTGGGCCTGGTTTCCGACGCCGCTGATCCTACTGATGACGTCCAGTCCCCAGCGACCGATGCGCCCGCCGATGACATCGATGCGGCCGCGCCGCCGGTCGACCACGGCCCGACCCCTCCCCCTGATTGCAGCGCCAACCCCCAGCAGTGCGACGACGGCCAGCCCTGCACGACCGACTCCTGCGGGGCGGACGGGCTGTGCAAGTACGTGCCCGTTGCCAACGGCACCGTGTGCGGCGGTCAGATGGCCTGCACCGATGGGCTGTGTGAGAGCGACGGCATGCTGCTGGTCTCGGAGGGGCGCTTCACAATGGGCTGCAGCCCGGCGTCTCATCCCGGCTGCAAGCCCGACGAGCAGCCGGAGCACGGCGTCACGCTGGCGGACTACGCCGTGGATCGCACCGAGGTCACAGCCGGGCAATACGAGGCCTGTGTCGCCGCGGGCGGCTGCACGGTGCCGCTCAACAGCGTCGGGCAGTGCACCTACGGCTCGGGGGGCGATTTCCCGATCACCTGCGTCGACTGGTTTCAGGCGCGTGCCTACTGCAGCTGGGCCGACAAGCGCCTGTGCACCGAGGCCGAGTGGGAGAAGGCGGCGCGCGGCGTCGATGGCCGTCCGTATCCGTGGGGTGACGAGCCGCCGACGTGCGAGCGGGTGATCTGGGAGCCCAACGAGTCGGGCTGCGGCACGGGGGCGGCGTGGCCCGTCGGCTCGAAACCGGCCGGGGCTGCGGCGTCCGGCGCGGTCGACATGGCCGGCAACGTCTGGGAGTGGGTCGGTGACTGGTACGACGCGGACTACTACAAGAACAGCCCGGACAGCGACCCCCAGGGCCCCCAAGAGGGCGTTCAGCGCTCGGTGCGCGGAGGCAGCTTCGGCACGTCGGGCGTCGCTTTCTTGCGGGTCGACGCGCGCGGTTATTTTGCGCCCGAGTCCGGTGATGACGACCTGGGCTTTCGCTGCTGCAAGTCCCTACCCTAGCCGCTTCGACAGCCGCACGAAGTCGTCGTTGACCGGCGCCACCGTATAGCCGAAGCCCTCAAACAACGTGATCAGCTTGGCGTTTGTCGGGGACGTGACAGTCGCCGCTTCCGACAGAGCGTGGTGCGCCATCCAGGCTTCGCCGTGCGCGATCAGCCGGCTGGCCACCCGGGCTCTTCGGGCCTGTGCCGCAACAAAAACGGTGGAAAACAGCCCGAAGTCGGGTCCGGAGTCCGGGTGCTCGATGCGCACGATCGTGTGGCCCACGATGTCGCCGCCCGCGCTCTGGGCCACAAAGACGCCGCCAGTGTATTGCTGTGGATCGAGATGCTGGCGGACGCGATTGCGAAGCCAGTCCAGCGTGTACATGGCGTCCCCGCGCGCCTCGCCCAGCACCTCCATCAACGTCTCGCGCATGCGGGTGGCGACCAGGTCCACCTCGGCATCCGAGGCCGGATCGATCGGCCGCACGTGGTAGCTGCTGGTCAGCCCTCGGGCTCTCCGTGAATCTCGACTTTCACGCCGTCCACACCCGTCAGGGTCTCGTCCAACAGCTGCAGGGCGGCGCGCACCCGGTCGCCGCGGTTTGGGTGGTACGCGATGGACACCGTGGCCATGTCGAAGCTGCCGAAGGTGCGCATCGTCGACGCCTGCGCCAGAAACTCCCCGGCCGCCTCGCAGGACGGGTGCCGGTCGTCGCGCCGCTTGGACGAGTTGATGCGAATGAACTCGCAAAGGTCCTCGGGCACGTCCGGTTGAATGTCCAGCGGGTCGGGCATCGGCGTGTGGATATGCTGACGGTACAGATACTCCAGGCTGGTCGCGTCAAACGGCAGCTTCAGCGTCACCAACTGGTAGGCCAGCAGCGCCGTCGCATACAGGTCGGCGCGCCCGTCCAGCTTCAGCCCGCGGATCTGCTCGGGGGCCATGTAATAAGGCGTGCCTGCCAGCTTGCCGCCCTTTGTCGCCGACCGCTCGGTCTCCACAGCGATGCCGAAGTCCAGCAGCTTCACCTTGCCGCCGGCGGTGATGAAGATGTTGGACGGCTTGATGTCCCGATGCAGCAGGTCCGTGCTGTGCGAGTAGGCCAGCGCCGCGCAGATCTCGCGGACGACGCGCCGGATCATGTTGTAGTCCAGGCGCGTCTTGCTCTTGATCACCTCGTCCAGGCCGTGCCCCGTCATGCGCTCCATCACGATGAAGTGCGTGCCGTAGCCCTGCACGGTGTCGTAGACCTTCACGATGTTTTCGTGGTCCAGCGACGCGATGCGGCGCGCCTCCGATTTGAAGTGCTCGGCAAAGCCGCGTCGCTTGGCCAGCCGGTGGCTCAGCATCTTCAGCGCGACCGGGCGCTTGAGGTTGGCCTGAACGCCCTCGAACACGGTGGCCATGGCGCCCTTGCCCAGCCGTCCGCGGACCTCGTAGTGGCCCACTTTGCGGATCGTGTTGGCCTCGAGCAGGCGGCGTCCGACGATGGTGGTTAGGATGTGCGATGCCTTGGGGTGGTGCTCCAGCAGCGCCTCGATCTGCTGCATGGACGCCCGCAGCGCCGTGACGTCGGTGTCCGCGTCGACCGTCGCCGTCCGCGGCTCATGGGTCACAAGCGCCATCTCCCCGATTACGGCCGGGGCCTTCAGGATGACCTCGAAGTGGGTCGAGTCCATGCCGCCCGTGGCGTGCACGCGCACCCGGCCGTCCGTGACGACGTACATGTAGTCCCCCGGCAGGTCCTGCGTCAGAATGCGCGTGCCGGCCGAGAACGTGACGGTGTCCATGGTCTCGCCGAGGGCTTCCAGCGCGTCGGTCGGAATGCCGGTAAACATCGGCAGCCCGTGCCAGGGCTCGGCAAACTTCGGTGCAGTAATCATGGTCGGGGCAGTGAGAGCGTCCTTCATCAGCGCCCCATCATAGCTCAATAATCGGGTAGTTTTCGATACTTGGCGGTCCACTTTGCCGGAAGCAGCCGCTTGCGGACCTGCGCGGCTCGCTCGGGGGTCTCGTAGAGGGCCAGATAACGCAGGAAGTGCTCGATGACTTTTCGGGTGTAGTTGCGCGACTCGTGGGGGCCCAGATCGTCGATCATCACGTCAAACGACTTGCCCTTCATGCGGTTCATGTGACGCTCGAGCAGCATGGGTCCGCCGTTGTAGGACGCGACCGCAAACGGCAGCTGGCCGTAGAACTTCTTCACGAGCGCACCCAGGTAGCGCACGCCCCACCGTATGTTGTGATCAGGGCGCATGGCCATCCACAGCTGGTAGTCCTCGCCCGCGTCGGCCGCCAGCCGCTTGGCCGTGCGATCCAGCAGCTGCAGTACGCCGTACGCCGGGGCCCGGGAGATGACCGTGGGGTTGTAGCGCGACTCCTGCAGCATGTGGGAGTAGACCATCCACTCGGGCACTGAGGCGCGCTTGGCGGCCGCCACGACATGGGTGCGATAGGCCCGCGGATAGATCGCGCGCCAGATGTCGACGGTTCGTCGGGTCGGACGTCGCCTCAGCGTGCGCCCGTTCTTGCTGCGCGCCTCCTTGCGGGCCTGGTGAAAGCGGTCGATCGCGTCCGCCAGCTCGACCTCCAGCCGCTCGAAGCGCTCGGGACCCAGCGCCGCGAGCAGGCGCTTGCGAAGCACCTTGAACACGCGACGAGTGGTATCCGGCTCGCCCAGGTGCACCGCTGTCTTCAGCCGCAGGATCGGCGCCAGGTTGGGCAGCCCGCGAAACGGATCCGCGCTGTGGGCCGGCCATCGCGACAGGTTGCGCCGCCTGGGGATGCGCTTTGCAGCCCCCCACTCGGTCAGCCGCTGCTCCGCCAGCGCCGCGTAATACGTCAGCGGCATCGACCGGACCAGCTTGGCCAGGCCGTCGATCGCCGCGCGCTTCTTGCCCAGGTGGTGCAGCGCCCGCGCCCGCCAATAGCGCGCCTTGCCGCCGACCAGTGGATTGCGCTTGGACAGCAGCGGCTCAAAGCGCTCGATGGCCTTGGCGTAGTCCCCCGCCATGTAGGCCCAGAACCCGGCGAACCACCAGTACTTGCCCCAGTCGAAGCCGCGCTTGTGGACGCGCAGGAAGCGCGCGATGTCGTCGCCCGCCTGCGCCGATCGTCCAGTGCGGTGCAGCGCCCGCCCGCGATCGTAATGCGCCTCGACCCGGCGGCGGATCGACGCGTCCGGAAAGCGGGCCAGCAGGGTGTCGAAGGCCTTGACCGCCTCGTCCGTGCGTCCCAGTTTGTCCAGGACGATGCCGTGCGAGCTCAGCGCCTGGAGTTCGAACGGTGCGCCGGGCTCGACGGCCGCGCGCAGGTAGACCTCGGCGCCCTTGTAGTCGTCGCGCAGCCGCTCCGACCCGATCTTGCCCAGATAGAAGCCGATCTCGGCCCGGCGATAATTTGCGCGCCACAGAAACTCGGCGTCGATGCGGCAGGCCTCGTAGTTGCGGCGCCCGAAAAGCCGCTCGACGCGCTGCATGCGCTCCTTGTTGGTCAGCTCTCCGACGCGGGCGATCGCTTTGTCGGCCAGCGGGCTCTCCGGGTGGTCGATGACCAGCTGCTTGAACAGCTGCGCGGACTTCTTGGGGGCGGACGCCTTCAGCATTCGGGCGGCGCGGTCCAGCAGCTCGTCCTGAGGCAGGTGCAGATGCGACTTGCGATACAGCTTCAGTGCGGTGGCGGCGGTGTCCTCGGGACGTGCGACGCGCTCCTGCAGCCGCGAGTAGAGCAGGTCCGCAGCAGCCCACCGAAACTTTGGAAAGCGGCTCCGAAGCTTGCCCAGCGCGGCCAGGGCGGGGCCGTCCTTGCCTTCCGCCAGCAGCACCTCCACCTCCGCCCACCGATAGGCCGGCGCCGAGATCCGGGCGATGCTGCGAGCCCGCTTGAACGCCGCGCGCGCCTTTTCACCGTCCCGCTTCTGGGCGTGCACCCGGGCCAGCACAAAGCTGGCGGCCGCTCGGGCGAGCCGATGTCCGCGACGTTGGGCGGCGGCCAGCGGTTTCTCTACGTTGTCGATGTCGCCGACCCGGACGCGTTGCACGATTTTGTACAGATTGGACCAGCTGTCGGCTGCGGCGGGTGCAGCGGTGAGCAATGCGGCGACGATCAATGCGGCGGTTTGCACGGCTCTCACGATCACACAGTAGTGCTAAGCTTGAGACATGGCCACAAAGCACCCCGCAGTGTCGCTTCGGGCCGAGCATCTCGCTCGGTTGCCGTTGTTTCCACTACCGCGCGTGGTGTTCTTTCCGCACACGATGTTGCCGTTGCACGTCTTCGAGCCGCGCTATCAGGCGCTGATCGCCTGGTGCATCGAAAACGACTGGCCGCTGGCGGTACCGCTGATCGAGCCCGGGCGCGAGGATGAGGCCGAGGGCAATCCGCCCATCGTGCCGGTGGCGGGCGTGGGCACCATCGGCGAGCACCAGGCGCTGGGCGGCGGGCGATACAACATCATCTTGCAAGGCGTCGCGCGCGTGCGCCTGGACGAGGAGCTGGACCCAGGGCTACCGTACCGTCTGGGGCGCTACACCATGCTGTCCGATGACGGCGGGGATGGCGGCGACGCGGTCGACCGGCGCGTGCGCACCACGTTTGCGTGCCTGGACGAGCTCAAGCTGCGGATCCCCCCGCTGGCCAAGGTGCTGGACGGCCCGCTGCTGCAGGTCACCGACCCCGCGGTGCTGAGCGACCGCCTCTCAGCGGTGCTTTTTCACGACTACAAGCTGCGGCAGGGCCAGCTGGAGTGCCTGGACGTGATCGAGCGCTTCGACCGCATCGTGGCCCGCCTGGGCGGCTTGTTGGCGGGCACCCTCGACGATGAGGATCCGATCCATTAATCTGCCGGCGTGATCGGCTCCATTTTAGAGTTTTTTGGCACCAGGCTGACCCGCGACCCGGAGGGAGATTCGGCCGAAGCGGAAGAGCGCGCGCTGCGATTGGCCACGGGCGCGCTGCTCGTCCAGGTGATGCGCGCTGATTTCGAGGTGCAGGCCGAGGAGCGCGCCCAGGTCGTGACAGCGCTGGCCGACACCTTCGAATTGGGTCAGTCCGAGGCCGAAGAGCTGTTCACGCTGGCCGAGCAGGAGGCGGATCAGGCGATCTCGCTGTACCCCTTCACCCAGCTTCTAAACGAGCAGCTCGGGCGCGACGAGCGGCGCCACATGGTGGAGCTCATGTGGCGCATCGTGTACGCCGACGGTATCCGCGAGAAACATGAGGAGTATCTGGTGCGCAAAGTCGCCAAGCTGCTACACGTGTCCCACGCGGACTTTGTCGCGACCCGGCAGGCCGTGGAAAAGTCGTTGCGAACCCACTGAATACCGTGAGAGTTTGATCGGCGTGAGCCAATACGCGAACAACTCTGAGCAGACAAACTCCAAGACCGCGTCGGACGCCGCAGCGGCGGAGCCCGGGTGGCGCGGAGCGATGCGCCAATCGCTGAACGGCATGGGATATGACGCCCAATCCGCCGCCCTGAGCCCGACCAACCAGGCGGTTCAGCTGCACGGTGAGGGTGAGCACGATCACGACCACGCGGCGACGACGCTGCCGCACATGGATCCGGCGCGAAACGGGATCTTTCTGGTCGGCTGGACGGCGGGGCAGGTCAGTGAGCTGATCCGCGGCATGGCCGGCTTTGCGGGGCTGACGTGCGCGTGGAACCCGACCACTTTTGAGCTGACGTTTGTCGGCGTAGACAACGCGCGCAAACAGGCGCGGATCGCCGAGGGGCGCTGGTCGCAGGAGATGCACGACGCGTGGACGGCCGCCCTGGTCGACGCGCCGCGCCACAGCGTGGTGATCGGGGCCCAGGAGGGCGACACCGACTCCGTGCAGGGCGGCTACGCCGGGCCCAACGCCATGGTGCTGGACATGATGGATCTCGGCACCTTTGCCGGCGAGACCGACCGCGTGGAGCAGTCCTTCAACATCTACTGGGTGATGACGCACGAGCTGCTGGGCCACTTCTACCTGGGGTTGGGCCACGGCCGCGAGAACGGCTACGAGTCGTACAACATCGACACCTACGACTACAAACACGACAAGACGCTGCAGAAGATGAACGAGTGGCGCATGCAGATGGGCCTGCCGGTCCGCTTGCAGCACCCGCCCAAGATCGAGGGGCAGCACCGCACGTACATCTTTGTGGACGCCTACCCCGATCAGCCGACGATCGACCTGGACGCGACGGCGCCGGACGCCACGGTGTCGCTGCCGCCCATGGCCGAGCGCAAGCAGCGGTTTGATGAGCTGCGCGCCAAGGTGCAGAACAAGCTGGACCGTCCCGACGACGTCGACATCCGCTTCTATCCGACGACCAGCTACACCGACGACGACACCGACGCCCAGGGCCACGATCTGCCCGGCCGCGGCAACTTGCTGCCGCTGCTGCGGTGGGGCTCGCGCGGCGGGAAGGTGACGCTGGCGCAAAACAAGATCAACGAGCACGGCGTGCCGGACCAGAGCGGCCAGCCGCTGGACCCCGACGGCATCTTCGGCCGCAAGACCTATCACGCCACGCGCGACTTCCAGGGCACGCACGAGTGCAAAGTGGACGGGCTGATCGGCCCGGAGACCTGGAGCGCGCTACTTGGCTATCAGGTGATGACGCGCGAAGAGCACGAGGCCCGCCGCGCCGGTCACCGCGCCCACAACCATGGGCATTGAGACAAACAACTGATGCGTGGTTTCCTGGGCGCCCTTGGGGTCGGTATCGCTCTGTTCAGCGGGCTGTTTGTCGTCATGGCGATCGGCGATCTGATCGGTGGCTCCGACACCGAGACCGGCGTGCTGATCGCGCTGCTGGTGTTCTTCACAGGGACGACCGCGGCCGGTGTCTACATGGCCAAGCGACACCTGATCGACGTGGCGCGGGAGGAGGCGGCCAACTCACGCCGAGCGCGCGAGCAGGCGGTGCTGGAGGTGGCGGCGGGCTCGGGCGGCACGGTCACCGTGGCGGAGATCGCGGCCGGCACCGGCTGGGGTATCTCGGAGACCCGTGAGCTGATGGGCGAGCTGGCGCGAGAAGGCATCGCCGAGTCTGACGTCAACGAGCGCGGCGAGCTGCTCTACGTCTTTCGCGGCGTCGGCGGGCTGGAGAGCTGACGGGGTAGCTACGCATGGACGCGTTGTTGAAACTCATGAGGCAGCACACCGCACTGATCGTGGTGGTGTTGTTCATGTCCGGCCTCTCCGGCGTCTTTCTGCTGTCGCGCAGTGCACAGTCGAACGTCATCGAGACGACCGCGCTGTACAACGCGCAGGTTTACGCGGATGCGCTCACGACGTTTCGCACGCTGTATACCGCCGAGGTTGTCGCCCGCCTGCAGGGAACCGGCATCGACGTCACGCACGACTACAAGCGCACGGAGCACGCCGTCCCGCTGCCGGCGACGCTGAGCATGATGATGGGCAATCAGCTCTCGTCGACCGCCGAGGCGGCGCGCACGCAGCTGTACAGCCCGTATCCGTTTCCGTGGCGCAAGGCCGGGGGGGCTGCGCGACGATTTTGCCCGCCAGGCGTGGGACGCGCTGAGCGCGGACCCGGAGACACCGTTTCATCGCATTGTGACTGAGGACGGGAAGCGCGTGCTGCGTTTTGCCACCGCCGATCGGATGCGGCAGGCCTGTGTGGGGTGTCACAACACGCACCCGGACACGCCGAAAAGCGGGTGGCGCGTGGGTGACGTTCGGGGTGTGCTGGAGGTGGCCTACCCGTTGGCGGCCGCGGATGCCGCGATGGCCTTTTCAGAGGACCGTATGGCGCTCTTTGCGGTGCCGTTTGGCGTGGTGACGGTGCTGTTGATCGGCTTGCTGGTCGGACGCATGCGCGCCGAGTCTGCCGAGCTGGAGCAGCGCGTGGCAGCTCGCACGTCTGAGCTGGAGGCCAGCGAGGCGCTCTTGCGGCGCCAGATCGCCGAGAAGGAGCAGATTCAGGCCGCCGTTCAGGAGTCGCAGAAGATGGAGGCCGTCGGCCGGCTGGCCGGAGGGATCGCACACGACTTCAACAACAACCTCACCGTAATTCTGGGCTGCGCGGAGCTGCTCGAGGCCGATCTGGAGCCCGACAGCGAGGCGTATGAAGATCTGCAACAGATCGTCCAGGCGGCCGAACACGGCGCCTCGCTGACGAGAGAGCTGCTCGGCTTCAGTCGCAGCGAGCCCGCGCAGTACGCCACCGTCGACCTGAACGAGGCGGTGCGCCGTACTGTCGAGGTGGCGCGCCGCACAGTCGGCACCCACATCACGCTGTCCGATAAGCTGGATCCGGACCTCCTCCCGGTCTGGATCGACGTTGGCCAGCTGGACCGCGTCTTGATGAATCTGACGCTGAATGCCCGCGATGCTATGCCCGAGGGCGGGGAGCTCGTCTTGAGTACGCGCATGGTAGGCGCCGACGAGCGTGGGCCGGATGGAGCCGCGGTGGGGTGCGCCATGGCCGAGCTCTCGGTCAGCGACACCGGCACGGGTATGGAGCCGGCCGTTCAGTCCCGGATCTTCGAGCCCTTCTTCACCACGAAGAAGGTCGGCGACGGCACGGGAATGGGCCTGGCCAGTGTCTATGGCGTTGTCCAACAGGCAGGTGGGGGGATCACTGTCGAGTCAAAGGTTGGTGAGGGCACCCGGATGCGCGTGTGGCTGCCTGTGGCTCCGGAGGCCCCCGCGCCGGCACTGTTGGACGGCGCGGGCGGAGTGCTGCCGGCACCCGTCACGCACAAGCAGACGATCTTGCTCGTGGACGACGACGACGGCGTGCGACGGGTTGTCTCGCGAATTCTGCAGGGCGCCGGCTACACGGTGCTCGAGGCATCGGGTGGCGTGGCGGCGCTGCAGGAGCTGAGCCGTCGGCCGGAGATCGCGCTTCTGCTGACCGATATCGTCATGCCCAATATGACCGGCCCCGAGCTCGTGGCCAACGTGCGCCTGACAAGACCGACGCTGCCGGCGATCTTCATGTCCGGTTATCCGTCGTCGGAGGCGATGCCTGTGCAGCTGCTGGATGACGGCGTGCCGTTGCTGAGCAAGCCCATCGCCCGGCTGCAGCTGCTCGACGAGGTCGTGCGCACGCTGCGGGGTCCGGACGAGAGCCGGCCGGCTCAGAGGCCCAGCGAGTCCAGCGTCACGTAGAACGTCGCCACCGTATAGGCGTACACGTCCGGCAACCCCGTTTCGGGTGTGGCGTCTGTGATGTCGACGGTGACCAGATCGCCCGCCGGGTCGGTGGCGATCGCGTCCGTGTCTGGATCGACGGCGATCGCGAACGTGGTCGACAGGTCCTGGGCGACGAAGCTCGAGTCGGAGGCCGGTAGCGCGACGTACGACGCCAGCATTGCCGGGCCCCATGTCTGCAGGGTCGGCTCGGACCAGCTCTCTTGAAGTCCCTGCGTGAGGGGCGCGAAGCCGATGCCGATCTCCATGCCGTCAAACCGGGCCATGAAGTCCTCTCCGGCCTCGCCGTGGATCGCTGGGTCGAGCAGGGCGTCGCAATCGTAGTCTTCCAGGGCGAAATGGCCGCGATAGGTCACAAAGAACTCCGCGCCGTCCGTGGTGGGCAAATCGCCGGAGCTGGTCGGCTGCCACCAGCCCCAGGCGTAGCAGCTCTGCGGATGCTCCGGATCCTCTTCATCATCGCCCGCGAACCAGGCGTCCCCGGCGAGGTGCAGGTAGATCCGCGGCGCCGCGGTGACGCCTTCGAAGGTGTAGCCCTCCAGGCTGCCGTCCTGACGGATGATCGCGTCCAGCTCGACGCCGACGGCGGTCGGCTCGACCCACGGAAACGCCTCTTCGCCCAGGCCCACCACCGGCAGTACCGTGATCTCTTCGTCGACCGGCGCGGCGATGGTCTCGGGGAAGACGATGGGCTCCGGCGCCTCTTGCTCGGTCCCGCAACCGGCCAGCAGCCACACCAGCCCGACGATGCGCAATGCTTCCACATCTCTAGAGTAGCCACTATCATCAGCGGTTCAACCACACACAACGAGGCGCAAGACGCGCATGACCAGGCTGACACGGCGAGAATTTGCAACCGGGGCCCTCGCAGGTGGGGTGGCACTGCCGCTCAGTGCGCGCGGCGAGGTCACCAGCGGGTCGAGGGTGCGTGTCGGCAGCGTGTCGGAGCTCGCGATCGGGCAGCCGGTCTCGTTTGTCTATCCCGAGCCTCACCGCGCGATGTTGGTCCGACTCGCTCGGCCGGCTGAGCACGGCGTCGGTCCGGGCGGCGATATCGTGGCGTTTCATGTGGCGTGTCCCCACCAGGGCTGCCCTGTCGTCAGCAACGACGCGGAGCGGCTGGGTCGCGGCGTCTTCGGGCCGTGCGCCTGTCACGGCAGCACGTTCGACATCAGCGCCCACGGTCGCCAAATCCACGGCCGCGCCAGTCAGGACCTGGTGCGCGTCGTGCTGGAAGTGCGCGACGACGACATCTTCGCGGTCGGCATCGTGGGTCTGCCGTTTGGCGATGCGGTGCGGTCTCCCAGTTGAGCGGCGGTCGGCGAGACTTTCTGCGCAAGGCCACGGCCACAGCGGCTGCCGCCGTCGGTGCGACTCAGATGGGCTGTGCCGACCAGGGCGATGTCGCGTCGCAGCCGCAGCCGCTGTTGCCGCCACCCAACGCTCGCGTCCAGACGACCGCGTGCGCGCACTGCAGCGTCGGCTGCGGCTACAAGGTCTACAACTGGCCCGTCCACCAGCGGTCGGGGCTGGAGTCTCCTGAGTACAACGCGCTGGACGCACAGTATCCGGTCGGCGCTTACGGTCCGTGGATCTCCCCGCAGATGATCAATCGCATCACGATCGACGGCGAGCCGCACTACATCGTGGTCATCCCCGACCCGGACGCCGAGGTCGTCAATCCCAGTGGCGACCACACGCTGGGCGCCTCCCTGGCGCGCCGCCTTTACAGCCCCGATACGCCCACCGCGGATCGATTCAAGACGCCGCTGCTGCGTGTGGGCGGCGAGCTCGTCCCCATCACGTGGCCGCAGGCGACGGACCTGATCGCCGGCTACTCCAAGTTTGTGCTGGACCCGCCCGCCGGCGCGGGACTCGAGCGCAGTGGCCCGTTGGCGTGGGGCATGAAGACCTACTCCTACCAGTTTTACGAGAACACCTACGCGATTACGAAGCTGGCGTTCGAGGCCGTGCAGACCCCGTGCTGGGCGCCCCACGACAAAGCGGCCGAGGGGTCGGATACGCCGGGGCTCTCCGACGCCGGGATCAACGTCTTCTCGGCTGCTTACCAGGACTGGCGCGACGCGGACGTGGTCTTTTGCTCCGGGGTGGCGCTCTACGATGCGCACGGCGTGCTGTTCTCCCAGTGGGTGCAGGGACCCAACAAGCTCATTGTGGTCAACCCGCGCCGCGACGCTACGGCCGAATATGCGCTGAGCAGCGGCGGCATGTTTCTGCAGATCAACCCGGGGACCGACACCGCGCTGCACAACGCCCTGGCGCGCGTCATCCTGGAAAACGACTGGGAAGACGACGAGTTTCTGCAGCAGTGGATCGCGTCCGGCGCCGACCAGCTCGCCGCGACCAACTGGCGGCGCAAGCGCTTCTCGGTCTCGCCCACTGACTACTTCGCCAAGATCCGCAGCGACCCGAACTCCACCCCGGAGGCCGCTGCGGCGATCACCGGGCTGTCGGTCGCGGACATCCTGGAGGCGGCGCGCCGGCTGGCTGCACCGCGGGAGGACGGCACGCGCCCGAAAGCCTCGCTGATTCTCGAGAAAGGCAACTACTGGGCGCACAACTACCCAAACACCGCGTCATTCGCCAGCCTGGGTCTGCTGCTGGGCGCCGGCAATCGGCCGGGGCGCGTTATGTCGCGTGCCGGCGGGCACCAGCGCGGCATGATCAAGGCCGCTCCGTACCCCGAGCACCTGTCGCCGCACACGTGCTACGGCAATCCGATCGGGCTCAATCTGGACTACTGGACGCTGGCCGGGGAGCTGGCGTTTGTGTGGGTGATCGGGTGCACCTGGGCCGGCGGGGGCGGCGCCGCGACGGGCGTGTTGTACGCCGCTCTGGAGAATCAGGCGCGCGTTATCCAGCCGCAGGTGACGACCGACGTAGCCTTCCCCGGTGACGCCGACGTACTGGACACCGACGCCGTGCTGCAGAGCTGGGCAAAGCGCGCGGTGGCGGGCGGCGCGGTCCTGGTGCAACAAGACCTCTACCCCCAGCCCCTTACCGACCTCGCGGATCTGGTGCTGCCGGCCGCCGGCTGGGGCGAAGACACCTTCACGCGGATGCAGGGCGAGCGCCGGCTGCGCTTGTATCCCAAGCTGGCCGATCCGCCCGGGGAGGCCCGTCCGGACTGGGCGATCGTGGCCGAAGTGGCGCGCAAGATGGGCTATGAGGGCTTTGACTGGAAGGACACCGTTGCGCTCTTCGAAGAGGCCGGCCTGCACTCGGCCGGTCCCCACGCATACCGAGGCCTGTTGGAGTACGCCGCCGACAACCACCTGTCGGCCCGTCAGGTGCTGCGCGAGGCGGGCACGACAGGCTTTCAGTGCCCGCTGTCGTACGAAGACGGTGAGCTGAAAGAGACGGTGCGGTATCACGACGCCGAGGCGCACCGTCCGTTCAGCACGCCGTCGGGCAAGGCACACCTGATGTGGGTCCCGTGGGCCGATGTGTTGGAGCGACACCAGGAGCTGGCGCCGCTGGAGGGTGAGCTGTGGGTCATCAACCGGCGCCACTCCACGGTTTGGAGCTCGATGGTGGAGGATCTGCGCGTCCCGTTTCGCGATGACAACTTTCCGGTCAACTGGGTCGAGATCCATCCCACGGACGCGGCCGCCGCAGACGTCGAGCACGGGGACACCATCGCCTTCGATCGCACGGGCGTCTCACCGGGCGCGGGGGAGGACGACGGCTGGGTCGGCACCTTTGAAGGAGTCGCCTTGCTGACGGACCGCGTGCGCCCCGGGGTGGCCTGCGCCTACTTCAATTTCCGTGGCGATCCGGCGTATGCCGCCAACGCGGTGGTCTCGGGCATCGCCGAGCCGATCACCAACAAGAACAGCTTCAAGCTGGGCCGGGGGCGGCTGCGTAAGGTCGGAGCGTGAGCTACTCCTCGACCGGCGGATCCTCCACCGGCGGCTCTTCAACCGGCCCGTCGCCACAGCCCAGCACGTGGACGTCGTCGATGAAGACGCCCTTGGTGCTGTTGTACAGCCCGTCCACCGAGTTGAAGTAGAAGCGCACCTTGCTGGTCTGACCCGCATGGGCGGCCAGCGGCACCGTGATCAGCGTCCACTTCTTCATGGGCGTGGTGGACGACTTGCTCCACAGCGTGGCGCCCGTGGCGGTCAGCTGCACGCTGAGCTTGTCGTAGGTGGTGCTGGACTCGGTGTCCATCCACAGCCAGAAGCGCAGCACCGGCTCGCTGGTGTCGGGGATGGTGATCTCGATGCTGTCCGCGCTGCCGGAGTTGGTGCCCGCGGAGTAGTTCCACGCGGCCGGGTTGCCGTAATACAGCGCAGCGCCGCCGGACATGGACTCCTCGCCCTGCACGACCTGCCACTTGACGCTGGAGCCGCCGCCCAGGGTCCAGTCGCCGGCTGCGTCCTCGCCGTCAAAGCCCTCGAAGAGCGGCTGGTCGGTGCAGCAGCCCTCGGGGAAGGCGCTCTGGCAGCCCGCGTCGGGGTCGCACACCGTCTCGGTGCACTCGATGCCGTCGGTGCAGAGGCTGTCGTCGGTCTCGTAGACACACTCGCCGGTCTCGGTGTCGCAGCTGTCGGTGGTGCAGGCGATGCCGTCGTCGCAGGCGTCGCCCTCGTTGAGGCAGCCGCTGCCCTCCACGCAGGTGTCGGTGGTGCAGGCGTCGCCGTCGTCGCAGTCCAGCGGGTCGCCGTCCACGCACTCGCCGGCGGAGCACGTCGCGGGCACACAGCTCAGAGCGTTGTCGCAGGTGGCGCCCTCCGCGGACGGGCTGAACTTGCACTGCCCGGTGCTGCTGTTGCAGCTGTCTGCGGTGCACGGGTTGCCGTCGTTGCAGATCTTGGCCGCGCCGCTGGTGCAGCTGCCGAAGGAGCAGGTCTCCCCGGTGGTGCAGGCGTTGCCGTCGTCGCAGTCGAGCTCGGTGCCGCTGCAGCCACCGAACGCGCAGGTGTCGTCCACCGTGCACGAGTCGCCGTCGCTGCAGATCGCCCCGTCATCCGGGGTGTTTTTGCAGTCGCCGCCCAGGCAGGAGTCCGCGGTGCATGGGTTGCCGTCATCGCAGTCCGGACCGACGCCGGGCTGACACTGCCCGAGTTGGCAGCTGTCGCCCAGCGTGCACGGGTTACCGTCGTCGCAGGCGCCGTTGTTCTCCGAGTACTTGCAGGAACCCAGCTGGCAGCTGTCGTCGGTGCACGCGTTGCCGTCGTCGCAGTTCTTGCCTGGACCCGCCTGGCACGCGCCCGCCGAGCACTTGTCGCTGACGGTGCAGTCGTTGCCGTCGTCGCAGCTCTTGGCGTTGTTGGTGTACTCGCAGCCCTGTTTGGCGGGGCTGCACAGGTCGTTGGTGCAGTCGTTGCCGTCGTCGCACTCCAGCAGCGGCCCGCCCTTGCACACGCTGTTGGCGCATTTGTCCTTGGTTGTGCACCAGTTGTCGTCGTCGCAGCTTTTGGTGTTGACGGGGTTGGCGCAGTCGCCGTTGTCCTTGCACACGTTGTCGGTGCATGGGTTGCCGTCGTCACACTCGCTCACGTTGACGCAGCCTGTCGGGTCCTCGACGGGATCTTCGACGGGATCTTCGACCGGGTCCTCGACGGGATCTTCGACCGGGTCCTCAACGGGATCCTCGACCGGGTCTTCGACGGGATCTTCGACCGGATCCTCGACCGGGTCGGTGGGGTCTTCGACGGGATCCTCGACGCCGGTATCCGCGGGGCGGTCCTTCTCAGCCACCAGCTCCTTGTCCTTATCCTTGCCGCGCCGTCGCCCTGTGGGTGGACTGCAGGCCACCGCCCCAACCATCAAAAACACGAGCCATGTCGCTCTCATCTCGGCCTCCGTCGTTCGCTCCGAGCACCCGAACGTGTCGGGCTGCGCGCGCTATTCCGCTAGTGGACGTCGGCAGTGTGGGGATCGCGGCGCTGAAACACCGCTGAAACTTTCTGAACTCTGGCAGGCTGCTAGATCTCGTCGCCAACCAGGTCGGGTTTGAACGTGGACGACTCGACGGTCTGGTTGTACTCGCCGGCCTTGAACGCGCCCTTGTAGTGCAGCTCGCCCTTGGGAGTGCCCTTGCCCTCAAAGCCGTAGAAGAGCTTCACGCGCACCTTCTCACCGGCGGCCAGTGGAAACTTGAAGGCCTGGTATTTGCGCCGATGATCGTTGCCCTCCCAGACGACCGCCCGCTCCCAGTTGCACTTGCCCGCGCGCTTGCCTTTGGCGTCCAGCAGGTCCAGTGGCAGGGGAGTCACGGTCAGGGGCTCGGCGGTGTTGTTGGTCAGGTCCACGACCATCATGCACGCGCCGACCCTGGTCTGGCCGCGATGGGAGCGCACCTGCAGGCCGCTCTCGACCTCTGCGACTGTAAACGGAGCCGGGGTTTGTGTTGTCATTGTGGCCGCCACCAGTCCTATCAGAAGCATGCCGCGAGTATAGCGGTGCGCCGGTCAGTTGTCCTCGCAGATGCAGTCGACCAGCGAGTAGGTGTGCACGCCGCCCAGCGCGGTCTGCTTGCCCGGGTCCGGCCCGTCCATCAGCGGGTCGCCCACCAGCGCGCCGTGTTGACCCAGGGCCACGGTGGCGCCAAACGTGTCGGCGTCCAGCGCGTCGAGCCCGAGCAGGGTTTGGACCGGCACCCAGGAGCTGGGAACGGACGCCCACTTGCGCCGAAAAATGTATACGGCTCCGGTGCCCTGCTTCGGTGCACCCACCAGCGCGATGTCGCCGTGCAGCGCGATGGATCGCCCCAGCTCCAGGTACCCCACAGCCTTGGGCTTGAGCTCGGCCACCTGGCCCCACGCATCGATTCCGCCGGCGTTTCGTTCGTAGACGTAGGCGGCGCCGGACGACGTGCCTGTCTCATCCTGGGCCTCAAGCGGCGAGCCGACGATCAGGGTGTCTCCCTGCAGGGCTACTGCGGCGCCGAACTTGGCGGTCGCGGTGCTCACCACGGCGCTGGGCTCCCACACGCCGGTGCCCGCCGTCAGCTCGAAGACGTGAACGTCGTTGGAGCCCGTCGCGCTGACTACGATCCGGTAGCCGTCGATGGCCACCTGGTCCCCGAATTTGCCGCCGCTCTCGTCGCCCGGCGGGGCCAACACCTGCAGCTCGCCCCACCCGTTGTCGCCGTCCTTGTTTCGCTCGTAGATATAGGCGGCCCCGATCCCCGAATGCTCGTTTGCGCCGACCACCACCACGTCGCCGTCGATCGCGACATCGCAGCCATAGCCGGCCGCCTCGTCGGGCACGCCCATCGTCGCTTTGTGCCCCCAGTTGGCGTCGTATTCGAAGATCCGCGCGCTCGCCGAGGCAGGATATGTGACGGCGACCGTCTTGTTGCTCAGCGCGACCTCTCCGGCAAAACCGGCCGCGGGCAGTCCGACAACCAGGTTGCCGAACGGCAGCCAATGGGGCGCGCCGTCTGACGTGACACGGTCGTACATGAACACGGTCTGGTTTTGTGCGGCGGCCACGGCGGCGATCGGTCCGTCCACCGCGATGGAGCTGCCCAGTTGATTGTTCGCCGGCATGTTCAGCTCCGTCAGCGTTTTTTCAAAGGTCCAGCCGGCGCATGGAGCCGGCGCCGTCACGCACCCGGCAAGCTCGGAGCACCCCGCAGAGACGCAGGTGTCTGCCGGATCGCCGCACAGCAGCGGCTTGGTGACGCAGCTGCCCCCCAGGCACGCGTCCTGGGTGCAGATCGAGCCGTCGTCGCACGTGACCTCCGGCTGACGACACCCGGCGGCGGGATGGCAGCGCGGCGCGGTGCAGATGGAGCCGTCGTGGCAGGCATAGGCTATCGCCGCCTCCTCGGTCGCAGCCTCTGCGCCCGCACCCGCGTACTCGACCGCATGCGCGGTGACACGCACCTCGTCGATGCTGCCGTCAAAGGTGCTCGGCAGATCGCAGGTCGCGCATTTTCCGGCCCAGACCGGCTGCCCGCCGCCGTGATTGATCGGGTCCTTGATCTGCACCTGGGACGCTACCTTGCCGTCCACGATCACGCGCGCCACGCCGGCCTCCACGTCACGCACGCAGGCCACGTGATGCCACTGCCCGTCGTTGACCAGCACGGTCTCCGGCTGGGTGAGTTGGCCGCCTGTGCCCGCCGCGCCGGTAAAGATCACGACCCCGGGGTTCAAGAGCAGGCAGCGCCACCCCGGCAGGTTGTCCGTGGCGGGCTGGTGCAGGATGGCCATCCCGGGCAGGGGCGCAACAGACGTCGTCCTTATCCAGGCGGACGCTGTGAAGGAGCCCGTCCCGATGGCTGGTGAGAGCACCTCGATCCCGCCGCCGTCGGCCAGGTCGATCCCTGCGCCGAGCTTGCCGGAGACCTCGTCCGAGATGTCCAGGCCCTGAAGCGCCGCGTCCCCGCCCGCTGAGCCGGCGTTTGGTGTAGTCCCCGCCTTGTCGAGCTGCTCCAGCGGCAGCCAGACCTCGGACTGCGGGATGATCGGCGCGAACGGCAGCGGGGCGTGGCTGCACCCGATCTCCTCGCAGGTGTCGACGGTGCACGCATCGTCGTCGTCGCAATCGGTCGGCACGCCCACACACGCGCCGCCCGCGCAGATGCCCTCCAGGCACGCGCCGGCCACGTCGCAGGCGGTGGTCGCGGCCACTTTGTGCACGAGGTTGGCGGCCACGTCGGTGATATAGAGCGGGCCCCCGGGCGCAAACGACAGCCCCCAGGGCTCTTTCAGCTGGCCGGACCAGGACGCCAGGTGGCCGCCGTCCGTGCCAAAGACCTCGATGCGGGAGTTGCCGGAGTCCGCCACGTACAGGTTTCCGTCGTGACCCAGCGCGACATCGCGTGGCTTGGAGAGCTGGCCCGCGCCGCTGCCCTCGGAGCCGACGATCCAGAGCTCATCGCCCACCTGCGTGTACTTGTGCAGGGTGCCGGTGCCGGCCTCAGCCAGGTAGAGGTGGGTGTCGTCCAGCGCGATTCCGCGCGGGTCGAGGAAGCTGCCGCTTTCACCCAACTGGAAGACGATGTCACCGGCCAGATTTATCCGGAAGACGCCTCCGGACGCGGTGTCGCCCACCCAGACCTCCTCGTTGGACTGCGTGGCAACATTTGTGGCGCTCAGGCCGTAGGTCTTCAAAGGCTCGCCGTAGCGGTCCAGATGGATCAGCATCTCGACGGTCGCCAGCCACATGCTGCCGTCCGGCGCCACGGCCAGGTCGTCGCCTTTGCTGGAGTGAGGTGACGTCTTTTGAAAGACGCCCTTGCCGCTGTAGCGCTTCAAGTCCAGGGCGGCCATGACCCAGACCGCCTTGTCGATGGCCGCGACGCCGTGCGGCTGCAGCGCCTCGAAGGGGCTGTCCGCCAGCTGCTCAAACGACGCCACCGCGGGCTTGGCCACACAGACGCCGTCGGCGCAAAGATGCGACATGCAGACGTCTCCGTCCTCGTCCGAGCAGATCGACCCGTCGGGCAGCGACTCTTTCTCGCAGCCGATCAGCGGATTGCACACCTGGCTGAGACACAGGTCCTGGCTCGGCGGGCATGGGTCGCCGGTGTTGGGGCCGCAGGCCGCCGCGACGTTGTCGGAGGGGCAGGTCTTCAGCTCCACCTCTTTGACCGTGACTATCGCGTCCCCGCCGTGCACGCCCAGGACGATGTGGCTCGACGGCGGCAGCGATCCGACGCAGGCCGTGCTGGTGGCCTCCAGGCCCTCAAAGTGGGCCGTCAGCGTGTTGCAGTCGTGGACCAGGCGCACGGTGTAGCTGTCGAAGGGGCCGACGGAGATCGGCTTTGGCTCGTCCGGTCCGCGATCGGGGCCCTCGTATTCTGCCCGGATCGTGTAGCCGTCGGCGTTGTGCGCAAGCTCGAAAAAGGCGCCGTGCGGGACGCCGGCGGGCGTTGAGGCGCCGACGCCGCCGAAGAAGCGGCTGCCCTTCTGCATCTCGGCGGAGAAGGTCACGCGCAGATCGAAGTAGCCGGTCAGTCCGGCTGTCGGGTACACGGCGTTGGCCGCCTTGCCGGACTCTCCGATTACGAGCTTGTCGATGACGACGACCGGGCCATTGGGCGTGATGATCGTCCAGGGGTGCTCCTGGTTGAAGTCCTCGAAAAGGTAGCCGTGGCACTCTTGGGAGCAGCCGCTGATCGGGGCGCAGGTGCCGCCGGAGTCCGGCAGATCCGGGTCGGGCGGTACGTCGGGCGCGTCAGCCGTGTCTGGCTCGGGGCTGTCCGGGATGTCGTCCGGCGTGTCGGGGACGTCCGCGGCGTCGGCGGCGTCGGCGATGGCGTCTTGCGGTGGAAACGCCAGGTTGTTGAAGGCGCCTTCGCTGAGCACGACCGGATCGTCGGTGCATGCGGCCATCAAGACGGCGATGGTGAGCGCGCGTCGCATCAAAAGCGGATCACCGCGGAGAGGCCGCCGCCGTCGCGCAGGACGACGGGCGCGATCTCGGGCTGGGGCTGGTCCAGCAGGAAGAGCGTCGCGGACACGACACCCAGGGCGGCGCCGGTACCGAACAGGATCACCGACGTGGTGCGAAGGTCATCGCGTCGGGCGGACTCGGTCGTGAAATGCTCGTGGTATTGCGGGTACGTGCCGAAGTCGGCCAGGGCAGGGCCGTCGGTCTCCAGGGCGGTCAGGTCGGCGTTGATCGTCTCGACTGCGATGAGCGTGCCGACCGCGGCGGCCAGGGTGGCGGCGCCGACGCCCAGGGTGGTCCATTTGGAGATGGTCATGGCGGAGGGGCCGTCCGGCGCGGGCGCGGTGGGGGGATCGGCGGGCGCCGTGATCGGTCGGGCGATGGGCGTGGTGGCGGCCACCTGCTCAAGTCGGATGGACCGCTTGTGCGTGGTCCCGACGGGATGCGCCCAGGTCACGGTTTGGGTGACGTATCCGGGGGCCGAGATCTGCAGCTGGCTGGATCCGTCGCGCGTCCAGGCGTCGTTTGGCGCGCTCCACAGGTCGCCGTTTCGTCTGACGACGGCCGACTTTGGAGCGACTTGAAGCTCCAGGCGCGCGTGGGTCTTGAGCAGCGTCTCCAACAGGCTCGTGCGCAGCTTCACCACGCGGGAGCGATACTTGGCCTCGACGCCGTGCTTCTCGGCGCGATCCAGCGCGGCCCACGCGGCGACGGAGCGCTGACGTTGGGCCAGCGCGTAGGCGACGTTGAACGCGTATTTGCCGGTGGGGAAGAGCTTCTCCGAGGCCTGAAACTTGATGATGGCCTGGTCGTGGCGGCCGGCTTTCCAGTCCTGACGGGCTTGCGCGTTGAGCTGCGCGGCGCCCAGGGCTTCGGGCGACGGTGGCTCGACGGCGAGCGCCATCGTGGCGATCACCGTGACGATGGTGATCACGGGATGAACCCCTCGTCGTCGTTTGCGGCGGCCGCCGGCGCGCGCTTTGTCGGCTTGCGGAGACGGATAACGCCGGGTTCGCTGGTGTCCGTGAGCACGGCGCGCTCGCTGCGGTACCCGCGCAGTTTCAGGCTCAGCAGCAGTGTCTGGCCCGCCGGCGGACGCTGCACGGTCAGCGGTGTGATGCCCAGCAGCTTGGAGCCCAGGTACACGCGGGCGCCGGGGGGCTTGGAGGTCACGCGGATGGGCTCGGGTGTGACCGGCTCGGGCTTGGCAACGGGCGGTGCGGTCAGCTCCAGGGACCGCGCGGCCTGTGTGGAGGGCTCTGCCTCGGCGATGCGGCGCGGAACGGGCGCCGGCGGTGGTGTGGGCTCGGCTTTGGCGGCGGGCTTCGGGGGTGGCGGATCGCTCTGGACGGCGGCGGGCGGCTGTTCGACCTGCGCGGCGGGCGGCGTGGGATCGGCGGCCTGGGGCTTGTAGAACGCCTGATAGGCGATAAACGCCAGGGGAATGATTGCAGCGACGGCCAGGGCGACGGGTGCCCAGGAGCGCCGCGGGGAGACGTCGAGCTCCATGCCGGTCTCGACCGGGATGCCGACGGGGAGCGCGCGCACCATCTTGGTCTCCTTGAGGGGCGCCAGCGCTTCGGTGGGCGTGCGGACGGCCATCTCGGTGTCGAGGTTGCCGATGCTTTGAGACAGGGCGGCGGTGAGCAGGTCCGCCAGCTCGCCGGCGGTGGAGGGGCGGTCGTCGGGGGACTTGGCCAGCGTGCTCATGACCACGGCCTCGAGCGGGTCGGGCACGGTGACGTTGGGGTGGGTGGCGGTGAGGCTGGGCGGCGCCTGGTTGGCGTGGGCCAGCAGCAGCTTCATGGTGGTGTCGCTCTCGAAGGGCCGGGAGCCGCACAGCAGCTCGTACAGCATCACGCCGATAGAGTAGACGTCGCTGCGGCGGTCGATCGGCTCGCCCATGGACTGCTCGGGGCTCATGTAGGCGGGCGTGCCGCAGACGACGCCGGTGCGCGTGATGGCGTCGGACCCCTCGACGGGCTTGATCTTGGCGATGCCGAAGTCCAGCACCTTGATGTAGTCGCCGGTGCGGCGGGACCCCTGGACCAGGATGACGTTTTCGGGTTTGAGGTCGCGGTGGATCAGGCCGGCCTCGTGCGCGTGGTGCAGCGCCTCGCAGACCTGGCAGGCGATGGGCACGGCGCGCTCGGGAGGCATGGGACCCTCGTCGGCCAGCACTTTGGACAGGTCGCGGCCGGTGAGCAGCTCCATCATGAGGTAGAGCTCGCCGTCGTCGGTCTGGCCGAAGTCGAAGAGCGTGATCACGTTGGGGTGATGCAGGCGGCTGGCGCCCTTGGCCTCCTGGAGAAAGCGGCGGACGGCGACGGCGTCGTCCGAGTAGCTCTTGTGCAGCAGCTTGACCGCGACCTCGCGCTCCATGGAGTGCTGGCGTGCGCGGTAGACCTCGCCCATGCCGCCGGTGGCCAGCAGCTCGATCAGAGTGACCTTGTCGTCGATGACCTGCCCGGCGCGGTCGATGGAGGCGCGTCCGACGATGAGCAGCTTGGCCCCGTCGTGCGGGCACACGACGTCCTCGCCGAAGAAGCTCTTCTGGCAGGTCGGACAGATGCGCTCGTTGCCGGCCAACAATCCCCCGCGGGTGCGATTCAGGTCACACAGGATACCCCAAAACGGAGCGCAGCATTCTGGTATGATCCCCAACGATCCATAAGTGATGAGGGGAGCGCATGCGTCAGGTCCTACGGGCAATTCTGGTGCTGATTACGGTCGTTTTCGCCACGCCGGCGGTGGCCCAGAGCCATCTGGTGGTCGAGGGCATGCTGCGCGACAACGCGGGCAAGGTGCTGGACGGCGAGTTTGATGTGACTTTTGCGCTGTACGCGGCCGAGGACGCGGCAGAGGCGCTGTGGACCGAGACGCACGTGGGCCAGAAGGTCGCGGGCGGCTTCTTTCAGTCGCGGCTGGGTCAGAGCCAGGCGTTGGAGGCGCCGCTGTTTGCCGCCAACGCGGGCCTGTGGCTGGGGATGACGCTGGCAGACCAGCCGGAGCTGCCGCGGACGCCGCTGGAGACGGATCCGTATGCGTTTCGCGCGCTGACGGCGCAGTCGGCGGCCACGGCGGATGTGGCCAAGGGCTTGACCTGCACGGGCTGTGTGAGCCTGTCGGCGTTGAGCGCGGCGGTGCTGACGGCGACCAACCTGACGTTTGACGATACGACGACCCAGCTGGGCGCGACGGATGTGCAGACGGCGATCGAGAAGCTGCAGGCGCTGATCGGCACGGGCGGCGGCGGCGGCGGCAACGAGGGCGCGGGCACGGTGAGCCGTTACAGCGATCAGTGGGGCCTGCCGAGCTATGGCGTTGCGACCGAGTACCTGCACCTGATGAACCCGACCAAGCCCAAGGTCATCATGCACATGTACGGCGGTCAGAACACGGGCTTCTCCAGCTCCAATAACCTCATTGTCTCCAACACGTATCAGCCCAACCAGTACAGCGGGGCGGTCAACGGCAACGCGGGCGACACCAGCGTGACGGTAGCCAACGCGGGCGCCTTCAACCAGGGCGACCACATCCTGCTGCACCAGTTTGTGGGCAACAACCCGGGCCACTGGGAGATCAACGCGGTGAAGGCGGTGCAGGGCAACAGCCTGACGCTGGCCAAGGCGCTGGAGAAGAGCTACCTGAGCAAGAGCGGCGCCAACACCGAGCGCGCGCAGGTGGTGATCGCGGCGTCGTACAACCAGCTTGAGGTGGTGAACGGCGGCTTGATCTATCCGAGCCAGACGCTGGGCACCGGGACCTCGGACAACCTGTACGGCGGTGTGGTCTACATCCGGGCGCAGCAGATCTCGGTCAAGACGGGGGGCACGATTCGGGCCAACGGCAACGAGCGGGGCGGGTATCAGGGTGGTCAGGGCGTCAACAACGGCTATGGGCAGCGTGGTGACTCGGAGTGTGGGGTGGAGCCCGATTGGGGTGTGCAGCCCAACTGCTCCGGCGGTGGTGGCGGCCAGTATTACGGTGGCTCCTGCAACGGGGACAACAACCGCACCGGCGGTGGCGGCGGCAACAAGACCGCGGGCCAGGACGGCAAGGGCGGCGGCAACTTCGGCCAGGGCGGCAAGGCCAAGGGCGACGGCAATACGCTGGAGTTCGGTGGCGGCGGCGGCCGGTCGCGCTGGGACGGGGCGCGGGGCGGCGGCATCATCGTGCTGGGCGCCAAGACGATCATCGTGGAGAACGGCGGCGTCGTGCAGGCCAACGGTCAGAACGGCTCGGGCAGCTCGGGCTGTGCGGCCGAGTACGCGGGGTCGGGCGCGGGCGCGGGCGGTACGATCGCGCTGTTTGCAGAGAACTTTCAGCTGGACGGCACGGTAGAGGCCAAGGGCGGCATCGGCGGCGACGGCCACGGCGACAAGGACGGCGGCAACGGCGGCGATGGCTGGGTGATTCAGAAGGCGCCGAGCCCGGGCATCGTGAACCAAAGCTTCGCCACGGGGGTGGAGATCTGGATCGATGGCGTGGAGGTCACCCCGTCGATCGGCGATCCCAACGGCAAGGGTCTGCCTCACTACGACGCGGTCAACAAGAAGTGGGGCGCCACGGGCACCGAGCCGTGGAACACGGGCCCGCTCGACCTGACCAACGTGGCCAACTGGACCCTGGGCGAGCACAAGATCGAGATGAAGGAGACGGGCGGCGCGGGCGGTGACCTGAAGGGCTACTTCTATGTGATTCAGCCGTTCTCGACGAGCAAGCCGCCGGTCAACAACAGCTGCACGACGCCGGTGCTGCTGACGCCTACTCCGGAGGGCGGTGTGGTCTCGGGCACGACCGAGGACACGATGGGCAAGACGGCGGCCACCGACCAGTCCAGCGTGGCGGGCTGCGGCGGCGTGAAGGGCCCGGATGTGGTCTACCGCGTCGACATCAGCGAGCGCGCCCTGTTCAACGCGGCGGTGGTGGCCCCGTTCAGCTCCAAGCTGTACCTGCTGGACGCCTGCGACGGCGGCAACCTGGTCACGTGCGCCGACAAAACGATGGTGACCAACCCGATCGAGGCCGGCACTTACTACCTGTGGGTCGACAGCGACTCGGCCAACGCCAAGGGCAACTTCACCCTCGCGACCAGCATCACCCCGGCGCCGCTGCCGATCAACGACACCTGCGAGAAGTCGTCAGAGCTGGTCTTTGCCAACGGCAAGGCGGTGGTCAACTCCAACAGCACCTACTCCCTGGACGACGCCAAGGGCCTGTGTCCCAGCGCGCTGTCGGGCGGCCCGGACGTGTTCTACAAGCTGAGCGCGGGCCAGGGCCAGACGCTGAACGTGACCTTGGACGCGGACTTCGAGTCGATCATCTTTGTGACCTGGCAGGGCTGTGGCGAGGCCGGCGTCCCGATGTCGTGCAGCGCCACGGGCAGCTTGCAGCTGCAGGGCTTGAACGGCGGTGACTACTGGATAGCGGTAGACGGCGTGGGCGAGAAGGACTGGGGTGCCTACCAGCTGACGGTAGAGCTGACGAACTAAGCGGCGGCGGTAGGCAGGTACCCTTCGCGAGCGGCGAAGTCGTGCAGGCTTGCGCGCAGCAGGCGACGAGCGCGAAACAGGCGGCTCATCACGGTGCCCACGGGC
>CAZJHX010000092.1:32481-33807 GCA_964545715.1 uncultured Myxococcales bacterium
GAACCACGGCGGTGCGAAAGATGTCCGGCAGCGCGTCCAGCGCCTCCTCGACCTCGGCGGGGATGGACGAAAACGCCAGCACCTGCTCGGGGTTGGAGTACCGCTCGATCGAATCGCGGTCCACCATGGTGCATGACCCACAGCGCTGCTCTTGCATGGCGCGCCGGTCGATAGCCCGGCGCCGATAGTTGCTGATGAAGGTGTTCTTGAGGATGCGTCGCAGCCAGGCCCGGCAGTTGGTCCCGGGCTTGAAGTTGTCGTACGAGTTCCAGGCCTTGAGAAACGTGTCCTGGACCAGGTCGTGCGCGTCCTGCTCGTTGCGCGTCAGCTGCCACGCCACCCGCGTAAGCTCGTCGGTGTAGGTTAGCGCGGTCGCTTCAAACCGCTGTCTGTCTCGAGTTTCTCGCCACCGCCTGCTGACCCTCAAGGGGCATGGGGTCGCCCGCCAGGTTGAAGAGGATTATCGCGCCGAAGCTCTTTTCAAGCTGGTCGGAGCCGTCGTATTGCCCAAAGGGCTTGCTGCTCAATGTCGCGTTCATGCCCTCGCTTTGCAGGCTGGCCACGAGCCCGTCCAGGTCGGGCGACGGGGCGTCCGCCACGATGAGCACATCGCCCGCCTGGCCGGTGCCGCACGGGATGCACTGGGTCTTGCCCTTTTCGGGTTGGACCTGGCCCGGGTCGCATGCGGGGCATTTGTCTACGGAGCCGGCGTCCTTGGACGCGGTGCCAATGGCGCAGGCGTCACACGTCGCGGTGGTCTTGTTGCCGAACTGGCCGGCAACGCACTGGTCCGCGCAGACCTCTGTGTCGTTGTCGAATTGGTTGGTGTCGCCGCAATGTATGCAGCTGGTCTTGCCCGGTTCAGGCTGTACGTAGCCGCCGTCGCAGTCGGGACACTTGCCCACCGCGCCCGACTTGTCGGATGCGGTGCCTTTGGCGCACGCGTCACACGTCGCGCTTTTCGGGTTGCCGAACTTGCCGGCCACGCACTGGGCCGCGCAGACCTCTGTGCCGTTGTCGAACTCGCTGGAGTCGCCGCAGTAGACGCAGCTGGTCTTGCCCTCCAAAGGCTGCACGTAGCCGGGGTCGCAGTCGGGACACTTGTCCTCGGCGCCCGACTTGGCAGACGCGGTGCCCTTACCGCAGTTATCGCAGGTGGCTGTGGTCTTGTTGCCGAACTTGCCCGCGACGCAGCTGTCCTTGCAGACCTCGGTGCCGTCGTCGAATTGTTTGGAGTCGCTGCACTTGATGCAGCCGGTCTTGCCCTTGTTCGGCTGCACCTCGCCGTCGTCGCAGTCCTTGCACTTATCGACTGAGCCGGATGTA
>CAZJHX010000092.1:33907-42502 GCA_964545715.1 uncultured Myxococcales bacterium
CGGCTGCACCTCGCCGTCGTCGCAGTCCTTGCACTTATCGACTGAGCCGGATGTAGCGGACGCGGTGCCGGCACCGCAGTCATCGCAGGTGGCGGTGGTTGTGTTGCCGAACTTGCCGGCCTGGCACTCGGTCTTGCAGACCTCGGTGCCGTCGTCGAATTGGCTGGTCGCGCCGCACTTGATGCAGCTGGTCTTGCCCTCGTCGGGCTGCACCTGGCCGGGGTCGCAGGCCGGGCACTTATCCACCGAGCCCGCCTCAGCGGACGCCGTGCCGGCCCCGCAGTCGTCGCAGGTCGCGGTCAGCGTGTTGCCGAACTTGCCCGCCACGCACTGGCTCTTGCAGATCTCGGTGCCATCGTCGAACTGGTTGGTATCGGCACACGGGATGCAGCTGATTTGGCCCGTGTCGGGCTGCACGTACCCGTCCTTGCAGACGGGGCATGCGTCCACGGCGCCCGGCTTGCCGGAGGCGGTGCCGGCGGAGCACGGGTCGCAGGTCCTGGTCTTGGTGTTGCCGAAGAAGCCCGCGGCGCATTGTGTTGTGCAGACCTCGGTCCCGTCGTCGAACGTCGTCGTCGTCGTCCCCGTAGCTTCCCACTTCACCGCGTTGACGTACAGTTGACGCACTGTGGGGTCGTTCAGTACCGGATTTGGGGAAAATATATGGTGGAATCCGACGACACGACCCAGGCCAACATGCCTGGCGACGACGGCGGGATAAGTGCTGTCGGTCATCACTACGGTGCTCGGGTTCGACTCAAACAGGCGAAGTTGCGCGAAACCTGCAAATCCCTCTACCTGGATGAATTGGGATGGTAGGTCTGACAGCAACGGATGGCTTTCTTGGCCAGGCACCACTTTCAACACTGAGGCATTGGGACCATCCATTCCATCGAAGAGTCTGAGTTCGTTCATTGTCTCGGGCGCAAAAGCGCCGAATAAGAAGTCGTGAGTGAATGTGCCTCCGCCTTGCACATAGTCCACGAGCGTCTGTTGCGCGGAAGCGGCCAGGCTGTCAATGTCGCGCGCAAGAATCACCGCGTCGAACTCCTCTGGGGCTGGGTTCGTACCGTCGTAATCCCCTGGGTCGGAAAGGGTCACCTGCAGGCCGGCGGCGGTCAGGGCGGCGGCGAAGTCGTCGAAGGCCGGCGTCAGCTTGTTTCGCAGCACTAGCACGTTGCCGGTGGCTAATCCGGAACCGCACTCGATGCACGCGGTCTTACCGGCGGCCGGCTGGACCTGTCCTTTGGGGCAGGCGGTGCACGTGTCCGCCAGGTCGGCCGAGTACGAGCCCGGCTGGCAGTCGTCGCAGGTGGCGGAGTTGGCGAAGGTGCCGCCCTTGCACGCCGTGCAGGCGATCGAGCCCTCGGGGGCCGCATGGCCGGTGTCACAAGCCAGGCAGTCGGTGTGCAGCTTGTTCTGGTACGTCCCGGCAGCGCACTTGGTGCACTCTTTCTGGCCCACCGAGGAGTACTCGCCCAGGTCGCATGGGAAGCAGCCCGTGTTGGCGCCGTCCTCATAGCTGCCCGCGAAGCACGGGCCGCAGAAGGTCATGCCCGCAAAAGAGAAGAACCCGTCGTCGCAGTCGTCGCACTCGGTCTGGTCGCCGGTCTCGAACTTGCCCGCGGGGCACTTGTTGCACTCGTCCACGTTTTTCGCGCCCTGCGCGCTGGTCGTACCGGGCGCACACGGCACGCAGCCGGTCCCGCCGCTGTTGGCGTAGGTGCCCGCTGGGCACGGCGTGCAGGAGTCCGCGTCGTCGGCCGAGTACTCGCCCGCATCACACGCCTTGCACGCGGCGCCGTTGGCAAACTCACCGGCCTTGCACTGGGTACAGCCGGTCGAGCCCTCCGGGGCGACGCCGCCGGTGGGACAGCTCTTACAGACGTTGCTGTCCTCAAACTGCCCTGCCGGGCACTTCTTGCACTCGGTCACGTCGGCATACTCGCCCGCGCCACACTGCGTGCAGTCGGTGGCTCCGGCCCCAGAGACCTGGCCGGCGCCGCAGGGGACACACTTGTCGTCGACATCCTTGGTGCCGCCCGCGCACTGATCGCAGCTGACGCCGTTGCCTTCGTAGCCATCCTTGCAGTCGCAGCCGAAGCCCGGGGTCTCTTCCTTGCAGTCCGCGTCGGCGGCGCAGTTGTGGGTCGGATCGGAGCTGAACTCGCAGAAGAAGGTCTTGTTGTCGCCGCTGCACGGGATGTCGTTCCACACTCCTGAAGTGGGCACGGCCTCGGTGCAGTTCTCCTTGGTGCCGCCGTTGGGCTCGTTGCTGGCGTAGTTTGTGTAGTCGGGGCTGACGATGGAGCCGTCCACCCACTGGTACTGGCCCTCGATCTGCTTGTCGTTGCGGCCGATGTGATATTTCGCCGTCGCCCTGGCGGCAAGCTCTTTGTTCTCGGCTTCGTCATTGATCGTGGCGAGGTGACCGCCCAGGCCGACGCAGTGGCTTTCGGCCGCGTCCCATCCCATGGAGGTGTTGATGTACAGGTAGTGGTGGTTGTTGTGGGCCGGGGCCGACGTGCCAACCGAGCACTGTGCGTAGGCAACGCAGCTTGTCGCGCCGCCACCGGACCCGGTGAACTTGGCGCACGCGACGCACTCGTCATTGCCGTTGTCCTTCTTTCCAGGGGCGCACTGGTCACAGCTGGTCTGGCCGGCCTTGGGCTGGATGAATCCGTCCGCGCACGACTTGCAGACCTCGGACACCTGGTCGTCGTATTGGCCGGCCGTACAGACTGAGCAGCTCGTCGAGCCCTCGGAGGCCTGCACCTCGCCCGGGTCGCAGGCTGCGCACACGTGGCTGTCGTTCTCGTAGTGGCCGCCGGCGCACAGGACGCACCCGCTGCCGTCCTTGGTGGTGACCGAACCGGCGCCGCACTCGGTGCAGCTGTCCACGGCCCCAGCGGACGCGAAGTCGGTCTTGCAGGCCTGGCAGGTGTTGTTTACGACCTCTTCGCCCACACCGCAGGTCTTGCAGTCGGTGCCGCTCAAAATCGAGATGCCGCCGGCGCCGCAGTCGATGCAGCTGGTCTTGCCTGCTTCCGGCTGCTTCTTGCCATCGGGACACGCCTTGCACACGGTGCCTTCGAACAAGAACTGACCGGCGGGGCACTTGTCGCAGTCGGTTTGGCCGGCGTTGGGCTTTGATCCTTCCGCGCACACGTTACAGGTGGTCGCCTCATCGCCGGACACCTTGCCCGACGCACACTTGTCGCACGTGGCGCCGTTGTCGAACTGGCCGGCGACACATTGCGTGCAGGTGGCGTCGCCGACCTGGGCGGCGAAGCCGGGGTCGCACTCAGAACAGCCTGTGGCGGGGCTGGACGGAACCTGACCTGCCGCGCACTGGGCGCATGTCCCGGCGCTGCTCGCGTAGGTACCCGGCCCACACGGGGTGCATTTCTCCGCAGCGGTCGCGCCAAACGAGCCGGCCAGCGCGGACGAACCCGGCGCGCACGCCACGCAGGCGTTGTCGATTTCGACGGTATTTGCCGCGCAGATCGTGCACGCCAGCCCGCCGGTCGACGTGTAGCCGTCCTTGCAGGGATCGCATTTGCTGACATTGGCCTCGGTGCCGGGCCCGCATTGCTTACAGGCAGTGTCGCCCTTTTCAGCCACGGAGCCCGCGGCGCAGGTCTCGCAGGTCGTGCCGTTCTTCGCAACCTCGCCGGCCTGGCACTCTTTGCAGACCGAGTCGCCGGCGGCCGCCACACCTGTTTCACATTTTGTGCAGTCGGATGCGTCCTCGTTGGGGACCGTGCCGTCTGCGCAGTTGGCACACAGTTGCACGCTCGCAAAGGGTTGATATTGGCCCGCGGGGCACTTGACGCAGTCGTCGTGTCCGCCGTCGTCAATCTGTCCCAGTGGACACACCTCGCACGTGCTGCCGTCGGTCGACGGTGCACTGCCGGTGTCGCAGTCAGCGCACGCGTTGTCGCTCAACTCGGCCTGGCCGGCCGGACACTTTTTGCAGCTGGACGCTTTGGCGTCGGAGATCTGTCCCGGGGCGCACGGATCGCACGACTTCTTCTCGTTGGAGAATTCGCCGGCCTTGCACTCGGTGCAGGTGGCATCGCCTTCCGCCGCCGCCGATCCGTCCGCACACGCGTCGCAGTCGGTCTTGCCCTCGTTCGGCACACTCCCCGCGCTGCACTTCTTGCACGTCAGGCTGCCCGGCGTGTCGTTGTACTCGCCCGCACCACACGGGTCGCACGTCGTATTGTCCTTGGGTATCGTCCCAGCCTGGCATTGGGTGCATGTGAGGGCGCCGGTCGCCGCTACAGAACCCGAGCCGCAAGCCGTACAACCACCGCTGCCGTCCGGTACCGAGCCGGCCGCACACCCGGAGCAGGTCCCTGATCCGGCGGCCGAGCTTGTGCCCGCCGGGCACGCTTCACACGCCGTGTGCGGCGCCTTGGAGATCTGCCCTGCGTCGCAGGCCGTGCACTCTGCCGCGCCCGGTTCCGGGGCGATATAGCCGTCCTCGCAGTCGGTACACGTTCCCGTCTTGGTGGCGGTGCCGGCGGGGCACGCTTCACAGGCGTCCGGGGCGGTGTCGCCCGCCTTGGGCTCGGACGGAGGCTGGAAGCCGTCGGCGCAGTCGGCCGGGCAGATCTGGAAGCACTTGGGGCCGTCGTCGGCGCAACAGAAGTCGCCGGTTGTGCAGTCTTTTCCGGCGGAGTCGGCGTCGAACTCGTGGGTACACGTTTGCGTGTCGGACTCGGCATCAAAGTTGGTGCAGTTGTCCTTGGTGCAGTTGTTCTTGTCGTCGCACTTGCTCGCCGCGCACTGGTCTTCGCATGTGGCGGAGGACTTCAGGGTGTCCGCGCAGCAGAACTTGTTTTCGACGACGCAGGTGGTGCCCTCAGATGAGGTCTCGAACTTCGAGTTGTCGCACACCTCTGAGGTGCCGCTCACCGTGCACGCGTCCTGTGTGGTGGGGTCACCGTCGCTGCAGCTGGTGGGCGATTCGCAGGGGCCGACAACGGAGGCGCAATCGGCACGGCATTTGTTGTCTTTGATGCAGCAGAAAAAGTCGGTGGGCGCGCAGGAGGTCCCCTCCGCGTCGGGGTCAAACTCGTGTGAACAGGCGATGTGTCCGCCGGAGAATGCGCTGCACGCATCCAGGTTGCAGGGACCGAAGTCGGCGCACAGCTTACACTGACCGCCCGTGGCGCACGATTCGTCGTTGATGTCCTCACAACCCGAGGTCGCGGCCTCGGGGCAGATCATGCTGTAGAAGCCGGTGCTGCAGCAGTATTTGCCGGTTGCGCAGGGTTTGTCCTGATAGGCGGTGTCGAAGCTGTGTTTGCAGATGTGGCCACCCTCGTAGCAGAC
This sequence comes from uncultured Myxococcales bacterium, assembly GCA_964545715.1. GTDB lineage: Bacteria > Myxococcota_A > UBA9042 > CAZJHX01. Next base: position 39,251 of record CAZJHX010000092.1, read on the forward strand.
GTCGATCGTCGCTGGATCCTTGTCGTCGCACCAGTCGGACGGGCAGTCGCCGATCTCGGGGTCTACGTGCAGCGGGTAGGTCGCCTCGGAGTCGTCGATGACGAGGATCAGCTGATCCTGGTCGAGATCCGCCATCACGGGGATCGACTGGCCGAGCGCGTCCACAACGAAGAGGGTGGAGTAGGTGAACGCGTGCTCGTCGTCCTTTAAGTATTGGATGGTCTGGCCAGCGTCGCGGATGACAGGCGTGACGTTGCCCGAGGTCTCACCGACGATGAGGAGAGGGCCATCGCCGGTCGGAGCCTGGTTGATGACAAAGCCCTGCTCAATGCCCAGCAGGGTGTTTTGATACCACTCTATAATGGGCCCGCGGACGTACTCGAGGCGCGAGAGGCAGTCCTTGGCTCGGCAGCCGGCGACTTCCGGGCTCGCGGGCTTTACCGGCAGCAGCGTCTTTTGCCGGCCGACTGCGCTGAGCCTGTAGGTCCAGACCCAGTCGTGGTCTTCGCGCGTGATGACCACGTCGTTGGGGCTGAACGCCGCCTGGATCCAGTAGATGGGGTTCACGACTTCGAAGCCGCCCGCGGTCTTGCTGAAGCGGAAGTCGTGCAGCGGCTGTACGACCGGCCGGGTCTCGCGCGCGAGCGGGACGAAGCTCTGGCCTTGGGAGACGGCGTCCTGCATGGTCGCGGGCACGTCCACGAAGGACACGACGTCGTCGTAGTTCCCAACTGGTGCGCGCCGGTCGTCGTTGCCGCAGCTGATCGCCAGAGCGACGGCTGCCAGTACCGATATTGCGCTTGTGAAATGGCTCGTGAAACGGCCAGAAATGCTATTCATGGTTCCCTCTCCAGATTCCCCGAATTCCCCGAATCGAAATCTCGGCGCCGGGTGGCGCCTCTCGCGTCATGCGCGTGCGTGGAGACCGCTTGCCAGGCGATCGCGCGCATGATTCGAACTGGTGCGATCGCCGGCGGCAGGCGCACGGATCCGTGCGACCGCCGCGCGACCGACATGTTTGTGCCGTGTCGAACACAGTCTTGTTGGTCCAGACGCACGTCTCCCGTCGGCTACGTGGGCCGCCAGGCGCAGGTCTGGACCTACATCTCCTTTTTCAAACTCTGATGTCTTACGATGGTGCCGCTGGCGCTATTGAAGTGCGTTTTTGGCCACACAGATGTGTGTCATCGGTAGACCCCCTATCCCAATCTCCCGGTACGCCGGGCTGTTGCGTACTATGTAATTTATACAACGTACAATTCTGCGGCAACAGGAATCGACTTGACGGGTTGTGACGGATGTAAAGGCCTGTAAATTTTGGGCGGAAATGGCGGCCGCAACGCTGGTGGCTCGGGAAAGCCACCAGCGCTACGGGAGCCGGTTGGGAGTTGGGATCTTCCGACTCGCCCGAAGGCGAAAGGGGATTGGAAGACCCCAGGCTTTGCGGGGTTGCTCGCACGGTTTCTCCCCTGGGTTGGGGGAGCGGGTTCGGGGGTTTCTCTTAGGGGTTGTATGGATCTCCAAAGCCCATCATCGGGCTGATGTCGCTCATCACCTTGACCAGCTCGATGTGATCGAGGAACTGGCCCGTGAAGTAGCTGCGGTTGGCCTGGGAGATGTTCTGGCAGTCGTCTGCCGGCCACGGGGTCAGGGTGCCGTCCTTGTCACAGAAGTCGGAGCGCGCTTGCATGGTGTTGGCGCGCTCGAGGACCGACTGGCCGGAGCCTACGCGGTCGTTGAAGCGGATGGCGCCGTACGTGATCTGGCTGAGAGGATCGGTGAACTGGACGAGGTTTTTGTCGTCCACGGACGGGGCGGCGCCCGTGCCCTTGATGAAGACGCGCGACTCGTCGACGAAGGACTGGTTGAAGTTGCTGTGGAAGCGCGCCTGGCCCAGGACCTGCCAGTACAGCTGGACGCTGAAGGTGGCGTACGGGTCGACCGCGTTGAAGTGGACCTCGCCCAGGTTGCCCGCGTAGTTGGGGAACGTCAGCTTGCCGTTCTCAAGGTATGGGCCGACGCGGCTCCAATCCTGGCTCATGATCGCGCTGGAGATCTGGGTGATCTGGTCGGCGAACGTGGTGTAGTAGCTGACCTCCCACTCGCGGAGATCCTCAGGGGTGGCGCGCGCGACGAAGTTGGTTGTGCTGTCGCTCAGCGCCTCGATCGCCATGATCTTGTCCAGGTAGAAGCCGACGTGGTGTAAGCACTCCCAGAACATGTATCCGCACTCGCGATCGCCGTCGCCCCAGCTGGTGCTGTAGTACCGGCCGCTGGTCACGTCCAGGTCGGTGCCGTCCCCGCCGAAGGTCTTCAGCCAGACCGGGTGGTCGTCGGCCGTGGCGTACGGGCCGTTGTAGCGGCCGACGTCGGGCATCAGCAGCGTCTGGATGAGGTAGTTGAACGCGTTTTGCACGGCCCAGGTCTGGGCGCCCCAGCCCGTGATGGGATCGGTCAAGAACTGCTTCATCGCGGTCGGGCCGTAGAACGGCGCCAGGAACTCGTTGTACAGACCGTACAAGTCGTGCCAGCGCTTCATGCGGTTGTAGATGCGCCCGTACCAGCGACCGACGTAGGAGTTGCTGTCCACGCCCAGCTTTCCACGCACGAAGTTGCGCGTGATGTACCAGGTGTCCAGGTCGTCCAGGATGTTGCTCATGCGCTCCATCGGGTCGGCGCCGTAGTCGCGCGTCAGGCAGGAGTCGCCCAGGTTGGCGCGGCTGTGTGAGCAGTAGATGTACGGGACGCGCGTGTACGACTCGTCGTCCTCGGTCTCTTCGGTCTGCGAGAAGTCCGAGACCAGCGTGCTCACGTCGACCAGCTTGCGGTTGTCCGCCTTGTACAGCTTGTCGCCCATTCGATTGTAGAAGCTGGTGTAGTGCACCGCTTGCGGCGGGTTGGAGAAGTAGAAGACGTCGCCGTCGCGCTCATACCAGTCGCGCAGCTCGGTGTAGGGCACGTCGACGCGATCCTTGAAGACCTCGACCTTGCCGGCATAGCCAAACAGGATGGCCGCGCGGTCGTACTTGCCGATGCCCAGGCCGTCGATGGTGTACCGGCCCGCGTAATCCATGACCGAGCTGTACGCGTAGTTGTAGATCTTGGCGTTCTTCTCGTCCTCGGTGATCGGGTCTACCAGGCGCGACGAGACCGTACCGTCGTCGCGGATCTTCCAGTACTCGTCGTGGTAGTTGATCGCGTCGTCGGAGCCGCCGAAGTTGTGCATCAGGCCCAGGCTGTGGCCGACCTCAT
>CAZJHX010000093.1:0-41583 GCA_964545715.1 uncultured Myxococcales bacterium
GGGGTGGGGGGCGGCGCCGGGGGCGGCGGCGGCGGCGGGGGCGGCGGCGGGCGCGGCGGCGGCGGCGGCGGTGGTGTCGGTGGCGGCGGGGTCGTCGCCCGTGGCGGTCGTGTCGTCCCCGGTATCAGTGGTGTCGGTCGTGTCACCCGTGTCGGTGGTGTCGCCGGTCGTGTCGCCGGTGTCATCGGGCTCGGCCAGGCACCAACTCTTGCAGGGATCCTCGTCGTCGACCTCGCAGTAGAAGTCGTCCGGGCAGTCGTCGTCGACCTCGCAGACAACGGCGCCGGTCCCCTTGCACTCGCCCGCCACGCACACGGCGCAGCCGCCGCAGTCGGAGTCGGTCGTGCACGCCACCAGATTGAAGATCTCCATAATCAGGTTGTCGCTCAGGATGTGGTACGTGCCGGCCGCCAGCGGGGAGGTGGCCAAAAACTCCCACACCGCGCCCTCGTCGCAGGTGGCGTCGGACTCCACCCATTCGCCCGTCTGCGGCTCGTTGGTGTGGTTCCACAGCGCCAGCGATGCGCCCGGTACCGGCGCCGCGTTGCACTCCAGCGGGCCCCCAGGCGCCGAGCAGCACTCCTCGCATTCAATTGCGGCCGAGACCTTGTCCGGATTGCTCCACAGCAGCTTCCCGTCTGCGTCTTCGACCACCAACTCGCACGTCTCGCCCACCGTCACCAGCTGTGCCTGGCATTGGAGCAGGCATGTGGCCTCGGCGACGCTCGGAACCATGAGCAGGGCCAGGACGACTATCAGCGTGTTCTGTTTCATGCATACACTTCAGCACGGCCCGGTGTGGTCGTACAAATCGTTAGCGAGGTCGAGCAGGAGCCCGTGGTCGAAGAGAAAGCAGGGACGTTTTATCTGGGCGGCACGTTGGATGCCGGCACGGGCGATCGCGACGGCGGGCTGCTGCGCTATGACGCCCACCACCTCACGACGCACGGCGTCATCGTCGGCATGACGGGCTCCGGCAAGACCGGCCTGGGCGTCGTGCTGTTGGAGGAGGCGCTGCTGGCCGGCATCCCCACGCTGGTCATCGATCCCAAAGGCGACATGGGCAATCTGCTGCTCAGCTTTCCCGAGTTTCGGGCCGACGACTTCCGGCCCTGGATCGACGAGGGCCAGGCTCGCCGCAAGGAGCTGACGGTCGACCAGCTGGCGGAAAAGACGGCGCGCACGTGGGAGAGCGGGCTACAGGGCTGGCAGATCGCCGCCGACCGCCTGCGCCGCCTGAGTGACAGCGCCGTCATGGACATCTACACCCCGGGCTCGGTGGCCGGAACGCCGCTCAACATCCTGGGCTCGCTCGCTGCTCCTGAGCTGGACTGGAATCGACAGGCCGAGACGCTGCGCGACGAGATCGAGGGCTTTGTCTCCTCGCTGTTGTCGATGGCGCAGATCAAGGCCAACCCCATCGCCAGCCCCGAGCACATCCTGCTGGCAAACCTGGTCGAGACCGCCTGGCGCGCCGGCCGGGACCTCGACCTGGCGACGCTGATCTCCCAGATCGTGACGCCGCCCATCCGCAAGCTGGGCGTCTTTGACCTGGACACGTTTTTTCCGCCCAAAGAGCGCATGAAGCTGGCCATGCGGTTGAACGGGCTGATCGCATCGCCGTCGTTTGCGACCTGGCTGGAGGGCACCCCCTTCTCGATCGACGCGCTGCTGCGCACCCCCGACGGTCGCCCGCGCGCCGCGATCGTCTACCTGAATCACCTGGCGGACTCCGAGCGCCAGCTTGTCGTGACCATGCTGATGTCCAAGGTGATCACCTGGATGCGACAGCAGTCCGGTACCAGCGACCTGCGCGCGCTGATCTACATGGACGAGGTGTTCGGGTACGTGCCGCCGACGGCAGAGCCGCCAAGCAAGAAGCCGATCCTCACCGTGCTGAAGCAGGGCAGGGCGTTTGGCCTGGGCATGGTGCTGTCCACCCAGAACCCGGTCGACCTGGACTACAAGGCCATGTCCAACGCAGGTACCTGGATGATCGGGCGCCTGTCCACCGAGCGCGACAAGGCCCGCATCATCGAGGGGCTGCGATCGGCGTCCGGCGGCGTGGACGTCAAGGCGCTGGACACCGCGATCGGCGGCCTGAACAAGCGCCAGTTCGTGATGCACGACAACAAGGAGGACGGGCCTGTCCTCTTCACCACGCGTTGGGCGCAGTCGTACCTCTGCGGTCCGCTGACGCGTGACCAGATCACGACCTTGATCGCGCGGCCGGCAGCCACCCCTGCCGAGCCCCGGGAAGCCGCGCCGCAAGCCGCGACGGTGCCTCCACCGCCGGCCGCTCCCGTCCCGATACCCAGCGACGAGAGTCCCGTGCCGCCTGCAACCCCCGAAGCCGTCACGGTGCGCTATCTGCACCCCGCGGCGGCGTGGGCCGCGACGGTTGGCGCGACGCCCGAGGGCACCCGTCTGGAGGCGGCGTTGGTCGCCCGGGTCAGCCTGCTCTTCGACGAGAAAAAGGCCGACGTGGACCACCGGGAAGAGTGGGAGGCCGTGCTGCACCCGCTGCCCGCTGACATCGACGTGACCGAGGCCCACCACGTGGATGTGGACGATCGCGACTTCACCCACGTCTGCCCACCAGGCGCCCGGTACGTGCTGCCGGAGCTGGAGATCGGCAAGGCCGCCACGTTCAAGCGCGTGGCGAAGCAGCTGAAAGAGCACCTGTACCGCAGCCGCCAGGTCGAGATCTTTCGCAACGCCTCGCTCAAGCTCTACGCCCGTGTGGGCGAGACCCAAGCCGATTTTGCCGCTCGCTGCGACGCCGTTGCAGAAGATGGCGCTGACGCCGCCGTCGCCAAGCTGCGCGGCAAGTACGCCAAGAAGATCGACCGTGTCCTGGACCAGATCTCCAAGGCCGAGGCCCGTGTCCGGGAGCTGGAGGTCGCGGCCGCCACGCGCGAGCAGAGCGAGTGGGTCTCGGGCGCGGGCGCCGTCCTCTCCATGTTTCTTGGCGGCAAGGTGCGCACGCGCGGGCTCAGCTCCATGGCCTCGCGTCACGGCACCACGGTTCGCGCCCGACAACGACTGGCCACAGCGCAGGGCAAGGCCGCGTCCAAGTCGGCCGACCTGGACGACCTGGAGGCCGCGCTGATCGAGGACGTACAGGCGATTCGGGCCACCTGGGACGAGCGCGCCGCCGAGATCACGTCGCTCGAGATCGGGCTGGAGAAGAGCGACATCACCGTCGATGAGCTGTCGCTGGTGTGGGTGCCGGTCTGATCTTCCGCTGCCGTCCGGGCATCTGGCACATCGGCGGCCGCTGAGCTACCCTCGGTCCACACTCAAGTGGGGGATATCACCGTGAAAATCGACTGGGCAGGCTGGGACACCGGCCGCCGCATCGTGTTCATCGCCGCCTGCATCGCGCTGGTGTCGTTCCTGCTGCCGTGGAGCAAGCCGAACTGGCGCGCCACCATCACGTACAACGGCTTCTCACAGGGGTGGCCGCTGCTCGGCCTGGGCGCCTTCGGCTACGTCCTGGTGCAGCAGCTGCGCGGACAATCGGTGGGCAAGATGATCGGCTACGCGTGCGCCGCCGTGGCATTGATCCTGGGCATCGTGTTTGTGCTGACGACGACCTTCGAGACCGCCGTGAAGACCTTCTACGTCTCCGAGTGGGGCAGCTACGTCTACATCGCTTCGACCGTCGCCCTGGGGGTCGGCGTCCACATGACCGAATGACGTCGCAGCGTCAGGGGCAGTGCCGTGATCCGGCCTCTGATTCGTCCACCTGCCAGATCGCCTCGCCGCGCCGAAAACACGCCACCTGGGCGACCGCCCCGGTCTCATCCCGACGAACCATGTAGCCGTGTCGCTTATCGCGCTGAGCCCAGCCCGACTGGACCATGACCCCTGCGTGGTTCCAGTGCGCGTAGCCACCCTGAAGCCCGCGCCGTCCCCGCACACAGTGCACGGTCAGCTCGTCGCCGGTCGCAATCGCCACCGCCTGGGCCTCGCCGGGGCACTTGAAGGTGGCCTCGATGCGGTCCCGCGCGACGCAGTGGCCGTCGTAGTGCACGCCGGTGGCGCAGGGCTGGGAGGGCAGAAACCCGCTGCTGCACGCGGTCAGCATAAGCGGGGCGAGGCACGTCACGAGTCGAAGCGTCATACCCGCTCTCTTGGGCGCGGCGCGCGTCGATCGTCACGGGGCCGCGTCAGTTGGGGATCGGGTCCAGGAATGGGTCCGCGCCGCTGTTCGTGGCGGTGTCCAATTGGTCGGTACGAGCATCCAGCCGCGCCTGGCGCACGGCCCCCAGGTGCTTGGCGTTGGACAGGCCGCGGTCCAGCACCGCCGCTACCGACACACGCAGCTTGGTCGCGGTCGCAAACCGGCTACCCCAACGGCGTAAAGCGCCGCGGTCGATGGCGATGCCCAGCCCGGGTCCGGTCGGCAGCTCGAGGCGGCCGCGATCGTGATGGAAAGGCGTCGCCAGCAGCCCGTCGCGTCCCTCGGGCACCCAGCCCGGCGGGTCCAGCGGATACTCCAGCCGATGGTGATCCCGGCCCCTGGTCGCGCCGAACAGCTGCAGGTTGATCGCAAAGCCGATGCCGTTGGTCCAGGTATGCGGCGAGTACTTCGCGCCGGCAGCGGCCACGCGCGAGGCGATCGCCCAGGTCTCGGCGATGCCGCCCACCATGACCGCATCAGGCTGATACCAGTCGTAGCAGCCCTTCTCCAGCATCACCCCAAACTCGGGCAGTCCCTGGTTGTTGAGCTCGCCGCCGGCGATCTTGATGGACGTCTGCGCGGTCAGTCGCGAGAGGCCCTCGTAGTCATCCATGGGCAGCGGCTCCTCGACCCACTCAAAGCCCAGCTGCTCCGCCTCCTTGCAAAACGCATAGGCCCGGTCCCAGTCCCAGCGGGGGGCGTCGCTGATCGCGGCCACTCGCCAGGCCATGTTGGCGTCCACCCCCAGCACGACGCCGTCCCCGACCCCCGCGCGCGTGGTCGTCAGCTGCTCCACGTCTTCGGCCAGCGTCTCGGCGTGCACCCTCAGCTTTACCGCCTCAAAGCCCTCTTCGACGCGCGCCTGGACCTCCTCGACACGCTCCGCTCCCGAGCGCACCTGGCCGGTCGAGGCATACAAGGTCACCGTGCCGCCGGTTCCACCCAGCAGCTCGTAGACGGGCTTGCCCCGGTCCTTTCCCACGATGTCCCAGCAGGCGGGCTCCACCAGCCCGCCCGCCCGGTGGCCCAGGTAGCCCATCTCGCGAATGCGCTGGCGGATGTTGGTCAGGTCGTCGGCGCGCTCCCCCAAAAAGTAGTTGCCCAGCAGCTGACCCCACCCGTCGCGCTCGCGCCCCATCGATGGAGCGGCGCTCCAGCCGGAGATCCCCGCCGCTGTCTCGATTCGGATGAGGTCGAACCGGTTCTCAGTCTGCCGAAAGCCGGGTATCCAGGAGGGGTAGAACGGAGAGGCGAGGGGCACCTTGACGTGCCACAAGTCGATTCGGGCGATGCGCATCGCTGTATTGGAGCAGCGGTGGCGGGCCTGTCAACGGGCCTTAATCAAAGGTCACGGTGACGTGGCCGCCGGCGTGCTGATAGCCGTGCACGAGCACGTGCCACTGGCCGGCCCCGGGCTTTTGAAACACGACGGTCTCGTTTGTGCCGCTGTTGTAGCCGGCCTTGAACTCGGGCTGGTTCTTGTAGCCCTTATCCGACGGCCACGAGAACGCCGCGCGCTTCACGTAGAGGTCGGCGTCGCCCGTGCCGCCCTGGTGCACGGTCATCTCAGCCACGCCCGCCGGCACGTCGATGGTCCACTGCTTCGTGCCGCCCTTCCACACACCGAAGGTCCGGTACGTGGCTTCGGGCGCTGTCTCGACGTACGAGCTCAGCGTGATCTTCGGGTTGCCGCTGTAGCCGTAGACACGCACGTGCCACGTGCCGGACGCCGGGTAGTCAAAGCTGACGGACTCGCTGGAGCCGCCCTTATAGGGCGCCTTGAAGGTCGCAGAGTTGTGGAAGCCCTTGTAGTTGGCGGGCATTGCGCCGTGCTTGACGTACAGGTCCCCGTCACCGCTGCCGTACATGTCGACATCGAGCCGCGTCGCGCCGGCGGGCACGTTGATCTGGAAGTCCTGCACCGCGTAGTTGTTCACCGTGGCCGTCGTGTAGACGTTGTTGGTCAGCCCCTTGAGCTGCGCGGAGACTACGGCGGCGGGGTTGCCGCTGTAGGCGTTGATGCCCACGTACCAGGTTCCAGGCGCCGGGTTTTTGAAGATGACGGTCTCGTTGGAGCCGTTCTTGTACTGCGCCTTGAACGTGGGCGAGTTCTGGTACTTGTTCTCTTTCGACCAGTTGATCGCGGCCCCGTGCTTGACGAAGAGATCGGCGTCGCCGCCGCTCCAGCCGGGCGTCATCATCACTTTCAGCTCTGCAGCGCCCACCGGCACCTCGAACACCAACTCGCGCGGCTTGCCCTGCGCCGCCGACGTGTACTTGCCCTTGCCGTTGACCAGGCGCTCGTAGCGCAGGCGCAGGCTCCAGTCGCCGTTGACGCTCCACGAGTAGCTGCGCTTGCGGTTCACGCGCGGATCACCCTGCGTCGCCACGCCCCAGCCGTACGGCATCTTCTGCGCCTGCTTGAACAGCGTCTCTTTGGACAGCGTGTTGTAGTAGGTGGTCAGGGCGCTGCCGAAGACGCTGCGCGGGCCGGTCCACGCGCTCTTGAGGCCCTCGGGGCCGTCGTAAAACACCTTGGCGCGCGAGAGCACCGCCAGCCCGTTGAGGTAGAAGAGCTGGCCCTCGGCGTTCTGGGCCTTGCCGTAGCTGCCGCTGGTGTAGGCGCCGTCCCAGATCGGCGAGTTCACCTCGCAGCCCTGGTGGATGAACATCTGGGGGCCCGCGCCGTCCAGCTTGTTGTTCTCCCACAGCGTTCGGTAGAGGTAGAAGTTGGCCGACTTGCCCTGGTCCACAAAGCTCGGGTACACGCCCGCGAACTCGCCGCCGAACTTCTTCCAGCGCCACGGCGTCCCGGTCGCCGCGACCAGCTGCCCGTGCTGATATTTGTCGCCGAAGTTGGAGACCGTGCCGTTGGAGTGCGCCCAGATCGACCGCAGGATGGCCGGCTTCTTCAGCCAGTTCACGTAGTCCAACAGGGTGGCGTTGTTGGCCACGACCGGCGTGCTCGGCGTTGCGCCCGCTTTGCTCATGGCAGTGGAGAGCTCGTTGGAGCTGCCCGTCGCGCTGCCCAGCTCGTAGCTGATCCCGGCCGCGCGGAAGGGCAGGTGGTCATACTGGCCGGTGCGGAAGTCGTGGTTGCGCTCCAGGTACTCCAGAATCAGGCGGCGCTCCAGTGCCAGATCCTGCTTCCACCACGAGAAGCCCGAGTCGTTCTGAAACTGCGAGCCGTACTTGTTGGTGGCCGACACGATCTGCGGCTTGCCGTCCTTGCCGACCACGTGCTTGCCGTTTTTGTCGACCAGCCAGTAGCCCGGGCTCATTGCCACGTGCTTGGCGTTGATGCGCGACACCTGGATCTCGGGGCGCGCGATCGGGTTGATCAGCCCCTTGTCCGCAGCCGACAGCTCCAGCCCGGCCGACAGCTTCGTAATGTTCAAGGTCAAGCAGCCGCCGCTCTCCTTCATGCCGGTGAAGCCGGCGTCCGCGATGAAGAAGGCGTCGCTGTCTTTGTAGGTGTGCTTCTCGTATAGGCAGCTCTTGAACTTGCCCACCGACAGGCTCTTGCCGTCGATTCTGGCGCCGAAGCCCTGCGCCGAGAGGTTGAGGTTGTAGAGCTTGTCCCAGCCACCGTCCAAATCGCCCAACACCAGGTCGGACCGATGCGCCAGGATCCCGGCCTTTGCGTGCACGAACATGTCGTTGATCTTCAGGGCCTTGCCGGCGATCTTGTTGCCCTCGCCCTTGTCGTGACGGGACACCCAGAACTGCTGGCGCACCAGCTTGGACTCCGGGAAGTTTCCGATGAGCATGGTGCCCTTCAACCCGCAAAACGACTTGCGCACGTCGATCAAAAAGTCGCGCAGCGCCAAAACCGTCAGGCCGTCCTGGTCCTTGCCGCCATCGTAGACGTCAGCCAGCACAAACACGCTGGCAAAGCCGTCGCCGCGCAGGTCGTCACGCAGCTGCAGCAGCGCGTCCATTACGTCCTGCGCCGTATCGTTGGTCTTCAAGTAGCTGGGCAGCGTCTGCAGCAGGCGCGGCTCCACAAATACGACCACCAACTCCTCGTTGGGACCCAGCCCGGCGGGCGGAGGAAACAGCGGCGACAAGAACTCGATCTCGTCGATGCCGTCGCCGTTTCGGTCATATGTTTGATAGAGGTCCATCAGCTGCTCCAGCGTCGCCGCTGAGGCCGTGTGTGCTGACCACACCAGGGTTAAGAGGATAACCGCGCACAGTTTGATGCTTCTCATGAGCCCTTCCTTCCTTCTTTGATGAGCGCCGGCTGGTTGTGCAACCGGCGAACCAAAGGTCAGAAGTGACGGGCTGCGCTGGATTTCGGGCGGGGGAGGGGCCCTTGGAGAGCAGGTTGGATCACGCCCGCGTCACAGCGGGATCACGCGGGCTACTGGGCTTCGAGATTCAGCCCGCCCGGGTAGGCGTAGCTGACGTCGCAGTCGTACCCGTATGCGGTCACGCCCACCGTGCTGGACGCTTCGATGCGGTGGACCCCGGGCACGACCTCGACGGTGTGCACGTTCCAGGTCGTCAGGCCCAACGGCTGGTCAGGCAGCTCGATCGCCTCGCCGTCGATCGAAATCGTGGTGCCGCTTTGGTAGCTGAAGTTGAGGAAGTGCTCGCGATAGTTCTCGGGCGTCAGCACGTTGTAGTCCTTGCGGTACTGGATCGTGCCGGTCGACAACGTAAACGCCGGGTCGCCGATGCCTGTCTGGCCTTCGCCCTGCTGGCACTCGGGGTCCGGGATGAAGCCCTCGTAGTTGGAGCTCTTGAGATAGTGCCCGACGCTGATCGGCCCGGTCGCCACGATGAAGAAGTTCTCCGCCGACTCAAACTCCACGTACTCGCCCTTGTTCAGCGTGATGCCGTTGACGCTGGCCTGTGGTGGGTCCGTCTGGATGACCGTCTGGTTGGCGCCGCTCATGATGCGCCACACGTCCGTCTGCGTGTCGGAGCGCGGCACAAAGCGGTCGGCTACGTACTGCGTGCCCCACGTGTCCAGCGGGAAGAGCTGCTGCTCGATGTGGTCGCAGAAGTCCGTGCCCTGGAACTTGCCCTTGGAGATCTTCAGCGGGATGTTGGCGCACTCGTGACCCGCAAAGACATTCACGCGCTTGCTGGACGTGATGCGGGTCCCGGTCAGATCCGGTCCGGACTGGCCACCGCCCGTCTCCAGATTGAGGACCTCGCCGTACTGCAGCGTGAACTCGTTGGACGCAAACGGCGTCAGCGGGCCGAACTGGTCGCTGTGCTCGATCAGCGACGTCGGGAAGACCGTCACCACGGTCTCGCCCTTCTCGATGGCCACAATCGCCACAAACCCGTGCAGTGGCACGTTGCCCGTAAAGCCGTCGGCCTGTCGCTGCGGCCACGACAGCGCGTAGAACTCTTTGCCCGCCGAGTTGGCCGGCAGCAGCAGCGACGCATCGTTGGAGAAGACCCCGTCCGCGTTGAGCGGGTTGAACTGGTGCACGGTCACGGGCCCCGACGTGCGCAGCCGGAAGCTGTGCGGCACCTGCTGGCTGCCGTTGAGGTCGTATCCCTTGGGAATCGTAAACGTGCGCTGCTGTTTGGGCTGCACCACGTTGTCGTCCAGCGGCACGTCCACGCCCTCGGCCATGTTGGTGATCGTCACCGTGACCGGCGTGTCCTCGCTGACGTTTGAGACGACCGCGGCCACAGCCTGGAACTGGCCGCCCTCGATGTTGTCCAGGTCGGTGACCCAGTACTCGCAGCCGATGTAGGTGTTCTCCTTGATGTTGGCCGCGCACGCGGTCAGGCACTTGGCGTTTTTGCAGATGCCGCCCTCGCCGCAGACCTCGACCACCTCGAATCCGGCGCCGTCGTCGGTGCACTTTTCGACCGCCGTGACGCCCTTGCAGCGCGCGTTGCCGGGGTAACACACCAGGTTCTGGCAGGTGCCGTCCAGGCACACCGGGTTGTCCACGTCGCAGAAGACGTGCTCCACGTTGGTGCCGGTGTTGTCACAGACCTCCATGCTCGTCGCGTCGAAGCAGGTGCCGAGCGACTCGTTGGGGGTGCACGTCAATAGTTTGCAGCTGCCGCCCGCGCAGACGGTGCCGGCGGTGCAGGCGGCCAGCGTCCAGCCGTTGCCCTCGGCGTTGCACGTTTTTGCCTGGTTCTTGGATTCGCATTTCTTTTCGCCGGCCACGCAAAAAATCGGAAGGCCGCCGGTGTCCCCGGTGTCGCCGGTGTCGTCGCCGGTGGTTGCGACCCCGGTGTCCGTCGTGGTGTCGTCGCCCGTCTCGTCGCCGGGCTCACCGCCGGTGTCCGTCTGCGCCACGACAACTTCGTCAAACGCTTTTGGGTCTTCTTTGTCCGTCGCGTCGCCACACGCGCCCAGGACCGTGATTACAAGAAGGCCGATCCACATTCGGCTCGCTCGTGCTTCCACTCTCACCTCTACAACAACCGCAACAATCGCGGCACCATAGCATATCAGGCCGCTGAAATCACTCGTGAAATGGCCTTTGGTCCTGCCTTTGTACCACCCCGGCTCCGCTGGAGATCTCACAGCCTGCGCGTGTATACTCCGCGCTCGAAGAGGTTGTCCGTTTCCAGTTAATTGGAGGAGTCGCATGAGGTCTGTAGCGGCCCGGTTTGCGTGTGTTGTCGTGTTGCTCGTCACCGCGCTCGGTTGCTCGGATGGTCCGTTGGACGCTGATGCCGTCACGGTGTCACCACAGTCGCAGCTGCGCAGTGTGCAGGGTGCTGTGGATACCCCGACCATCGACTGTGTGTCCCCGGCCAACTTTCACACGGTTGTGCTCGGCAGCGGCCAGACGGTGGCCGCGGTGGAGGTGACCTGGACCTCCAACGTGGAAGCGGAGCTGGCGGGCGGCAGCGTCTCGGTCACGGCCTTTGACAACAGCCTGCCGGTTGCGTCGACGCAGGCGGCCGCCCCATTTGGCTTGGAGCTGGTTTACGGTGAGCACCTGATCGTGCTCGAGATCGTGGACGAGACGGACGGCCAGCCGTTCTCCAACCCCGAGGCGCGGTGCTCGATTCACGTGCGCGTCAGCCGGCCGTGCATCGACGCTGCGGACTGCGACGACGACTACTTCTGCAACACGACGAGCTGCGCCCCGGGCGCGGACGGCACCCAGGTCTGCAACTTCGGGCCGCCTCCGATCCCCGGCTGCTGCACGGCGGACATCGAGTGCGGCGGGCAGGCGGTCTGCGACGAGCTGACCCACACGTGCGTGTCGTGCACCGCGGACGCCCACTGCGACGACGGCAACGGCTGCACCACCGACAGCTGCCAGGCCGGCGCCTGCAAATTTGTCAAAGACGACCCGGACTGCTGCGACTGCGGCATCGTGGATGTCGAGCCCATCGCTCAGCAGTGCGGCAGCGGCGGCGTGTGCAACGAGGTCAGCTGCAACTGCGGTGCGAACCAGTGCAGCTACACGCCCATCGACAACCCGGCCGGCAAGTGCTGCGAGACGGGCGACCACGCGATCTGCGACGACGGCGACCCGTGCACCGACGACTCCTGCGTGGCAAACGTCTGCCGCAACATCGAGGCCCTGGGCGCGATCGGCTGCTGTACGACGGATGCGGAGTGCAACGACGGTAACGCCTGCACCGTGGACGGCTGCGACGTGAACACGGACACGTGCGTGCACACCAAGCTCGACGACCCGACCTGCTGCACGACCAACGAAGACTGCGACGACGGCGACGTGACTACCTGGGACACGTGCGTGACCTGGCAGTGCGTCTACACCGACAACTTCAACTGGTGCGAGCTGCCCGAGGTCAGCGCCATCGTCATCAACGAGCTGATGATCAATCCGGGCGCCGTCGGCGACTCCGAGGGCGAGTGGATCGAGCTTTACAACACGAGCGACTCGGCGGTCGACCTGGACGGGTGGGCGCTGACGGGCATCGAGGCGGACGCGGTCACGGCCATCCTGATCGGTGTGGTCGTCGAGCCGGGCGGCTACGCGGTGCTGTGCAACAACTCCGACTCGGCGACCAACGGCGGCGTGGCGTGCGACTTCCAGTACGACCCGGCCTATCAGCTGTCGAACTCGGGCGACTCGGTTGTGCTGAAGAGCCCGGCCAATGAGACCCACGACGAGGTCAACTTCGACGGCGGGCCCAACTTCCCCAACCCAACGGGCGCCAGCATCTCTCTGGTCAACCCGCAGAACGACAACGATGTCGGCGGCTCCTGGAAGACGTCGCTGGCCACGGTCGAGGGCCTTACGGACAAAGGCACGCCCGGTCAGGAGAACCTGGACGTCTTCCAGATCTTCGAGATGGTGCAGTGCCACGAGCAGCCCAACGACGACGCGTGCACGGTGGACACCTGCGTGGGCAACACGTGCGCCCACATCGCCATCGATGGCTGCTGCAACACGGGGCTCGACTGCGCCAAGCCGACGCTGTGCCACGTGCCCGAATGCGTGGACCACGCCTGCGAGTTCACGTTTTTGCCGCCACCCGACTGCTGCCTGGTCGATGACGAGTGCAACGATGGGCTGGCGTGCACGCTGGACAAGTGCATCTCGGGTGGCTGCGCGCATGGTCCGGACCCGGACTTTGTCGGCGGCGAGTGCTGCCTGACCAGCGCCGACTGCAGCGGCGCGACCAACACGTGCCTGACCGTGGAGTGCGACGAGGAGACGCACTCCTGCAACCCGCCGAGCCTGATCGCGGGCCCCGGTTGCTGCACCCAGGACACCTATCCCGACCCGGCGCAAGGCGGGGAGTGCGACGACGGCGATCCGTCCACCGTCGATACGTGCAAGGACTTCAACTGCCTGTCGATCCCGGACCCGAATTACTGCGACGCCCAGCCCGGGCAGGTCGGCGCCAACAACTGTCACCTGGACGGCAACCCGTGCACGGACGACTCCTGCGACCTGGCCACCAAGACGTGCTTGTTCAACCCGGTGCCGGACTGCTGCTCACAGCACGCAGACTGCTTCGACGGCGACCCGTGCACCCAGGACACGTGCAACCCCAAAACGGGCGCGTGCGCGTTTATCCCGATTCAGGACTGCTGCTTTGCCAGCACCGAGGCGGCGGACTGCGACGACGCCAACCCGTGCACTGAGGACTTCTGCGCCAACCTCCAGCCGCTTGCCGGGACGCCGGGTGAGTCCTGGGGCCAGTGCCGCAACGTGAAGTCGGACCCCGCGTGCTGCAACTCCAACATCGAGTGCAGCGACGGCAACGTGTGCACTCAGGACCAGTGTGATCTGACGACCAACACGTGCACCCAGACGGCGCTGGCGCTGCCGGGGGGCAAGCTGTGCTGCGATCCGCTGAGCACGACCAAGTCTATCTCGGATCAGTGCGATGACGGCAATAACTGCACGACGGCGACGTGCGCCAACAACAGCTGCCAGTTTGAGGCCGTGCCGCCCAACCAGTTCGGCTCGTGCTGTGACCTCAACGCACCGGGTGCGTCGTCCGAGGCGGTCCAGTGCAGCGACAACAACGAGTGCACGCTGGACAAGTGCATCTTCGGGCGCTGCCGCAGCGTGGTCCAGGGCGGCAACGACTGCTGTGACACGGACAGCGACTGCGACGACAACGATCAGTGCACCACGGATGCGTGCGTGACGATCATCGGCACCAAGGTGTGCTCCAACATCCCGGTGGAGTGCGATGACGGCAAGTATTGCAACGGAGAGGAAGAGTGCTTGAAGGGCTTTGGCTGCTTCCCCAAGGCGGGCAGCGAGCCATCGCTGGACGACGGGATCAGCTGCACCGTGGGCTTCTGTGATGAGGCCAGCGACCAGGTTCAGTTCTTCCCCGATGACTCTCTGTGCGACGACAAGCTGTACTGCAACGGGCTGGAGAGCTGCTCGGTGCAGGACGGCGGCTGCCTGGATGGGCCGGCTCCCGCGGGACCGGACGACGGCGTCGACTGCACGATCAACGTGTGCAACGAGGACACCGACAGCTTTGAGGTGACTGCTGACGACGACCTGTGCGACGACGGCCAGGAGTGCACCGGCATCGAGAAGTGCGATCTGAACGCCGGCTGTCTGCCGGGTGAGGGCGGCGTGGCGATCGACGACGGCATCTCGTGCACGGTCGATCAGTGTCTCCCGGACGGCACGACGGCGCACACGCCCGACAACAGCTTGTGCAACGACAACCTGGGCTGCACCACCGATACCTGCGACACCGAGACCGACTGCGGGAACGTCCTGGCCCCGGGCTTCTGCTTGATTGCGGGCGTCTGCTACGCGCCGGGCGCTACCAACCCGTTGAACGGCTGCGAGCTGTGCGACCCGGCCGTGTCCACCACCGACTGGACCCTGAAGGGCGCCAAGTCCGAGGAGTGCAACGGGCTGGACGACGACTGCGATGGCGAGATCGACGAGGACATCGAGGGCGATCCGCTCGTACAGCCGTGCGAAAACGCGTGCGGCGAGAAGGGCATCGAGGTGTGCAAGAGCGGCGGCTATGACGCCTGCACCGCGCCCGAGCTGGAGGAGATCTGCAACGACAACCTCGACAACGACTGTGACGGGATCACGGACGGACCGGACTGCGGCAAGCCCGGCGTCGGCGGCGCAGAGGTCACGTTTGGCGCGACGTTGGGCCAGGTGTCCAACGTGGTCGTCGACAACGGCGACGGCACGTATACGACGGTCATCGGTGACCTCGCCAACCCCAACAACAGCGGCGCGGTCTTTGCGGACGCGTACGGCAAGCAGTCGGCCAACGCGTCGTACAGCGTGAACGCGGCGGCGACGGCGGTGATCGAGGTCATCGCCATGCGCGACGAGCTGTTCATCGACAAAGCGCAGGCGCGCCTGGCGGTGCAGGTCACGGACGCGTTCAGCCGTCCGGTGAAGACCGGCACCGTGGTCACGGGCGAGTTCACGGGCGCGGGCGTGCCGCCGGGTGCGCAGGCATCGTGCACCACGGATCCGGTCGGGCGCTGCGTCATCATCTGGAGCGCACCCGCGGCTGCGTTTGACACCGAGCAGTCCATCATGGCCACCGTCAGCGTCGGGGCGCAGAGTCAGCCGGCCATTCCTATCGCGGTCGTGAAGGCTGCGCAGCCCGTCGCTATCGCGGCGAAAGAGGTCGGGATTCAGCTGCCGCAGTCGCCGCTCTTCCCGGGCGCCACGTTCCAGGTGCCGGTGTACATCAACTCGGGCGGCGCGCCGACCGCGGGCTACAACATCCACCTGTTCTTCAACAAGGTGCAGCTCAACGCGACGGCTGTGACCGCGGGCGCCTGCACGGCTTTCCCGGCGCCGCTGAGCAACCTGACGACGGACGCCAACGTCACGGGGTCGCTGACCTTCAACGCGATCAAGCTGAACGATGATCCGTGCATCACGGGTGACAAGGTGCACGTGGCCAACGTGACGTTCACGGTGCAGGACGGCCTGGTGCCGGACGATCCGAGCAACACGGCGGAGATCACGTGCAAGTGCTTCAACGTGTTCGATGCCAACTTGATCAACCTGTGCAACGACACGCCATGCAGTGTCGGCGGTGGCAGCGCGGCTGACGCCCCGGGAGAGGTCGCGACGTGGTCCAACAAGATCATGGGCATCTTCGCGCGCAACCCGGACGCGCAGTTGTTGAACTGGGCGCCGCTGACCGACGCGGCGGACTCGGTGCAGCTCAAGGTCACCGCGTATCACCGCGACTTCAGCGTGGCGGACGTGGCCAGTGACTCCAAGACGGGCTACGGCAGCACCGATCCGGGTGTCGCCACGGTGGGGCCGGGCGGTCAGGTCACGATCGCGGGCGCCCCGGGCGAGTCCACCATCGCGGTGAGCTACGGCGGCTCCGTCTCGACGACCCACGTACGGGTGCTTGTCCCGACGCCGCTGAACGTCAAGCTGTCAGACGACACGTTGCAGCCGATCAAGGACGCGATCACGCCGGTCGGAGCACAGCTGCGACAGCGCTCGAAGTTGGTGCTGGAGAGCGGCTTCAACGAGGGCGGCGACGATCTCTGGGTGCAGGACCACACGCCCAAGTTCCTGAACGCTGCGCAGGTCTCACTGCCGGGCGCGCTGTCGCTGGACGTCGGCAAGCAGTCGATCTTCGGCGCGACGCCGGGCAGCTACGACGTGACGATCAAGTCACCGACTGGCAACACGGTCGGTACGGCGCCGCTGTCGGTGAGCGCGTCCCCGCCGGCTACATGCACCGGCCTCCAGGTCATCGCCCCTTGCGATGTGGCGATCACGAAGCTGTCTGACGCGCCGGTGACCAACGGCACGACGGTCGTGACGGCCACGGTCAGCGCCTACATGAACAAGTACCAGCAGACCTGTCAGGCGCAGGTGTACGCGCAGTACGACGATGGTTCGCGTCAGCTGATCACGGGCACTGTGGGCGTGAAGTTCTCGTCGGCTGAGCCGGCGCTGATCAAGTCGTCGAACAGTGGTCTGCTGACGGCGCTTGGCCCCGGTCAGGTGAACATCCAGGCGATCTGGGAGCTGGAGGGCAAGACGCTGTGCGCGGGCCAGGCGCCTGTGGTGGTTGACCTGCCTGCGGCGACCAGCTCGAGCTGTCAGCCGGCCAACATCAAGCTGGCACAGAGCGCGGGCGATCCGGCTGCCACGATCAAGGGGCTGTCGACCTCTCAGCAGCTGAAGGTGCTGGTGAACTACGCGGACGGCACCACGATCGACTTCTCCGACCATCCGTCCGTTGCGTTTGCGGTCGAGGCCGGCGGCGGCGGGATCGTGTCCGTCACGCCCACCGGGCTGGTGCAGTCCACCGGCGGCGGCTCGGGCGCAGCGAAAGTGAACTGCTCTGTCGGGCTGTATCCGGAGCTGGGCGACGCCCCGGTCAACGTGGAGGTCGTCAGCGCCGGCGGCATCACGGGTGACGTCTACGAGCCGTACACGCCAACGCCGCCGCGGGTGACCGATCACACGCTCAGCTACATCGAGGGGACGACCACGCGCCAAGACGGCAACTTCGAGGTCACGCTGGCGTTCACGGACGGCAGCACGGCGGACATCACGCAGAACCCGGCGCTGGTCATCGAGACGATCCTCTCGGGCACGAGCATTCCGCTGGAGGGGGTGGTGACCTTTGATAAGGCGACCAAGCGGGCGCTGCCGGGCACGCCGGGCAACGTGGACGTCACCTTTACGTTTGCCGGCAAGACCGACCAGATCGTGGGCTTCAAGGTGGACAGCAACAACGAGGGGATCGTGCTGCTGACGCCGCTGGATGTGGGGACGACGTTCACCGGGATCAAGGACACCGGCACGATGGTCGTGAAGGCGTGGGGCCTGTTCAACGACGGCACGCGCCGCCGCTTCTTCGACAGCAGGTACATCAGCGGGCTGCTGCAATTCGGCTCGACGGTGCCGTCCGCGGCGACTATCAACATCGCGGGTGTCGCCACGATTCACGGCAACAAGTCCACGGTGTTCACCATCGACCTCAACGAGTCCAAGGACAGCGGCAGCCCGTACGATCCGCCGGCCGAGTACGGTGTGGACTGCAACCTGGCGGCCGGCTGCGGCGACTTTGACCTGGGCGATACGGTCGGTCTGGCGTTCAAGGATCGCGAGCCCGGTGAGGTCTTTACCCTGGAGGGTCGCGCCAACACGTGCGGCAACGACCTGGCGGCGTTTGATGTGGAGCTCAGCCACGACAAGGCGGTGCTGGACGTGCTGGAGCTGGCGGACGTGGAGTTCATCGGCGCGGCGGTCGGCGGCGTGTGCAACGCCAACCCGCTCAGCGAGCCGGGCAACATCCTGATCAACTGCGTGTCGATGGGTCCGGACGCCCCGGTCAACGGCAACAACATCAAGCTGTTCACGGTGAAGTACAAGGGCCTGAAGGCGGGTGACGGGATCAGCGAGATGGCGGGCATCGTCAAGTCGATCATCACGGTCTTCGACGGCTTCACAGTGCCTATTGGGCCGTTGACACCGCGGCCGATCATCGCCGGCGCAGGTGACCTGGATCCGCAGTGCCCGGGCGGCGAGCTCGAGGGCGACGCAGACGGCAACTGTGTGGTCAACGCGGCCGACGTGCTCTACATCCGGCAGGTGTTGGCGGGTCAGCGCGAGGACGTGCGGGTCTTCACGCTCGAAGACGCCCTCCGCTAGAGGCACCGTTCGACGAAGCACTTGCCGCTGCAGCAGTCCGCATCTTCGTCGCAGGGCGCGTTCACGGTGAGACACGTCGCGGGCGGCGAGAGCGGAGTGCAGACGCCGTTGTCCATCCACCACACGCCGTCACCAACTATTGTGCACACCTGGTCTATACGGCCTGAGCCAAACTCACAGGGGGTCGTGCCGGCACGCACTTCACCCGCGAAGCAGGCGCCCTCGAAGACGCAGATGGAGGTCTCGCGCCAGTCCCCACCCAGGCACAGCAACAGCGCCTGGCCGTCCTGGTTCACGCCGCACTGGGGCTCTCCGGGAGCGACCTGCCCATCAACGCACCCCGAGACCGGCAAGGGCGGGTCGTCCGTGTCACACATCACCACCGATGCGGCGTCAGCGTGGGTGTGTGGGGCGACGGTCTCGCTGCAGCCAACGACAACCAGAGATGAGAGAATCAGACAAAGTCGTCCACCGGACATTACGCGCCCTCCGGGCAAATCTCAGTGGCTGACTTGGGACCCGCACAAAGAGTAGCACGTCGGGTGCATTGCCAATCACAGTGAACATGCGACGATTTACGCTTGAGGACGCCCTCCGCTAACGCCGATCAGAACCTGCTGCACGTCGCCCACATGGGCACGTTGGCCTTCCTGATCCTCGCAAGCTACGAGGCGGTGCGCTCCCCCGTGGAGTCGCTGTTTTTGGAGCGGCACACCTCGCAGGGGCTGCCGCTGGCGTGGATTCTGGTGGCCGCGGTGTCGCTGGTGGTGGTGGTCATCTACAACCGCTTTGCGGCGAGCCGGCCGCTGCGCGTGATGTTCCTCTGGTGCACGGTGCTCACGCTGGCCTCGCTCGGGCTGTGTGTGGGCGCACGGCTCGCCGGCATCCCGGGCGCCGACTATGCGCTGTACGTGTGGAAAGACGTGTACATCGTGGTCATCCTGGAGATCTTCTGGAGCTCGGCCAACGCCAGCACCGGGCGCGATCAGGCGCGCTGGGTCTACGGCGCCTTCTGCGTGATGGGCAGCCTGGGCAGCCTCAGCGGTGGTCTGATGGTCTCGGCGGTGGCGGAGCAGGTGGGCACGCTGACGGTCCTGCTGATGAGCGTGCCGTTTCTGCTGCTGGCCATGCTGATGTCGGGCGCGCTCTCGGGGGCTGTGGACAGGTCGGCCGAAGAGGGGCCCGCCGCGCGCGGCTTTGAGGTGCTGCGCAAGAGTCGTTATCTGCTGCTCATGCTGGCGGTCATCGCCACGGTGCAGGTCGTGATCACGCTGGTGGACTACCAGTACAACGCCATGCTGGAGACGACGTTTCCCGACACCGATGAGCGCACGGCTGTCGGCGGCAAGGTGTACGCGGCCATCAGCTTCGGTTCGATGGCGCTGCAGGTGTTGACCGGCCCGATTCTGACGTTGTTGGGGATCCGCCTGACCCTGTTGGGGATCCCATTCATCATCGGCGGCACCGTCGCCGCGTTTGCTGTGGCGCCGCGCTTTGTGACCATGGCGGCGGCCAAGATCGCCGGCAAATGCTTCGACTACTCGCTCTTCCGCGCTGCCAAAGAGATCCTCTACATCCCGCTGACATACGACCAGAAGACCCAGGGCAAGGCCTTCATCGACATGATGACCTACCGCGTGGCCAAGGGGGGCGTCTCGGTGGTTTTGTTCGCCCTGGCACAGCTGGATATTTTGGGTGTGCTGACCTGGCTGACGCTGGCGCTGGTTGCCGCCTGGTTGTTTATTACCTACATGTTAACAGGGGCTTATGAGGTGATCACAAAACGGTCACCCGCCGATCAGCGCTGACCGCGGCCGTCTACCCACTTTGAGGGCGTACCCAAGGAGAGGGAGACTTCAAATGACCGCAACGATCTTCAGCATTCTCAGCGCCCTGGCCATCAACACCGCCGCCGCGCCCGCGCACCACCCGTGCACCGACTACATCATGGCGGGTGAGTCCTGCGAGGTCGTCAGTTTCGAGCCGACGGTGATCGAAGCCAGCGACACAGTCACTTGTTTGGAGGTGGACGACCAGGCCGCATGCACGTGGTTTGAGTTCAAGGAGCCCATGGTCATCGTCGTCGACGCGTAGTAGAAATATGGCGTGACCGAGAAAGACGACTTCGAGCGCATGATGGAGGTCTCGGGGGTGATTCCCCTGGGTGATCTGCGCACGCCGAAGCAGCGCAAGCAGCAGCGCGCGGCCCGAGACAAGCGCCAGGACGCTCGCGCAGACGAGGAGTTCGAGGCTGCGATGGCCAACCTGGACGGCGTCGTGGACAAGGATACGCCCGCGCCGCCCCCGCCCCCCGACCCCACACGCGTCCGACACCTGAAGTTTTCGTCGCGCGACCGGCTGCACATCGATGCCTCGGTCGACCTGCACGGACTGCATCGTGATGAGGCGGTCAACCGGCTGGACCTGTTTGTGCGCAACGCCTTCGTTACAGGCGCGCGCCGCCTGATCGTGGTGACCGGCAAGGGCCACCACTCGGCCGGCGGGGTCGGTGTGCTGCGCATCGAAGTAGAAGCGTGGATCAAGAGCGACGGGCTGCGTCTGGTGGCGGCCTTTGGAGAGGCCCCCCGCGCGCACGGCGGCTCAGGCGCATTGGTGCTGGAGCTGCGGTCCAGGAGCTAGCGAAGCAGTAGATAGACCATGCCGCCGATGAGCAGCAGCACGACGACGCTCAACCCGCCGACCGCCCACTTGAGCAGCTGCGTCTGCTTGTCCTGCGGCGACTTGCGGCGCGGTTTGGCTGCAGGCGCCGGGGCCGCCGTCTTTGTCGGCGGTACGATCTTCTGCCGCAGCGTCTCTTCGTTGTTGCCGATGGTGGCCGCGATCTCGCCGCGGCCCATCTTCTCCAGCATGCGCTTCAGGTCGTCCGCCGACAGCGCGGTGGTCTGCAGCGGGTTGTAGGCCTGCGGCTTGGGATCGTCGTCGGACGGCACCAGGGGGGAGTCCCGCATCAACTGCGAGGCCGCGACGCCGCCGCCTTCTGAAAACACGACCGCAAACTTGCCGACCGCGATGACGTCCCCGTTGGCCAGCGCCGTCCGCTCGATGCGCTCACCGTTGACGAAGATGCCGTTGGCGCTGCCCTCGTCCACCACCTCAAAGCCACCCCGGTTGTACAGCACGCTGGCGTGGTGACGAGAGACGCCGATGTTGTCGATGACGAGGTCGTTGGTCTCGTCGCGACCGATTCGGGTCGTCGCACGCAGGATGGGGACGCGGCTCAGCTCGCGCTCTTTGAGCTTGACGATCAGCTCTGGCATAGCGGCCCGATTTTAGCGACGGCGCTCGAAAACAGCAAAATCATAGCGGATTTGGCCGTCTTCCTTCATTTCTGACGCGCTCTCCAGCTCAAAATCAGCCGGCAGCGGCGGCAGAAACGCGTCGCAGCCGAAGGCACCTTGTACCCGCGTCAGGTAGACGCGCCGGCAGTCCGCTCGCTCCAGCGCCTGGGCGTAGATGGTGGCGCCGCCGATCACAAACGTGGTGGCCGCCTCCAGTGCCGTCGCCTGGGCCAGCGCGTCGTCCAGGGACCCGGCCAGGCCCACCCCGTCCGGCACCGGCAGTGCTGCGTTGCGGGTGATGACGATGTTGTGACGCCTGCGCAGCGGTCGAAAGCGCTCAGGAATCGAGTCCCACGTCTTGCGGCCCATGATGACCGCGTTTCGCTGCCCCTCGGGAGCCTCGCTGGTCAGCCGCTTGAAGTAGGCCATGTCGCCCTTGAGGCGCCACGCCAGATCGCCATCCCGTCCGATGCCTCCGGCCTCGTCGGCGGCGACAACGACGTCGAACCAAGCACTCACACCGCCACCTTGAAGCGGATGAACTTGTGGTGCTGGTAGTCGTGCAGCGTGATGTCGTCAAAGGTCAGCTCGTCAAACGGCTTGTCGGCGATCTCCACGCGCGGCAGCGGCAGAGGCTCGCGCAGCAGCTGCTTCTTCACCTTGTCGATGTGGTTGCTGTACAGGTGCGCGTCGCCCAGCGTGTGGATGAAGTACCGCGGCGTCAGACCGCACTCCTGCGCCACCATCATCATCAGCAGCGAGTAGCTGGCGATGTTGAACGGCACGCCAAGCGCCATGTCGGCCGATCGCTGGTACAGCTGGCAGTCCAGGTGCCCACCGCAGACATAAAACTGGAAGAACGCGTGACACGGCGGCAGCGCCATGTTCTCCAGATCGCCCACGTTCCACGCGCTGACGATGATGCGGCGGGAGTCGGGGTTGTGCTTGACCAGGTCGATGGCTCGCTGGATCTGGTCGATGCCGTGCTTACCTTGGACCCCAGCGCCGCCCCAGTTGCGCCACTGATGGCCGTAGATGGGGCCCAACTCGCCGTTTTCGTCCGCCCAGGCGTCCCAGATAGGCGTGTGCTCGGTCAGACCCTCGTTGATGTTGGTCGAGCCCTTCAAGAACCAGAGCAGCTCGTGCACCACCGCCGAGAACAGCACCTTCTTGGTGGTCAGCAGCGGAAAGCCCTTCCGCAGGTCGTATCGCGCCTGCATGCCGAACAGCGACAAGGTGCCGGTGCCGGTGCGGTCGGTCTTTATCTCGCCGTCATCGAGAATCTGCTGAATCAGGTCCAGGTATGTGCGCATGGTGCTGTCTTCTCCCCCCACGGGAAGTTAAACAGAAACGGCCATATATGGCAACCAGGATAAACAGGATCGGGCCCCAGGGGGCCGAATGTTTCGAAGGCGCGGCCCGGCAGCCGCAGCCACCGTCTGTTCCCTTTTCTTTCGGCTCTGCAGGTCCGGCATCGATGTGCCCCTGGTCCTTCAGGTCGTCCTTGGGCCACTCGCCGGCGTCGATGTGGCCCCAGTCCTTGCCCTCGTCCGGCGGGGTGTGTCCCTCGTCGGGCGTGGGGATGGCGATGTCCTCGCTCGGCTCCTCTTCCACGACCCCGCCCTCGTCCGGCGGCGCGACCACGGTGCAGGCGCCGTCCTGGCAGATCTCGCCCGCCTCGCACGAGGTGATCGGGCCCCACTCCAGGCAGTCGTCGTCGTCGGTGTCGCCGCACGTGATCGTGGCCTCGTCGTCGACCGGCGCGCACTCGGACAGCCCCGCGGTGTCGCACTCGTCCACGCAGACCGGCTCCGGCCCCGAGCACTCACACTGCGCCTCGCCCGCGCAGACGCCGTCCGCACATGCACTGCCCTCGGCGCAGGTCACGTCGCCGCCCCAGGATGTGCAGGCGCCCGCCCAGATCCAGCAGGTCTGAGCCACGCCCTCGCTGCATTGCTGGGCGCCGGCCTCACAGGCGTCGGTGCAGGCGTCGTCGGTGCACGCACCCTCGGCGCACGTCGCCCCTTTACCGCACGCTTCAAAGCCGCCCACATCCAGGCAGGAGTCGTCGTCGTACTCCGCGCATGTCGCCACGGCCCACACGCCGGGTGACGTCTGCACGCACACCTTTTCGTCTGCGACCTCGCACGGATCCTCGTCCAGGCAGTTCGTGGAGCACGATCCGTAGTTGCAGAACCATCCGGCCGGGCACTTGGGTCCCTCCAGGATGTCCAGGCACGGGTCCTCGTCCGCCTGCCCGCAGCCAAGCTCCTGCCACAGGTCGTCGTCGCCCAGGACGCACGCCTTGTCGAAGGCGCTGGAGCACTCGTCCTGGCACGCCGTCTTGCACTCGCCGTCGATGCACACCGTGCCCGCGCCGCACACGGCTGCCTCGTCCGTGGCGCCGTCGCAGTCGTTGTCCACGCCGTCGCAGGTCTCCTCGTCCACCAGGTCGTTGCAGTTGTCGTCCACCTCGTTGCAGGACTCCGGCACGCCGGGGTTGATGGCGGGATCGTCCTCGTTGCAGTCCTCGTCGGCGAAGACGCCGTCCTGGTCGATATCGTAGGCAAAGTCCAGGACCAGCTTCGGCGAGGCCACGCCCTCTTTGCTGGAGAACAGCGCCCAGCGCTCGATCGCCGAGTCCGCCTTGCCAAACGCAGAGTCGTGCAGCATGAAGCCGCAGTTGGGCAGCACGGGGCTGTCCGGCTTGTCGCTGTCGCCGGTGGTCCAGTCCGCGACCGCCTTCGTCACGTCAAAGCTCCACGTCCCGTCCGGCGCCACGCTGGTGTTCTGCACCAGGTTGTTCCAGGTCGTGCCGTTTGTGTCGTTGAGCGTGTCCTCGCTCCAGTCGCAGATGGGGTTGGGCAGCCCGATCTTCTTCAGGCCGTGCGTCTCCACCTTCATGGGGCCGCCCTGCTTCTCCACGATCGAGTCCTGGCGCAGCGTCAGGGTCGCCTTCAGCAGCTTTGCGCCGGCCGGGATCGTCCCCAGGTCAAACCGCAGGTACATCCGAAACTTGCGAAACGCGGTCCAGGACGGAGGCGTCGTCGCGCACTCCCCCTCGGGAGCGCAGTAGTTGTAGCCGGGCGCGTCCACCTTGCAGCACACCTTGTCGTCCTTGGCGCACGGCTTGTATTCGGGGTTGGACTGGCAGCCCTGCGGCTCGATGCCCACTTTCAACAGCGGCTCGGCGCCGTGGACGAGCCCGTCGTCGTGCGTGGCCCACGTGTCGTCCGTGGGCTCCAGCACAAGCTGTTCAAAGCCCGGCTCCTGAGCCGCGGCCACACTGCAGAAGCTGATCAGAATCAAGGTTGTGCTTATGAGTCGGCTCATGGCTTCAAGAACACCTGTGTCCACTTGTTGTCATCGGCTTTGCCGTCTACGAGCACCACGCCCACGCCCAGGTGCGTGTACGCCTCGTTCAAGATGTTTGCGCGGTGCACGTCGCTGTTCATCCAGCCCTCGACCACGGACTCGGCGGCTGTGTGTCCCTGCGCGATGTTTTCGGCGATCTCCGAGTAGGCGACGCCGGCCTCCTTGGCGCGGTCCGCGTGGTCCAGGCCATCGGGCGACACGTGCTCGAAGTAGCCGCGCTCGACCATGTCCTTGCTGTGCAGCCACGCCACATCGTCCAGCGCCTGATCTGCCAGCAGCTGCGTCAGCCCGGCGTTGTTGCGCTCCACATTGACCAGCTGAAAGACCTTTTGGGCCAGCGACGCCTCTTCGCTGGTGGTCTCGACCTTGGTGGGCTTGGAGCCCAGGTCGCCCTCACATCCGCCAAAAACCAGCCCACACAGGGCCGCCGCCATCATGATCGCCTTCATATCGCGCAATCGTATCATCCTGCGAAGATAAAAAATGTACGGCGTAAAGTAAATTTGCTACGGTGGTGGCGAGGCGCGGAGAGAGTTCCGCGAAGGGTAGGCACATGAAATGGATCCAACGCACGCTTGCGTGCAGTCTCGCGATAGTCGCAGTCGGCTGTGTCGATGGTCCCCAGGGCGATGCCGACACCACCGACAGCCTGGGCGTGGCAGAGGGCGCCCTGATCGTGTGCACCCCCGGTGAGCGCGCGTACTGCTATGACAACGGAGACTGCAACCTGGCAGGCGACGCCTGTGTCTGCGATGACGAGATGCATTACATCGCCGCCGAGCGCTGCCAGATCTGGCACAGCGTCGTGGTCCAGCCGGGCCAGCTGTGCGCGCCTGGCGACCAGTCCTACTGCCACTACAAAGGCACCTGCACGCCCGACGGCCAGGCCTGCGGCTGCAAGGACTGGTGGCACGGGCCGACCTGCGCGGTGCCGGCCGATGCGTGTCCCGGCTACGGCGCACAGCCCGACGGTGGCTGGAGCAACACGGTCTGTGGCGGCCATGGCGACTGTGTCGCAGCCGGGCAATGCGATTGTGATCCCGGCTTTACGGGCCCCGCCTGCAGCGGCGCCGACCTGACCCCGTGCGACCCCAACCCCTGTCAGAACGGCGGCGCCTGCACGGAGCTCGGCGCGCTGTTCGACTGCGACTGTCCGGCGGGGTTCGACGGCGATCTGTGCGCCGACGACGCTGACGAGTGCGCCGAGGGCACCCATGACTGCCCGGCCACCGAGGTGTGCGTCAACGAGCCGGGCGGCTTCCGCTGCGATCCGACCTCCGTGGGCGCCACGGTCGGCACCTTTGACACCCTGAACCTCGGTCCCGCCGCAATCTGCAACGGCGCCACCAACCCGCTGTGCGACGGCATCGTGCAGGTAGACACGCTCGCCGCGACCGCACCGACCGCCGCGGGCCAGCTACTGAGCTGGGACGGCACAGACATGACGTGGATTACGCCGCCCGACGACAACGACACGCTCTACTCCGCGGGTGCGGGCCTCTCGCTGTCGACGGCCAACGAGTTTTCGTTGAACCTACCGACGGCGACGGTCCCCGGCGGCGTGCTCTCGGCAAGCTGCCCCACCGGCGAGAAGATGGACGGCATCGACGCCACAGGCGCGCCGACCTGCTCGGCCGATCTGAGCGGCGCCGCGTCCTTCGTGGGGGGCGAGGGCATCGACATCCTGGGCAACGTCATCTCGATGAAGGCTCCAACGACCACTCAGAAGGGCGGCGTCAAATCCCTGCATTGTCCGGGCACTCAGAAGCTGCGCGGCATCGGCACCTTCGGCAACCCGATCTGTGCCGCGGACGCCAACGCCACCTATTCCGCCGGCCAGGGACTGCAGCTGCTCGGGTCGACCTTCTCGATCAAGCACGGCGGCGTCATCAACCAGCACGTCGGTTTCGGTGCGCTGGCCCCCAGCAAGGTCAACGGTATCGCCGCGACGCTGACGGGCTCCCAGAACTTTGACTCGGGCACGTTCTTCATCGACCACGTCCGCAACCGGGTCGGCATCAAGGACACGACGCCGTCGTACCCGCTCGACGTCAACGGAGACGCCCGCATCGCTCGCTATCTGCATGTGAACGCCACGCTGTACGCCAACAACGACCTGCGGGTCGGCTCGGGCAGCGGTCAGGATCTCTTTGTCAACGACAGCGCCAACCGCGTCGGCATCAACACGCTGAGCCCGGCTACGTCTCTTCACGTGGTCGGCAGTGGGCTCTTCACCGGCACGCTGGAGGTCAACTCCACGCTGGCTGCCAAGCGCGACTTCCGCGCCGGGTCCGGTGGCATCGACCTCTTTGTCGACTCGTCGTCCGGCCGCGTGGGTGTCGGCGAGGCCAGCCCCTCGGAGCGCCTTGATGTGGCCGGTACCGCGCGGGCGTCGGCGTTCAAGTTTCGCGGGACGAAGACGGGCGTTCTGCAGGTCCCTTCGTCCGCGTTCGTCACGGAGGACCCGAAACGGAGCGTGTATTACATCAACACTGTCGGGCTGTTCGGCAGAGTGTTGAGCACGGTGGCCTCGTGTCCCACGGGCGGGTGCAAGGCGGTGGCTCACGCACCTGTCCAGCTGCCACACGGCGTCACTATCACGCGGTTGACGTGCCGGTACCAGGACAACACATCCGGTGCCGACTTCGACAGCTCTGTTGTGCAGCTGTGGCGTCGGTATGTGGCAGGCGCGGCCCAACAACAGCTGGCCAGGGCTGAATGGACGACGTCGGGTGCGGCCTCGGCGCTGGGCTCGGCGGTCGACTCGACCATCTCCAACGCCCTGGTGAGCAACTTCTCTTACGGCTACCAGCTCAGCGCGTTTCTCGACACCACGCTGCCCAACTCAAACGTCCGATTCTACGGCTGCGAGATCCGGTACACCTACGACTTCGCAGGTCCCTGAGTGGTGGTCACCAGCCGACGACCCGCACCGGGGTGATCGATTCGCCGATCCTTCCGTGCCCCAGCTGGCCCACATCGCCCTTGCCCCAGCACCACGCGCGATGCTTGGCGTCGATGGCGCAAGCGAACCCTTCACCGACTGACACGTCGACGATGCCCGTAAGCCCCGGCACCTCCGCCAATACGGCACGTCCCGTCTGGCAGGTGACCCGGCCGGTCTTGCGCAGCACGCACATCGCGGCGTCCTCTCGGGCCACGCGCACGATGTCTTTCAGCGCCGAGACGCTCGGGCGCTCCACCGCTTGAAGCGCCAGGCCGCAGACCGTGTGGCCGTTTGTGACGCCGCACAGTCCGCCGTTGGTGACGGCGATCCAGCTCGTCTTTTTCAACCAGGCTTTTCGCGTGGGGCGCAGGGCCGCGGTGCTCTCGCGCTCGAAGTCCCAGCACGAGACGCCGCCGTCCCGGTGACGCACGCAGCCAAGGCCTCGACGCGCCGCCAGCTGTACGGCGTCGTTGATGTTCGGGATGGTCCCCGGCGCCTGGCCGCGCCCCCAGCAGCGCACCTTGCCGTCCTTGTGTACCGAGCAGGCTGAGCGGTCGATGGCCTGAACTGCGATCGCGTCGGTGATCCCCTCGATGGCGGTGGGTTTGTGCACCGCGGGCTGCCCCTCGACGAAGGCCTCGCCCCAACACAGCACCGCGCCCGTGGCCCGCACCGCGCAGACGATGTCGTCGCCGACGTGGGCGTGCACCACGTCCGACAGGCCCGGCACGCGTCCGGCCCGCGATCGTGGCGGGCCCGTCGATCCGTCGCCCATCTCGCCATCGTTGTTTTCGCCCCAGCAGAACAGCTTGCCGTCAAAGGCGGCGCAGGCGTTGTCGTCGCCCGCCGAAATCTGGGGTGGGGGTGCTGCAGCCAGCAGGGCCACGGTGACGGTGGTGATCACGGCTGCGGCGCCTCCATCACAAACGCGCGCAAGAGGTCGCGGCCCGTGCCGCCGGGTCCGCCGGATGCCGCCAGCGCGATCGCCGCCAGGGTCCTCGCGCGCACCTCCACACGCTGGACGCGCTTGGCGATGGTGATGCCCTGATCGGCCCCGTCGACTCGCGCCGCCTCCACCGCCACCGCCGACAGCACCTCTGCCCGCTCCGCCGAGCTGCCCACCGAGCCCAGCAGGCCCGCCGCGTCCTGATACCTGCGCTGTGCGGCAAAGCCGCGGGCCACCAGCAGCGCCAGCCCGGTCCGCCGCGCGGGCTCTTCAATGCCGTCGACCACCGCGCGCATCGGCTCCAGCGCCGCGGCCGACGCCTGTGGGCCAATGCGCTCGAACAGCCGCGCCAGGCCCAGCATCAGCCGGACCTTTGTGCCCTCGAACTGCAGGGTACCGCCCTCGCGAATCGCGATGAGCATGGCTTTGCCAGCCTGCGCATGATGCCCGCCCAGCGCATAGATCAAGGTGATGTGACTGTGCTCGCTGGCGCGCGTCAGCGGGTCCTTGATGCCGGCTGCCAGCGCCGCCGCGCGCTTCAACGCCGCCCGCGCCACCGTCTTCTGTTTGACCGCGGAGGCTGCCTCAGCGATGGCCAGCAGCCGCCGCACGCGCGCCGCCGTGTTGGGGCCTGACTCCGCCGCTTTCCACGCCTGCTCCAGCACGGTGTTGCCGCCCGCCATGTCGCCGGCCCGACCCAGCGCCGCCGCCAGTCGCGCCAGCATCGCCGCACGTTTGTGGTCCTCAAAGACGCGCGACGCCTGATCGCGGGCCGCTGCCCACAGCGCCGGGGTCTTGTGCCGCGCCGCGATCTCGATGATCGCTTCGGCCCGGACCTCCGGCACACGAATGCGCTCCGCCGTCTTGCGCGCGGCGACCGCGTCGCCCAGCCGGGATTGTGCGCCCGCCAGCGCCGCCAATGCGGCCGATCTCGCCTCGTCCACTTTCAGGTCTGCAGCGATCTCGATGGCGCTCGTCAGCCCGCGCCCGGTGCCGTCTGTGGTTGCCCACACGCCCGCCACTGCAACCAGCGCCTGGCCACGCTGCTCCGGATCCGCCATCGCCGAGACCGCTCGCAGCGTCCCCGTGATGTCCGGCAGGGACGCCAGCGTCTTGACGATCGGCAGCAGCAGGCGCTCCTTGGGCCCCACCGGCAAGCCGGCCGCGACCTGCGTCGCCTGTCCCAGCAGCCGCTGGGCGCCACCGATCGCGCCGCCTCTGGCATAGATGTCCCCAATGTTGGCCAGCAGCTCCGCCTGATGCTGCGGCTCCGAGACCAGCCGAGCCGCCTTCAGCGCTTCGTCCAGCACGATGCTGGCCTCGTCGCCGCGATCCTCCGCCGCCAGCGCAAAAGCCAGCTCGGACAGCCCCTTGGCCCTGAAGCGCGGATCCGCATTCGACCGCGCCGCCGCGACCGCCTCGTTGAACTGCTTGGCTTTGGCCATGGCCAGGACCGCGCTGTAGACCGCGCGCCACCGCTGCTGGACGCTGGACAGTCCGCGCGCCGCCGTCAGCCCGTCGCTCAACGCCCCCGTGGCCAACAGCGCGTCGACCCGGTCCTGTCCGGGCCGAATGCTCAAGGCCGCACGTCGCGCCAGCGCCTTGTGGGCGGCCTCGGCACCCAGGACCGCAGCGACGGCGCTGGAGGCTCGATCCCGCGCGGCGGCCTCTTTGATCGTGGCCGCCAGATGCACCGCGCACGCCGCAGGCTCCGACATCGCGCGCACGGTAAGGCGTGATCGAGGCACGATCGTCTCCCGAAACTCGGCGACCGGATGCGGCCCGACCCGCGCGGCTCCGCGCTTGATGCTGCGCGCCGCGTCCGAGCTCGGATGGTCCAGCTCGATGCGCGCCAACAACGCCAGCGCCTGCTCGCGCCGCGCCAAAGCCGACTCGTAGTTGCGCGCTTTGTCCTGCTGCAGCGCCGCCTCGGCCAGCGCGCTCGCCTCGGTCATGAACGCATCCGGACCGCCACACCCGACCAGGGCGACGATCGCTAGAACCATCGAAAAACAGCGCATCATGAAGAGTGAAGGGTGGCGCAGCCCAGCGGCGCGCGCAAGCGGCCCCGCGGTTATCGGGGCGCGGGCTCGTCTTTGGCCAGCGTGACGTCCATGACCATCGTGCTGAAGTCGTCTTTGGCCAGGCCGTTGGGGCCTGCCCAGCGGACCTGCCAGCGGCTGTCGCCGGTCTGCTCGACCATGAAGTTTTCGCCGCGTGAGCGCAGGTCGTTGGTGGCGTAGGTGCCCATCGCCTGGGACACCACGCCCAGGTTGAAGCGGTCGCCCTGACGCACCTGCTGCATCGTGTCCGTCTTGCCGACCACCGAGCTGAGGTCCGCGTCTGAGAACAGACGCTTGAAGTACGGATCGAGCGCCTGCGCGCGGGAGACGAAGCTGGCGTCGTAGTTGACCAGGCTGAGCTGCAGCGTGCCGTTGCTGGGGATGGCGATCGGCGCGCCGTTGCCGCTGCGCGACCGGCGGCCCATGTTGCCCGCCTGCTGGGCCATGCGCATGACGAACATGCCGTCCGCCATGGTCACCTGGCCGTCGCCGTCCACGTCGGCGCGCGCCTTCTGCGCCGGGGTCAGCGATCCCTGGCCCATCGCCGCGTACAGCACCTTTTTGGCGTCTTCCAGCGTGACCAGCCCGTCGCCGTCCACGTCGCCCTTGACCGCCGCGGATTTCAGGGTGCCGAACACGCCGCCGTCGACCTCATAGTCCGTGACCACGCCGTCGATCGCGCCTTCGCCCTGCGCGCCCTTGCCCTTCTTGCCGTTGCGCGCCTTGCTGTCGGCGTCAAAGGTGCAGCCCATCAGCCCGGTGGGCATGGTGCCGTTGTAGACCCCGCGGTCGCCTGTCTTGACCTCGGCGTCGATGTGCTTGCCCTTGTCGTGCTGCACGATGCGATAGCCCTCGGCCGTCTTCGTGATCAGGTCGCGTCCCTTCTTGGTGGTCGTGCCGCCGTCCGCCATCACGACCGACTGCCCGTCCTGCAGCTGCTGGCCGTCGACCGTCATCGTGTCGTTTTTGGCGTTGTGGTGGACCTTGGAGGTGCCGCCGCGCCCCGTCACCGTCAAGCCGGTGCTGCCGACCACGGTGATGCCGTCGCCCCAGCCGTCGAAGGTGCCGTAGAAGCTGACGCCCGTGTCGCTGAGCAGGTTGTAGGTCTTGCCGGCCTGGCCCTGCACGTCGTACTTGCCGCCGTCGCCGCCCACAAAGTGCGGGTCGCCCCACACGCGTGCCTCCTCGCGCTCGGCGATGGTCGGCCAGTTGCGGTCCACGTCGTCATCGATGTCGCCGGGACGATCGATGTCCGGCGGCTCACGTGTTGGGTTGTCCTCTTTGGGCGGCCGCGTCGGGCCTTCGGGATCCCGCCCGCCGGGTGTCGGCGGCTCACGGGTCGGCCCACCGGGATTGCCGGTACCGGGCGGACGCGTGGGACCCTGCGGATTGCGCGGCGGCAGGCCCGGACCCGGCGGCTCACGCGTCGGATCGGTGGGCTTCACGCCGGTCGGCGGCTCACGCTCAGGCTCTGGCGGCAGGTTCTCGGTGGGTGGCAGCCCGTCGCCGCCGGCGCCGTTGGCCGCGCGATCCATGAACCCGCGGAAGGGGTTCCAGTCGGCGCCAATCGCGTCGGCAGTCAGCGGTCGCGCCTCCGATCCACCCAGTGACCCACCGGCGCGCGACGCATCGATCGCCACGTCGCCGTCCTTGAGCGAGCCGCCCAGGATCAGCTGGAAGTCCACGCCAAACGCGCGGAACAGATCCATGGTGCGGATGAACACCAGCGTGAGCAGCTGCTCGTACTGTGCGCTGGGCAGCCCCTTGAACCGCTCGTGCCCGGTGACGCGCACCGGCAGCTTGCAGGTCTCCGGCTTCTTGGGGTCCGGCTTCAGCCTTTGCGCCGCCTCCGCGACCCCACGCCCTTTCATCATCGACAGCTTTCCGCGCCCCCCTCGAGATTGCCGTTGAGCACCCCGCACGCGCTGTGGCCCTTGCCGTCTATCGAACATGTTTGCCATGAACTGATCATAGCATTTCGCGAATTCGAAATCAATCGAAAAGCTCAATGAATACAATGACTTACGTAAATGAGGTGGGGTTTAAAGCCCCGGCTGCAACCACACGGAACCGTTCACTTTTTTGGGGGTGGGGTTTGGGGGCCCCAAGCGGCCCTGGGGTCGCAGGTCTACAGTTGCGGGGGGCTCAGGCCAGCCTGGTCCAGAGCCGTTCGAAGGTCTTCGAGAAGCTCTCTGAGAGCGCCGCGTCATCCGTGACGATGATGTTCTCTTCGTTGCTGGAGGCCGCGCTGCGTGTCCAGTTGTAGCTGCCCGTTAGAAGGGTCGTGCGGTCGAAGATGCAGAACTTGTGGTGCATGTGCGCGTCCGTGCGGTCCACGCGGACGGCGATGCCCTGGCGGCCCAGGCGCTGCACGTCCGATCCCCTGTCCCAGGACTTGTCGTTGTCGGTGATGATGCGCACCTTCACGCCCCGGCGGTGGGCGCTCTCCAGCGACTTGCTGATGCGGTCGTCCGTGATGGTAAAGACGCACGTGTCGATGGAGTGCCGTGCGTGCTGCATCAGACTGGCGATCCGGAGTCTGGGACCGTCGCCCGGGCTGAAGAGCGCCTCGGACAGGGTGGTCGGTCGGGTCACCTCGCCGACCTTCGCCGCGTGCAGGGCCTTGATGACGTCCTCCAGCCAATCCAGCGCGCTGAACTGCTTGGGATCGCTCATGGCGTCCCGCGCCACCTTGAAGGCTCGGGCCCGCACCATGGCCAGGTCCTGGTCGTTCATGTCCTTCTCGGCGAAGACCTCGGTGAGGGCCCGGCGCTCGGCACGGGTCAGCCGGTAGTCTTCGAAGGTCTCTGCCAGGATCTGGTCTATCTGTCGGGTATCCATGGCTTTTACGGTAGCTCAGTTGGGGTGTGGTATGAAGGGGGCATGCGCTGGGTAAGCTCGATACTTGTCGCTCTGATGGCCTTTGGCGGGTGCGCCACCAGCCGGTACACCGTCCGCACCGATGACCTCGCGCGTGCGCGCCAGATGATCGTCAATGACCGCGACGACCCGTACATCCCAGCGCTGGACAGCGGTGGGCGCGACACCTACCTGCGCGTGCTCAAAGTGCGCGGCGACTGGCCCGGCGACGACGGCCTCTCAGACGTCAAGGCGCGCAACACCGGCAAGACGCTCACGTTTATCGGTGTGCCGATGCTCGTCGGAGGCGGCCTGATCCTGTTTGCGTCCGCCAGCTCGCTCAGCGAAGACTCCAACTCCGACGATCACGGGCTGGAGCGCCTGGGGGTCGGGATCCTTCAGCTGATGGGGGTCGTCGTCGGCGGCACCATGACGCTGGGCGGCATCACGCTGACGGCGATCGGCGTCAGCATCAATACCCAGGAAGGGGACGGGCCCAGCCCGGGTTTCGGTACATCGATAGGCGGCTCTTTCTAGCCGCCCAGAGGGGCTCCCAAGATGGGCAGCATCGGCGTTCTCGGCGCCACTGGATACACCGGCAGCTTGATCGCTCGCGAGCTCGCCGCCCGCGATGTGGACGGGGTGACGCTCACCGCTCGCAGCCGCGCAAAGCTCGACCGGCTGGCGGCCACGCTGACCGGCTGGCACCCGTCCGTGGCTACAGCAACCCCCGATGACCCTGCCACGCTGGAGCAGCTGGGTGATTGGGCCGTCGCCATCAACACCGTGGGGCCGTTCACAGATATGGGGGAGCCCGTGGTGGCGGCCGCCGTCAAGGCGGGTATCCACTATGTCGATACGACCGGCGAGCAGGGCTATATGCAGCGGATCAAGGACGGCTATGACCAGAGCGCCACCGACCGGGGCGTCGCGGTGATCTGCGCCCAGGCCTTTGAGTACGCGCTTGGGGATTGTGCGGCGGCGATCGCGGTGGACAAGCTGGGCGGGGCCGCGTCGCAGGTCGACGTCTACTACCACACGCACGGGGGCGGCATGTCGCGCGGCACCCGCAAGTCGATCGTGCGGGCTGTCGCGCAGCCGATGTTGTCGTGGGTCGACCGCCGCCTGGTGAAAGAGCGTGTGGGCAGCCGGCGCGGCGTGGTGACTCTGCCGGGCGAGAGCCGGCCCCGCGCGGCTGTGGCCTTTCCCGGTGGTGAGCCGCTGCACGTGCCTCGCGGGCGTGAGGTCGGCACCGTTCGCAGCTGGTTGGTGGTGCCGCGCAAGACCGCGAAGCTGATGGGCCGCGCGGGCTGGTTGTCCCCGCTGCTGAAGCTGGGGTGGGTGCAGCGCGCCGCCGATCGGCGTATCGAGCGAGCCGAGGATGCGCCCGGTGAGGCGAGCCGATCCAGCGCCACGTTTACGGTGATGGCTGTGGCCTCGCGCGACGGGGATCAGGCGTGCTGCACGGTGACCGGCAGCGACCCCTACAAGCTGACGGCGATCATCGCCGTGGAGGGTGCGATGCGGCTTCTCGATGTCCGCCCGGCGCGCGCCGGCGTCGTATCCACGTCTATGGCCTTTGCCCCCGGGGCCTTCCTCGATTCGCTGCCGGTCGACTGGTCGGTCCAAACGCGTTAAGATCCGCCCACGTTACGGCATTGAGTACTGAGCAATTGGGGGGCTGATGGCCACCGACATGTGGGATCTCTACGTAGTGGTAGGGAGCCAGCTTTTGCGGGCGGGGCTGCACGAGGATGCAGGCTCGGGGATTACGGAGCCCGTAGGGCGCATCAAGCTGAAGCCGGGCGCGGACCGCCTGGAGTGGCTCGCGGACGCGGGCTGTCTGGTCATGTACGGCAAAGACCAGACCATCATCGTGGACAAGCACCTGCAGCAGCGGCGTGATCTGCCGCCGGTCATGGGGGTCTCCCCGTGCGGCACGATGGCGTTTGCCGCGGACGGCATCGGCCCGACCTACGACATGGTGGTGCTGCCGCTGTCCGGCGACGACAAGAAGCCGCTGCGGCTGACCAACATGGATCTGCTGCGCAAGGAGTGCATCTTTGTGCCGGAGATGGACGTCATGGTCGTGGTCGACGGGGACGCCGGGACGACGGTGCCGCGCAGCATTCTGGTGATCGGGCTGGCGCAGATCCGGGAGTGGCTGGAGGACGGGACCACCCACGCCGACCGCGGCGTGTTGGACTACGACGCGCTCAACGCCGCCAAAGAGATGATCCCGCTGCTGCGCAACCACGAGACGGGCACCACGCCCATGAAGATGGTCGCCATCCCCGACCACCCCGGCTTCATCTGCTACTGGAACACGCGGCCCGACGGCGCGATCACCGAAGGCCAGATGTCGATCATCGAGTACCTGTACTGGGACAAGGACGAGTCGGCGCGTGGGCAGGTGCGCCAGAGCTCGGGCCCGCTGGCGCTGCCGCGCTTCTGGCTCAGCGACATCGTCATGGAGCGCAGCATCACCGGCGGGCTGGGCGTCATCTGCACGGGCGTGTCGCGCAAGAAAGGCGACTTCTATCTGGGCCTGCGCACGATGGCGGTCATGGAGCCCGACTCCGGCGTGCGGTACGGCATCCAGCAGGGTACCTTTGACACGCACATGTTCCAGGATGTGGAGCTGCGGCATGCGGACTCCCTGAAGCGGATCTCACCGCTGCCGCTGGCGGCGGGGCTGGTGGTGCTGGCGGAGGACCCGTATCGCGAAGAGCGGCTGCTGCGCGTCGACGTAAAGGCCGCGTCGATCTCGACCACACACGTGGAGCTGGACGTCACGCCGGGGCCGTTCGTGGCCGTCGGCGAGCGGCACCACAAGCGGGTGCAGCTGGCGGGCAAAAAAGAGGCGACGGGTCGCCGGCAGCTGACCTCCGGGTACAAAGGCGCCAGCACGGCCAAGGTCAGCCTGATGGAAGACGATCCGCCACAGCCGGATGAGACGGCCGGGGGCCCGTTTACCGGGTCAGCGCCGCCAAAGGAGGAGCCGGAGGGCGACTTCGTGGACGGCGAGGTGGTCGATGACGAGCCCCGCGAGACCTTGTCGCTGCCGGCTGCTTCGGCCTCGACGGTCGCTGCGGCCTCAGCGCCCGCGCCGGTTGCGGAGCCCGAGCCGGTGGTTCATACGCCAAGCCCGCCGTCGGCCGCTCCGACTCCGAGTCCGCCGCCCGCTGCCGCTCCCGCCGCGCCGGCGTCTGCCAAAAGGGTGTCGACGGGGGGACCGCTGCCTGTCGTGCCCGGCGTGGGCCTGGACCTGCCGTTGGGCATGGTCGCCTCGGACTGCCATCTGGCGGTGACGGTGACGGTCGTGGGCGACGGCAAGCAGGCCGATCTGCAGTGGTGGCTCAGCCAGGGCCAGGGCCCGGGCCACGTGCTCGTCCAGCTGCATGTGCGCGCCAAGAGCCAGGTCAACGTGCGCTGGTCGGCGGTCACGCTCTAAGGCGGGGTGCCGCCCGGCTTGTTCTGGTCAAAGGGCACCGGAAAGATGATGCAGGGGCCCGTGCTCTTGAGGCGCCCGTCTTCACTGACCGTCTCCGTGGTCTCGATCACGCTCATGTCCAGCGCCAGGCGTGCGTCTGCGAAGCCCAGCAGGACGCACATCTCGTCGTCCCCGATGCCCCAGCTCACCTTCTTCTTCAGCGTGTTGTGGTAGCTGCACGTGAAGCGCAGGCCCTGGGCCTCGCTGAGGTCGACCGGCTGGTCGAAGCCCAGGCCGAACGGCTCGGGGCTGAACGTGCCGAGTTCGAAGATGCGCTTGCCGTCGTCAGGGCCGCCGATGATGTCCAGGCTGAAGCCGTCGCCCAGCGCGTGATAGTGCGGCAGCAGGTAGTAGATCTGCATGTCCAGCGCGGTGTCGGCGACCGCTTCGTAGGTGGAGCGAAATTCACAGTCGCCCGTGAAATCGGCTTTGGCGCCCGCCGGAATGTTCAGGTCCAGATAGGAGAGCCTGAAGGGCGTCATCTTGACCTGCACCTCACTTTCTCGAATCGGCTGCAGCGTCATGCGCAGGCCCGTGGTCAGCGGCTCGGCGTGATAGTTCAGCACGTGGGTGGCCCCGATGAT
Source organism: uncultured Myxococcales bacterium (assembly GCA_964545715.1). Classification (GTDB taxonomy): domain Bacteria; phylum Myxococcota_A; class UBA9042; genus CAZJHX01. The sequence continues at coordinate 37,828 of CAZJHX010000093.1, forward strand.
GCGCGAGTACGGCGGGATGCGCACTGCGACGCCGGGCGGAAAGGCCTGCACCTCGCTGACTACCTGGGTGGACTGCGCAAACAGCACGCCGCCGGAGTCGGCCGCCTCGACCTCGGAGAACCCGGTGCTGTAGCACTTCTTCCAAAGCCCGTCCGGGTAGTCGTGCTGGCCTTCGGGGACGAAGAACCAGTTGGAGTGGTGGTAGCCGCCGTCCGTCTCCAGCGTGACCGAGTTGACCCAGATCTCCTCAGAGTTATTCAGGACCCAGCTTTGGCACCAGCCGCTGAACTCCGCGCCGGGAGCCAGCGTGACGGTCTCGAACTCGTTGTGCATGACGCCGAGCGGGGCGGGGCCGGGGGGGATGTCGGGCCCGTCGGGGGTGACGGTCTCATCGGTGGCGGGCGCGTCCTCGACAGCGGCGTCCGGTGGGTCGTCGGCGATGTCGGACGTGCAGGCGGCGGTGGTCAGCAGCAGCACGGTGGCTACGAGAGTGCGTCGTGCGCTCATCTTTCTCCCGGGCAGGGGTGCAGGGGGTTTGTGCTGTCGCAGACCACGGTTTGCAGCAGCCAACGGGTCCATCGCTCCACCTCGGCGGGCGGCATGGGGGCTGTACCGCGCTTCCAGGTGGGCATGCGCCAGCCGCGGCTGAACGTGTACAGCCGGCTCTTTCCACGCACCGACAGCACGATCAGCAGCTCCCCGGTGCCGGCGACCTTTCGCAGCGCGTGGCACTCGGAGACCATCATGGCGCCGGTGTAGCCGTTGATGGACACGAGCTCGGGCTTTGTGGCCTGCCCGTCGCGGCAGGTTTTGGTCATGCGCGCCGCCATCTTTTCCAGGTGTCCTGCGGCCGATAGGGAGCCTGGGCGCTTGTGGGTGGTCACGCTGATCAGGTCCCGCCAGGTGGCGATGGCCTGGTTACCCGGGATAAAGCGTGTGCGCGTCTCACGTTTCGTCTTGCGCTTGTCGCCCACAATCCAGCCCTGGGGCTGCGTGATGAACACCTTCTCGGACGTGGGTGGCGGCCGCTGTGCGGGAGCTTGAGCGATGAGCAGCGCGGCCAGAAGGAACATCGCCGCACTATATCGGACACAACGTTTTCTTAGCTACCGTCTCGCCGGGGCCGCACGCGGCGTCGTCGCTTCACGCCGTCGGTGACCTCCGACGTGACGCGACCCTCGGGCGGGTTGCGAGCGAACTCCTGCTCCAGCGCGGTGACGTCTTCGGCGGTCAGCCACGAGAGGTGATCCTCGGCCGCGACGCCGATGGATGCCAGCCGCGCGACCAGCTCGCCGGGCTCCATTTTGTAGCGCTCGGCGATGTCCAGGACGCGGATCATCGGCGGCGCCTTTCGTCCCTTGGGGGGGCTCGGCGGTTGGGACCTGGCGGGCGCGAGCGGCACGACTTTTCTGGTGGTCGGGGCAGCTTCAGGGACCGGCTGCGCCGCGAACAGAGAGCGCGCCTTGGCCACCATCTCGTCGGACAGCTCGGCCTCAGGTCCGTCGGCGATGACGCCCAGGGTCCACAGCTGGTCGATGAGCGCTTTGGAGTCCATGCCGCACTCCAGGGCCAACTCAAACACGCGGGTCTTGCTCATGGAGCCATCGTACACCGGTGGTTTGCGCGCCGCTTGTTTGTGCCCCACTATCCAGTGCGTGAGCGGCGCGTGCATCGTGATCGGCGAGGCCCTGGTCGACCAGGTGGCCGACCGGTGGCTGCTGGGCGGCTCGCCCGCAAATACCGCGGTGCAGCTGGCGCGGCTGGGGGTGGCGACCTGTCTGGTCGGGCGCGTGGGCGATGACGAGCGCGGGCGCTTCTTGCATCGCGGCCTTCGGGACGCGGGCGTGGACATCACGTATCTGACCGTGGACGACACCCGGCCGACCGGCTACACGCAGTTGATGTTTGGCCAGGACGGGCGGCGTCACTTTGAGCCGCATCGCGCCGGGTCGGCGGAGCACGGTTTTTGCGCTGACGACGTGCCGGACGACGTGCTGGCCGCAGCGGCCGGCGTACACCTGAGCTGCAACGCCATGCGTAGTGCGGCTGGTCGCGACGCAGTCATGAGGGCTGTGGAGGCGGCCCGGCAGGGTGGGGCGTTGGTTACGGCGGACGTCAATTTGCGCACCCATCTGTGGCCGTCTGTGGACTCAGCCGTGGAGGCTGGGCGGGCGTTGTGCGCGCAGTCGGACCTGGTCAAGGTCAACGCGTTTGAGGGCGCCTTGATCGCGGGCTCAAGCGTGCCCGAGGCGGGTGCGCGGTCGATCGCTGCGATGGGTCCCGCTTTGGCGGTGGTGACGTTGGGCGCCGGCGGCTGTGTCTGGGCCGGCGCGGCGGGGGAGGGCGCCAATCCCGCGTCGCAGGTGGTCGCGGTGGACAGCACGGGCGCAGGTGACGCCTTCAGTGCCGGGCTGATCGCCGCGCTCTACCGGGCTCAGCGGCCGTTTACCGCAGCGGATGTCCAGGCGGCCGTCGTGCTGGCCACTCGCCTGGGCGGCATGGCGTGCACCGCGGTCGGAGCGACGACCGCGGTGAAGGAGGCCTGAGATCGACGCCGTAACCCTGACGCTTGTGACCCTCAATGTGCTGCAGATCGGCCACAGTGGGCCGGCCCGCTACCAGGCCATCGACGCCGGGCTGCGCGGCTTGAAGGCGGAGGTCGTCACGTTGCAGGAGGTGCGCCGGCTCGGGCCAAAGCGCACCAGCGCCGACGTCCTGCTGCGCGACTGGAAACACCGTGCCGTCGGCGGGCGGTACAAGGGCTACCACCTGGCGGTGCTGAGCAAGCACCCGATCAAGCGGACCGTGGAGATACCGTTTGCCAACAACCGCGCGCGCATGGCCTTTGGGGCGGTGCTGGATGTGCGCGGCGCCGAGGTGTTGGTGGTCACTACGCACCTGGACTATCAGCTGAAGCACAACAAGCAGCGGGCGGTGCAGCTGAAGGCCATCTTTGCTCGCGCCGCCGACTTCAAGGGCGCCGTCATCGTCACGGGTGACTTCAACTTTGGCGACGCCGCGCCGGAAAACAGCGCGATTCCCACCGACTACACGGACGCCTGGCGAGCGCTGCACAAGGACGACCCGGGCTTTACCTGGGACAACACCAAGAACCCGATGGCGCTTCGCGGGCGGCTCAAGGGAGAGCCGAGCCGTCGGCTGGATCGCGTGCTCATCCGGGGAGCGACCGCGCTGGAGTCTCGGCTGGTGTTTACCAAGCCGATCAAGGGCAAGCTGTTTCCCAGCGATCACTTTGGCGTTCTGGCTCGGTTGAGGCTATAGGTTAGCGGATGCGCCAGGGCCGCGGCAGCTCTGGGATCGGGATGAGCCCGTGCTTTCGCCAGCCTTCGCGGCGCAGCCACGTGCCCGGCGGGGCGCGGTTCAGGCATATGGCGTGCTCCACAGGGACCGGGTGCTCGCGCCAGCCTTCGAACTCCAGGCACGAGGAGTACGGGTCCAGCCAGTCTTTAGGATATCGGTGCCCGCCGCGGGCGGCGTGGCGGCGCGCGTTGTTGAGGACGTAGGCCAGACCGCGGCGAACCTCCAGCGGAGTCGTGAGGGCGCGGGCGTGGTAGCGACCATCGAAGACCTTACCGCGTCGCCGCCACACGCCGTTGAGGCGGCGCGCCAGCCGAATGCCCAGCCCCTGCATGGCACGTGACAGCTCCCGCTTGTCGGGCGCCTCCACAATCAGGTGCAGATGGTTGGTCATGACGCTCCAGTCGGTGATGCGTACGCCGAAGCGGGCGCAGGCCG